>CAMAVM010000011.1 GCA_945861705.1 Methylomagnum ishizawai | reverse complement strand
GTGTAAATCATCGTCGTACTGACATCCGCATGACCAAGCAACTCCTGCACCGTGCGAATATCGTAACCGCCTTCCAGCAAATGGGTGGCGAACGAATGCCGAAACGTATGCGGCGTGGCTGCTTTTGTTAAGTCCGCATCGCGCACCGCTTGCTTAACCGCCCGTTGTATCGCCTGTTCTTGCACATGATGACGACGCACCGCCTGAGTACGCGGATCAGTTGAAACTTTAGCCGCAGGAAACACATACTGCCAAATCCACTCCTTTGCCGCATTGGGATATTTGCGTTCAAGGGCATACGGCAAGTACACCGCGCCGAAACCCTGCGCCAGATCGCCCTCGTGCAACGTCCGCACCTTGGCGAGATGCGCTTGCAATGCTGCCGACAAAGATACGGGCAACATCGTCACCCTGTCCTTAAACCCCTTGCCGTCACGGATCAAAATCTCACGGCGTTTAAAATCAATATCCTGCACCCGCAAGCGCAAACATTCCATAATCCGCATTCCCGTCCCGTACAGCAAGCTGGCAATCAACCATTGCGTACCGCTCAAGCGCGACAAAATCGCCTGAATCTCATCACGGTTCAACACCACAGGTAAACGCTTAGGCGTTTTGGCTTGCGCCACATTATCCAGCCAAGGCAATTCTATCGCCAACACTTCCTTATAAAGGAACAACAAAGCGCACCTGGCCTGATTTTGCGTAGACGCGGCGACATTGCCATTCACCGCCAAATGCGTCAAAAACTGCTCCACTTCCGCCGCGCCCATATCACGCGGGTGCCGCTTGCCAAAATGCAGGATAAAACGTTTAATCCAATCCGTATACGCCTGCTCGGTACGGATACTGTAATGTTTCAAACGGATTTTTCCCCTGACTTGATCGAGCAACTTGGGCGCTTGCACAAGTAAATTTTCTGAAGGGTATTGCATTGCGTCACGTGTCTGCATCAGTTATCCATGCTCGATCAAAGAAATGCGAGTCAATTCCAGATAATCATAAATAGTCAGTGCCGAAATAATCTGAGGCAAGTTCTTCGCAAATATCCCCATAAGCTCCTTGTTGGATATATTCCCAGTAGAAACCAGCAACAGCTTATAAGGTTGTTTCAATATCAAAAACGAATTGACGAAATCAGCATCCTTGGTGATGACAACGCGCTGTTCACTCACTGATAATTCATTGATTCGGCTATCTGTCGTTCGATTACCTTCCGCCAAATCCAAAGTATGAATAGCATCGTAGCCATGCTCTTTCAGTAGCAAAGCCAAATGACGTGGCAAATGTGCATCGACAAGAAAATTCATGCCGCTAACATCTCGATACGTTTAATCTTGACCACGCGGGATGCAAAACTAAGGGCAGCCAGAATATCCTCGTGTTCAATATCTTGGTAATCGTCAAGAATTTCTTCCGCACTCATGCCTGAACCCAACCATTCTAGAACGGTTTCAACAGGATAGCGCAAGCCGCGGATACAGGGTTTACCGTGACAAATTTCAGGATTGGTTGTGATACGCTCAGACAGTGATGTTTTCATATTACAGTTACCTTAGTGAAGCGTTAAAAGTACACAATGCACACCGTTTTTATTCAAACCCATACGGCGCAACGCAATTATCGCCCCTTTTACGCCACGGGTTAAATGGATTTTCCCCCTAGCTTTATCGAGCAGTTTGGGTGCTTGTACGGGTAAATTTTCTGAAAGGTATTGCATTTATCTTAGGGTGTGCTAAATTCTCACACATGAATGAAATTAAAGTTATTTTACATTTTTATAAAAGTTTAGACAAACTGATGACGCAATGTTTTGCGTCTATTGGGATGTCTAATTGTAGTTAGAACTCATCAGAAAAGGTAAGCGATATGGAAGATTGGGATGTTGCAATAACCGAAGTAGTTGAATCACTCAACGCACCGTTTGATTCCCACTTAGTAATTAGGGAGCTAGCGCATAGAAACCAACGTCGCTACGTTGATGCCTTGGCCGCGATTGATACCGATACGCCGTTTCACCAGCTTCATTCGTCTTTGGGACGAAGAATAAAAGTCGTGTGCGAGGGTCTTGGTTTCACTGGGCAAGATAGTCGGAGTTCAGATATGTTTGGGCAGCAAAGCAAATGCCAAGAATGGTCGCGTTAAGTTCTAACCCTGCGCTCCAAGGGACGCTGCGCGATAAAGCCGCGCAGCGCCCCTGAGCTCCACGTTAGCCATCACAGAAAGTCACCGATGCCCACCACGGCCAAAACTGCCTCCTCAATTTCTGGCGATAAGCTGTATCAAGAACGCGCTCGCGCCGCGCTACCTCTATTGGTTAGACAAGCTACTGCCGGTAAGTCAATTTTCTACTCTGATCTGGCAGAAGAGTTGGGCATGCCAAATCCCAGAAATCTCAACTATGTGCTCGGCAGCGTTGGTCAAGCCATGTTGCAACTCTCAAAGAAGTGGAAGGAGAAGATTCCACCTATCCAGTGCTTGGTCGTCAACAAAGCGACAGGCATTCCGGGAGAAGGGATTGGCTGGTTTCTAATCTCAAAAGAGGATTTCTCCAAGCTTCCATTGCGAAGAAGACGAGAAATAGTGCAGGCTGAGCTGCAACATATTTATGCATACCCTCACTGGGCCTGTGTACTCGAAGACTTGGAACTCGAGCCGGCTGAAGTCAATTTCGCAGTAGAACTAGTCAAAGCATCAGGCAACCTCGGCGGTGGTGAAAGTCCTGAACACAAACGACTCAAGGACTACGTCGCCAAGAACCCGAAAATAGTTGGGCTTCCCGCGTCTTCAACAATCGGCACAACAGAGTTCAGGCTTCCATCCGGCGATTCACTAGATGTTTCGTTCAATCTAGCTAAGCAGTGGTTTGCCGTCGAAGTAAAGTCAAGACTGTCTGCCGAGCCTGATATTGTTCGAGGAATATTTCAATGCGTCAAATATCAAGCCATTCTTGATGCGGTACTGCTGTCGCAGTCTAGAACATGCGATGCCCGAGCGATTCTGGTACTTGAATCCAATCTGCCATCAAAATTGAAGGCCCTGAGCAATTTGCTCGGGGTTGAAGTTGTTGACGGAATTTTGCCGCAGTGATGGCTAACCATTCGCTCAGCCGGACATTTTGCGGCATGCGGTATTTCGGCATCGTTTCATTCTCGCCCAAATACCGCATGCCGCAAAATGCCGATTAGCTTAAACGTTAGGCCTCGCAGAACAAGGCCTTGGCGGCACCACGATTATTGAATCACCGCGACTGCCGCCTTAGTGGCAGCTGGGCTGTACCCAAGCACTTCGAGCACTTCGCGGACCATCTGCTGCTTTTGCTGCGTCGGCGAGTTCGTCATTACCCAGAATCCAGTACCTTCAATCTCGCGAGGCTGGGTGCTCTTTCCTGACTTCAAAATTTCATGTTCGCTCTTTGCAAAGTAAGCTCTATTGCGACCCTGGATCTGGAGCACCTTTGCAAAATCCTGCTTCTTCTGCGCATGAACCTCCCTGAAGATCCGGAGCATCCGGGCCACTGCAGTCGTCGAACTAGAGAACATGGGCTGCGCAAGCAGCAATGCCAACTCATGCAGTTGCGCCGCTACCATCGCTGCTTTAGGTTGGGCGGGTTGGGCACTGGTAGGCACGCCTAGCAGCCTCCGAAGAATGCTTGTTGCAGGCTCGCCGATCTCCTTGGTTTGCGCAGCTATGTAGTGGTACACATCGTCTTCAACATCAATAGTCTTCATGGTTGTCCCTCGCTCATCGCCCACGCTCAAGCAGCGCGTAGTAAGCACTCTAAGCGCTTGCTATGTGCTTGTCAAGCGCTTTGCAAGCACTTGCGCAGCGAGGCCTAACCCCTCGCTCAAGCTGAGCGCCAACGGCATGTCACGCTGGCCATCAAGCGCTGGGCCTGCGGCCCATTTTGCGCTTGCCGTCCAGCGCGCCATGCCGTTGTCGCCAGCTTAGCTCGAACGTTATGCGTCATCATCGTCGCCGGTGAACTTCAACGCGGTCCTATACTCCGAGTTGTACTCATCAATAATCTGTTGTGTAACATCTGTGTACTCGAAGTATCCAGGATCATCGCCGCCGTCGTTCAAAACCCGCGCAGCTTTGTCTCTCCATCTTGTAACGAGAGCAAAAACAGATACCGGACCAAACGGGTGATCTGGGTGAGCGATTGCGCGCTGTTTAATACCCAGATTGTTAATGCTCCCAGGCTCAATTTTTTCTTTTAGTTCATCGCAAGCAATTACATAATAAATACCCATGCCAATCTCCTGTAAAATGATGCCTAACCCTCCGCTCAACCGGAGCGCGTCATCAATCTTTGTTTCCATCTTCATTCCTGCGGGGCGCGCCCGGTTAGCTCTGCGTTAGGCCAATCACATATGGGAATCCTCGGTCGCCCCCAAGGCTTGTTTGAACTCCACAGCAGCGACTCATGCGTGGGCTCAATGTTGAGCAAAAGCGATGTTGTCGAAATTCTCGGCGTAACCGAGAGTGACGTTCAATCAGTCCCGTTCAAAAACTGGAACGGCATCGAGGCCATTGACGAACGTGAACTTCAAAAACTTTGGTACGCAAGTGCTATACCCAATTCCCCACCTGCCAAAATCGGAAATGCTAGCGTAAGCCTTGATGAAATGATCCTCGTGAAATTGATAGAGCTTGCGTATCCAAACGCCACCGTAGAGCATCAGGTGCCTTGGGGCAGGAGGCGCGTCGATCTGAAAGTTTCGGTTGATGGTATTTCAAAACTCGTTGAATTTCACGGCCCGAGTCATTTCGCACCATCGCAATACAACTCAAGCCCTGAGCATCCGTCAATTCGCAAGGCAGAAGCTGAAAGCCACTTTGGTATTGAGTGCGTCCTCTGGCCGTACTGGATTCAACGCTGCATCTCGAATGTTCGCGCCATATTTGATAACGACGTAAATGGTCTTGGCGTTCTTTGGAGCACGAACGTCCATTACGGAACTTTTGTTTTTTCCGACTCAGCGCAGGTCATTGAAAGCATCAACAACAGATTTCGCGCTACGCGCGATGGTGGCTGTGGGTATTTCTACGGCCCAGACACAGAGAGCCGGAATAACCCTGAGCATCCCATAATCAGCCAAATTCAGCGGGGAAAGAGAAGTATCGAGCTTTTACTTCCGCGTGGTCACAGCAGCATAGAACAATGGGTTCCACCATGCATCGTGGCCTAACCCGACATTCAACTCGGACTCCGCAAAAGCGCGGAGCCGGTTAATTCTACGTTAGAACGCATACACCACGCACAAAGAAGGCTTCATGCGTCTCAAAAACATTTTTTTGGCATCGCTGCTTATGGGGGTCGCCTTTCTGTCGGGTTGCGCCGGCATGCAGCCAACCCGGTTATTGTCGAACGTTGATTCGCTTGCCCAAGCTGACGCAGTCGCTAAGAAGCGGTACGTCCTATTGCCCGGCGGAAAGGGAGTCGAGGCTGGCGATCTACAGTTTCAAGAATTCGCGGCTTACGTAGAAAAGGTCTTGTCCGAGAAGGGATTCGTCAAGGCCGCGGCGTTGCAAGATGCAGACGTAGCGATTTTTCTAGCCTACGCGATAGGCGATCCCCAAACCTATCAATACACGTATTCACTTCCTACTTGGGGACAAACGGGCGTGTCCTCGTCAAACACCTACGGGACAGTGTCTTCCTATGGGGGCATGGCCACTTACTCCGGCACCACCACATACACGCCAACTTACGGCGTCACAGGGTCAACAACGCATGTCGGAGCAGATACGGTGTACTCCAGATTTCTATATCTGGACGCTTACGACGTGCCGACCTATATAAAGGAAAAGAAAATGACACAGGTATGGAAGACCAGTGTTGTGAGCACTGGTTCAAGCGGTGATCTTCGGCTTGTCGTTCCATACATGGTTACCGCTATGAAGCCATATCTCGGAACAAATACTGGGCGGAGAATCGAGGTGCAAGTGCTTGCAAATGATCCAGCCGTTCAGGTCCTACGTGGTGGTCAACCACCGGCGGTGAAGTAATGCGTTCTAACCCTGCGGTCCACACGGACCTTGCGCGAAAAGCCGCGCAAGGCCGGTGACCTCCACGTTAGGTATTACAGGAACAAACCCATGATTGATTATTTTGAAGAAAAAGTTCAGCAAGTAAACGTTGATGCTATGTCCGCCTTTGGTATAGAGATATGCACCAGGCATGGTAGGGCGCACGAACTCGCCGAAATGATTTTGTTTGCTAGGGCTGCTGCTGTTGAGAATGTGCATCATCTTGTAAAAAATGTTTTCTATGATTCAAATGCTTGCCTTTGTTCGTTTGAGTACAGCACTGACCTTCAACTTGGCGACCCAGAGGAAAGGTTGTTGTTTAATGCGGCTCTTAAAACTATTGGTCAATTTGAGTGGTTTGGTTCTTGTTATCAAAAAGAAGGTTATTGAAACAGGTCTCAGAAACACAGAGAATTTCAACAAATATTCCCCTTATAAATGAAAATGAACGTTCCAGTTGCTTTTTATATTCATCGGAGTTTTCGCCGTGTCTTTCTTTTGCCAACATCAAATCTTCGCGGGCACATCTAATTCTGGTTTGGTAATTTTTTATGTTGTTAATTTTTAATGGTGTGTTCAAATCCCCATTATTCATACCTAACATGTCGCTCAAAGGGACGTTTTGCCCCAGTGCGTTCTTTAAATCCTGTGATTTATCAGTCATTTGTCGTCTCCGTTGTCGTTATCATCGGGCAAACCGCCCCTTAGCTCTGCGTTAGGCAACATGATTCGTTATCAACTCTATAAATCTACAGTCTGGATATTTGGTGTTGGTACTCTTCCGCGTGACGGGGTATGTACCCCGTCACTTACGTTTTGCCGACGGTGGCGTTTTTGAACCACGTTGAAACCCTACGAACGGGGCAACATGCCCCGTCCGGCTGGGTTAGCTGCTCAGAGCACAAACTGGGTTTCCCGGCTTCTTTTCTTTAGTTTAAGTATTGGACTTTTTCCAATTATCATTTTTATTCTGGGAATGCTGTTTGGCATATTATTTGATTGTAACCTTCAATCCCATAGTTGCACTTACCTTCCCGTCCAGGTCGAGAAACCGACTGTATTGGTACTTGGTTTATTGTTAATTTTTGGCTTTTCTGGCCTACCATTAACAATTCCTGCTGGAATCACCATTTTCATCATTGGGTTCATTCTTAACGGGGTGTCTAAAAAAACTAAAATTAAGTGGGTTTATGCAATTTTACTGCTACCTTTAATTTTGGTATTAATAAGCGCTGTAATATGGCTTTACAAATCTGTCATACTAAAACTCCTATAAGGGAAAGTATTTATGTGGCCTAACATGCCAGTCAAAGGGACGCGCCGGACGAAGGCGCTTTTGAAGGTTGGTCATTTATTTGGGTTCGTCGGCTTTATTAAACTTTGTCATCCGGCGCGCCCCTTACTTTTACGTTAGGCATTTCGGAAACGCATATATGGCTATCCTTGACTGGCTTAAAGAAATTCCATTGTCTGCCATCTATAAAGAACGGCTTGTTGATTCTGAAAAACAAATAGCGTTGCTCGAAAAGGAGAATGCTGCGCTTAAGCAGGAGAACACGGTACTTAAGGCGAGACTTGAAAAGGATGGGCGGACACACAAAAATAAGGTCATAAACAAAAGCACTCAAAGTCATAGCGGTCACCTCGGCGAAATTAAAGAAAAGTTATCGCTTATCCTGTCAAAGAAGGAAGCTTACGGGGATGGTGAAATTTCAAATATTTTAGGCGTTACGGAAAAACCGACAGTCAATCACTCTCACGGGCAAAGCAATCATGCACATGTGTCCTGATTTAGTTACCCCTTGTAGCCACGAAGGCTACGAATTCAAAAATGGCAACGTCGCGTACAGGGTTACACCCGATGGTGCTTTGGTAGTAAACCGCAGCTCGAAGGTACTCATCAAAGGGCAAGGCAAGTGGCAATGGTAAACATCCCGCTCAACCTCGCTCCTTTCAGTCGCTGGATGCTGCGTGATAAAGTCGCACTGCATCGTTTAGCTTATCGTTAGTCCCCCATGCACGTCGAGAAGTCTCGCTATGTCGATACCTGTGAACCTGACACCAATGGTCTCTACGAATGGCGATACGAATACGATCTCTACAGCTTCTCAGATGCGTCAATCTCCATAATCGCCCGTACTTACGTGTCAGAGCCAGATGCTGTGTACTTCCTGCATATTGAGCAAGGCTCACTACTTCGGGGCATCACACCTAAGGAGTTCAGTCTTCCTATCTTTCGTGAGGCTGTGGCATACCTTCGCGATGCTGGTTTCTGCCGTATTGAGTGGCTAGGCGTGTCAGGCTATGATCGTGTACCCGAGGTCTAACTCTTCGTTCCACCCGACGGTCTACAGTGGGTCTTCCGCGCTACGGAGTATGTTACCCCGTCACTCATGCTTTACCGACAGATGGGCTTTGGTACCACGTTGAAATCCTACGAACTGAGCAATATGCTAATACATATTTAAAATCAATATTTTACAGCTTTCCATGAGCTTGTCGAAGGGTTTCCTTAGTTTACAAACCAGTACCTTTTTTGATTAAAATTGTACATTAGCCCCAGTTTGTTTATAGTCGTTAACATCAGCAATCTTCGGTAATGTTTTCGATTTCATCTACGCTATCATCATGAATAAACAAATTTACCCCTTGTTAATCGCCCAGTTTTTGTCTGCGTTTGCCGACAATGCCATTTTGTTCACGGTGATTGCGATGGTGATGCACTCACATGAGTTAGCGACTTGGTACGTCCCTGCCTTGCAAAGCGCATTTTTAGTGGCGTTTGTGGTACTCGCGCCGTGGGTGGGTGGGTTTGCGGATAACCACGCCAAATCCAGGGTATTGATTATCGCCAATTTGATAAAGGCGGCGGGCGCAGTGCTTTTGCTCTGTAAGGTCGAACCGCTCCTGGCGTATTGTATCGTCGGTATGGGCGCGGCAGTTTACAGCCCCGCCAAATACGGCATCCTGCCTGAACTTGCAGGGCACGAATTCTTGGTGAAAGCCAATAGCTGGATTGAAGGCTCTACCATACTCGCCATCCTATTAGGCATGGTGGTGGGCGCGAAACTGGCGGATTACTCCGTAACGATGGCGCTTACATTAACCATAGCTCTGTTTATTGCTTCTGCCTTTATTACCTTGTTTTTACCTGTTCGTATTGCCAAAACAGAATCTTCGACATCCCAACTTATTGAATTCGGCAAACAAATAGGCCAATTTTTTACCACGCCACGTTCGCGTTTTGCCATTTTGGGTGCATCCTTATTTTGGGCATCGGCAGCCACGCTGAGGGTGATTATTGTCGCTTGGGCACCATTGGTCTTGATGTCGAAAAATGCCACCGAGATTGCCCAGCTCACCTTATTCCTCGCTGTTGGCATCATCGCAGGTTCCGCTATCGTCCCGCGCCTGATACCATTGGAACACCTGCGCCGCGCCAGAATCCCTGCCTACATCATGGCGGTGTTTATTTGCGTATTGAGCTTTACCGATAGCCTGTTACCGGCACGTTGTGTGTTGTTTGTTATCGGGATGATGGGGGGAATATTTATTGTGCCGATCAATGCCGCACTACAAGAACTAGGCCAACAAAGCATCGGCAGCGGCAGCGCGGTTGCGTTACAAAATTTTTTCCAGAACTTGGCGATGCTCGCCGCTGTCGGCACTTATACCTTTGCCACCGCGCACCAGGTTGATCCTGTTATGGCGATGCAAACTTTGGCTGTGTTGCTGTTTATCCTGACTTTTTTGGTATCCATGAAGTTACCGAAAAAAAATCGTAGGCCAGATTAGCGTAGCGTATAACCCGACAACATACTTCAAAAATACAAGAGCAGCCGATGAAACACAATATAATCAGTTTCGTTAAAGACGAAATATGGCTGTTACACGAACAAAAACTGCCGCCATTTAAAGCAGCAATCATCAAGTCGCTAAAAATAGCGCTGTTGTCTGCCCAAGGGTTTACCCGCGACCTGTGTCCGCTCAGGGCATCGGCATTAACATTATATAGCCTGTTGTCGATAGTGCCCGTCATTGCCATGCTGTTTGGTGTTGCCAAAGGCTTCGGTTTTGAGAAGACGTTGACGGAACGGTTGATTGAGCAAGCTCCTGAGCGAGATACGCTGGTATTACAGCTAATCAGTTTTGCACAAAACTTGCTTGACAGCACGAAAGGCGGGGTGGTTGCAGGGATTGGTATTGTCGTGCTGTTTTGGACTATTATCAGCCTGATTGGCAATATTGAAGAATCCTTCAACCACATCTGGAAAATACCTAGGGGGCGGCCATTAAACCGTAAATTTAGCGATTACTTATCCCTAATGTTGTTAGCTCCCATCATATTGATAGCGTCCAGCAGCATTACGGTACTCCTGAACACTGAGATAACCTGGTTAATAACCGTTATTGAATTACCGGAATTTGGTACGTGGCTGGTTATTAAAGCACTAGGCTTGCTGCCTTTACTGCTGATGATCGGTTTATTTACCTTTACGTTGATCTTTATGCCTAACCATAAAATCAGTTTCAGACCGGGGCTGATTGCCGGTGTGGTGACAGGTATTCTGTATTATCTGCTGCAATGGGCTTATCTCAGCCTACAGATCGGCGTGTCCAACTATAATGCCATTTACGGCAGCTTTGCCGCGTTACCCTTATTTGTCGTCTGGCTACAAGTGGGTTGGATGATCGTTCTGTTTGGTTGTGAGGTCGCATTTTTTCTGCAATATTATGAAAACTACCGGAACAATAACCGATTTTCCAACATCAGTTTTTCCCTGCAAAAAATCATTGCCCTGCAAATTACCCATTTGCTGGTCAAGAATTTTAGCCACTTGAATCAACCATTAACGGCAGATGACATAGCGGCAAGACTGCTTATCCCAATCGCCATTGTCCAGCCGATATTATTGAAATTAACGGCAAGCCATATCCTTGTCGAATTCAATATTCTCGAAGCAGAGGATGATGTTTACCAACCCGCCGTTGACACCAATATTTTGACGATTGCTTTTATAATTAATGCCTTAGAACAATGCGGTCAAAATAAGTTGCCTGATATTAACCAGGAATCACTGTTTATAGATGCTGCCAATGATTTCAGGAAATTAATGGAAACTTCTAAACAAAATTGTTTGTTGAAGGATATTTAAGGAAACCGCCGTAAACGTAATCATTCAAGCATTAAGATAATATCTTTTAGTTTTTTATAAAACAATGAACTAGAAGCCGTTCCTGCTTTACTAATTCTGGATTGCATTGCCTTCCAGTATAATTCCAAACACTTCTCCGATATTTCTTGAGTCATGCCCCAAAAAGCACCTTTCCAACGAGCAGCAGACGCACCTTCTTTGCCCACAAGTATCGTTAAATTCATTTTATACTGTTTAGTTCGCTTTCGGGGTCTACTGCTGTTGATGTTAATTTTTGAGACTGGGCAAGCGATAGGCAGTATCCTGGTACCCTATGCTATCAAAGCCATTATGGATGGTGTTGCCCAGAGTCCAAGCGGCGCAGTATTACAGAATCTGCATTATCCTTTACTGCTATTGGCAGGGTTAAACATTGCAGAAATACTGTTTAGCCGCGCCAGTGGTGCGGTATTGATTATCATGGGGCCACGCTTACGCCAGCGCACGACCAAAACTCTTTATGCCTATTTGCAATACCACGCACCGCGTTATTTTGGCAGTCATTTTGCGGGGGCTTTAGCCCATCGCATTAGTGAAACGGCAATGAGCGTCAACCACACAGTCTGGGCGGTGCTATGCGACTTTTGGCCTATATTGATTACCTTTGCCGTGTCCACTACCTTGTTGTTAAAAGTGCACCAAGGTTTAGGCTTAATGGTCGCAGGCTGGGTATTGGTCTACGTATTGCTTTCCTATTGGTTGGCAACGCGCTGTCAACCTTATGCACAGAGTTACGCAGCGACTCGTAGCCAGGTGAATGGCAAGATTGTTGATTCGGTCACCAATATTCTGAATGCCAAGTTGTTTGCACGGTTACAGTTTGAACGGGAATATCTAGACGGTTTTTTGGAAACGGAAGTGCAGACCGCACGCCGCACGTTTTGGTATATGGAGCGGGTACGTTGGTTTCAATTTATTTCCGCTGCATTATTGAAAGTGGGTACGGTGTATTATGCCTTAACCTTGTGGGACAGCGGTTTGATTAGCGTTGGTGATTTTACCATGTGCATTGGGTTGGCTTTATTGATCATTAGTGATGCCCGCAACCTATCGCGGCGGTTTTTGGAGTTTTTCGAATATGTGGGCAATATTGCGAATGGCTTGGACACCATCGTACAACAGCACGAGATTGTGGATGTACCTGGCGCATTGCCACTTAAGATCACGCGAGGCCGTATTGAATTCCGCAATGTGTGTTTCGGTTATGACCCTAAACAACTCGTTTTCGACAATTTTAATGTTGTGATTGAGCCGGGGCAGCGAGTAGGGCTCGTCGGATTTTCAGGTTCTGGTAAATCGACTTTTGTCGGTTTAATGCTGCGAAATTATGAGCCGCAAAGTGGGCAGATTCTAATCGATGGCATGGACATTACCCAGGTTCTGCAAGATTCGTTGCATGAACAGGTGAGTTTAATCCCGCAAGACCCCAGCTTGTTCCATCGCAGCCTGAAAGAAAACATCAGCTATGGCCGCTTGGAGATTGACGATGAGGCCATCGAAACTGCGGCATGTTTGGCACATGCCGATGAATTTATTCGCAACATGCCTGAAGGCTATAGCTCTTTGGTAGGTGAGCGCGGCGTGAAATTATCCGGTGGGCAACGTCAGCGAATTGCGATTGCGCGGGTGATTTTAAAAGATGCACCCATCCTGATTTTGGATGAAGCCACTTCTAGCTTGGATTCAATCACTGAGAAAACCATCCAAGAAAACTTGGATCGCGCCATGGGTCGTAAAACGGTCATTGCCATTGCACACCGTATGTCTACGATTGCCCATTTGGATCGGATTTTAGTGTTTGATCAGGGACGTATTGTCGAAGATGGCGAACACAGCCAACTCTTGGCTCGGCAAGGTTTGTATCATCGCTTGTGGAGTATGCAGGCTGGCGGTTTCTTACCGGATGAAGCGGAAATTGAATCCAGTGGGCTGTGACATTGTCCTAATTCGTAGCTGTAGGATTGTTTCAAATAAAAAACCGCCCCGAAGGGCGGCAAGTTAAATCATGAAGCCAATACCAGAATATTTTGTCAAATCAGGCAATTAACACTTTTCCCTGTTTGCGTTTACCAATCCCTGCCAAGCCTACCAGGGCTGAACCAAACAACCAGACCGCTGCTGGGATAGGTGTGGCCGCCGTCATCGCGAACGCTGCCGCATCGGAGCTAAAATTGTATCCGCTACCATTATGAGACCAAAACGAATAGGGATTACCTGCACCATTGCCCCAGATATTGATTTCAAGCCCGTTGCCAACAAATAACAAGCCATACCAATCGAGGTCTATAGCTGAGCCGTTATAGGTCATATTGTCGAATATAAACGCATTATAGGGACTATATGTTGGCGATACACCACCAGAAAACAACACATAAGTACCCATATCCGCTCCACTGGTCATAACCAGAGAGCCGCTGGTCGCAAAACCAGTTGCATCAGTCACTAAAGAGCCGCTACCAACGTTTGAACCCGCAGCAACATTAAATGAGTAGGTTGCAGCATTGGCGGTGGTATACAAACAAGCCAATACTACTAGTGCAATAATTTTTTTCATGATTCTTATCCCTATTAAAAAGTGAATAACGCAGTTTGTCCTTTTCATTCCTGGTTGCGTGAATCCTTGCCCAACTAAATCCTGTTCCGATGGAAATTCAGCTCTTGTTATGCTGCTTTCCAGTTGCTAAAAATTATACGTACTGCTCAGAATAATTTCTGTGAACCAGGTATCAATCGGTAGCTTTTTAATGTGATATGAGTCTCAAATTTGGAAGTAATACGGGCTTTAGCGATGACTATGTTGCACAAACTATCGAGTGGATGTGACGATTCACCACACTGGCTGTCTTATTTTTGTGTGAATCAGTGATACCAATTGCCAGCGACGCAAGTTTGCTTGTACAGCAGGAATGAGTTTTTTGAATTAGCTGAGATTCCCTGATGATTAGGGATGCAATGAGGTATTTGATAAAAAGCTGCGTTAATCGTGTGTAAGCCCTACACTATGTCAAAGACTGGGTATGTATCCAGTTTGGTGCTGTGTTTCTGCGATGGATTAAACAATTGTGTGAACCGGTTCGGATAACCAGAAAAAATAGTGTGACCTGCCTCCCTATTTATCATGCACTTATAGCACAATTGTGGGGTTCTGCTAGTATCAGTACCATCAAAAACCCCCAGATTCATTGGACGAAACCTGCCGCAAGACATCAATCGGCACTGGAAAGGCGCGTCCAGGGGCTTACCTTTTAAAGCAAATCCCAAGACCGATTACCGGATTGACCGACAGGTGGGGAAACCCACAAACCTAAACCACCTTATGCCGCTTATGTAAGGGTCTAGGTGTTCATACGGATAGGCAGGGTGGCTTTTTTAATACACTGCCGCACAATTTGATTGGCGGATGCCTTGTGCGAACGTATGACTGGATTGAGCCGATAGCCGACCGCTATGGAGCGGTAGGGGATGGTTAAGGCTAGAAACAAGATTAATTAATGCTAAAAATGATTTGTCAGGATCTATTTTATGAAACAAAGGCGTAGTTTAGTGGTTAAACAAATTCCTTCGGTCGATACCCGATGGTTATTACATCTTACTGTCTTGCAACTTTGAAAAATGAGGTCAGGAATGAATAAAGGAAATTACATAAACAAACTCACGCCAACCCAACGATATTTTATCTTTGGTTTTTTGGAGTTGGCATGTTTAGCTCTGCCAAAATGCAAAGGCAATGTCTCTTGGCGTGAAGAAGTCAAGTTACGAACAGGTGAAGTGATAACCGTTGAACGAACAGCCTTGCATATGTGTGGTGGGGGCGACTGAGTATCAGGAAGCCAAAGTAGTTATCCGATTCAATATAGTATCCGATTTAATGATCCATTCAATAAAGGCAAGTCTATTGAATGGCAATCGCAAAAAAAGGATTTAACAACTGCTGGCAATGCCGAACTTCCTTTAGTGTTTGATTTAACTGATTCAAAAACTTGGGTTATCTATACGCTTCGTGGGGTAGGTGAACGTTGCATTCGCTATGTGCCTTATCAGTTTGAGCAAGATAAATGGGTAGAAAAACCATTAACCGATCAACGTATTCCTGTACTTGGCAGCAATTTATATTTATCAGCTGATAGAAATTCTTTGAGTGGCATCGTTGAGCTTGCAGAAAAAGAAATAAGCCGTGCAAGTGTTGTATGGGTTTACAGGCAAGTAGGTTCATATCAGTTATCACCAAAATACTTTGAAGCAGAAAACCGAAGTCAAGTACCGCCGTTAAACAACAAAAAACGTTGCGTCTTTGATGAAGCTAGCCAAATTTACAAAATGATTTCAGCAGATGGAGATAAAAAATGACCGAACTTGAATTAATGTGACTTGCTTCTCAAGTATATAACGCTTCAGAAATTAATAGTCTTCCTAAGCCAAATGGTTGGACAGCGATAGCATACAATCCTGATTATAATTTTTCTGGCTTCTCGGCGGGTGCTTATAAAAATGGCAACCAAATTGTTATTTCTTACACAGGAACTAACAACGGCGTTGATTGGTTATACGGTAACTCAGCTGCTACTGGACAGCTTCCATCGTAGCAAGTCTATGAAGCCATGCGCTTTTATCTGGATATTAAAGCCGCCAATCCTGGGCGACATTCAGTTTTACTGGTCTTCTCTGGGTGGTGGTCTGGCATCATTGATGGCGGTATTTTTTGATACGCCTGCAACCGTATTTGATGAAGCTCCTTTTCAGCTTACTGCGCTTAACTCAATAATTCTGTCCGCTTTAGAACTAAGCTTATTGGCTGGGGGTTATACTGATCTTGATTTTGCAACCTATAATCTGTCTTTGGGAGTACTATTCCCGTTCCGGGAGAGTAATGTTAACCATATTTATTTGGAAGGTGAAATATTAGCGCCTATAAGATTTGCTTTTCCCACAATATCCGCTTCGGACACTAACATTTCAATGGGAGATTCAAACTTAAGTGCGCTTAATCGACATTCGATGGCTTTGATGACAGCCATGCAGGTAAACGAAGATTTCGCTACACTGATACGCGAATTACCTAATTTCGGCACCTACTTAACGGATTCAAATTGGTTTGGTAACGATTCACGCTCATCTGCACCAGATCTATTAAAGATGTTACTAAATGAGCAATACAATCAAGGAATAAACAATGGAAAACTGGCTCAATTTATTGCCGAGATAAATGCCTTGCGCGGCAATGACGGGGTTGCACAAAATAACGTCCTGATACAAGATGCCTTGATGGCAACGGTAATGAATTATTACTCCAACAAAGCACTTTCTGCTGCCAACAACTTGTTTACGCTGATAGGCAATAGCCTTAATTTCAAATATAGCGACATTGGCACTGAAAAACATTGCTCGTTCCCAAGCTTCCGGCTTGGGAATGTTGTTTTGCAAGCTCTTGCTTGCTTTATTTGGCTTGAAGCTAGAGCTTCAAATTAGGGGTTCCCAAGCTGGAGCTTGGGAACTAGCATAGTTTGAGAACGAGCTGCCTACCCTATCTTTTCCCGCTTTGCCGAACCATCTGCAATCTGGCAATCCTCCAACGAACACATCGGGGTATTCGCGCAGTTAATCCCTGCTTCATTGATGGCTTTTTGCATGGCGGCTATTTGTTCATCAAGCGAATTAATATGGTCGAGCATGTGGTTGATGGCATAAGCGACAGGGTCGGGCATGTCGGCGGTCATGCCGTAAGCATCAAAGCCCATTTTGCTGGCAATTTTGTCACGCTCGGTTTTTTTCATTTGCGCTTCGGGCTCTTTGTCCAGCTCAGGGTTGCTATCCAGCCAGCCGTATTGCGGTTTGTCTGCCTTAGCTTGCATATCAATGACATGACCTGGGATGCCGACTACCGTTGCACCCGCCGGTACGGCTTTAAGAATCACCGAGTTTGAGCCAATACGTGCACCCGCCCCAATTTCAATCGGCCCCAGCACTTTAGCACCCGCACCTATGACGACACCATCATGCAAAGTAGGATGGCGTTTACCTTTGTTCCAGGTCGTGCCGCCCAGCGTAACGCCGTGGTATAAAGTGCAATCATCGCCAATAATAGCGGTTTCACCAATCACCACACCCATACCGTGGTCGATAAAAAACCGCCGTCCGATTTGTGCGCCGGGATGAATTTCAATACCCGTCAACCAGCGGCTGATATGCGAAATAATTCGCGCCAGCAATTTAAACCCTGCATTCCAACAGGCATGGCTGATACGGTGTATTTGCACGGCATGAAATCCTGGGTAAGCCGTCACGACTTCCAGTACCGATTGGGCGGCGGGGTCACGTCCAAATACACAGGCTATATCTTCTTTTATCCGTTCTAACATTATTGGCTCCGCTTTGTTTTAGCTTTGTTGCCTTGCGACATTCTTAAAATACCTCTAAGTATATCTAGTTCCTTACTATCCATTTGATTCCGATTATAAATTCGGCGCAAACGCCGCATGATAGAATTTGACTTATCGGGGTGCATAAAACCTATATCCACCAAAGCCTCATGCAAATGACCATAAAAAGATTCCATTTGTTCAGCCGTAGCGAGCGGAATGTCGCCTTTATCACCGATTTTGTTGGTTTCCTGAACGCCTGCAGCTACAAATAATTCATAACAAATGACTTGCACGGCGGCGGCGATATTCAGGGAACTGTATTCGCTGTTGCAGGGAATCCGCAGCAAGTGGTGACATAAGTCCAATTCGTGATTTTTCAAGCCCGAATTTTCCCGGCCAAACAGGATAGCGACCTGATTGCCCGGTTCATGGATGACGATTTTCTCCGCGCATTCACGCGGTGTTAGCTCAGGCCAGCTTATCGTCCGGCAACGCGCACTCGCCCCTAACACCAACTGGCAATCGGCAATGGCTTCCGGCAAAGTCTCGTAAATCTTGACAGAAGCCAGGATGTCATCCGCACCTGAAGCCCTTGAAGTCGCCTCGGCACTCGGAAAAATTTTGGGATTGACCAGGCAAAGATTACCCATCGCCATATTCTTCATCGCCCTGGCGACCGCGCCGATATTGCCGGGATGCGAGGTTTCGACCAATACAATCTTGATATTAGAAAGAAACGCTTCCATTGTTTAAAAAAGCAGCCAGTTTATCAAAAGATTTGTTATCCTAATCAGGTTTCTAACCGCTCATTATACAATCAACCTATGCAACCCATGCTCAATATCGCCATCCGTGCTGCTCGCAGTGCTGGCGACCTCATCCTCCGTTCCTCCGACAACATCGGCCAGCTCAATATCGACCAAAAAGGCAAGAATGACTATGCCAGCGAAGTTGACCGCGCAGCAGAACGGGAAATCATCAATATCATCCGAACAGCTTACCCCGACCACGCCATTCTCGCCGAAGAAAGCGGACTGCACCAAGGCAACGATTTTGTCTGGGTGATCGACCCGTTGGACGGCACCACCAATTTCCTGCATGGCTTTCCGCAATATGCGGTATCCATCGCCTTAAAATATAGAGGCAGATTGGAAGTTGCCGTTATTTATGACCCCTTACGCGACGAACTATTTACCGCCAAACGTGGCGGTGGTGCTATGTTAAATAGCCGCAGGTTGCGGGTGACCAACCAAACCAGCATGAAAGGTGCATTGATCGGCACGGGCTTTCCCTTTAAGACCGACCTGCATTTAGATGCTTACATCGGTATGTTCAAAGCCATTACCACAGAAGCCGCCGGTATTCGCCGTGCGGGAGCAGCCGCGCTGGATTTGGCTTATGTTGCCGCAGGTCGTTTAGATGGCTTCTGGGAAATCGGCGTAATGGAATGGGATATGGCGGCAGGTATTTTGCTAATCAAGGAAGCAGGCGGTGTAGTAACTGACTTTTCTTTTAATGACAACTATCTAACATCAGGCAATGTTATTGCTGGTAGCCCCAAGATGCACCAGATGATGTATCAGCTGATTGAGCCGCATGTGACGGATAATTTGAAGTGATTTGAGAACGCCATTCCGGCATGGATTGCAGAATATACCCTCCCTTTTCTATTAGCCGGACTGGACATGTTGCCCCGTCCGAAGCGTTTCAGCATAGATCAAGAAAATAACCAGCAAACGTTTGGGACGGGGTTTAAACCCCGTCCCGCGTTATGTCTTAATCCACTCTACCTGTAAGCTGAAATCTGGGAATCAACCCAGCTTATTACTACTTGTTTTTATTGCGCTCGTTAACTTCCTTGATGACTTCATCTGCCACGTTTTTAGGGCACGGCATGTAATGCGAGAACTCCATGGAGAACTGACCGCGACCAGATGTCATGGTACGCAAATCACCGATGTAACCGAACATTTCGCTCAATGGCACATCAGATTTTACGCGCACACCCGTAATACCTGGATCTTGCGATTTAATCATGCCACGACGGCGGTTAAGGTCGCCGATGACATCACCGACGTGGGCATCCGGCGTGAAGGTGTCCACTTTCATGATCGGTTCGATCAATTGTGGGCCAGCTTTTGGAATGGTTTGACGGAATGCGGCTTTGGCAGCAATTTCAAACGCTAACGCAGACGAGTCAACCGCATGGAATGCACCGTCAGTTAAGGTAACTTTAAAATCTAAACAAGGGAAACCAGCTAAAACGCCTTTGTCCAACATGTTTTTAAAACCTTTTTCAACCGCAGGCCAGTACTCGCGTGGTACGTTACCACCGGTAACCGCTGACACAAATACAAAACCACTACCCGGCTCACCTGGCTCAATGATGTAGTTGATTTTACCGTATTGACCAGAACCACCCGATTGCTTTTTGTGGGTGTATTCATCTTCAACGAGTTTGGTAATGGTTTCGCGGTAGGCCACCTGTGGTTTACCGACGATAACATCTACACCGTGGGTACGTCTTAAGATGTCAACTTTGATGTCAAGATGCAACTCGCCCATACCTTTAAGAATGGTTTCGCCGCTGTCTTCATCAGTTTCTACGTGGAAAGAGGGATCTTCCTGAATCATTTTGCCCAATGCGATACCCATTTTTTCAGATGCCGCTTTATCTTTCGGGCTAATCGCCAGCGAGATAACGGGATCAGGGAATACCATCGGTTCTAATGTTGCAGGGAATCTCGGATCACATAGCGTGTGTCCGGTTTGGATATTCTTCATACCCAAAACCGCAACAATATCGCCAGCTTGTGCGGAATCCAATTCATTACGATCATCGGCGTGCATTTCAACAATACGGCCAATACGTTCGGTTTTGCCAGTGAAGGTGTTGAGTACGTTGGTGCCTTTTTCCAGCTTGCCACAATAGATGCGCAGGAAAGTTAACGCGCCATAGCGGTCATCCATAATCTTGAATGCGAGTGCGCGTAATGGCTTATTGGCATCGACTATTGCAAACTCACCAGTAGGGTTGCCTTCAAGATCAACTTCAGGCTGAGGTTTAACTTCAGTTGGGCAAGGCAGGTAATCGATAACGCCGTCCAACACTAACTGTACACCTTTGTTTTTGAAAGAAGAACCGCAGAAGGTCGGGAAGAAATCGAGGTTGATCGTACCCTTACGTATACAGCGCTTGATGGTCTCAATATCAGGTTCTACGCCATCCAGATATTGTTCCATAACATCATCAAATTGGTCGGCAACTTGGTCGATCATTTTTTCGCGCCATTTTTCAACGTCCGCAACCATATCGGCAGGTACATCTTCTATATGGTAATTCATTGGGTCACCGGAATCGTCCCATATCCAGGCTTTGCGGGTAAGTACATCCACAACGCCGACAAACTGGTCTTCGGTGCCAATAGGCAAGGTCATAACGACAGGCACTGCACCCAATACTTGTTCAACCTGCTTAATCACGCGATAGAAATCAGCCCCAATACGATCCAGCTTATTGATGTAGATAACGCGAGCAACTTCAGAGTCATTCGCATAACGCCAATTGGTTTCTGATTGCGGCTCAACCCCACCAGAACCACAGAACACGCCGATACCGCCATCGAGAACCTTCAAGGAACGGTACACTTCGATGGTGAAGTCAACGTGGCCTGGGGTATCAATAATGTTAAACCGATAATCCTTCCAGAAACAGGTAGTCGCTGCGGATTGTATGGTAATGCCGCGCTCACGTTCTTGGTCCATGAAATCGGTGGTGGTCGCACCGTCGTGCACCTCACCAATTTTGTGGATCTTTCCGGTCAGCTTTAAAATCCGCTCGGTGGTCGTGGTTTTGCCGGCATCAACGTGCGCGAATATACCGATGTTTCTGTAAAGCGATAAATCTGTCATAGTTTTACTCTATATGTGGGCATGAAAACTTTTTTGGAGACCCCGCCTGGATAGCGTCTCTTAAGGGTTCTAAACTTGGCCAAGTGCGCCGACTAAGTGCGGCAAATCTAAATCCTGCCCAGCCAAGTTTTGAAAACCGCGTATTTTAACCTAAAATCCTTACAATAATACAGAAATCCTATCGAATTTGTTGTGGTAACATTCTCGTAACCTTAATAAGGCTCATTCTGTGCTTAATTTGGGCAATTTAATTCGGACAATTTGGCTACACTACGACTATGAAGATCATCCAAAATAAGTTATCACCCAGCTAAAAGCCCAGTGGACTTATCTAAAAAAATCTTATTCGCTGGCGATCCGCACGGAAATTTCAAGCCGCTGATAGCCGCAGTACACCAGCACAAACCCAAAGCGGTCGTGTTGTTGGGGGACTATGACCTGGAATCACCCCTAGAAACCTCCCTGCAAGAGATTGTCGAACTGACAGAAATCTGGTGGATTGCTGGCAATCACGATTTTGAAACGCCTGACAAGCACCACAACCTGTTCCATTCCACGCTGGCACATAAAGGATTGCACTTGAAAGTGGCTGATATTGCAGGTATCCGCATAGCTGGCTTAGGCGGTATTTTTCTAGGTCGCGTATGGTATCCGCCGCAAACACCCAAATGGGCAAACAAACAGCAATATATTGATGCCCAACGCCCCCACATCAGGGGCGGCGAAATGCCATTAAAATACCAGTGCGCTATCTGGCACGATGAATTTCATGCACTCGCGCAGTTAAAAGCAGACATTTTAGTCACCCATGAAGCTCCTGGATCACATAAGCACGGGTTTTCGGTTATTGGTGACCTGGCCTCAGCAATGGGCGTAAAACATATTTTTCACGGACATCTACACGAAAATTATGCCAAGGTCATCAAACATAGTATCCAGGTTTACGGGGTTGCAAATGCGGCGGTTGCGGATTTGGCGGGGAATACAATTAGCGTTTGATATTCTTAGACAAAAGCAGCCTGTATGAAATGTAACGCAATACCGGAAATCGAAGCCACGAAAACCCGGATTCCGCAAGCTCCATCCAGGCTTGCTACGACGACGAATCCCACCTCGTCAAGTCAATAACCGACGACACCAGCCCTGTTCGGCAAGGACACCGAAACCTTTACCCTGGACGGCGTGGGCAACCGCATAGAACACAGCAAGAACGTAGGAAGCTGGGAGTACGATGCCAACAACCGCCTCACCGAAAAAGGCTTGTTGCTGGGCAAAACCAGCTACAGCTACGACCCCACAGGCAACCTCACTCAAAAAACCCAAGGCGGTAACAGCACCCACTACAGCTACGACAGCCAAAACCGACTCATCCAAGTCAGTGATAAGGACAACAACCCCATCGCCCGCTACGGCTACGACCCCTTTGACAGAAGGATTTGGAAAGAAGCCTACCGCAACAAGGACGGCGCGCCCCTAAGCCAGCCCAAGCGCAGTTATTACCTGTACAGCGACGAAGGCCTGATTGCCGAAGCCAGCCAAGCCATCAATCCCCTTCTCCCCGTGGGAGAGGGCCAGGGTGAGGGGCAAAACGTAACAGCCACCACAGCGCCAACCATCACCACCCAATACGGCCCAAGGCCAAACGGCGAATTCACCACCGCCACCCTTTTCATCAAGACCAAGAACAGCGCAGGCCAAAACACCATCGCCTATTACCACCACGACCACCTCGGCACGCCTATCCAGGCCACTGACCGCAGCGGTATTGTCGTCTGGTCGGCGCAGTACAACGCTTTTGGGAACGTAAACATCACCACGCCCATTGCAACCGAGGACAAGCCCACCATTGAATCCAACCTGCGCTTCTCCGGGCAAGTCGAGGATGCCGAGACTGGGCTATACTATAATTGGCACCGCTATTATGACCCGGAGTTAGGGAGGTATGTGACGGCGGACCCGATTGGGTTGGAGGGGGGGGTTAATTTTTATGCATATGTCAATGGGAATCCGGTCAATGCGGTCGATCCCACTGGGTTGTTTGCACAAACATTGCCTTGGGTTGAACCCGTCATAGCTTACTGTTGGGTGAACCCGCTTATCTGTGCGGCTGTGGTGGGTGGTGGAGTAATAATTAGTGAAATTTGGGGTGAAGAATACCCAGGTGTATACGATGATTTACAAAAAGATATTGAATACCGTGCAAACAATAGGCAGTATAAAAATCGATGTAATGAAAAAGTTCCACCAGGCCTTACTGATCCTTGCGAAATAGCTAAATGGAAACTACAAAGAGCGTTGGACTGTAAAGCATTAAGGGATGCCAACACTAAAAAATGGCATGGTGGTAAGGATGATCGACACAATCCTCAACTTCATGATGATAACAATGGTGCAATAGACAGGGCACGAAAAGCAGTTGAGCGGCACTGTAAAAAGTGTTGATATTTTTAGAGTATAGAGGTTGATATGGAGAGTTTTACTTATTCAGACTTTATAAAGTATTTTTTTGATAGATCAGACCAAGGCAAAAATGAAAAGTGGTTTTTTCAAGAGGACTATGAAGATCCTGTATATAACCCTGATGACCCTCTGTCTAACAAAACTTTATTTATTCGATATTTCTGTATGGCTTTTCAAGAGATTGAAAAGCTATCTAAAGCCTTTTCGGAAAAACAGTTTTTTTGTGGTCTTCAATATATGATTGATTCGAACTGTGGCGGGTCTTTTCCAGAGTATTTTTTCACGGAAGAAGTGCCGCTTTCAGACAGAGTGAAAGCAGTATCGCTTATGTTTGAAGTATTTGAAAAAGTTTTTGATAAAGTATGTTCGAATAATCCAGAACCCGAAGATTTAGGTGAGATTTCCTATAACCGCTTGTGTTTTATGTGGTGGGATATGTTTTCGACTGAGGCAATGGATCATGCACCTGACATAAAGCAAATCAGTTATGCAATATTGAAGAATTTAGACAAGATATTGTCGCTCGATAATGTAATGTGTAAAAAATCGGCATTGCATGGTTTGGGGCATTTATGCTCAGATTATTTGGAAAAAATCGAGGGAATCTTTAATTGTCATGAAAAAGAAATTCCAGAATGCCTACAGGAGTATGCATCTAGAGCTATTCGTGGTTATGTGGAATAACGACGAACCCGTAAGATGGGTAGAGTGAAACGAAACCCATCAAAATCGGCGGCACGGTGTTATGGCTATTGGCGGGCGGTTGGGAGGGCACCGAACGCGTGACGGGGTATGTACACCGTCACTCACGTTTTGCCGACGGTGACGTTGTTGAACCACGCCGAAACCCTACGAACGGGGCAACATGCCCCGTCCGGCGGGGAAGCAGCAGGAGATTCTTGTGGCTGTAAGAAGTAACCTACCGACGCTAACGCCTGAACGAGCCAGAGTGCTTTTGTCTGAATGGTTCGCTTCAAGACATGCTACAACAGTAGTATTTAGAGAGGAAACGAATCCAAAAAACGATCCTCATGACGATTATTTGATTAGCTATGAGGCAATTTTCGAACCAAAATCATTAGAACAAGCATACGTTCATATTGGGGTAACACCGGACGGCTACGTGGCAATTGGGTTTGAAAGACGGAAACGTATCGCTGAACGCTTAGGTGCTAAAAATTCGAGTGTTCGCTTTGCGGCTGGACACGAGCCATGTTTCATTAGCGAGTCATGTTTGCTTGCGATCCTTGACTTAATCGCAGATGGTCAAATTGCGATTGCCCCAACAGCCATTCCGTTGATTGGTTTAATTTCCACCAAAGCTAAAGTGCTTCAAGATGTTTTGGAAGAGCTTATTTCGAAGGGTTACTCTTCAGTTAGTTGGTTTAATGGAGTTAGCCAAACTGAATTCTCAGAAAAAGGGCGTTTGTTCCAGTTCAACCGATGGAAGTGAAAACCTGTAAGTCGGAAGCGGCGTTAGCCGTGTTCCGACGAATGTACCCCGCCGACCTTTTTCCATACCCTGCCTGGGGTCTCAAAGGCAACGCGTAAGATGGGTAGAGCATCACGAAACCCATCAAAAACGGAGTCACGGTCTTGTGGATATTGATTGGGGGCTTGAAAGCCGAAAAACCCGTAAGTCGGATTAAAAGATGCTGGCGTAAGGCGGATTCGCGCCAGCAATCCGCCACAAACGGAATCTGTGAGACTGAATATGCCACCGACATTTCCGAGCATGGGTTTTAGGGTGGGTTGCAGGGTTGAAGGTTGTGCATTGTTTGGCGTGGCGGATTGTCCGAACGCGTGACGGGGTATGTTACCCCGTCACTCACGTTTTGCCGACGGTGGCGTTGTTGAACCCTATCGAAATGTTACGAACGGGGCAACATGCCCCGTCCGGCTATGGCGCACTCTCGTAACCCGTAAGTCGGATTAAAAGATGCTGGCGTAAGGCGGATTCGCGCCAGCAATCCGCCACAAACGGAATCTGTGAGACTGAATATGCCTCTGACATTTCCAGACATGGGTTTTGGGTTAGGTTGCATGGTTGAAGGTTGTGCATTGTTTGGCATGGCGGATTGTCGCTCTGCTCCGAATCCGCCTTACGCAAACTGAACCTTCACGAGAAATGGGCGGGCTGGAGGAAGTAACGATGCCGGACCGAACGCGTGACGGGGTATGTTACCCCGTCACTCACGTTTTGCCGACGGTGGCGTTGTTGAACCCTATCGAAATGTTACGAACGGGGCAACATGCCCCGTCCGGCTGGGAGATAATGCTAAACAAGTATGGGAAAATTGTAAGAAGAAACAAGATGATTGTAACAAGTGTCCTTAGGTATTTGCTGTGCGTGATATAACTTTTTTTGATAATTTTTTTAAAATTATCTGTGAAAATATAAATGACAAGGATATTGAATCGTTAAAGTCAGTAATTGATCCTTCTGCTGAGTTTTTAGAGCCTAAGTGTCTAGAATATATTATAAATCCTTTAAGTCGCCGAAGATTTCCGTATGAAAAACCCTTAAATACCGAAGAGCGTATTTCAATTTCGACAGAACGTCTCCTTAGCAAAAAAGATCCTTTTTCGGAAATTGGCCGTATAGCTTCTTGTATTGAAGAATTCATTGGTGTCGAATCTATATCGGCATCTCTTTCGCCTTGGATGAGCGTTTATTTACTATCTTTGCAAATTTATCGTGATGCTATTGAGCCAACAGTTGAAAATGATAATTATATCTTGACTTTAACTAAGATTGCAGTCAATTCAGACAATAACTTACTTATTGATGTAGTCATCAGATTTTATATATTTGTTTATGAAAGTGTTAAGGATTTTGAAGAATATGAATCAGTTTATTTGGTTAAAGCATTATGTATAGTAATCAAACTATCAATATCTAAATTAACAACAGTTCATGCACAATATGAAAGCATTTTTGAGGAAAAGTTTAAAGATTATGAAATTGATGATATATGGAAAAGAAATGAAAAAGAATGGAATGAATTAGGGTCGTAGGTTGGGGTGAGGTACGAAGTCCGTAAGGCGGAAGCCGATAGGCGTTCCGCCGGAGATGCACGATGATTGATTCCGACGGAAACGGTTGACGGTTTTTTGGCGATATGCTCTTTGGTTTTGGTGGTCGTTTGGCCATGACGGATCACCCTCGCGGGCACGAACGCGTGACGGGGTATGTTACCCCGTTACTCACGTTTTGCCGACGGTGACGTTTTTGAGCTACGTCAAAACCCTACGAACGGGGCAACATGCCCCGTCCGGCTATGGCGCACTCTCGTAAATGCAAATGTGTGTCACCTTCATCAGGCGGAATACGCTACGCTATTCGTCCGTGCTGTCTTAGGCGCAGCCATGCGAAAACTGGTGCAGATTTGTTATGGTGTCCTGAAACACCAACAACCCTATCAACCGCAAGTCGGATGATTCTCCGCTTTCGATTGATTTGGAGAGATGGTATCTACGCACTGAATAAGCCATTAAAGCTGATTTAATCTTGTCTGATTTTTTTAGCCAGTGTTTCAGCATAACCCGTATAACTCCTAGGAGTTAGCTCTAACAATCCTGCCTTAGCAGCTTCTGGAATATCCAGTTTCTCAATAAACAAGCGCAATTGCTCTGGCGTTATCCGTTGGCCTCGGGTCAGCTCCTTTAGCTTTTCATAAGGTTTTTCGATGCCGTAGCGGCGCATCACGGTTTGGATGGGTTCTGCCAGGACTTCCCAATTGGCATTGAGGTCGGCTTCGATAACTTCTGGGTTAATCTGCAATTTTGAAATACCTTTTAAGGTGGCTTGGATGGCAATGCTGGTATGGGCGATGCCGACACCGATATTCCTTAATACCGTGGAATCGGTCAGGTCGCGTTGCCAACGGCTTATGGGCAATTTCTCCGCCAGAAACGTAAACATCGCATTAGCCAAACCGAGATTGCCTTCGGAATTTTCAAAATCTATCGGGTTGACCTTATGCGGCATGGTGGACGAACCCACTTCGCCTGCCACGGTTTTTTGCTTGAAATAACCCAAGGAGATGTAGCCCCAAACATCGCGGTCAAAATCCAGCAATATCGTATTGAAGCGGGACAAGGCATGGAAATATTCCGCCATGTAGTCATGCGGCTCGATCTGGATGGTGTAAGGGTTAAACTGCAAGCCTAGCGATTCAACGAATTGTTTGGCAAAATCCGGCCAATCGACTTCGGGATAGGCTACAGCGTGGGCATTATAATTGCCGACAGCGCCATTGATTTTGCCTAGTAACTGTACGGCTTCAAGTTGTGCCTTTTGGCGGGATAAGCGGGCGACAACATTGGCGAATTCCTTACCCACTGTCGTCGGTGTTGCCGATTGCCCGTGCGTGCGCGACAGCATCGGCTGGTTCGCAAATTCCACGGCGCATTGCTTGATGGCTGCTATGCAGGCTTGCATTTGGGTGAGCATCACGTCTCGCCCTTCCTTCAACATTAGCGCATAAGACAGGTTGTTGATGTCTTCCGAGGTGCAGGCAAAATGGATGAATTCGCTGACTTGTTCCAGTTCGTCAGTACCCGCGATTTTTTCTTTCAGGAAATACTCGACCGCCTTGACATCGTGGTTGGTGGTCTTTTCGATATCCTTGATCCGCTGGGCATCGGCTTCCGCAAAATGGCTGACGATGTGTTCCAAAACCTGGTTGGCATCGTCGCTAAACGAGTTGACTTCCACGATTTTAGGATGCTTCGCCAAGGCTTGCAGCCAACGGATTTCGACCAACACACGGTAACGTATCAGGCCGAATTCGCTGAAAATGGGGCGCAAGTCTTCGACCTTGTTGGCGTAGCGTCCGTCAATTGGAGAAATGGCGGTTAGCGTAAAGTAGCTCATGGCTTTATCCGGTTGTAGTAATTAAAGTGAGTTGATTCCGTTGATAGTTCCAAGCTCACCACGAACGGAATCAACAAGTCACCGTTCGTTCTGTCGAAGGTCATGTCCAGATTTTTCAAGTGTTAGCCCTGGATTCAATAATGCCACCACCCAGGCAAATTTCACCCTGGTAAAACACCACGGATTGCCCAGGGGTTATCGCACGTTGTGGTTTGTCGAAGCTTACCCTACAGCGGTCTTCGCCCAATGGCTCAACCCGGCAAGCCTGGTCTTGTTGTCGGTAACGGGTTTTCGCCGCGCATTCAATGCTTTGTGTTAACGGCTTGTTATTGCACCAGTCCAATCGGCTGGCTTCAAGGGTATTATGCAGCATTAATGGATGGTCGTGGCCTTGGCCGACGATTAGGATGTTAT
The DNA here is from genome assembly GCA_945861705.1 of Methylomagnum ishizawai. GTDB lineage: Bacteria > Pseudomonadota > Gammaproteobacteria > Methylococcales > Methylomonadaceae > Methyloglobulus. The sequence continues at coordinate 52,545 of CAMAVM010000011.1, read as the reverse complement.
TTGCCAAGTCCTTATCCAGCACGTACCAAGGTTCATCCGGCGCATCTTTTACGCCACCGATACCCAAGCCTTGGCGCTGCCCCAAGGTGTAATACATCAGGCCTTGGTGAGTGCCAATGTGCTGACCTTCCGGTGTAAGCATTTCGCCGGGCTGGGCGGGCAAATAACGCTGCAAAAATTCTTTGAATTTGCGCTCGCCGATAAAGCAGATTCCCGTGCTGTCTTTTTTCCGGCAATTATCAAACCCGGCTTGTTGCGCCAGTTGGCGGATTTCCTTTTTATGCAGGTGGCCGATAGGGAACAGGGTCTGTGCCAACTCGTGTTGCTTCAAGGTGTACAGGAAATAACTTTGTTCCTTATCGGGATCAAGCCCCTTCAACAAGAAATAGCCGTCGTCTTTTTCACTGACTCGTGCGTAATGTCCCGTAGCGATGAAGTCTGCACCTAAATCTTCGATGGCGTAATCCAGGAAAGCCTTAAACTTGACGTACTTGTTGCACAGGATGTCGGGATTGGGCGTGCGTCCGGCCTTGAATTCGGACAGGAACACTTCAAATACGTCATCCCAATATTCGGCGGCGAAATTGACGGTTTTTAATTCGATGCCGAGCTTATCACATACTTGCTGCGCGTCAGCGAGATCTTCCATCGCCGTGCATTGTTCTGTGCCGTCATCTTCTTCCCAGTTTTTCATGAACAGACCCGTTACTTGATGGCCTTGCTCCAGTAATAACAGGGCGGTCACGGACGAATCAACACCGCCCGACATGCCGACGACTATGTGCTTAGGCATGTTTCAAATCAATAAAGGTTTTCAGCAAAGCCAAGGGATAGCGTTGACCGCTGAGGTATTCGTCAACCGCAATCGAAACCAAGGGGCTGCGTAAGCGATGTTTCTGTTCGTGAATTTCAGTGCGCGTCAGCCAATGCGTAGCGACAATGCCTTCGTCTAGGGGATGAGTAGGGTCATGACTATGGCATTGCCCAGAAAAACAACATCTTAGGAAACTCGGTGCGCGTGGGTTTTTGCGCCAAAGTTGGATCGATAAGATCTGTTCAGGCTCAAATTGCCAGCCGGTTTCTTCCAAGGCTTCGCGTTTCACAGCATCGATCAGGCTTTCGTTTTCCTCAAGATGCCCGGCGGGCTGGTTGAATTGCAAGCCATTCGAGGTATGTTCCTCAACCAGCAAAAACCGCCCATCCCGCTCAATGACAGCAGCAACTGTAACGTGTGGTTTCCACACCATTATTCTTTCCGACAAATTAAACGCCTATTTTACAAGATTTACTACATCTGTTATGGAAAGATTTAAATCAAGCACGTTATAGATCAGGGTTGTTTTGAACTTTTTAACTTTTCCTATCCACATAAGCTCAGTCAGTAAGCTAGACGCAACTGGCTTCTACTACTTACAGATTGAACTATTTCACACTTACGATGTGAAGTTTTTCACAGACTTGAAGCTTAATCCTCACTAAACTAAACCCTACTAGAACAAGCTTTCAACTCAACATACACACGTTGAATTTAGTTTTAATAGTTTAATCTTCGGGTTTACATGGATTACAAATCCGAAGCACGACAACACCGGATAAAACCCTATAGGTATTTATACCTATTGTAATTTATTTTAAATGAGTTCAAATTAGCAATTGTTTAATTAACTCACGATTTTGGGTTCGCTTTGCGGTAACATGATTAACCGTCAGCCGTACTGCATTTAGTGTGACTTACTAGATAAACCCATAATTGAAATCAAGCATTACCGTTAATTTAGCTTTTGCTGGACAGCTAGGAAAATAAATTAAAAGGGATTCTGAATGAGTAGATAGGCATTAATAACTATCTGACTCGGTTTTTTTAACTTCAATCATGAGGTTATGTATGAAAAATTTTAATTTAATGGAAAATCAGATGAACATTAAACATAAATCCCATCTATTTATAACAAAAGAACCCGATCTACCAGATTTTAAAGGGAAAAATATTCCTTTTTTATCTAACGTATCTGAAAGTGGTCTAGCCGAATTAATGCTAAAAGCTAAAACTGTACGCTATGTGAGAAAAGAAGTTATTGCCACAGAAGGTAATCCGAATTCTTTGTTTTTACTTTTCTTAGGTAAGGTTTCTGTCAGTAGGATTGATGCCGAAAAAAGCACCGAAGTAAAGTTTCAAATCCAGGAACCGAGTTCTAGCTTTAGCGAAATTGCCCTGCTGACTGACGATCTACGCTCAGTCTCCATTGTTACTTTGGAAAACACTGTCTTTTCAGTTATTTTGAAGACCGATTTTAATGACTGGTTGAGGAAGTATCTTGATGTGAAATTAGCATTTCTGCCCGTGCTAAAGGAACGTTTAAATAGTTGATTACCCAGTTCACGTAAGCACAACGAGTAAATCGTAGGGTAGCTTCGCTTTAGCAATCCACAAAATCGAAGCTACGACAATAATGTGGCGGGGGTATGCTAAAGCGTAAAGCTTTACTGCCTTGTCACCGATTGTTTCCAAACACACGCACCACTGACCTTTTCAATAGCCTCCAGACGTTGCTGATGTTCTGTCAACTCTGCTTCGTTGCAATAAATGACGGTTAAAGCGGATCTGCTACTGGATAGCTGTTTGGGTTTGTGGGTACTTCCTGATGCGCGGCTTGCTGCTTCGCCTTCATCTAACAACGACGATTGACCACCCGTCATTAATAAGAATACGTCTGCCAGAATTTCAGCATCTAGCAACGCACCGTGCAATTCCCTGTGGCTGTTGTCGATAGCGTAGCGTTTACATAAAGCATCAAGACTGTTGCGTTGCCCTGGGTGTTTTTTTCTGGCAAAAGCCAAGGTATCGAACACGGTGCTGTAGTCTGTCAAGGTTCTGGCTTTATCGTTTAACCGCGCAAATTCATGGTTAATAAAGCCTACGTCAAACGGTGCGTTGTGAATGACCAGTTCTGAGCCGTTTATGAAGGCAACAAAATCGTCGAGAATATCAGCAAACCGAGGTTTGTTTTCCAGAAATTGATTGGTAATGCCATGCACTTCAATCGCGCCTTGGTCAATGTTGCGGTCTGGATTGATATAAACGTGAAAGCGGTTGCCTGTGGCACGGCGATTGATAAGTTCGACGCAGCCAATTTCGATGATTCTATGTCCATCTTGAGGACTGAGTCCGGTGGTTTCGGTATCTAGGACGACGATGCGGTTTGATACGACGGGGGTTAGCATTATGTAGCTTTTATGCGAAGTATCTGCCAGATTCTAAACAAACGGATTTTCAAGAACAATAGTCTCATCCCGTTCTGCACCTGTGGATAAAATCGTCACTTTTACTCCGACCAGTTCTTCAATGCGCTTGATATAAGCCTTGGCATTGTAGGGTAAGGCATTAAAGTCGGTGACTCCAGCAGTCGCTCCACTCCATCCAGGCATTTCCTCGATAATCGCTACGCATTGCTGGTATTGTTCAGCACCCAGCGGGGCGGTTTCAGTCAGTTTTCCGTTCAGTTTATAGCCCGTACATATACCGATAGTGGACAGACCGTCGAGTACGTCCAGCTTGGTCAGGCAGATTCCGCTCAGGCTATTGAGCTTTGCCGATTTCCGCATAGCGACCGCATCAAACCAGCCCGTGCGCCGTTTACGGCCTGTGGTCGCGCCAAATTCGTGACCTTTGGTGCCAAGATGCTCACCGTTGGCATCGTGCAATTCCGATGGGAATGGGCCGTTGCCTACGCGGGTTGAGTAGGCTTTGGTGATACCTAATACATAATCCAGGTCAAGTGGCCCGATACCGCTGCCGGTCGCCGCACCGCCTGCGGTGGTGCTGGATGAAGTGACGTAGGGGAATGTGCCGTGGTCTATATCTAATAACGCGCCCTGTGCGCCTTCAAATAACAGATTTTTACCTTGCTCTTGGTACGCGTACAAGGCTTCACTAACATCGCACAACATTGGCTTGACCATCTCACCTAGCTTAAGTGCTTCATCCAGCGTCTGTTGATAATCGACAGCTTCGACCTGGTAGTAGCCAGTCAGCATGAAATTATGGTACTCCAGCAACTCTTTCAGCTTTTCGGCAAAAATCGTAGGATTTAACAAGTCCCCTGCCCTTAAGCCCCGCCGTCCTGCCTTGTCTTCATAGGCAGGACCAATGCCGCGCCCAGTCGTACCGATAGCCTTGCTACCACGGGCTTTTTCTCTAGCCTTATCGACTGCAACATGCACAGGTAATATTAAAGTGCAGGCTTCGCTGATTAACAGGCGGTTTTTGACCTGAATTCCGGCAGTTTCCAGAAATTCGATCTCTTCCATCAAAGCATTCAACGACAACACCACGCCATTGCCGATCATGCACTGGACATTCTCCCGCAGGATGCCGGACGGAATCAGATGCAACACGGTTTTCTTACCTTTGATGACCAGGGTGTGGCCGGCATTGTGTCCGCCCTGAAAACGGACGACGGCATGTACTTGCTCGGTCAACAAATCAACCAGCTTGCCCTTGCCTTCGTCACCCCATTGGGTACCTATTATTACGACATTCTTTCCCATGTTTATTCCAAGCTTAATTTTCTAATGTCCGAACAACCCAGTTTTTCTGGTCTAGCTCCAAAACAGCCGTACAAGCTAATTCTTTTGCTGCGCCTGTTTGTCCAGGTAATTGCTGAATCACGATTTGACCTTGAGCGCGTAAATCCCTGATTTTTTCATTTAGCGCGTTATCTTTCTGATAAGGTGCAAATATGCGTTGATTAAGCTGATCTTGGGCAGTTTGTTTGCCTAGCAATGCCAATAATTTGAGATCGGCACTGAAACCCGTGGCCGGACGCGCTCGACCAAACACAGCACCAATATTGTCATAGCGACCGCCACGGGCGATTTCCCTGCCAATTGTCGGTACGAAAGCCGCAAAAACCACACCAGTATGATAATGATAACCACGCAGTTCGGCTAAATCAAAACTAATAGGCAGTGCAGAAAAGCGGTTGCTCAATTGTTCTGCCACAGCCTCTAAATTAGCCAAGGCTTGTTTAACTTGATGGTCAGCGTTTGCCAGCACCAATCGGGCTTTGGGGATTATTTCTGTGCCACCATTCAGTTCTGGCAACTTTAGTAACATGGCCTTAACAGCTTCGTTGATGGTAAGTTCGGCCATTAATTCTTCAAGTTCTGGTCGTGCTTTACGTTGCAAAATATCAAACAACAAGCTTTCTTGATGTTGATCCAAACCCGCTTGCCGAGACAAAGCACGGAATATGCCAACATGACCAAGATCAAGATGCACATCCAGCAAGCCTGATTGCGCCAGCATTTCCAGCATCAGGCAGATCACTTCGACATCGCTTTCAATTCCGGCATGACCATAAAGCTCCGCGCCGATTTGCATGGGGCTACGGGTTTTTTCCAGGGGATCGCCGCGCGTGTGCAGTACCGTACCCACGTAGCATAAGCGGGTTGGGCATTCGCGCTTGAGTTGGTGGGCATCCATGCGGGCGACTTGCGGGGTCATGTCCGCCCTGAAACCCAAGGTTTTGCCGCTGATTTGGTCAGTCAGTTTGAAGGTTTGCAAATCCAGGTCATGACCTGACCCCGTCAGCAAGGAATCAATGAAGTCAATCATCGGTGGGATGACCAACTCATAACCCCAGCAGGTAAATAACTGAAGTAAGGTACGGCGGAGGTTTTCAAGATACGCTGCTTCCTGGGGCAGTATTTCTTCTATGCCTTCGGGTAACAACCAGGAATCTTTTTGTCGCATATCTTTCAGTGCCTACTCAAACAAAACGCCCCACAAGGAGCGTTTTTATTTTATCTGTAGTGGACATCAACAATCAACGACTACGTATCTTGTATTTGTCCACCAACAGATTGATCTTATTAACTTTATTAAATCAGTTTATTTTCCTGAACCTTGATTTTTAAAATACTTGAAAAAATCAGATTCGGGATCAATGACCATCATACTACCTGAGCTAGCAAAAGTCTTTTTGTAAGCGTTTAAACTTCGGCTGAACGCAAAAAACTCAGCGTCAGCACCGTAGCTTTTCGCATAAATATCCGTTGATTTGGCATCGCCCTCACCGCGTAATTTTTCTGAATCGCGGAATGCGTTGGCTAAAGTTACAACACGTTGTCTGTCTGCATCAGCACGTATTCTTTCAGCCGCTTCAGAGCCTTGCGAACGGAACTCACGAGCAACCCGCTCACGCTCTGCTTCCATCCTGCGGAACACGGAGCTGCTGACTTCTTCCGGCAAATCAATCCGCTTTACCCGAACGTCAACAATTTCCATACCCAAATTAGCCGCGAGCGGTTTTGAGTTTTTGATCAAAATCTCCCTGATGGCGTGCCGATCAGTTGATACAAGCTGCTTAATATTGCGTTTACCAAATTCACCACGAAACGCATCCTTGATGATTTGATCCAAACGTAAATTGGCTTGGCTAATATCACCGGACACCACAGTATAAAACTTGTTGACATCGCCAATGCGCCATTTTACGAACGAATCAACGATGACGTTTTTCTTTTCTGCTGTCAAGAACCGCTCAGGCTTGGAATCCATTGTTTGGATTCTGGCATCAAATTTCTTGATGTTGTTGATGAACGGCCATTTAAAATGCAAACCCGGTTCATAATCAGATTTCTGGATTTGACCGAGTTTGAACTTGATGGCTTTCTCGGTTTGTCCCACTGTAAATACGCACATCACGGTGATAACCACAAGCGCACCAACACCTAACACTATTTTATTCTCTAACATTATCGTCCCCTTCCTTCACGACCGCGCATTGAAGGTCTATCAATCACTTGCTGTTGTTGCTCTTCTTCAATAGGCGCATGTTTGGGTGATCGGCGATCTATTTCAGGCTGCGAATTAACTTCTTCAGTTTGAACCATTGCTTGTTTTTGCTGAATCATTTTGTCCAAAGGCAAGTACATCATGTTATTGCCGCCTTTAACATCTATCATCACAGCATTGGTTTCAGACATAACGGTTTCCATGGCTTCCAGATAGAGCCGTTTTCTGGTCACCTCTGGGGCTTTTTTGTATTCCGTCACCAGCTTGGTAAAGCGGTTGGTTTCACCTTCGGCCTGGGCGATGACTTGCTCTTTGTAACCTTCGGCTTCTTGTAACTTTCTTGCCGCTGCACCCCGCGCTTTTGGCACGACATCGTTAGCGTAGGCTTGCGCTTCGTTGATAAACCGCTGTTGATCTTCTCGTGCTTTGATAGCGTCTTCAAAGGCATTTTGCACTTGCTCAGGTGGCTGGGCATCTTGCAAGTTAACACTAGTGACTTGTACGCCAGAATTATAAGCATCCATCACTTCTTGAATTTCTTTTTTAGCTTGAGCAACCACTTCGCTACGACCTTCTGTCAAAACGAAATCCATATTACTGCCACCGATAACGCCGCGTAATGCGCTTTCGGTAACATGCTTTAGTGTGGCTTCGGGATCAACCAGATTGAACAGCAAAGATTTCGCGTCTTTAACCTGATATTGAACGGCCAATTGGACATCAATGTAATTTTCGTCTTTGGTCAGCATTAACGCTTCTTTGGGTACTGCCACTGCGCCTTGCGCTGTACCACTTCCGCCTGAGCGATAGCCAACTTCGATATAACGTTGTTGTTGAACATTAATTTTTTCGACCTGCTCGATAGGCGCAGGAATATGCCAATTTAGACCGGAATCTGTTGTTCTGGTGTATTTACCAAACTGGGTTTCAACGCCTTGCACACCTTCGTCAATGATATAAAAACCGCTCAACAGCCAAATAACCAATATCGAGACGGCTATAATCCCCATATTTTTCATTATGTTGCCAGTGGAAAATGCGCTGTGGGAACCACCTCCGTTACCGCCACCTCCGCTTTTGGTACCACCGAAGATATTGCTTAGTTTTTCTTGTAATGAACGAATTGCTTCATCTAAATCGGGCGGTCCTTTTTGATCCCCTCGACCACTCCAAGGATCTTTTTTGTCACCGCCTGGCTCATTCCACGACATATTTTTGCTCCGTATTGGATTATTTATTATCTTTTCACTCAGGATGTTTCTGTTTAACGACAGATAACACCATTGACTCGTGACTTATGCTATCCCTTCATTGTATCGTAATTAATCGAATTCTGATTGATAAACTTCCCCAACCTGCTGCTTTTGCTGATGCAGATTACGTTGAGTGTTTGGTAAGTCAATAGTATTTCTAAACACATTCTTCGGTTTCGACGGCACTTAATAACCCTAGGTATTTGTTATCTATCTCAATTATCAAATCGCTACCACCCGAATCATTAATATGCTCGTGAATAATTTTTGCGCAAGTAAATAATTTGGCTCTAATTTGGCCTTGGTCTGATCTCAGAAAACATTTCCGCCTGTTTTTGGCAGGAGCAAACTGTTCTGCTAACACATTGAGTAGCAGATCAATGCCCTGCCCTGTTTGGGCGGAAAGCCAAACCCGTATCGGATTGCCCTCATCATCCCGGTCTACTCTGGGTTTTCTATCATCCAGCAAGTCAATTTTATTGAAGACTTCTATGCACCTAATGTTATCGGCACCTATCTCACTCAGCACCTGCTTGACCTCTTTAATGATGCCATCCCGATTCTCAGAATTAACATCAACCACATGCAGTAATAAGTCCGCTTCACTGGCTTCCTGCAAGGTGGATTTGAAGGAGGCGACTAATTCATGCGGTAAGTGACGGATAAAACCTACCGTATCCGCCAGCACAATGTCGGTATTATTGGGCAAACGGCAATTACGTAAGGTGGGATCTAAAGTTGCAAACAATAAATCAGCGGCGTATATATCAGCACCCGTTAAGCTATTGAATAAGGTGGATTTTCCGGCATTGGTATAGCCTACTAATGAAACGGCAGGAATTTCAGCTTTCTTGCGCTTGCTGCGACCTTGATGGCGTTGCTTATCCACTTTATCCAGACGTTTTTGGATTTGTTTGATACGCACCGCAACCAGTCGCCTATCGGTTTCTAGCTGGGTTTCACCGGGGCCGCGCATACCGATACCACCCTTTTGCCGCTCTAAATGCGTCCAACCGCGAACTAATCGGGTAGAAAGATGTTTTAACTGCGCCAGTTCAACCTGTAATTTGCCTTCAAATGACTGCGCTCGCTGTGCAAAAATATCTAATATAAGTCCATTTCTATCCACCACTCTAACACCCAGAAATCCTTCAAGGTTTCTTTCCTGGCTGGGCGATAAGGCATGGTTAAATAAAACGGTATCCGCAGAAAATTCCTCAACTGCACTTTTAAGCTCTTCCAGCTTACCTTTGCCGACAAAATATTTAGCGTCCGGGCTTTTTCTGCTACCTATGACGACGTGAACTGGATCAGCACCTGCCGATTTTGCCAGCTCTTTTAATTCCAGGAGATCTTCTTGATGGGCGCGAAAGCTTAGGTGAACAAGAATGGCTCGCTCGCCCGAATCTGGGCGATCAAACAATCACATACCTCATTAGCTTTTCGATTATGAAACCCGCACGGTTAGCAGCAAACACTTGTGTTGACAGGGTTATTCCTCAGATGGAGATTCATCATCCCGCGTCAATTTCACGGTTTTGGCAGGGACTATCGTTGAAATTGCGTGTTTGTAAACCATCTGGCTGACTGTGTTTTTAAGCATAATGACGTATTGATCGAAAGAATCGACCTTGCCCTGTAGCTTGATGCCATTGACCAAAAATATGGATACCGGCGTATGTTCTTTTCTGAGTGCATTGAGGAAATTATCCTGTAAGTTTTGACCTTTCGACATCCGATTTCTCCTTATATTTATTTTTAGTGATTAGCAACCAAGTATTTTCATATCTCCGTTCAATGTGTATAAATACATAGAACATCATATCGGTGGGGCTATTTCTCGAAGATACTGTTACTAGGGTAATCTTCAGCCGCACCAACAATGAATAAATCCAAGCAACTGCCTTGATTGCGGATTAGTGCCAAAGTTCAATTATGTCTGCATTTTTTACAATAGCAAGGGGTAATTTTTACCCCCTTTGTAAAAAATTTTCAACCACTTCTGTAAAAATTTCTGGTTGTTGAACGTGTAACCAATGCCCAGCATCTGCAATTGTTTCAAACAACGCATTAGGGAATAAGTGTAGCGTATCTTTTTGAGCGAGATAGGAAGAATTCGCGCCAGCAACGAATAGTGTCTGATCTGAATAGGGCGACAAATCTTGAATTTCTGGAAAAGCAACAATATTCGGTGCCATCCGCAAAAAAATAGCCAAATCAATCCGCCAGTGATAACTGCCTGCCTTTAGAACCAGATTTTGCAACAGAAATTGGCGATAGCTGGGTTCGGGGATATCCTTAGCCAACATTTGCTCTGCTTGCTTACGATGCTGAATGCTAACCAGCGGCAAATCGATTAATGCGCGAATCGTCTTATCAAAATTATGCGTGTAACTTTTGGGTGCAATATCAACCACTAGCAACTTTTTCATACGCTCAGGATGATTCAACGCCAACCACATCGCAATCTTACCGCCCATGCTATGCCCCAGGATGTGTGCAGTTACTAGTTTATGGACATCCATAAATCGCAGGACATCAGCAGTCATGCTGGGGTAATCCATTATCGCATGGTGCGGTGATAAACCATGATTACGCATATCCAATACATAAACGTGATATGTGGACGAAAGCCGTTCGGCTATTTTTCGCCAATTACGCGATGAGGCAAAAAAACCATGCAGAATAATAAGTGGGACTGGATTGTCCTTACCCAGCTCCTCATAAGCCAGTTCGACAGTATTCATCAGAGCAAAAGCGGTATAGTAAAATTTTAGGCATAAAAAAGGCTGTCAAATGACAGCCTTAGCGTATGGCGTCCCCAAGGGGGTTCGAACCCCTGTTACCGCCGTGAAAGGGCAGTGTCCTAGGCCACTAGACGATGGGGACTAAAACATGTTCAGTCTATTTTAAATCTATTTATTTTTGGTGGAGCCAAGCGGGATCGAACCGCTGACCTCTTGCATGCCATGCAAGCGCTCTCCCAGCTGAGCTATGGCCCCTCAACTCAGACCGCGCATTCTACAACATCTACCGTTTAAGTCCAGAATTAATTTAAAGCCTGCACGTACTTAATCGCCTTTTGTATCCTCACTAACGTGGTTTCTTTTCCCAGCAATGCTAAGGTTAGGTCTATGGATGGCGACATTCCTGACCCACAAACTGCCACTCGTAACGGTTGCGCGACTTTGCCCAAACCCAAAGCCATTTTTTCTGCCAGATTGATAACGGTTGCGTGCAATGGCTCACGCTCCCAAGATTGCAACTGCGAAAATTCATCATGGAGATTCGACAATACCAAATCGGAACCTGCCGTAAAATTCTTTTTGGCGGCTTTTTCATCGTAAGCATCGAAATCTTGATAAAAATAGAAACTAGCCGCCGCCATTTCGACCAGCGTTTTACAGCGTTCCCGTTGCGCCAAGACCACATCGACAAGTTCAGGGCCTTGCGTCAAATCAATGCCACGTTGCTCAAGATGCCAGACCAAATATTTGGCTACATGGGCAGGATCACCATTCATGATGTAATGATGGTTCAACCACAGCAACTTTTCCATATTGAAAGCAGAAGCCGATACGTTGATGGCTTCCAGGCTGAAATTGTCAATCATCTCATCAATCGAAAAAATTTCCTGATCGCCATGCGACCAGCCTAGGCGCACCAGATAATTCAACAAGGCTTCAGGTAGATAACCTTCGTCACGGAACTGCATTACGCTAACGGCACCATGCCGTTTAGACAAACGCGCACCATCAGAACCCAATATCATTGGCAAATGGGCGTATTTAGGTAATTTCGCTCCTAAAGCCTTGAGGATATTGATTTGCCTGGGCGTGTTATTAACATGGTCATCACCGCGAACAACATGGGTAATATGCATATCCATATCATCAACCACCACCGTTAAATTATACGTCGGTGAGCCGTCAGTTCTGGCAATGATAAGATCATCCAATTCCTTATTGGCAACCGTAATATCGCCCTTGACCAAATCATTAATGGTCACTGCGCCGTCCACAGGATTTTTAAAGCGCACCACGAAACCTTTACCGACCTGCGGCTCAGTTAAATGGCGGCATTTGCCGTTATAGCGTGGCTTTTCCTTGTTCGCCATCTGCTGCTCACGTAACTGCTCCAATTCGTCTTTGCTGCAATAGCAACGATAAGCATTGCCTTGGGCTAGCAATTGCTGAATCACTTCCTTGTAACGCTCAAAATGTTGGGTTTGGTAATAAGGGCCTTCGTCGTAGGTTAAACCTAACCAATCCATGCCTTCTAAAATAGCATCGACAGATTCTTGAGTTGATCGCTCAAGGTCGGTATCTTCAATCCTTAAGATGAATTTTCCTTGATGTTTGCGAGCATAAAGCCAGGAAAACAGCGCGGTACGTGCGCCACCAACATGAAGATAGCCGGTCGGGCTGGGGGCAAAGCGGGTTCTAATGGTCATTTATTCTATTTTTTCTGAGAATGGTTAAGTACGAGGATGTATTGAACAAAGTAAAGCCGCCGTTCGTCTTTATAACCAAAGGTCACAAGTACCCTTCGGGTGCTGGGCTTGTACCACAGGCACTTCCTTTGGTCGTCGAAGGATTTAGTCAGAACTACCTTAGCTATGCTCCGTCAGCCGTCCCTCGACATATTTATGCAAGAGGCTGGAAATAAGCGTTTGATAAGGCAAACCCTCGCTCAAGGCACGTTTTTGGAGCAAACGTAAGTCTTTGGATGAAATACGAATATTGATCCGGCTGTCTTTTTGAAATGTCGCTGCCGCATAATCTTTATGCCGTTCAAGTTCGGCCTTAAGCTCAGGAACTCGCGCAAGAATGCCAGCATCAAAATCATCTAAAAGTGCTTGTTCTTCAGGATCAAGTTTTTTCATTGTGGTCACCTACATAAAGTTTTGTGGCTTTGCGGCTGGGGATGATGGTCTTTAGAAAAATTTCCACGTCCGATTCAACGAACGGCACTAAATAGGCGTAGCCTTCGATAACAACCACCGAGATTTTTTGGTTTGGATAACGTTCCTTGTTGGGATGTTCCAAGATATTAACTTCATCGCCCGCCTCAATGTGAAACACTACATCTTCAAAGCCAATATTACGCTCTTTTTTGAGCATCTTGTTCTTTTCAGGGTTCCAAGTGTAGTGCTTCATGCAACGCATAATAGCATACGATGTGTGCTTTGTGTACTCAACCAAAACGGGAAAGTAGGTTGTGGGTGAGGTACGAACCCCAACAAAATGCGATCAAAGGCGTTGGGGTTCGTACCTCACCGCCAACCTACAAATACCCAACATACGCGATCTTTTCGCAGTAAAATAAGCCTTGACACTTGGGTTTTAAGACGGTATCTACGAACTATGCTATTTCTTTGACCAAGTTCGATTGCGTGCTGAACTGATAACCTTTCGTCAGGCAATGATCCAACCACTTTTGCAGGAAAAAATTGAGCCGCCATTTGTAGTTCATGATTTCGCGGCACAAGCCAAAATCTTTGAAGACATGCGTTACACTGGCTCTGGCATGGTCGCTCAACACCTCAGCCAATTGTGCATCCAGATAAATTCGGATCCTTACCGCAGGCTCCAGCAACTCATCCGGTTTATTGCTAAAGCAATGGCTTAATTCTATTGTCAAGGTATAAGCGGTCTGCTCGATAATTTGCACATGCAAGGTCGTGTTGTTGCTTGCCAAACCGATGGCATTGCCTTCTATGTTGGATAGCTCAGGTATTAAGCGGAATAGCTTCTCATAATTAGACGCACACACTTGCTCCAAGCATTCGGATTTGTTGATGGGGTTTAAAAAGCTCATGGCGATTGGTCTTATTCTTCCTGATAACACGCATAAGCACTGGCGGTTTCCCACAGCACGACTTGGGATACATTAAAACCTGTTGCTTTCAAATGCTGATAGATCATTTTGCTTAAGACTTCCGCCGTAGGATGCTCATCCAACGCCCAAAAGCGTTCATTGTTTGCCTTCAGCGCAGGAATAAGTGGATCATCCTTGTGCAGCAGGAAATTGTGATCAAGATGTTGGTCGATAAACGCTTCAACACATTCCCTAATGTCGGCAAAATCGCAAACCATTCCTTGCTCGTTCAGAGTTTCCTGCATTATGGAGATAGCCGCCTTGACGCTATGCCCATGCAGGTGTCGGCACTTGCCTGGATGGTTCATCAGGCGGTGTCCGTAGCAAAAATAGACTTCTTTGGTGATGGTGAACATAATTATTAAATTCTAAGAAAATGCCTAAGTACCAAAGCATAAGTCTTCAGTTTAGTGTTTAGGAGTGCAAACCTAGGTTTGCACTCCAGTTTGACATTAAAAATACCTGAAAATTTTAGTTTGATTACTTAATAAGTCCTTCGACAAGCTCAGGACGAACGGCAGTGGATTGATTCCGTTCGTGGTGAGTCATGAGCTTGCCGAATGGTCGAACCATGAGCGGAATCAATCCTCATCCGGTATTTGCCCTCGTAACTCCTCGGATAGCAACATTTGTCCACCGATTATTACGACTTCCTCACCTGCTTTTATATCATCTTTTACAAAATAGCCATCGGGAGTAAGCAAAAATGCTTTGATTAGCCGACGCGTGTAAATGTCTTTGGCGGCCTTAATGTAAACATAAACCTGATCCATATACCAGATTACTGCTGTCTCAGGGACAACAACCCCAGACTGCTCAATAGTAGGTTCGGGTATCCAAGCGGTTACTTTCGTACCAATGTTAAGTCCATCAGCATTGGTCTGAAAAAAATAACTTTCACCTTGTAAGCTGCTATCAAGTTGGGTAGAGCGCGAAATTAAGCTCGCTGAATGCGCCTTATTACGTTGCCCTGAAGGTTCTACGAATAGTGTATCAACTTCACTTGTTAACTGCTTATTAGCAGGCAAAGTAATTTGCAATAGCTGCTGTTGGTCTGACAAAAACGCTTTCAACTTACCTGTTTTATCAGACAACACCCAGTCGGCAAGTTCCTTTCCCCACATCAACCTAGTTTCACTGGCGATAGCCATCAGCCTTATCTGAGCCGCATCAACCAACGCTTGATCGCCCAAACCCTGTGCCTCCTGCTCCTGCAAAGAGCGCTTGGCTGTTATGCCATTGCGAAATAATTCCTGCTGCCGTTTAAGGCTTTGCCAGGTCTGCTTCAATCTAGCTTTAGCACCGTTGAGTTCAGCTTGCGCTACCAAATAACGTTCTCTTAGTACCAGCAAAGGCTGGATGCTGATGACTTTACCGATTGCCTCGAATTCCGCGTGGTGCTGACTGGTTGTAACCACCATCGTCTTCAGCCCTGATGTGGCTTGAGTTTGACTGTCTATAACAACTGTAGAGTGCTGTGATTTCGGCATTTTCACAGTATCGTCATCTGCAATTGCTATTGTAATAGGGTCAATAGCCAGCAAAATCAAAACGGCATTTAGCAATATTTTGGTATTGTGAGAAAAAACCATGTCACAGACGGGTCGTTAATAAGAGATGCTTAAAGTATAATGCCTAGCAACAATCCCAATGAATAAAAATAGCAGTTTCCAAAGATTATCAAAAATAGTGACCCTAAGCTGTTGAGAACGTAAATGACGAATTTGCCAACTGATTTAAAATATGCGCCATCCCATGAGTGGGTGCGCTTGGAAAAAGATAACATTGTCCGTGTGGGCATCACCGATTTTGCCCAGCAGGAATTGGGCGACCTGGTTTATATCGACTTGCCCAAAGTGGGTCGTAGTCTGCAAGCAGAAGAACAATGTGCCGTGGTTGAATCTGTTAAAACCGCATCAGATTTGTACAGCCCCGTTTCCGGGGTGGTCATTGCCGTCAATGAAGCACTCGTAGATGAACCTGAACTGGTCAATGATGATGCTTTTGGCACTTGGCTTTTTTGTATCAAGGCCAATGATTTATCTAGTTTGGATGACCTGATGAGTGCAGAAGAATATCAACAAGTTATTGACGAATAAGCAGTACCTAACCCCCCCCCTTACAACCATCAAAAAGCGTGTAATCTACAATGGCTAACCAAAATGCTAAAGGCATCAAACGCATACTCAATGCCTGCGTGTTCTCTTATTACGGTTTCAAGGCAACTTGGCAACATGAAGAAGCCTTCCGGCAGGAAGTCCTACTGTTTGTAGTGACCACACCTTTGGGCTTGTGGTTGGGCGAAACCACTATCGAAAAACTGCTTTTGGTCGGCAGTATGGTATTGGTTTTGCTCGTCGAATTGCTTAATTCTGCGGTCGAAGCGGTGGTTGATCGCGTCGGTCTTGAACATCACGAATTATCAGGACGCGCCAAAGACATCGGCTCCGCAGCCGTCATGTTATCGCTGGTATGGGCGGGCATTACCTGGACATCTATCTTATTATTACGAGGAATACAATGAGTGCATTAATCTGTGGTTCTATGGCGTACGACACCATCATGGTGTTTCACGATAAGTTTGAAAACCACATCCTGCCCGAAAAAGTCCACATCCTGAATGTTTCATTTTTGGTGCCAGTCATGCGCCGTGAATACGGTGGTTGTGCGGGCAATATTGCATATAACCTAAAATTGCTGGGCGAGAAGCCGTTAATCATGGCAACCGTAGGGCATGATTTTGAACCCTACGCACAATGGCTGGGGCAAAACAGCCTGTCCAGCGAATTTATCAAGGTGCTGGACAACAGCTACACCGGACAAGCCTATATCACCACAGACGAAGCCGGCAACCAGATTACCGCCTTCCATCCGGGTGCGATGAGTTCATCACATTTGAACTCCGTCCCTAGTAATGGAGGCATCAGGATAGGCATCGTTTCGCCCGATGGCAAAGAAGGTATGCAATTACATGCCGAACAATTTAAAGAATCAGACATTCCTTTTATTTTCGATCCCGGCCAAGGTATGCCAATGTTTAATGGCGAAGAATTACTGCAATTCATCGAGCAAGCCACTTGGCTGACATTGAACGATTACGAATCAGAGCTTATGCAGGAACGCACGGGCTTGTCACTTGAAGACATCGCTGCCAAAGTTGATGCCTTAATCATTACCTTAGGCGGTCAAGGCTCCAAAATCTACACTGACGGACGTTGCATCTCCATACGTGCCGCCAAACCCAAAGCCATCGTCGATCCAACAGGTTGCGGCGATGCTTATCGTGCGGGGCTTTTATACGGTTTGATGAACGATTTAGACTGGGAAACCACGGGGCGTATTGCCTCCTTGATGGGCGCGATCAAAATAGAACACAATGGCACCCAAAATCATACTTTCGATATGGACGGCTTCCAGCAACGCTATCTCGACAATTTCGGGACTTCCTTCTGAACCTAGCACTACATGCTTAAAAACACCCAGCAACTGTTAGACATCATGGCGCGGTTGCGCCAACCGGAAGATGGTTGCGCCTGGGATATTAAGCAGGATTTCAACAGTTTAATTCCCTACGTTATCGAAGAAGCGTACGAAGTCGTTGATGCCATTGAGCGCAATGATATGGATGATTTGTGCGCTGAGTTGGGTGATTTGCTGCTGCAAGTCGTCTTCCATGCCCAAATTGCGGCTGAACGCGGACACTTCACCTTTGAGCAAGTATCAGAGGCAATTTGTAACAAGTTAGTACGCCGACATCCGCACGTATTTGCCGATGCCGTCTACAACAGCGATGCCGAACGCCATCAAGCTTGGGAACAAGCCAAAGCAGACGAGCGCCAAGAAAAACACAAAAACCCAAAACAAATCAGCGTATTGGATGGCATGGCAGCCAGCCTCCCTGCCCTGCTCGAATGCGAAAAAATTCAGGATCGCGCCGCTAATTTTGGTTTCGACTGGACAGCAGTTGAACCCGTTTTCGATAAGGTGCAAGAAGAACTCGATGAAGTCAAGGAAGCTTGGGCTTCGGGCGATCAAGCGCACATTGAAGAAGAAATAGGCGATTTGTTATTGGTCACCGTCAACTTGGCGCGGCATTTAAACATCAACCCTGAACTCGCGCTTAAACACAGCACTAAAAAATTCTCCAAACGCTTCCAGTACATAGAACAAAAAGTGGCGGCAACAGGTCGTGACTTAAGAGAATGCCAACTCGCTGAACTTGATATATATTGGGATGAAGCGAAGTTGGCACTTAAAAAACAAGCTTAATGGAATCTCTAATAATCCCCTCTCCCTCTGGGAGAGGTTTAGGGGTGGATTTTAAAGCCCTCATCCCAACCTTCTCGGCAACTTCTCCCGCGTTGCCAAGCCAGAATATCGAAGACTCCTTTTGTTCGATTGTAAATATCGCTTTAAATCATAGCAATAGCCACCGCACTCATATTATCCTCAGCACCCAGTGCCATCACTTTATCGAATAACTGCTGGACGTTGGCGACAAGATCGCTCTCGGTAAGACAAGCAGTCAAGACATCATCGAACAGATGTAGTGTTACGCCACTCCACACCAGACGGGGTTTCAAACCTGTCTCTTAATCACAACTCAGCGAGTTCCGACGGGTTTTCCGCCCGTATTGTTATAGCCTTGGCGATAATTGAAGATATCAGAATCTATAGCCTACTGAGTCGATACGTCAGTTTTTTATGTCTGTATCATGATGATAGTTGCACAGCATCTTAAGAATATCCCCTTAATTACGCAGTATAAAGTGGCTGAGGCAATTAATGCTCTAAGATTTAATACATCAAATTCAGTAAGTTACTTTTATAAGGTTAGTTCTTATATTTCATAAGTGGATTGCTTTAGCGAGCCTAAACAAACAAATGTTTGATTAAATCAGAACGACCGTTAAACTTAATATTAAGCGCCTTCGCAGCCATTGCTTTTTGGAGGTTTGAAATGAGTAGCCAATCGACAGCCGAATATCTGTCCGAACACGATTTTTTTTCCGGACTCGATGACGATATCCTGAAATTCCTATGTGATTGTTCTAGCGAATTCGTTATCAAAAAAGGGCAAATCCTGTTTCTTCAGGGTGAAAACGCGAACGCATTCTATGTGGTTTACACGGGACTTATTGCGATAAAAATTCCGTCAATAATTGGTCCTAGCCTAGAAATCCAGACATTGGGCAAGAATCAAGTCTTGGGCTGGTCTTGGCTGATTTCCCCTTATAAATGGAATTTTCAAGCCGAAGCCGAAGAAGATTCAGAATTGTTGATGTTTGACGGAGCAGCCATACTGGCGCGATGTGAGCAGAATCCGAGAGTCGGCTACGAACTGCTGAAGAAATTTGCGGCGTTGATGTCGACGCGTCTTGATGTGGCGCGCCAGAAGATGATGGATGAATGGAATCCGCCTGGATTTGCTTAGTATTGAAGCAAGCTAGCTTAGATTAAGTCAGGATTCTGCATCTGGCTGATTTTCCGGCGTGGCATTTAAAAATGCGGTTTGCTGCATACAATTTTCATAAATACAGCTAATTAGTGGAAAACTGTTCATTTCGCATTCAAAACGCAGGGCATTGTAGACTTGTGGTATTAGGAAGGCATCAGCCATGCTGGGTGTGTCACCAAAACAAAACCTTCCCCAGTAATCACTTTTTTGCAGTAGCTGTTCCAGGGCGGTAAATCCTTCTTGTATCCAATGGATTCGCCAAGCCTGTTCAAAGTCATTTTTAAGTGTGCCTTTTAGGTAGTTCAACACCCGCAAATTATTGAGTGGGTGGATGTCACAAGCAATGATTTGGGAAAATGAGCGGACATAAGTGCGTTCTATGGCATTAGCAGGCAGCAACGGCGGTGATGGGTAGGCTTCTTCCAGATACTCGATAATCGCGGATGATTGGGTCAGAACCTTATTTTCCACCACCAGGACGGGTACCCGTCCCTGTGGATTAAGCGCCAGATAATCGACATTGAATTGTTCACCGCCGTTTTTGAGCAAGTGAACGGGGCGGATTTCATAGTCAATATTTTTCAGGTTCAACACAATACGTACCCGATACGCGGCGGAACTCCTGAAATAACTGTACAGGATTACTGACACGGCCTGACTTCCTGTTCTATTGCACCGAAGATTGAATGTCCTTGTCCATCCCGCATTTCTATCCGTATTTTATCCCCATATCTTAAGTATTCTGTAATGGCTGAACCGGTTTCTATGATTTCAACGACCCGCTTTTCGACAATGCAGGAATACCCTTTCGTCGGGTCAACATTACTGACCGTACCGGAGCCAATAATCGTGCCGGCAGCCAGTTTTCGTGACTTGGCGGCATGATGGATCAACCTCGCAAAACTGAATTGCATATCCTCGCCAGCATTGGCATTGCCCACTAACTTGTCATTCCAAGTGACATTTAAGGGCAAGTGTAATTTGCTATTTTCCCAAGCCGTACCCAGTTCGTCGGGCGTGACTGCAACGGGTGAAAAAGCACTGGCCGGTTTGCCGTGCAGGAAACCAAAGCCTTTGGCAAGTTCATCTGGGATCAGGTTCCGCAATGAAACATCGTTAACCAACACGACCAGCTTGATATGGGCGGCAGCATCATTGACGGATACGCCATATGCCACATCATCAGTAATCACGCCGACTTCGGCTTCAAAATCGATGCCCCAGCCTTCGCTGGCGGCTTCTATTGGGTCACAAGCACCCAGCATGTTATCCGAAGCCCCTTGATACATTAATGGGTCATGGTATAAATTTTCCGGTATTTCCGCTCCACGCGCTTTCCGCACCCGTTCGACGTGGCTCAAATAGGCACTGCCGTCCAGCCATTGGTAAGCCCTGGGCAATGGGGCAGCCACTTGGCAAGGATCGAAAGGAATACTTTCACACTCGCCTTCGTTAAGTATCTTATAAACCCATTGCAGTTGAGGTTCTACCTCTCTCCAGTTATCCAGTGCTGCTTGCAGGGTCAATGCAATATCGGGAACAGGTTTCACTTTGGTCAGTTCGCGGTTAACGACGACCAGACTGCCGTCCCGGTCAGCAGTTTTAAGGGTGGCAAGTTTCATTTCCAAGAATCCACATAACCAAGCCACTCGATTGTTTTGGCCTCGTCGGAAATTTCCAACGCATTTCGGGTATCAATCATCACCGCCACCTCATCCGTCATCGTCCCGCGTTTTTTCTCGGCATTCTGCAAGGCTTTGGGATGCGGGCCGTGCGGGATTCCACTGGGGTGCAAGCTTATCATGCCTGGGTAGATATGATTCCGAGAAAAAAACTGGCCGGCATGATAGAAAATCAGTTCATCATAATCATCATTGCTATGGAAAAAAGGCACGTTCAATGCGTTAGGGTCGGTTTCAAAAGGCCGTGGCACGAAGGTGCAGACGACAAAACGGCTGGTAGTGAAAGTGGTATGGGCTGAAGGCGGCACATGGTAGCGTTGGCTCATCAATGGCCTGATGTCCCGCCAATTAAGGCGTACTGGCATCAACGTGCCGTGCCAGCCGACGGCGTCCAATGGATTGAAAGCGTAGGTAATCGTACTCAGTTGATTGCTTTTTTTGACCACCACCTTCCATTCCGCTTCATTTTGCTGGGCAAGGAACGCATCATCAATTTTAGGCACATCCAAAATGGCAGGATCGAAAATCGCCTGGTTTCCAATCAGCCCTTTTTCCGGCAATCGGTAGCTGTCGTTGGTCGCCTCGACCAGCAATGCACTAACACGTTCCCTCACGTTCATGCGCCACATCGTGCCACGCGGCAGCAGAATATAATCGCCTTCGCCAAAATTTAAATGACCGTAATCGCAGAATAATTCACCTGCACCTTGATGCACGAAGAGCAATTCGTCGCCATCAGCATTCCTGACCAGATGATCCATGTCGTTTTCCAACTTCATAAAGCGTATTTGCGTGTTGGCGTTGCTGAATAGCAAGCTCGCATCCCACGGGCAGCTTCCTGAAAGTGCCAGTTTTTTGGTGTCAAAAGCATGGGGACGTAACTTGCCTTCAACCCTTACCCAAGACGTAGGCGGGTGACGATGGTACATCTGGGTGGCAGGCCCATAAAACCCTTCCTTGCCTAATTCCCGCTCGAAAGTATTTGCCGGAAGGTCTGTATGCGCTTGCCGTGATGATTGACCTTCTACTTTGGGTATATTGATCCAAGGCATCAGATCACGCCCCTTTTGATCTGGTCATTCTCGATAGCTTCAAACAACGCTTGAAAATTGCCTTCCCCAAAACCTTCATTGCCTTTGCGTTGGATGATTTCAAAGAAGATGGGGCCGATCACGGTATTGGTGAAAATTTGCAGTAACAACCCAGCACCGCGTTCAGGTGCGCCGTCTATTAATATCCTGTCTTTACGCAACCGTTCCAATGCCTCATGATGGCCTGGCACCCTTGCATCGACCGCATCATAGTAGGTATCAGGAATGTCCATAAACTGGATACCGTTACCGCGCAATTGTTCCACTGTAGCGTAGATGTCATCGGTAAACAGGGCGATATGCTGTATGCCCTCGCCGTGGTATACATCCAGATATTCCTGGATTTGTGATTTGGAATCGGTCGGTTCGTTGATCGGGATACGAATCTTGCCGCAAGGGCTGGTCATGGCGCGGGATTTCAATCCGGTAACCTTACCGTGGATATCAAAATAGCGGATTTCACGAAAATTGAATAACCATTGGTAAAATTCCGCCCATTTGTCCATGCCGCCGTGGTAAACATTATGGGTTAAGTGGTCGATAGCGGTCAGCCCAACCCCTATAGGTCGTGGATTCACGTCTTCTAGCGGTATAAAATCCACGTCATAAATGGAATGCTCCTCACCATAACGATCCACCAGATAGATAAGGCTGCGCCCTATGCCACGGATTGCCGGAATGTTGAGTTCCATCGGCCCGATATGGCCTTGATAGGGCTGGGCACCCAATTTGATGGCACGGTTGAAGCATTCAGCAGCATTTTTGACCCTAATCGCAAAGGCACAAATGGACGGACCATGCACTTTCGCAAAAGCTTGGGCGAAACTGTCCGGCTCATGGTTGATGATGAAATTGATTTGTCCTTGCCGGTAAAGCACCACATCCTTGGAACGGTGTTTTGCGATGGCGGCGAAACCCATAAGGGTAAATAATCGTTCTAACTCACGGGTATCCGGTGCGGTGTATTCGACGAATTCAAAGCCATCTGTCCCAACCGGATTTGCTGCACTGTTCATTGCACTGTCTCCGCTTTCATTATATGAATAATCTGACTCGAATTTTATTATTAAGTTTCACTGCTTTAACGTCTGAAACTTATCTAATCCGGCTTATGTCAAATCGATAACAAATCGCAACCTTTACCGGAGGTGCATCATGCTAAACGAGCAATTAGCCGATTTTGCACATAAGCATCATATCGAGGGATTGACAACGCCATCACTGATAGCGCTCAGTGAAGGGCGGAATGAATATTCCTTCGATAAAGCAAAACGGTTTCTCAAGTTTCAACAGCGTATCAATACGGAACTGCTAAAGCATCGCGTCATTACCGACAACCGCTACGCGGTATGGTTTGAACATGGCGACCAGAATCTGGCACAAATCAAGGCTTTTATCATCCAATTTTCGGTGTTTTCCAACCAGTTCCTAATCGCCCAATTGCACAAGATGATCCATGCCGATACGCTGGAAAGTATGCGGGCATCAAAAGAAATTTTGGCGAATGAAATCGGTGTACGCTTCAAACCGACTCGGCAGACAAGCGGCAGGGACAATCTTGGCTCTACGGAAGGCAGCGTAGAAGGCGGTGTTTTTCACTTTGGCGCAGGTCATTTTGAGTGGCTGTATAACCTGGCAAAAAAGCTCGGCCTTTCGTTTGCCGAAATAGGCCAACCCAAACACGGCACAAAATCCACGCTGTTTTTCTGCGATGAACTGATCCGGCTTTATGGCGGTGATGACTACCAAGTGTCTCAAGCCGCCAGTTATGCAGTTGAAAACTGGGCCGCCGCCGGATTTTGGGGGCAATTAATCAAAGGTTTCCACCTGTTTAACGAACGGAATGGAACTCACTTACCTCTGGGATTTTTCATCTGGCACGACCAACTGGAATGCCAACATGCTGCCCATACCCAGGAAGAATTGGAGGAACTGTATTTCACTTTGGAACTCGACGAAGACAGATTTATCCATTACGGCAATGAAATGCTGGACGGTGTTGCGGCATTTTGGGATGGGTTGGATGAACAAAGGCATGAGTTGGCGGCGGTTCATTAAAGCGTTAACCACCTCCACTCTTACCCAAATACATACAAGCCCATATTGAAATGCAGTAGGTAAGAATTCAGTTGTTATTCCGGCGAAGAAAGACTTGCTAATTTTTCCCGTAAATCTCCCGTTGCCATAAAAATAAAAGCACGCCCTCTTTTGGATTTATTAAACAACCCATACTTCTCTAGCAGCAACAAATCAGTCCTAGCCGTGTCATAAGTTACATTATGTGACCCTCGATGACTTTCTACTGTAAAAATTGTATTGGGTAATTTTAAAGCTCTGTTTAATGCAGCAAGTTGGCGATAGTTTAGTGTTTGTTGCAATGTTGTGGATTTATGTATTACGCTTTCTAAATCTCGTTGTTCGTCAGACTTTTTCTTCAAATATTCAAGAAGTTCTTCAATCGATCGCAAAATAACCTTCAACTGATGCAGGATGAAATAAGTTACATCATCCTGGTCTGTTTCTGTATATAAATACGAACGGTTATATTGGGCTGGTGCTTTTTTGAGTATTTTAGAAATTGAGACAAATTCCATTGTCCAATATCCTTGCCGAAGCATTGACCAATAGAACAATGCACGGGCAGTGCGTCCGTTTCCGTCTTCAAATGGGTGGTCATAGGCCAATAAAAAATGCAGTAAAACGGCCCGAATCACGGGGTGAAGGAACTCATTTTGGTTTCTGTCATTGGCAAAATTACAGATTTTTTCAATTCTGCTAGGCACTTCTTTATAGGTTGGGGGAATATGCAGGATTGTAGCGTCCCTTTCATCACTCACATAAACTTCGTCATTGCCGCGCCATTTGCCGATAGCGTTTTCGTTATCCAAAGTATTTTCTGTTAGTATTTCTTGTAGTCTTAAGATTATTTCAGGAGTCAAATCTTCATTGCCGATTTCATTTATAAATTCCATCGCCCTGTAATTGTTTACAATCATCCGCTCCGAACGGTCTCGTGGTAACCGTTTTTCACGTAGCATTTCTTTAGCTACTTTTCTAGTAGTGGCAGCACCCTCAAGTTGGCTTGAAGTAATAGCCTCTTCAATCAAAGAGTTGATCAAATAGCTATCTCGTGTAGCAGGGTTTGCTACTTGGGCAGTTGATTTTAATTCTCCCCCGCCATGTAAATCGATCTTATGCAATAAACTCCGCATTGAATTAGTTTCGGCGTAGACAAAGGAAGAACCGTTTTTTGCCTTGTGGGGGAGTGCCTGATATAGCGACTGTCTTGCTGATTTGATCCCAAACCACCACTCCCTATGGTTTAAGCCATTTGGGGCATCTTTCAGATGCCTTAACTTATCCCAGTGATAGTACTTTCCTTTAGGTTCAGGAGAAATTCTGGAGGAAAATATGTCAATGAGCCGTTTGGGGGAAGATTGTTTTACAATCTCTTCGAGCAATTTGCTGTATTCGGGTGGCGAAATCGGGATATGCATAGTATGTTGATTAGAGGCGCACGGTTTATAGCTTTAATTTTAGCACCTTACCCATTAAATACCAATTTGGTAGTTATCGGTATTTAATTGGTAGATCATATAAAAGCATCAACTTCTTTCCTGAATATTGGCTTGGTATACGGAAAATTGCCCAAGTTTCAACTCACCAACGCTTTAAAACGATAATACTGCTCCAGCACATCAGGATTAGCCAAGGCATGCTGGTTTTTTATCGGAAGCCCATGAATGATATTGCGTACCGCCAACTCCGCAATTTTGCCGCTTTTGGTACGCGGAATATCGGTCACTTGCAGGATTTCTGCCGGAACGTGATGGGGAGAAGCGTTTTGCCTGATCTGCTGTTTGATCTTCAGCTTCAATGGCTCAGTTAATTCCACGCCTTTACGCAGGGCAACAAACAGTATGATCTTACAATCGCCGTCGATGTCCTGCCCAACCACCAAGCTTTCCAGGACTTCATCGACCTGCTCTACTTGCCGGTAAATTTCTGCCGTTCCGATTCGAATGCCGCCAGGATTGAGTACCGCATCCGAACGGCCATAAATAATCATACCACCGCTTTCCGTCAACGCCACATAATCGCCGTGCCACCAAATTTCCGGATATTTTTCAAAATAGGCCGCATGATAACGGCTTCCATCTGGGTCATTCCAGAAACCTATTGGCATGGAAGGGAACGGAGACTTACAGACCAGTTCGCCTTTTTCGCCCCGCAACGACTGACCGTTTTCATCATAAACATCCACGTCCATTGCCAACCCGCGACACTGGATTTCTCCTCGACGTACAGGAAGGATCGGACAACCTAGCACAAAGCAGGAAATAATATCCGAACCGCCGGAAATAGAAGACAGGCAGACATCGGATTTGATCGACTCGTACACATAATCAAACCCTTCCGGCATCAAGGGAGATCCGGTGGACAATATGGTATTGAGCGATGACAGGTTGTGGGTGTTTTTGGGGTTAACAGCAGCTTTTTTGATGGCATCTAAATACTTGGCGGAAACCCCAAAGATATTGATTTGAAATTTATCAATCAAGTCAAACAATGCGTCAACTTTGGGATACAGCGGCGAGCCGTCATAAAGCACCAGTTCCGCACCGGATGCCAAGCCGGAAGCCAGCCAGTTCCACATCATCCAGCCGCAAGTGGTGTAATAAAACAGGCGGTCACCAGGATGGACATCCACATGCAGTTTGTGTTCTTTCAAGTGCTGGAGCAAAGTCCCGCCGACACCATGCACGATACATTTCGGTGGCCCTGTGGTGCCGGAAGAATAAAGGATAAATAAGGGATCGTCGAACGCCATCTGCACAAATTCAATGGGTTGGCCTTGCGAAAAATCGGCCAGATAGTCTTGCCAGAGCGATACCTTGTTTATAACATTGGGCGGTTCGCTGTGCAGATAAGGAACTAATACGGTTTTTTGAACCGATGGAAGTGCTTTAAGCAAAGCTTCAACCTGATCCAGGCGATCAAATGCCTTACCGTTAAAAGTGTAGCCATCGCATACAAACAATACCTTGGGAGCTATTTGGCTGAAGCGGTCTACGATACCGGGAATCCCGAAATCCGGCGAACAGCTACTCCAGATTGCACCAAGGCTGGCGGTTGCCAACATGGCTATAATGGTTTCGGGAAGGTTCGGCAAAACTCCGGCTATTCGGTCACCAGCCTTGATGCCGTCATTCCGCAACGCCTGGGTAAGCTGGGAAACACGGCTACAAAGCTCAGCATAAGTAAGTCGCTGGATCTTGCCGTTTTCGCTATGAAAACTAATGGCAAACTGTCGATTATTAACTTGTCTTAATAAATTTTCCGCATAATTGAGCCGTGCATCAGGAAACCAAAGAGCTCCGGGCGCACTATTTTCATGCGCTAAAACCATATCCCCTTTCCGGACTGCCTTTATTTCGGCAAAATCCCACAGCAAATCCCAAAAAGCGGCGGGGTTTTCGATAGACCATTCGTAAAGGGCGGCGTATTCGGTAACAGCAACACCATAGCGCTCTCCCACCAATGTCATGAAGCAGGTAATATTGGCGTAAGCCTGACGTTCTGGCGAAGGTTGCCAAAGGACTCGATTCATGTTGGTCACCGATGGCTAGACACACACCTTAAGAGTGGCTTCGAGTCAGGTAAGTTCAGGTGGTGTTCTACCCCTGAAATTGGAAATACAGGCCAATAGTCATGTAGCCTTGGTATGCAATTTAGCATTATGTACGCGCTGATTTCATTGCTCATAATCCTCCAAAGGCGGACAAGAACAAACCAAATGCCTGTCACCATAAACATTATCGATGCGTCCTACCGGCGGCCAGTATTTATCGTCATGCTGATTATTGTCAGGGAAAAAAGCCTGCTGTTTGGAATACGGATACTTCCATTCTTTGATTAATAAGTGATGGACGTGCGGTGCATTGTGCAGCACGTTATTTTCGGGATCGGCGCTGCCATTTTCAATGGCTGCGATTTCCTGGCGGATAGCAATTAAAGCGTCGCAAAAACGGTCGATCTCTGCTTTATCCTCGCTTTCGGTAGGTTCTATCATAAGGGTGTCAGGTACGGGAAAGGCCACGGTCGGTGCATGAAAACCGTAATCAATCAGGCGTTTGGCGATGTCTTCCACGGTGATATTACAGGTCTTCTTGAATTCACGGCAATCAATAATGCACTCATGGGCAACCCAGCCGTTTTTGCCAGTGTATAAAATGGGGTAGTGGGATGCCAAGCGTTTGGCGATATAGTTGGCGTTCAGAATTGCAGTCAGCGTCGCCCGTTTTAATCCGACTGCGCCCATCATCGCGATATAAGCCCAGGAAATAGTGTAGATACTGGCAGAACCCCAAGGTGCTGCGGATACTGTGCCGATGGTGCCGTATTTGCCTTTAGCCGGATTCACGCCTTCCACCACGGGATGATCCGGCAGGAACGGTGCGAGATGCGCCCCTACACCAATCGGGCCAACACCGGGGCCGCCACCACCATGCGGGATACAGAAGGTTTTATGCATATTAAGGTGGGCGACATCAGCGCCGATTTTGCCAGGTCGGCTTAGTCCAACCAACGCATTAAAATTGGCACCATCCAGATATACTTGGCCGCCGTGCTGATGAATGATATTGCAGATTTCCCTGAAAGTTAGTTCAAACACACCGTGCGTGGAAGGATAAGTAATCATCAATGCCGCTAGTGTATCGTGATGTTCGGCGACTTTAGTATGTAAATCATCCAGGCTAATATTGCCGTAAGCATCACAAGCGACGACTACGACCTTAAGCCCCGCCATGACCGCGCTGGCAGGGTTAGTACCGTGTGCGGAAGCCGGAATCAGGCAGATGTCTCGTTGCGACTGGCCGTTGACTTCATGATATTTGCGGATAACCAACAGGCCGGTGTATTCGCCTTGTGATCCGGCATTCGGTTGTAGCGAGAAAGCGTCAAAGCCAGTCAAATCGCATAACATATCTTCCAATTCGGCAAACATCTGCTGATAGCCGTGGGTTTGATAGAGTGGTGCGAAAGGATGCAAGCCATTAAACTCATGATAAGAAATCGATTGCATTTCCGTCGCCGCATTGAGCTTCATCGTGCAAGAACCTAACGGTATCATCGAGCGGTCTAGCGCAATATCACGCCGGGCTAACCGCCGCATATAACGCATCATTTCCGTTTCGGAATGGTAGCGTTCAAACACAGGATGTTGGATGATGTTATCGCTACGTAACAGCGCGTCGGGTATACATTCCACTAGGTCGGCATTTATCCGGTTGATGTCTGGAAATTCTGCGGCGGGTGTGGAGAAAACCTGCCATAGTTCCCGCAGGTTTTTCCGCGTTGTCGTTTCGTCCAGGGAAATTCCGATATGGTCGGTATCAATAATCCGTAGATTGATGTTGGCATCAGCCGCTTGTGCTGCGATGCGTTTCGCACGGTTGGGGACTCGGACGACAAGGGTATCGAAATAGCGGCGGCTGACGACCTCAAGACCTAGCTGGGAAATACCTGCCGCCAGAATTTGGGCGTAACGATGCACCCTGCCTGCAATCAAACGTAAGCCTTCTGCACCGTGGTAGATTGCGTAGAAACCGGCAATGACTGCTAATAGAACTTGTGCAGTGCAAATATTGCTGGTGGCTTTGTCCCTGCGGATATGCTGTTCGCGGGTTTGCAGGGCCATACGCAAGGCAAGCTGGCCGTGGTTGTCTTTAGAAACGCCGATGATGCGACCAGGTACAGAACGCTTGAATTCATCCCGAGTGGCAAAGAACGCGGCATGTGGCCCGCCGTAACCCATCGGCACACCAAAGCGTTGTGCGCTGCCCACGGCAATATCGACTCCGAATGCCCCCGGCGGTTTAAGCAGGGCCAGGCTTAACAGATCGGCGGCGACGGTAACTAAAGCTGATTTCGCGTGGGCGATACCGACGATTTCACTCAGGTCTTTAATTTCGCCTTTAGAGCCGGGATATTGCACCAAGACCGCAAAAAAATCATGTTGTTTCAAGCCTTTATATGGATCGGCTATGATGACTTCATAGCCTAAGGAATGAGCGCGGGTAAGAACAACAGCTATGGTTTGCGGGTGGCAATCCTGGTCGATAACTATCGCGTTGGCAGTGCTTTTGGATAAGCGCCTGGACATAGTCATGGCTTCCGCCGCAGCTGTAGCTTCATCAAGCAAGGATGCATTAGCGAGTTCCATGCCGGTCAGGTCGATAATCATTTGCTGGAAGTTTAACAAGGCCTCCAGTCGTCCTTGGCTAACTTCCGATTGGTACGGCGTATAAGCAGTGTACCAGCCCGGATTTTCCAGGACATTGCGCTTGATGACAGCGGGCATAATAGTGCCGTGATAACCCATGCCGATCATCGAGGTAAAGACTTTATTGCGTTCACGCGCTTTATGCATGTGTTTGATGACGGCACTTTCGCTAATCGTTTCCGTCAGCTTAAGCGGCTCATGGTTAATAATGTCGTCGGGAAGAGCTTTTTCAATAATTTCTTCCAGATCGGCCAACCCCAGTTCGGTTAGCATTTCTTGCATTTGTTGCTTATTAGGGCCAATGTGACGGTGCATAAAATGACCGCGCATTTCCAATTGGTTCAAGCTATTGCGTGTAGTGGGCATGAGTTATCTACGGTAGCGATGAGGAATGAAGGGTAATCGGGTAATGGTGGCCGCAACTTGATGACCCCGTACCTTTGCGTATAAACGGATGCCTAGGCCGGAATAATGCCGTTCCAGCAGCGCCATCGCGACAGGTTTGCCAAGACTTGGGGCGAAACTGCCACTGGTGACGTGGCCTATAATCTCGCCATTGTCGTTAAATACAGTACTGCCCTCACGTATCGGCTGTTTACTATCGACAATCAGTCCGACCCGTATTTTTTCAGGGCCTTGCTGTAATTGTCGGATAATGGTGTCGGCGCCGGGGAAACCGCTGTGGCCTTTTTTAATAATCCAGGATAAACCTGCTTCTACCGGAGTGATGGTTTCGTTAAGTTCATGGCCATAAAGACACAAACCCGCTTCCAATCTTAAGGTGTCCCTCGCCCCCAAGCCTATTGGGATAACATCTTTTTCCGCTAAGAGTAAGCGGGCTAGTGCTTCAGCGTGGTTGTTAGCAACGGAAACTTCAAAGCCGTCTTCGCCAGTATAGCCGCATCGGCTGACAGTACATTTGATGCCTTCCAGCTCGGTTTCACAGGCAGTCATAAATGCCAAACCGGCAACGCTTGCAGAGAATTTTCCGATGATTGCTGCCGCTATTGGCCCCTGTAAAGCAAATAGCGCCTGATCAGCGAGTTCAACAAAATGACAGAGATTAGATAACTGACTAGCTAAGTAGTGAAAGTCCTTGTCTTTACAGGCCGCATTGACAACGATCCTCAAACCGGATTCGATGCTGGTAACGATGATGTCATCAATAACTCCGCCTTCCTCGTTTGTCAGTACGGTATATTTTTGTTGCCCAGGTTTTAGCCCAATAATATCGCTAGGGGTTAGCCGTTCCAGTTCACTAGCGGCCTCATCACCTGAAATCAGGCATTGCCCCATGTGCGATATATCGAAAAACCCGGCATGACTTCGGCAATGCAGGTGTTCGTGAATAATTCCTCCAGGATAATATACCGGCATGTGATAGCCGCCAAAAGCGACCATTTTAGCGCCAAGTTCAAGATGAAGCTGATAGAGAGGAGTTTGTTTTAACATAGCTTTACGCTAACAGAAAATCTTATGATCCAGTGACTCATAAACGATCTACCCCTTAAACTCAGCCAGCTTGTCCAGCAAAAACTTCAAATCCTGATCAGTATGATCGGTGGAAATCTGCAACCGGATTTCCTGCTCGTCCTTGGGAACAACCGGATAATTCAATCCGGTTACTAGAATATTATGGGCAAACAAATGGGCAACCAAGGCTGAGGTTTTATTAGTATCCCTGACAAAAATCGGCACGATAGGGTGTTCGCCCGGCAAGGTTTCATAACCTAAGCGTTCCAGCCCAGCCCTGAGAAAAACACTGAAACCATGCAGTTTTTCGAGCAGCCGCAACCCTTCATGGCTATCCAAAATGTTCAATGCCGCCAAAGAGGCAGCGGCTTCAGCAGGTGTAACAGGGTTAGAGTAAATATAAAACGGGGAAGTTTCACGCAAGTAATTTATCACCACCGGGCTGGCGACCACATAACCGCCATTAACGCCAAGCGACTTGCCCAAAGTAGCAATCAGGATATCCGCTTTTCCGCCCGTCACTTCTTCGATACCGCGCCCGCTCTGGCCAAAAGCGCCTATACCATGAGAATCGTCGACTATGCTTATAATCCCTTCTTCATAGCCTGCTTCATGTTGCTTACAGCAGGCATTAATCTTGTCTATCTGGGCATGATCGCCGCGCATACTGAAAATGCCATCCGTTACGACGCATACCCGTTTGAACAAGCCCCTATTGGTTGCAAGAATCTTATCCAGCGCATCGATATTTGCATGGGCATAAACCTCCTTCTTGGCCGGAAGGGATAAACGAATGGCGTTAATGATACAGCTATGGTTAAGAGCATCACTAACAACCAGGGTATCTTCTGATATAAATTGGGGCAGAACGCCCATCATCGTCGCATAGGCGGCACTGAATAGCATGGCCGATTCGCGTCCGTGAAACTCGGCAAGCCGTTTTTCCAGCTCTTTATGCGGCTGGTAGGTTCCGCTGATGAACCGCACCGCTCCGGGGCCAGCGCCATATTTTTCAACTGCTTCGGCTTCAGCTTTTATCACTAGGGGATGCAATGACAATCCCAGGTAAGAGTTTGAATTCATTCGTAAGAACGCCCTATCGCTATAGCCTTCAAGCTTATAGCGGATGCCAAAGCCGCTTTCAGCAGGTTTGATCCCGGTGACGATTTTCTCGTTGCCCTTACGCACACCTTGTTCTTCCAGGCTAATCAATTTGGTATTGAACAGTTGTTCTATTTTATTAAGCGACATAAGTGGCTACCTCAATTTTTTGTTCAACTTGACAGTGATTTGTTCCAGCATATCCTTGACCATTGTGGCCATATCATACTTCGCCTCCCAGCCCCATTCGGCGCGGGCGGCACTATCATCCATATGCCGGGGCCAGGAATCGGCAATCGCCTGACGGACTGGGTCAATTCGATAACTGACCGTAAAGTCGGAGAGGTATTTTTGTATTTCTGCCGTAAGCTGCTCAGGGGTAAAGCTCATGGCGGTAATATTAAATGCATTGCGGTGCTTTAGTTTTGCACTATCCACTTCCATAAGCGTGATAGCGGCGGTAACCGCATCCGGCATATACATCATGTCCAGTTGAGTATCGGCACGAAGAAAACAGTCATAATGGCGATTTTTGACCGCCGCATAAAAAATATCGACCGCATAATCCGTCGTCCCCCCGCCCGGCAAGGCTTTATTGGAAATCAGCCCCGGATAACGCAAGCCGCGTGTATCAACGCCATAATGGTGGAAATAGTAGTCGCACAGCAATTCACCCGATACCTTGGTAATGCCGTACAGCGACTTAGGCCGCTGGATAGTATCCTGTGGCGTATTGAAACTGGGTGTTTCAGGGCCGAAAGCGCCTATGGAACTTGGAAAAAACACGGCGCAATTGTGCGTTCTGGCGGTTTCCAGTACATTGATCAGGCCGTTCATATTGATATCCCAGGCCTCAAGCGGTTTGGTTTCGGCTACAACGGAAAGTAATGAAGCCAGATGAAAAATCGTATCACATTGATAGTGTTCAACTATCTGGTTAAGCGCGGGGGCATCACGGACATCCAGGCGACAATAGGGATAGTTCTGCGCCACTTCGCTAGCTGGCCGACTGTTATATCCGGTTGCGATTACATTTCCGGCACCATATTTGTCACGCAAAGCCTGCGCCAGCTCCACGCCGACCTGACCGCTTGCACCAGTCACTAGAATCTTATTCACTGATATTACGCGATATTGTTAATGTGTATGCCTCAATTGCTCTAGGCGGAACGCAGCTAATCTCGCGTTGTGGATTAACGCCGACTATTCTCAAGCATTTCCTGATTGCCATCTTCAATGTACCTTCATTCATATTGATCCCTAGAGCTATAAACCTCAATTAAAAGGGTTATTCCAGCTGAGACATCAATCATACAGTTTCTATCCAATCCCGATAAACAGGTATAGTAACGGTGTACTGTAATAAATGGTTTCAATCTTAGCGCAATTATCACCTAAATTCTCTTCCAAAAATTGCACTTATGAATTGAATTTGCGTCCAACGAGTATTAGATTTAAGGGTCAAGTCCACCTAGTTTAATCACATAGAAAACACCATGAATTTGAATCTGGAAAAAATAAATGGCTTTAGTGTGCTGACCATCCAGGACGAAAGGATCGACGCGCACAATTCGGGCGAATTGAAAGAATATCTGTTGCAGATGATAGAAGGCGGGGACAAGCAGATTATCGTCCAATTGGGGCATGTCCGCTTCATTGACAGCTCCGGTTTGGGTGCTTTATTGTCCGGCAATAAGCATATTGTCGCCAAATCTGGGCGGTTTGCGTTAGCCAATATCCAGAAACAAGTCCTATCAATGTTTGAATTGACTCGCCTCAACCGAGTGTTTGAAATTTATGCTGACTTGAATGAGGCATTCAGTAATGAAGGTTAAAGATTGCTTATGTGTTCATCATTTATACAGGTAGACGTTGTTATCCAGACACAAACCAAATATCTGGATTTGATCGGCAGCATTGGTGAGCGTATTGCCAAAGAACTGGATAATTTTACAGGCGACCGCGCAGCTTTGGCGTACCAGTTGAACCTCGTATTGACTGAAGCGACCGTCAATGCCATAAAACATGGGTGTGACAACGCCCCCCAAAATTGCGTTAGGGTGACGATCCATCTCCAAGAAAACGAATTAAACATCAAAGTGTTTGACCATGGACAGGGTTTTGATCTGGAAACAGTCCCGTTACCGGATTTTGAACATCCAGGGGAAAGCGGCATGGGACTTTTTCTTATACGCAGCTACATGGATTCGGTCACTTACACCCGCCAGAGTGATTACAATGTACTGGAAATTATTAAACACCTAAAATGAGGCTTACCTCTTGATGAAAACAACGATCCCATAGTCATGATGCTGGACGGACAACTGCATAGACAGGCCAAATCTTGGCAAGACACCTTCAAAGCGCTTGCCATGAGGGCATTGGGCGAGCAGAAGGGTAAACAAATATGGCAAAAATATCATGCCCTGTTTCCCGCAGACTACCAAGGGCTGATTTCACCGCGTTATGCCCTCAATGACAGTCTCCAGCTTGAGCATTTGATTACCTCGAAATGCGAAAACGTCAGCCTAATCAAGCCCTATCCAGACCATCCGCACTACCGCCTACATTTTTACAGTCTTCAAGAACGTTATCTGGATGAATTTATTCCCGTACTTGAAAACATGAATTTACGGGTTATGGATCAAGTCCAGTTAACCTTTTCTATTGAAGGTGTTGCGGCAACTATCAAGAGTTTCACCATCAAAGCGGCGAACAGCCAGCACGTCCCATTCAGACAGCTAAAAAACCAACTGCTGGAAACCATTCAAGCCGCTATGGAAGGGCGGGGTGAAAATGATGCGCTCAACAAATTGTGTGTGTTGACGGGGATGGCTTGGCAGGAAATAGATGTCCTACGCGCTTACCGGAACTATTGCCTGCAATTGGGAAACCGGACGACACGAGCGAGTTTCCACCATGCCTTTATCAACAATCCGCAAGTCGCACTTGGCCTGTTCCAGTATTTTGAAGCTCGCTTCAGGCCTAATCCCGACTGGGAAGACCCCATGTTCAGGGAAGAACAGGCCTTGTCCCCGCTACGACTGCAATTGTTGGACAGTATTGGTTCGGTTTCCGATATCAATGACGACCGGATTTTGCGGACTGTCTTTAACCTGATTGATGCGACGGTAAGGAGCAACTACCATAAACGCTGCCATCATCAAGATTACTTCATTGCATTTAAAATCAATAGCCTGGGTGTTATCGACATGCTTGCTCCAAAACCGCAATGTGAAATTTATGTCCATGCCGTCGATATGGAAGGTATCCATTTGCGGGGCGGCAAAATTTCTCGCGGTGGAATCCGCTGGTCTGACCGTCCCGATGACTTCAGGACTGAAATATTGGGCCTGATGCAAACGCAAGTCAACAAAAATGCCTTGATTATCCCGACTGGGGCAAAAGGGGGCTTTATCGTAAAAGGCGACGGTGCTAGACAAGATTTCAAAGAGTCCGGAAAACAAGCGTATCTCAGATTGATCCGTGGGATGCTTGATTTGACCGACAATTACCAAAATGGCACCATCGTTAGTCCTGAAAGCATTGTCGTCCACGACGACCCTGACCCTTATTTGGTGGTTGCAGCGGATAAAGGCACCGCCCATTTTTCGGATATTGCCAATGCAGTTGCTGTGGAATACCACTTCTGGTTGGGTGATGCCTTTGCCAGTGGTGGTTCTCGTGGGTACGACCACAAAGCATTAGGCATCACCGCACGGGGGGCTTGGGAATGCGTAAAGCGGCATTTCCGCGAATTAGGCAAAGATATTCAAAAAGAAGCGTTTACAGTGATTGGAATAGGCAGTATGGACGGCGATGTGTTCGGCAACGGCATGTTGCTGTCGCCCTGTATACGCTTGTTGGCGGCATTCAGCGGACAACACATTTTTGTCGATCCCAATCCAGCGGATAGTGATAGTGATGCGCCGTTCAATGAGCGTAAACGCTTGTTTGAATTGCCCGGCTCTACCTGGAATGACTATGACCGAAGCCTGATTTCTGGCGGCGGTGGCGTTTATTCCCGTGCCGCCAAAGACATCCCCATTTCCGCCGAACTCAGAAAATGGCTGGGCATACGCTATAAGGCGATAGATGGTGAATCCCTGATCCGTTGCTTGCTAGTCGCACCCGTCGAACTGTTATGGCTGGGCGGTATCGGCACTTATGTAAAAGCCAGCACGGAAAAGCACGAAGAGGTTGGCGACAGAAGCAACGACACTGTGCGCGTAGATGCTGCTAATCTGGGTGCCAAAGTGGTGGGCGAAGGCGCAAACCTGGGCTTTACCCAAAAAGCCCGCGTGGAATACAGCTTACGCGGCGGCCGCATCAATACCGATGCGGTGGATAACTCGGCGGGTGTCGATACCTCCGACCATGAAGTGAATCTAAAGATATTGCTCACTGGCTTACAGAAAAAGCAGGCAATCGCTGATTATCAGGTCATATTTATTGATATGACGGAAGCCGTTTGCCAATTGGTGTTAGCGGACAATGTCGCGCAGAGTCTTTGCTTATCGCTGGATCAACTCCGTAGTGCGGAAAACCTGGCGGTGTTCTTGCAAGTCGCGGAACGCTTGGAGGTCGCTGGGCTTTTGGATCGCGCCGTTGAATCCTTTGCAGAAACCAAAGAAATCAAAGCTAGACCCGGACAACTCATCTCCCGTCCTGAACTAGCGGACTTAATGGCCGCCAGCAAAATGTATTTGAGCCAGCAAATACAAGGTCAAATCGAGATGTTGCAGGATGAATGTTATGAGCGATATTTACAGGCGTACTTTCCAAGCCAGTTCAGCGTGCCGTTTAAACAGCATCTTGCCGAACATCCCTTAGCGAATGAAATTAAAGCAACCGTCATAAGCAATAAAGTCATCAACCAGACGGGCTGCGGCTTTTTAAGTCTGGATATTGACGGCGAAAATGGCGGTACATTGGATACTGTCAATTGCTATCTGGCTTTCGACCAGATATTACAGGCTGATGCTTTACGGCAAGCGATATGTGCGTTGGATAATAAAATCGCCACAGATCAGCAATATCAATTATTGATCCAGCTAGAAAAAAACTTGGCGTATTTTTGCCGCTGGGCGGTAGCACACGGCAGAACCATTCGGCCTGATACCGATACGATTAGTTACTACAGCCGTTATTTAAAAGACTATGAAAAATATGCCATTCAACATAACCCCGAACATTGGCAAGAACAATTCGATCAATACCAACAGGCACAGGTACCAACAGAATTGGCAAAAAAACTGGCCTTTATTGCCAATATCCAGGATTTCCCCTTCATTATGCTATTGGTGACCGAAACCCAGCAAGATTTTACGGTAATCCTGGGCTTATTGGACGACATCACCCAAACATTAGGTCTGGATGAAATCCGGCAACAGTTAGCCAACATGCCCCTGCGTGATATTTGGGAAAGAAAGGTGTCCCATGATTTGCGGGAAGACATGCAAAGCATCACAGGTCAATTACTGAAGAAGATCCTGTCAAGCAACGTCGAGACTTGTGCCGACTATTTTGGACATCAGGCTGAAAAGCAGCGGATCAAGCAATATCGGCGGCTTTATTTGGAAATCCAAAATTTAGTGCCTAGTGTGCTGTTACCTTATGTTGCCTTGATAAGGGCATTAGGGAATTTGCTTGAGGAAAACCTATAGCTCAATAATCAACTTAACAAAGCGTAAAGGTTTCACCCAGATTTAAAAACCATTAGCGTAATATCATCGTAAAAAGAGGTTCTTTTGCAAAATTGTTGTAATTCGGCAAATAGACAATCTATGATGATTTGCGGAGACTTCTCGGCATTTTGCAAAAGCACGGCCTTGGTGCGTTCCAGGCCGAAAAACTCTTTATTTTCGTTTTCAGCTTCGGTCAAGCCGTCGGTATAAAACAGGATCAAATCACCCTTCCCAAGCATCGTCGTTTTCTCTTCAAAAATAACATCTTTTTTAATTCCTAATATTAAGCCTTCAGCGTCCAGTTTCTTAAATTCCCCCTCAAACAGGCTGAATAACAAGGGCGGCGGGTGTCCGGCATTGGCAAATCTTAATCGTTGCGTGTGGATGTTGTATTGCAAATAAAACAAGGTGATGAAGTAGTCTGATTTATCTAAATCGTCAAACAGGAAATTGTTCAGGACATCTAGCGTTTCTGAAGGGGTCGCTAATACGTTGGTCTGCGCCCGGATAGCACTACGGGTTTCGACCATGAACAGGGCTGGGCCGATGGAATGACCGGAAACATCGGCAATAACCATATCCAGTTGAGTTTCTTTGCGAAAGAAATAATCAAAATAGTCGCCACCAACCTTGTCGGCGGGTAGACAAAAACCCGTTACCTCAAAATCATCCGACTTAATGGGGGCAGAGGGAGATAAAGTAGCCTGGATTTGTTGGGCAATCCTGATTTCATTCTGGGCAATCGCCAAATTGACGTGTGCTTGGCGAATTTGCTCCTCCGCCGCTTTACGGCCAGAAATATCGTGGATGAAGCCGCTAAAGATGTAAGCATTGCCGAGCTTTAAAGGCGAAACACTGAGTTCGACGGGGAATTCAGTGCCGTCACGGCGTAAGGCAACTTGTTCCGTCTGTTTGTTTAATATTGGGGCAAGGCCAGCCTGTAAAAATGTGTGTAGACCCTTGCGGTGTGCGCTGCGAAAACGGGCAGGGATAATCAATTCATCAAGACGCTGGCCTATCGCCTCTTTGTTTGACCAACCGAACATTTTTTCGGCACGTTGGTTCCAGTCGGTAATGATGCCGTAAGAATCCATAATGACAATCGCATTCATCGAGCTTTCGATAATCAGCCGTGTGCGTTTTTCAGACTCTATCAGCGCATCTTGAAAGTGCATCCTAGTGGTAATGTCCAGGTCAACACCGCGCCATTTCAGCAGCTTCCCCCCTGCATTGATGATCGGCAAGCCCGTCGATTCGGTCAGGATCTGTTGCCCATCCTTGTGTTGATAGTGGTTGACCAAGGCATAGAATGGTTGTTGGCTGGCGGCGTAAGACTGTTGGGATTCTTGGTCTTGGGCGGTCAAAAATTCCGTGTAATGTTTGCCGATGACTTGCTCCTGGCTGAAACCCAGGATTTGTTTGACGGCATTGCTGCTATATATGTAGTAACCCCTGGAGTCTTGTTCCCATAACCATTCACCAGTCATTTCTGCCATTTGCCGAAACCGTTCCTCACTTTCGATCAGCGCAGATTCAGCATCTTTCCGATGGGTGATGTCTTCATTGGCACTTTGATTATCAGTCTTATGTGTCATAAAAAGATCATTGTCTGGGTCGATAAAAAGACAGATTCAGATTCCGTGTTAGTTAAGGGAATAACTAAAAATTCAAAAACTTCCTTCTTCGTCCTCCAGGGATAGAGGCAGTGCGGCAGCGGGTATGGAATCCGCGCCATCTCTCAGGGAGAATGCTGGGATAAAGGGTCAAGTTAATCATTGGCGGATCAACTACGAAGCGAAATACTTCTGTGACGGGCTTATTTATTTCGATACTGGCCTTGCCTGCCACGGGTTGGGAAACGTCGAAATGATACATAACACGTTCTCCTGTCAAAATAAATGACCGACCTTGGACTGATTAAAGTCACAAGCCATCAAACTCAATTTATCCACATTAACAAAACTCGCATATTGGACAACAATATCAATAGCATGTTCCTAAGCGATAGTTGCTCTTGTATTAATTGTTCGGTCTATTGCCACCAGATAACAAATATATCTCCTGACCATATGAACGTTAGTTCCATACTGGCGTATTTGGGAAGGCTTACTTTCATTGACAACTAACAAATGGGTGTTATGTTAATTTTGTTGCTAGTTGTTTTAGCGTTTTAAGTTAAATCTGTTTAGGAGAAAATAATGCATATCTTGATATCTAAATCCATAGTGAGCATATTATCAGCTATAAGTATTCTCTTTGGTCTTTTCCTTGCTCAAAATGCAATGGCAAGTGAACATGAAACTGCGTGCAAGGATCATATACAAAACAAAATCGCTTGGGATAGTAATTCACCATACGACAGTTCCTCGAAATGGACAGAATCCAACTTGGAAAGCTTATGTAAGGGAACAAAAAATCCTAAAGAGCCTGGAGAATGTTTCCAAAAAGTAATGACAGGGCATGTGAAATGGGGTGATAGTGATAAATGGGATTGGAAAAATGCTGTCACTCTATGTGCAGGAACTGATAATTCTGATGAAAGAATTTCCTGTTTCAAAGGAAGTATAGATGCTGGAGAAAAGTGGGATGCTGCAGTTTTACAATGCCAGTCAAGTGGTAGAATTGTTATTCAGTAATTTTCATCACTCAAAGATCTCCCCGCAATAAGGTGTCTAAATAAATGAGTATGCCGGATTAGAGTTAGGGTAATCCGGCATATTTCAAACCTCCAAAATATTCTTTATGAATGGCTTATAGGTCAGGCAGAGCGAGGTATCAACGTAAATCCTTGGACAGTAAACTGGCATTCCCGCCAATAGCGGCGGTATTGGTGGTGACGGTTTGTTCAATGGCGAAGCGGCGCAAATAGTCCGGCCCACCAGCCTTCGGGCCAGTGCCGG
This sequence comes from Methylomagnum ishizawai, assembly GCA_945861705.1. Lineage (GTDB taxonomy): Bacteria > Pseudomonadota > Gammaproteobacteria > Methylococcales > Methylomonadaceae > Methyloglobulus. The sequence goes on along the minus strand of CAMAVM010000011.1, from coordinate 10,934 downwards.
AAAGCCCCATGCCACCGAACGGCTGTGCTCCGACTACAGCACCAATCATATTCCGGTTGATATAAATATTGCCGACTTTTGCACTTTGCTGGATAGCCTTGATGTTGGCATCAATACGGCTGTGGATTCCTAAGGTTAAGCCGTAGCCCGTTGCATTGACCTCATCAATAACCTGATCTAGTTTGGCTGCATTGTAACGAATCAGGTGCAGTACTGGGCCGAACACTTCTTGGGTGAGTTGTGATAAGGTGTTTATTTCAACTAATGTGGGAGGAAAAAAACTGCCATGCCGTAAGCTATCATCCAATGTTAGTTGACAAAGCAGTTTCGCCTCTTGCTGCATTTGTTTCAGATGGGCGTTTAATGGAATCAGCGCAGCCTTATCAATGACAGGGCCAACGTCGGTTTGGTAAATACCGGGATCGCCCATAGAGAGTTCTTTCATAGCACCTATCAGCATAGCTATGGCTTTATCCGCAATTTCCTGCTGCACAAACAACACACGCAAGGCTGAACAACGCTGGCCCGCACTGTTGAACGCCGATACGATAATATCTTGAACCAGCTGTTCCAGTAATGCCGAGCTATCTGCAATCATGACATTCTGGCCGCCAGTTTCGGCAATCAGGGGTACGATAGTCTGATGATGCTGTGCTAACTGCCGATTGATGAATTGCGCAGTTTCCGTCGAGCCCGTGAAGGCAACACCGGCAACTCGTGGGTCTGGCAATAAATGTTGCCCGATCAAGCTGCCACTAGCGGGTAAATACTGCAAGACCGATTCGGGTATGCCTGCTTGATGCAATATCTCCACACAGCGCATCGCGGTTAAAGCTGTTTGGCTTGCGGGTTTTGCGATAACGGTATTGCCTACGGCTAGCGCCGCCGTTACTTGGCCTATGAAAATGGCAATCGGAAAATTCCACGGACTAATACAAATAAAAACGCCCCGACCATAATAATAAAGTAGATTTTCCTCGCCAGTGACACCTGGCAGTTTTTTGGGTGTGCTGAACAGTTCTAGCGCAGATTGTGCGTAATAGCGGCAATAATCCACGGCTTCCCTGACTTCTGCCAAGGCATCTTTGATGGTGCGCCCGCCTTCGCGGATACATAAGGAAACTAATTCCAGCCGATGTTGCTCGATAAGGTCGGCGGCTTTCAACAAGCAATCTGCACGGGTTGTTACAGGGGTAAGCCGCCATTCGGTAAATGCCTGGGCAGCGAATTCTATCGCTTGTTCAATCGCTTTTTCGTCGGCATAGATCACACTGCCGACGGTTAATCTGTTATCAGATGGATTTTTGACTAGATGTTGTTCGTCGCAATGGTACCTGCCATTAATTATGGGGGCGGCCTGCCAGTGTTTATCTACTAAAGCGTTAAGGTTCTGCTGTAGCTGTTGTAATAAATCAAGATTAGCCAGATTTAAGCCTTCAGAATTAAGCCGTTGTTCACCAAATAACGATCTGGGCAAGACAATTTTAGGCTTCTTTATTGATATTTTAACCCGTTCAACAGGATCATAAACCAACTCCTCAACACTAATGTCAGCACTATCTATCTGATTGATAAAGGACGTATTGGCGCCATTTTCCAGTAATCGCCTGACAAGATAGGGCAACAATTCATGATAAAGACCGACGGGTGCGTAAATACGGCAAGGGATTTGCCATCTTTGGGTTTCAATGATTTCAGCATATAGAGATTCTCCCATACCGTGCAGCCGCTGGAATTCATAACCGGGATGGTGTTTGCCACTGTGAAAAATAGCGGCCAGGGTGTGGGCATTATGGGTGGCGAACTGCGGATAAAACACATCAGGCCGAGATAGAATCAGTTGTGAACATGTCAGATACGATGCATCAGTCGCCGATTTATGCGTGAACACAGGATAATCACTCAGCCCATTTTCCTGTGCGCGTTTTATTTCGCTGTCCCAGTAGGCGCCTTTAACCAAGCGCAATGGGATTTTTTTATGGTGGCTTTCAGCCAATGTGACAAGCCAGCGAATAACGGATAAAGCCCTTTTTTGGTAGGCCTGCACCGCCAAACCTAATCCTGACCAGCCGCTTAAATCAGGATGTATAAAAACGTTAGCAAAAATATCCAGGGACATATCCAGGCGTTCGGATTCTTCTGCATCGACAGTGATGGAAATATTGGCTGTACGCGCCTTCTGTGCCAGCGCCAACAATTTATCGGTTAATTCCTTAACCGCCCGGACATGCTGCAAAGGCTCGTAGCGCGGACACAGTGCTGATAATTTAACCGAAATCCCAGGGTTGGCATATATATTGGTGGACGGGGCATGTTCAGCCAATGCTACTATTGCTGAAAGATAAGACTGGTAATATCGCTCCGCATCGTCTGCTGTTAAAGCCGCTTCACCCAGCATATCGAAAGAATGGCGATAGAACTTTTCTTGCTCACTACGCTCAATTGCTTGTTGTATAGACTCAGCGAATACAAACTGTTCAGCTAGGTAAGCCATAGTCTGCTTTAGGGCTGTGCGAATGAGTGGCGCTCCGATGCGATTTAGTAGTTGCCCGAAGACCGGAAACCAATGCTGATCAGCGAACAACACATGTTCTTCAAATTGTCGGGTAAACAACAGGGCTTGGCTGGACAGGTTGACCAGAAAAGAATCGCTATGCCTCAGATGGTTTTGCCAGTCGGCATGGGTGAGCTTTTCCTGTAAAAACAGGTCTTGGGTATGGCTGTCAGGGATACGCAGCAAGGCTTCGGCAATGCCCATTAAAACGATGCCTTCCTGTGAATTGAGCTGATATTCGCGCAGGAACGCTTCAATTGTGGTTTGTGGGCCTTTTTTTGCCCTGACCGCATTGACCAGCGTTTTGGCGCAGTCGCCAACCCTCACTGGATCGTAAGAGTCCAATTGGGTTAAAAGTCCTTCAAGAATTTTGTCCTCATCCGCTAAATAAGCCTGATTGATGGCGGCTCGCAACGCGGTTAATGTTTCATGAGTCATGTTCTTCGGAGGCTTTTTCTGCATTGAATATTTCCTGTTCAATTTGGTCATAGGAGTAATTGGTTAATGGTATTAGTAGATAAATTTAGACAGAAGAATTCGAGCTGATTTAAACTGATCCTAAATTTCAACTGACTCCATCGGTTCGACATATTACTGATAAAAAAGTGTATTTTTATTTTTCAATCCATTAGTGAATAATTTCAATGACAAATAATAGTTGGTCAGTAGCAGATATTTGTGATGAGTTCCCTAGCAGTTATAGCGTCCTACCCCAGATTTTTCGTCCTTACGGGAACATAAAAAAATGCCATGGAAAAATTGAAACGGTTTTGCTTGAAGCAGATAACAGGAAGCTGATTGAGCTACTGGGCAACGAAGGTAACGGGCGTATCGTTGTAGTTCAATGTCCGCAACAAGAATCGGCACTATTTGGCGATCAGCTTGCCAAACTCGCAATCGACCATCATTGGGGCGGGGTGATCGTCCACGGTGCAATAAGGGATATTGGACAACTGCGTGAAATGCCAATTTGCGTATTCGCATCCGCCATTTACCCTGTTCGTGGACAGCAAAATGGGGGTGGAGAAATAGGCGCAATGATTAAAATTGCTGATACTGTAATACGACCTAACGATAATATCTACGCCGATGAGGACGGCATCATAACTTCCACTAAAGAATTGCTTTAGCTATTAAAACCCACAGTTTTATTCTAAAAAAACGAAACATCAGCGACTAATGCCAGGGCTGCTTCAGCACAGTCAGTCGAGATGGCGACCAAGGCAAAATCATCATCACGCTCAATAAAGCGGACACTGCGTATACTGATACCGGCATCAGTGAAGCATCGTGCTATCTGTGCTATTACGCCCGGCTGATTTTTCAGTTTAACTAAACATGGTGTCTTCGGTAACAACCTGTAGCCCTGCAATTTCCCTAAGCACTGCAAGGCACGATCATACTGGTCAATATTGAACACAATGACGGCATTGTCGTCAACTGATTTTGCCCCGCACTAGCGGACGCTCGGCTAAGAGAGTAACCTCTACAACCGAGGTCAACCATGAAAACCAAAAAAGAAGAAACGACAACAACACGATCTGTCCGCAACAACTACACAGCACAGTTCAAAGAACATACATTGGAACGGGCTGATAAAGACGGCATCCCCAAGGTGGCACATGATTTGGGGCTTGCCGAGTCCATGCCCTATTACTGGTGGGCAGAACGTCGGCAAACAGGACAACCCTTTGATGAGCAAAGCCCCAACAATCTGAAATGGCTAGGCTTAAACGGGACAACGCCCACCTGGAAGACGAGGTGGCCTACTTAAAAAAGGCAGCAGCATACTTCACCAAACTGCCCAAGTGAAGTATGTCATGAGACCTTTGCACGAATCCAAGCCAAAAACGGGTAACATAGAACTTTATCCAAGTCCGAGTAATAGCCCATATCCTGGAAGAACTTAGCCCAAACCAGCTTGAGCGATCCCTTTGTCAAGCACCTCGAAGCCTTGGAAGAACTGGACGGCATCCACCAATTGATCGACTGGAAGCCGATAGAACAACAGATGTCTGGAGTCCATGCCAAAAAGCAAGGTGAGCAAGCCTAGCCGCCCTTGCTGATGTTCTCGGCACACCGCTTCGCTGCCCCTGCATCGCCGCCTAAAGCGCCTGCTGTTGGTGTCCTGCAGTCGAAGGCGCTGTTGTTGTAAAGCGGGTATGGCCTGATCAACCCTAGGCTGGAGAAGCAACTGGCGCGGGACTTGCTGTTCCGGCGCTTCATCAACCTAGGGCTAAGCGAAAGCGTACCCGACAGCACCTTGGCGATTCCGCAACACGCTAGCCCAGCAGGGCTTGCCGGACACGTTAAAGCGCCGAGCCGGGTGGGATCACTTCCTGATGCGCGAGGCCAACAAATCACAAGGGGAGTTCAGCCTGATAGTGCTGGCGTATAATTTCACGCGCGTAGTGAATATTCTTGGCATGGGTGCGCTCAGGGACTGTTGCGTCCGACGCACTGAAACCAAGGTGGTTATCATTGGCTATGCATAAAATGGGGCTAAAGACCCAAGTTTTAACTGTTAAACTGGAGTTCATCTAATAATGAGTTGGCTTATCCAGATAAGTGCTTAAAGCGTTGACCATTTTTCAAAAAAAATGCCGGAAGCAGTTAGAGGACAAGCCAGCTTTTTGAATTCTTTCATAGTCTCATATGCAATCCTCGCCGTAATCCCTACTGGTGTGATGGTTATTTGAAGAATTGTTGATTCGGCTGAAAGCTTTACGAAATCAGGAAGATATATTAATTCTGCTTTGTCTTAGGCAGTGATTCCTTTGGAAGTGGCTTTTTGGTTGATAGCTGTTCTTTAGAATTGATGCTTTCTTTGTGGTCTTGTGCAGTTGCGATTTGCAACCAACCATTGACCTCGGTCAAATTATCTTCACTGATCATACCTATCGCTTGCATAAACCGCATCCGGTTTTTGACGTAGCTGTATTTGGCTTTTGCCAAATCCCGCATGACACTAAACTCTTCTTGCTGGGCATCGAGTACATCATTCATGGTTTCAGCACCGTATCCGAATCCGGTTTCCATCGCTTCTCTGGATTTGCTGGCGGATTCCAGTGCTTTTCGCGTTGCCTTAATGCGCCTAACGCTGGCATTGGAGTTTAAAAAAGCGTCGCTGGTTTCTTTGGTCAAGGCACGGATCTTAGCTTCTTTGTCGTACTTGTTGAGCGTCAGTTTGTATTGGGCTTCCTGTGTTTGTCTGGTGGTCACGCCGCCGCTGAAAAAAGGCACATTGACATTGATGGCCGCTACCTGAGTTTCGGTCTGTCCGGTGCGGGCACTTTGGAAACCGGTGTCGGTATTGTAATAGTTCAGTTGCAGTTCTACGACGGGCAAATGTCTTGATTTCTGCGTGGCGACATCGTGATCGGCGGCTTCGATTGCTTGTTGTTGTGCAGCCAAGGTTGGATTTTCACTTCTAGCAACTGCCAACCAATCTTCCAACTTGCCTTCGAGTTCCTTGTATTCTATTTCATCACGCAGTTTAAGTAATGATACGGGTGAAGTATTAGTGAGTTCTTTCAAGCTTTCTTTTGCCGTAACGAGCTTTGCTTCTGATTCAATGATACTGGCTTTGACTTGATCAAGGCGGGATTCAAGAGCATATAAATCGGTGATTTTAACCAGTTGACGGTCAAATAGCTTTTGTATTTGCTCCAGTTGTTGTTCAGTGATTTCCTTTTCGCTATTGAAAAAACTGAGTTCATCATCGGCTTCCAGCACGTCAAAATATTTTTCCACCACATTGAACAATAACGCATGTTGGGATTCAACGTTTTCTAGGGAATATTGATTTTCAACGGATTTTGCTCGCCGCCAGTTCCAGAATTTGGGGAAATCGAGCAAGGTCTGGTTTAACGAAACCACGTACCGAGTTCCGGTGTAATCATCCACCTGCCTGCCGGATTCCTGCTTGTTAGTGGACCAGTTGCCCGTACCCGTAACTTGGGGCAACATTGCTCCCAGTGCTTGACCTTTTTGCGCGGTTCCTATTTGAATTTTGACTTCGGATGACTTAAGTTCAGGGTCGGCCTCCAATGCTTGATGGTATATGGTTAGTAAATCTTCTGCATAACCCGTTCCAGATGCTAAAACGATAAGCACCGCCATCAATATTGTGCGTTTTTTCATAGTTTCAGTCCTCTATAAATGCCCTGGCAAAGGTATTGGTGATGGGCTGTGTCAGGTACTCGAATACCGTCCGTTCGCCCGTATTGATGAATACTTCCGCAGGCATACCGAGCAGCAATTCCAGTCCCCGCAATTTAACGTAGCTGTCCGGTGTCAATTCAATTTGAGCCAGGTAATACGTGTTGCCGCTACGTTCCTCCGTCAACTTGTCTGCCGACAAATTGATGACTTTGCCCATCACCTTCGGAACCAGGGCTTGTTTAAAGGCACTGAACCTGACTTCCGCAATTAACCCTGTCCTAACCCTATCAATATCGATAGGTGATACCTGCGCGTCGATAATCAGTTCTTCTTGTTGCGGCACAATGTCAAGTATCGGTTTACCTGGTGTGATGACACCACCGACATTATGCACCGACAAGCCGAGTACCCGTCCACTTGCTGGGGCTTTAATGTCTGTACGTGTAACTTTATCAGATGTGGCTGTAAAGCGTTGGGAAACATCATAAAGTTCTGCCTGTACCTCACCTAATTTGCCGACGACTTCTTCCTGGAATTTTTTTTGCAGTTGTAGGATTTGTAATTTCGTTTCGCCGATTTGTATTTCACTACCTGCAACTTCAGAGGTTAACCCCGCGATTTCTCCAATAACGGAGGCATGGTTACGTTCAATATCTCGTAATCTTTGTCTATCGGCAAAACCTTGCGCCAATAGCTCTTTCAAGTCTTTTACCTCTTCTGAGTAAGAAACCATCAGTTGTTGCTTACTGCTGCGTTGACCTTGTAAGCCATTAATTTTTGAGTTTAATTGACTGATCCGCTGCTTTAAAACAGTCGTTTCGCCTTCAATAGAGTTTTTTCTGGCCTGAAAAATCTGGTTTTCACCCTGTCTTGCTTCGACGATATGGGCATCGGATAAATCCTTCAAATTATCGGGAAAGCTTATCTCATTCAGGTTATCCCGTTCAGCTACAAGCCGTGCCATCTGTGACGATAAGGCGATCATTTGGCCGCGCAGAATTTCCAATTGCGCGTTGACCTCAGTGCGATCCAGCTTCAACAGTACATCGCCTTCTTTTACGATGTCGCCATCTTTCGCCAGTAATTGGCTGACGATCCAGCCATCCAGATGTTGTACCGTCTTGCTGTGCGATTTCACTGTGACATGCCCAGGTGCCAATGCCGCGCTATCAATAGGTGCAAAAAAACTCCAGGTACCCAATATGCCAAAAGTTATCACCATAACCGTAATGCCAATATTCCTGATGGGACGCTCATCAGTCATCAAGGAAATGTCATCGTTGTGCGGATCAGTGTTACGTCTATCTTTCATTTTATGACATCCTGTGTTGGGCAAGCGTCTAGGAAGGACGGGAAGCCTGGCTTGCCAGGACAGGTGCGGGTTTAACTAACTGTTGTTGCAATTGCGCCAACACCTGGTCGCGTGGCCCGTAAAGTCCAACAGCACCGTCATTGAGTATCAGCAGTTTATTCACATTAGCCAAAACATTGCTGCGGTGGGTAATGACCACAACCGTGACTTTTCTTAATTTTAGCCGTTGGATAGCATTACTGAGTGCCAGTTCGCCTTGTTCGTCCAGATTAGAGTTAGGTTCGTCCAGCACGACAATGACGGGATCGCCATATAAAGCCCGCGCCAAGCCTATGCGCTGGCGCTGCCCACCTGATAGGGCACCACCATCCGCGCCGATAAAGGTGTCATAGCCATTAGGCAAGCGCAGAATCAGCTCATGCACATCTGCCATTTTAGCGGCACTGACGACCAGTTCAGGATCAAGATTGCCAAAACGAGCGATATTTTCGCTGATGGTGCCTTCAAATAGTTCGATATCCTGGGGCAGGTAGCCAACATACGGACCGAGTTCATGACGATTCCAAACGAAGACATCCGCGCCATCAAGCCGTATATTGCCGTTCGCAGTCGGCCAGATCCCCAGTAACGCCCGTGCAAAAGTTGATTTTCCAGCACCACTAGGGCCAAGTACGCCGACCACATCGCCCCTGTCGATTTTTAGGGTAATACCTTTAAGGGCTGACACTTTAGCACCCGGTGGTACAACGGTTGCTGCTTCAATACTAAAAGCACCTACGAGCTCTGGCAAAGACATTCTTTCGGTATCAATCTGGGTTTTCAGTAATATATCGTTTAAGCGATTATATTGACTTCGGGCACTAATAAAGCCTTTCCACGACCCGATCATGATGTCGATAGGTGCCAACGCCCTGCCCAGCAAAGTTGAACCAGCAATCATCATGCCTGAGGTGATTTCATTTTCTATCACCAGATAAGCACCCACCGCCAAAATCAGCGATTGCGAAGACATTCGGATTAATTTTGATAACGCGCTCATCAAGCCAGCGTGCAAACTTGCCGTCGCCTGTAACAGCAAAATCTGGCGGGTGCCTAAAATCCAGCGTTTCTGCACATTTCGCAGCATACCCATTGACTCGATCACTTCGGCATTCCGCAGGTTCTTATTGACCAGATTGCGTCCAGTAATAGCCAAGCCATTAGCTTCATTCAGCATTTCACTCGTCAATTTTTCATTTAGGAAGGCGACTATGATCAACACAATGGCAGTGGCAACAGCAGTCCAACCGTACCAGGGATGAAAAACAAACATGACTGCAATGTAAATCGGTATCCACGGTGCATCGAAAAAAGCAAACAAGCCTTGTCCGGTCAAAAATTGCCGCAATGCCGTCAAATCATCCAGCGGTTGTGAACTGCCCCTGATACCGCCGCTATACAGTGATTGCTTATAAGCCACATGAAACAAGCGTTCGTTAAGCATCGTTTCCAAACGACTGCTGACCCTGACCAAGACCTGTGAACGCACCCATTCCAACATTCCCATCGTAACAAACAGCACCAAGACGATGAGCGTCAACATCAATAAGGTCGATAAGTTTCCCGTTGGCACCACGCGGTCATATAACTGCAACATGTAAATGGTCGGCACCAGTTGCAGGATATTGATTACCAAACTGAAACCCGCCGCAGTGATGAACGCGTTCTTGCACAGCAGGAGTGCTTCGTGCAAATCAGACTTGCTTGTTTTTTTCATGGCTGCGAAACCATAAAGAAGCTATCGTTAAAAGTTGCGTTCATTATCATCATAAATTCCATCCCCTGTAGATATTGCTTGTTTGCAACTACTACAAAATAGACTGGATTTATAATTTGACTCAGAATTTACTCTTGGATTTTCAATAAGTTTTGAAGTGATTTTTGGGTCTGGTGGCGAAGCAAATTTACCACAGTTGGTGCACCACCTTCCGCCATTATGCTCAATGGTGCTAGTCTTCTTACAACTTTGGCAAATTGTTAATTCTGGATTTTCAACATTTAAACCATATTTGATACTTGGTTTTTTAGTGGGAGTCTCTACAATTGACTCAAGAGGAAGCTCAGCAATTGACTCAACGCGCTTACAACTAAAATTATTTGCCTCAAGATGTTTAATTAAGGGGTCAAAGCCCTTATCTGAAGAAAGAATATAGCATTGCGTATCAGCGTAACTCTCAAACACCCTGCCCAAAGTAAATGCGATATGAAAATCTAGCGAGTTTTTGCCATACCCGTCAATTTTTTGATAATCAATGCGAACATATTTATTCTTACTATCAATTTTCTTTTTAATCTTAGGCTCTGGTTGATGATGTCCTACAAATACGATCGCTGAATAACTTGCATCCAGAGCAGACAAATCAAGATGATGCTTGTTTTCATAATCAACTAGCAGTAATTTTCTAGGCATATTTAAACACTCCCACCCATGCCTTCAATAAACGTATCAATGAAAGCCTGAATCTTCTCAGCCACTCGCCCCAAAATGGTTTTACGCTCTAATACTTTAGGCTGATAGTTCAGTGCATCTTTAATTTCTTGGGGTCTAGGCAATCGACTGGCAAACTCATACGTTTGCAATAGTTTCTGTAGTTGCTCTGGTTGAATCTTTTCATCAGCACACAACTGCTCAAAGGCAGTTTGTTTATGCTTAGACCAATAATCGCCAAACTCACCAATCACATTGTCACTTGGTTGAAGTTTAGGCAGGTTTTCTTCAATGAATTTTTCAATAAGTTCACGTTTGCTACGCAGTTGAACTTCACCTGCCACCAAATCAATGATTTCTTTTTGACGTTTCTTAGCCTCTTCAGGATTAAGATTTTTGAGGCTCATCAATAAATTCAGAATATACGCCACATTGAT
>CAMAVM010000010.1 GCA_945861705.1 Methylomagnum ishizawai | reverse complement strand
TGAGAGTCAAGTAGAGGCTGTCATGCAAAAACTTAATCACAGACCACGAAAAACGCTAAACTACAAAACACCCCATGCGGTATTTTTTGGCGTCGACAAACGACAAGCCGCATGAATACTAGAATTGCACTTCAGAGTTGAATTCGCCGATCAAGGTAAGTCCTAAGCCAATTGCAATCGGTGCAAAACCTTGGGGTGCGCGGGTATCAGTCGCTCCTAAGATAATGATGAGGAACATCATGGTCATGACGACTTCTGTTATCAACGCTGAGTTCAGGGAATAGCCGCCTGGCGAATGCTCGCCGTAACCATTGGAAGCAAACCCTGCGATAACGTCAAACCCTGCTTTGCCACTGGCGATAAGATACAGGACTCCACCCGCGACTATTGCGCCTACGACTTGTGCAACGATGTAAAACAACAACTTATTGGCGGGAAAACGGCCACCTGCCCATAACCCGATGGATACCGCCGGATTCAAATGACAACCGGAAATATGACCGATAGCGTATGCCATCGTCAATACAGTTAGCCCGAAAGCAAATGAAACACCCATCAAGCCGATGCCCACATCAGGAAACGCAGCCGCAAGCACCGCACTGCCGCACCCGCCTAAGACCAACCAAAACGTCCCGAAAAACTCTGCCACATACTGTTTCATAACTATTCCTCTGGTTTGTTAGTGTCATGGGTGCCGAAAATTATCGGCAACGGTAGAATCATACCATTCACTAGAACCGTGTTCAAATAAACGCATCTATAGCAAAAAACGGCTGCCCTAGCTGCTCTGATACGTTTCTTTCACGCATAAAAAAGGCAACTTAACGTTGCCTTTTTTAAGGAATCATCGTAAAAAAATGAGTTTACAATTTTTCTTTGATACGTGCTGCTCTACCGGTAAGATCACGCAAGTAATACAATTTAGCACGGCGGACATCACCACGACGTTTGACTTGGATTTCACTGATAATCGGGCTGTGGGTTTGAAATACCCGCTCTACACCAGTGCCGTGGGAAATTTTGCGTACCGTGAATGCCGAGTTCAGACCACGGTTACGCTTTGCGATGACGATACCTTCAAATGCCTGTATACGTTCGCGCTCACCTTCTTTTACCCTGACTTGTACAACCACGGTATCACCTGGGCCAAAATCAGGAATCTGTCTTAGCTGCTCTTTTTCTAGTTGCTCAATTATGTTACTCATTACCACACCTGTGTTTAATTCAATTCAACTTGATTTACAAATTCTTTCAGCAGCTTTTCCTGCTCTGCCGTTAATACTTTTTTTTCTAGCAAATCGGGACGTTTCTGCCACGTTCTGCCTACTGCTTGTTTTGTACGCCATCGATCAATATCTGCATGATTGCCGCTTAATAACACGTCCGGTACCGCAACACCCTCAACCTGTTCGGGACGGGTAAAGTGCGGGTAATCCAGCAAACCATCTACATGCGAATCTTGCTGGGCAGAATCTTCATCACCTAACGCACCCGGCAATAACCGTGTAATCGCATCAATAACCACCAGCGCAGCCAACTCGCCGCCGCTGATGACATAATCGCCGATTGACCACTCTTCATCGCAATCTAATTCGACAAAGCGTTCATCTACGCCTTCGTAACGACCTGCAACCAGTATTAGCTGCTGTAATCCACTGGCTTCAGTCAGCAATGCCTGGGTTATCGGCTTGCCTTGTGGGCTTAAATACACCACTTTGGCTGAATCTGAACCCGCCAGCCTTGCATCGTTTAGCGCATCGTGCAAAGGCTGGTATTTCATCACCATCCCAGGGCCGCCGCCGTAGGGGCGGTCGTCCACTGTTCGATGCTTGTCGTGCGTATAATCCCTGGGATTCCACGCCGAAAGTTCAACAATTCCTCGTTCTTGCGCCCTGCCTGTTATTCCATAACTTGCGGCAGAAACAACCATTTCTGGGAACAGGGTCAGTACATCAAAGCGCATGGCGATTGCTAAAAATCAGCATCCCAATCGACGATAATCTTACGTTCGACAACATCAATGGATATTACCGTCTGCCCTTTAATAAAGGGTAATGCTCGCTCCCGCTCTCCCTTGACTAGAAGAATGTCGTTGGCACCTGTTTCAAATAAGCTTTCTACTTTGCCGAGTTGAACCCCTTCCAGGTTTTCAACATCCAGACCTATCAAATCTGTCCAGTAATATTCCCCTTTTGCCAGGGCGGGTAACTGTTCATGGGTGATGTACACCTCCCAACCCATGAGAAAGAGGGCTTGATCTCTGTCGGTTACGCCTTCAATCTGGGCGACTACATTTTTACCCTGAAGCTGACCACTTATTACTTTAACCGAATTATCCTGACTACCTTTTTTAAGTAGCCAATGCTTATAGCTAAGGATATTTTCTCTGGGTTCTGTGTAAGAAAATACTTTTACCCAGCCTTTTACGCCAAAAACGCCGGAAATTTTTCCAACATTAATAAGATCTTGATTGGACAACCTGTTTTCAAAAAACTAGCTTAAGCAACTGCTTTTTGAGCATCTTTTATCAATTTTGCAACGCGATCAGACGGCTGTGCGCCTTTGGATTTCCAATAAACAACGCGTTCACTGTCCAAAGATAATTTGGTTTCGTTACCACGAGCTACCGGATTGAAAAACCCAATTCGCTCAATATAACGACCATCACGACCACTTCTGCTGTCGGTTACAACAACATGGTAAAAAGGGCGATTCTTCGCACCACCTCTGGAAAGACGAATAGTTACCATTTTTTATAAGTTCCTCAAAAATATTCAGCCAAAATCAATCCACCTATTCTACGCGAAATTATTAATAAGTGAAGAATAAATTATTTTTGCTGCACAAAAAATTCAGTTTTCTAGTTGAAAGGAGTTATCGCCGCATACCACGGACATTGTTTTTAATGCCGCGCACCATATTGGCAATATTGCCGCCTTTCATCTTTTTCATCATTTTCTGCATCATTATAAATTGCTTAAGTAGTAGGTTTACATTATGAAGCTCCTGCCCACAACCGTCTGCAATACGTTGTTTTCTACTGCCTTTTATCAATTCTGGAAAGCGTCGCTCCTGTTTGGTCATGGACTGGATTACCGCAACTTGCCGCGCCAACATTTTGTCATTGACTTGCTCTTTCATGGCTTTGGGGACACTGTTACTTCCGGGCAGCTTATCCAGCATAGCAGCCACGCCACCCATGCTTTGCATTTGCTGCAATTGCTCAAGGAAATCAGTAAAATCAAACGCTTTGCCTTTTTGGATTTTTTTGGCAAATTTCTCAGCCTTTTCTTTATCAATTTTTTGCTCCATCCCCTCAATCAGACTGAGCATATCGCCCATGCCTAATATGCGGGAAGCCAAGCGATCTGGATGGAACGGCTCCAAGGCATCGGTTTTTTCGCCCATACCAATAAACTTGATGGGCTTGCCGGTAATATGGCGAATCGACAGTGCCGCCCCGCCACGCGCATCACCATCGGCCTTGGTGAGAATAACGCCCGTCAATGGCAAGGCATCGTTGAAGGCTTTGGCAGTTATCGCCGCATCCTGCCCGGTCATGCTATCGACCACAAACAGGGTTTCAATCGGTTTGATGGCGGCATGTAACGCCTTGATTTCATCCATCATGTCAGCATCGACATGCAAACGACCTGCGGTATCGACGATGATAACATCGAGAAATTTCCGCTTGGCTGAGTCTATCGCTTGCAAGGCAATTTCGACCGGATTTTGAGAAATGTCGCTGTCAAAAAATTCCAGGGAAAGCCCATTTGCCAGTGTTTCTAGCTGTTTAATAGCCGCAGGACGATAAACGTCCACACTCACCACACCGACTTTTTTCTTTTGGGTTTCCTTTAGCCAGCGACCTAATTTGGCAACCGTGGTAGTTTTACCCGCACCTTGCAAACCCGCTAGCAAGATAACAGCAGGCGGGACGGCATTGAGATTGAGCTTCTCATTAGCGCTGCCCATCACCTTGACCAGTTCAGCTTGAACCAGCTTCACCATCGCTTGCCCTGGCGACAAACTAGTCTGTACTTCTTGACCTAATGCGCCAGCCTTGACCTGCTCAATAAAATCTGTGACCACAGGAAGGGCAACGTCGGCCTCCAACAAGGCCATGCGTACTTCGCGTAAAGTATCCTTGATGTTTTCTTCGGTTAGACGGCCTTGGCCTTTGATCTTTTTAAGGGTACTGGTTAATCGGTCGGTTAAATTATCAAACATGTCCTGATCTTTAGTTTTTTGGGGGAATCATTCCTGCCGCAAATGCGTTAGGACGCTAAATGCGGTATATTAACATAGCCGTCGTCACTATTGCATCCGACGGTTGACCCGAACAAGTAACGATTTTAAAAAACAGAAACACACCATGAATGCCACCTCACTTGCCGTTATCGCAATCTGCGCTTATCTAAGCAGTGCCGTGATGATATTAAAGCCACTGGCTCAAAGCAAATCAAGACGAGCTGCACTTGCCTGTGCGTGGGGGGCAATCGCTTTGCATGGTGCGTACACAGCCTTACTCGTCCACCAAAACGCGGACTTTGACTTTAGTTTTTTTAGTATGGCTTCACTGGTTTCAATGATCGTTGCCCTGCTTTTGTTGTTGGCAACACTCAGCAAACCGGTCGAAAACCTGGGGATATTTCTGTTCCCTCTGACTGCATTGATGTTAGCCCTAGACTTGTGTTTTCCAGAAAAACAACGCTCTCTCGACATTCATAACTGGCAAATGAACACCCACATCTTGGCTGCCATTATTGCCTTCAGCCTGCTGAATATTGCCGCTTTGCAAGCCATTCTGCTTGCCATTCAAAACCAACAACTTAAAAGCCACCCACCCAAGCGTTATATACAATCCATGCCCTCTTTGCAAAGCATGGAATCGCTACTCTTTCAGATGATTGGTGCAGGTATATTCTTTTTAAGCATCACGCTGGTCAGCGGCTTTGCTTCTGAGCAAGAAATGTTTGCGAAACAATTTGCCCATAAAACTTTTTTTTCTATTCTGGCCTGGTTTATATTTTCAGGCTTGCTGGTTGGTCGAAGCCGTTATGGCTGGCGGGGAAGAACGGCCATCAAATGGACGTTATGGGGATTTATATTTTTACTATTGGCTTATTTTGGCACCAAGCTGGTTGTCGAGCTTATTCTGCATCGGTAGCTAAAAAATCCAATAAGCTGCAATCAAACGTCCTTGTTTATGAGTGGGCTAACGATTATTCAGTAACAGGCAACCAATATCAAGCCCATCAAGAACCGCCGTCCCAATCTGACGCAGCAGGTTTCATCAATACTTTCGCTTCTTCCACAAACTCGATACCTGCGTCAAAATCACCTCCCTTGATGGCTTTTTTAGCGGCTCTCAACTTAGGTCTAAGACGGTCTATTGCCATTGAATTATCCCTTCTTTGCGCTTCTGAAAGTTTTAACGCCGTATCTACTACATCAACAAAACCTTGATTATTGCGGTTTTTTGCTAATTCAAGCATATCATCGCAAAGTGATAGCAGTATTGTGAAATCTTCACCTACCGGATTACCCGCAGCTTGAGCATTGCCCAGGAGAAAAAAAGCCAGTAAATAATTCACGCATACTTTATTAAAATTCATTTTTACACCTTACCCATTTATATTTGGTTGTTGGACAAAAAACTTCCGCGCCCCATTAAATTAACGCTTATCTGTGTTGATTTAAAGCCAGTGTTTTCGGTCTATTTAGTTTCGTATCAATACTGTAATCAACGCAATAGCACCCTGTCAACTTGTTTCAACTAGAAAACCCTATAGTCACGCCATGAACTGTCATCCCTATAATACCTCGAAAAGATAACGACCTTATCTTCTCCTACTTATGTATTCATTCGACTAAGCAGATTTGCCATCCACTTTATTGGTTCGACCTTTATGATGTTTGAAGCCTTCGTGCTGAGCTTATCGAAGCACACAAGCCTTTCGACAGACTCACAGCGAACGGTAGTTAAACCTTCACAAGGCCGAATCTATAACGCACTACAATCAGTGCTACATGCACCAAACTTTGAGATAATGGCTACAGGAGTCAATTCAACGTAACAATACCATTTGTATCAATATTAACCCTTGATTATTCGACCTGTATCCAAATGAAGGACAAGAAAACTTACCAACCTTGCGATTTAGTCATATTCGGCGCATTAGGCGACCTATCTCGCCGCAAACTACTTATTTCCTTATATCGCCTTGAAAAGGCAAACCTAATTGAGCCTGATACCCGCATTATCGGGATTGACCGACATGTCGGAGTTAATGCGGATTTTATCGAAATCACCCGCAAAAGCCTGCAAGAATTTTCAAATGACGTTATTGAAGATGCGGTGTGGGCGCGGTTTTCGGCACGGTTATCTTACGTAAAAATTGATTTGACTCAGCTGGATGAATATCAAATCCTGAATACGGTTACGGACAGTAAAACCCGTGTGCTGGTGAATTACTTCGCGGTTTCGCCATTTTTGTTCAAAAATATCTGCCAGGGGCTCGCCATAAGCGGCGTGTTAACCAAAGAATCGCGCATGGTAATGGAAAAGCCCATCGGTCACGACCTGGAATCTTCCATCGAAATCAATGATGTCGTCGCCAGCGTATTCAGCGAAGATCAAGTCTTCCGCATCGACCATTACCTGGGTAAAGAAACCGTGTTGAATTTGCTGGCCTTGCGTTTTGCCAATTCGATTTTTACGACAAATTGGAATCACAACACCATCGACCACATCCAAATCACGGTGGCCGAAGAAGTCGGCATTGAAGGGCGTTGGGATTATTTCGACAAGACTGGGCAATTACGCGATATGGTGCAGAATCACCTGTTGCAAATTTTGACCTTTATTGCAATGGAACCACCAGCCGATCTCGAAGCTCATAGCATCCGCAATGAAAAGATCAAAGCTCTCAAAGCCTTACGTCCAATTACCAGCAATAATGTGGACGAAAAAACGGTACGTGGGCAATATACCAGCGGCTACATCAAAGGCGTGTCCGTCCCCGGCTATCTCGAGGAAGACGGTGCAAATACCAAAAGCAAAACCGAAACCTTCGTCGCTATCCGCGTGGACATCGACAATTGGCGTTGGGCAGGTGTACCGTTTTATCTGCGTACCGGCAAGGGGCTGATGGGCAAGCGCACGGAGATTGTCGTGTATTTTAAGCAGTTGCCGCACAATATTTTCAAGGACAGCTTTAGAGAATTGCCGCCCAATAAGCTTATTATCCACCTGCAACCCAATGAAGGCGTGGAAATTGAGATGCTGAACAAGATTCCCGGCATTGACGAGCATATAAAACTGCAAAAAACCCGCCTGGATTTGAGCTTTTCCGATACCTTCAAAAAGAACCGCATTTTCGGCGGCTACGAAAAACTAGTGCTGGAAGCCATGCGCGGTAACCCGACGCTATTTTTAAGCCGCGAAGAAATCGAGCAAGCCTGGACGTGGATCGATTCCATCCAAGATGCCTGGAAGCACTACAACGAATCCCCCAAAGCCTACCCCGCCGGAACGTGGGGACCGATAGCATCGGTTGCTTTGTTGGCTAGGGATGGTAGGGCTTGGGAAGAGTAAGTTGATTAATGGGCAAGCAAAGCGAAATCCAACATTTGGCTAATTCAATCGTGCAAGAGGTAACTATGAATATTGCAGAACATAAATTAAACCTAATCCGGCAAATTGACCAATTGCCGGAAGAATCCTTGCTTGAATTGGAAGAAATCATTACGAAATTACGCACTCATAACAAAACAGTTTCAACCCGTAAGTCGGATTAAAAAATGCTAGCGTAAGGCGAATTCCACACAATATAGCTGTTATTAGCCTTATCTAGCCAAGCGTCTACTCGAGAGGGGCAAGATTATGGGGTACGCGATCCGCAAAAAACCAGCTTGTAGAACAATTTTACCGATTAGGGATGATAAACTGGTAGCTCAGTGCAGTTAAGAAGCTGGCTGCATCAAGGTAAGTTTCGATACCGCACATACCGCTAACAGTTATAAGAAGTACATAAAGTAGGCAGATTCCCATGAATTATTGGTTAATGAAATCTGAGCCGGACGCATTCGGCATTGATGACCTTAAAAGCAGACCGAACCAAACTGAGCATTGGGATGGTGTACGTAATTATCAGGCGCGGAATATGATGCGGGATGAGATGAAGCTGGGCGACCAGGTGTTTTTTTACCATTCCAACTGTGAAACGCCAGGTATAGTTGGGATTATGGAAGTCGTTAAAGAAGGTTATCCTGATTTTCTGGCGTTTGATCCAGACGATGTTCACTTTGATCCCAAAAGTGATCCTGTTAAACCTACTTGGATGATGGTGGATGTTAAATACGTGAGGACTTTATCTCGCACCATTTCCTTGCATGAACTTAAGCAAAAACAAGAGCTTGCCGATTTAGCACTGGTAAGACGTGGCAACCGTTTGTCCATCATGCCCGTCAATAAAGAACAGTGGGATTTTATTCTGTCGTTGGAATAATGCATTAACCGTTTACAAAGTTATTTCGCCTAACGCTAAACAATTGCAGTCTCTGGCTCGTCCTTGCGGCGTGCGTCAACAATCTTAAGTAAGTGGCTGGCAAGGACAATCATCTCGCAGGCTTCTTCTGCGCCCAATTGAACCTTTCTGTGGCTATGTGGATTCTTGTAAGAACCCAAAGCTCCCGCCATCAAGTGTGAAAGAGCAGCACGTTCTGTGGCAGGTTTTGATTGATCTGTCAGTGAGCCGGTTGTCTCATGAAACGCTTTACGAACAAGTTCAACGCCATATTCCTGAATGTTGAACCCTCCGGCATCTCGAATGGCAACTTCAAGCTCCTTGAACGCTTGAAAGACCGCCGTATCGTAATCTCCCTGCATAAAAGTTAACCAGCATTCCTTGGCTATTACCGGATGCAATATAGACCGTGGCAGAATGACTGAGTTGATGTAAGCCGCCAGATCTTCACGATTCTTGATCTTTTTGCCACGCCGAGTGACGAAATGCCAGCCATTTGTATTCCCTCCTGGCGTAGGAGCCAGCAAGCCCTCACTGACTAGCCAGTTCCAACCCTCAGCCATCGCAAAGCGAATTTGCTCCCTGTCGGCCTGTGCATAAGGCCCGATAGTCCCAGAATCGGAAAAACTGGTTGGATGAAGACGCGACTGATTATTGGGTTCAGACGTGTTGATAAGTTCAAGTGCTAAACCAGCCAATTCCTCCGGCTCAAGCGCAAGAATAGAATTGGCATCTGGGAGTAGGTCATAAAGTGTTGCCATAGGTGTTACTCATCATATTAACGAAAATAGCCCCAAGATTAGGAAGAAATATTGCTTTGGGAACGATTATTAATTTTATAGAAAAGCATAGACTGAATTACAAAAATGTAAATAAATCAATTTAATCCTGAGCTATCTTAATCAACTACATCATATTCTCAAGCGAACAAGTAGCCACAATTAAGTTTGGGAGATTGGGTTGATAGCGTGTTAGTGTTGGCGTTGGTGTTGGTGCTGGTGCTTCACCCACAAGCTACTTTGTAGCTTGATAAGTCCACATTATTTCAATGCCCAATGCCACCTTGCGTCAAATGCCCAGGCTCTAACAATTTTTCCAGTTCAGCTCTGTCAATTTCAGTCATCTCGGCAGCGACATCAATAATCGGTCGGCCTTGTTTGTAGGCGGCCTTGGCGATTTCTGCGGCTTTTGCGTAACCAATGATGGGGTTTAGTGCCGTCACTAGAATAGGGTTTTTTGCGAGCGCAATCTGTAGATTATCTTCCCTGATGGTGAAGCCAGCAATGGCTTTGTCGGCAAGCAGTTTACTGACGTTGGCGATAAGTTCAATGCTTTGCAGGATGTTATAGGCAATGACAGGTAACATCACGTTCAACTGAAAACTGCCCGATTGCCCAGCAATGGTGATGGTGGTGTCGTTGCCGATGACTTGTGCGGCGACCATCGCCACGGCTTCGGGGATAACCGGATTGACTTTGCCGGGCATGATGCTGCTGCCGGGCTGCAAGGCGGGCAGTTCGATTTCGCCTAGTCCCGCCAACGGGCCACTGTTCATCCAACGCAAGTCGTTGGCAATTTTTGTCAAACTGACTGCAATCACTTTCAATTGCGACGATAATTCAACAATTGCATCTTGGCAACTTAGGCTTTCAAATAAGGAAGCGTTAGGTTGAAAAGGCAGTTTGGTTTCTTCTGACAATAATTTGGCAAACTGCTCGGCAAATTGGGGATGGGCATTTATGCCTGTGCCAACCGCCGTGCCTCCTTGGGCGAGTTTATAAACCCTAGGCAGGGTTGATTGAATTCGGTCGATACCATTTCGGATTTGCAAAACCCAAGCGCCCAGTTCCTGGCTAAAGCGTATGGGCATAGCATCCATCAGGTGAGTGCGTCCGGTTTTGGTGACTTGATCTAGCGAACTCGCTTTTGTTTCTATCGTTCCGGCAAGATGTGTTAAGGCTGGCAATAAGACATTGTTGCACTCCAAAGCGGCGCTGACATGGATGGCGGTGGGGATGACATCATTACTGCTTTGCCCCATATTGACGTGATCGTTAGCGCTGACGGCTGTTCCGGATATTCGGGATGCCAATGTTGCAATCACCTCATTGACGTTCATATTGGTGCTGGTGCCGGAGCCAGTCTGGAACACATCAATCGGAAACTGGTCTTGATGCTGCCCGTCCCGAATGCTTTGCGCCGCGTTGATGATAGCATCTGCAACAGCCTTATCCATTTCGCCCAACTCTACGTTTACTTTAGCCGCCGTTTGTTTGATTAACGCCACGGTCTTGATGAAAGCAGGCGGCATTGCCAAACCGCTAACTGGGAAATTATCAATAGCGCGTTGGGTTTGTGCGGCATATAAGGCATCGGATGGGACTTGCAACTCGCCCATGCTGTCTTTTTCGGTTCGGTATTGTTCAGTCATAATTTTGATTAATAAAGGTTTCTACGTCGTCTTTGGTAAACGGCCAGTTAAGGGATTTGTTGGTTGGTGTGTGTAACAAGACCGGAATAAGCGTGGCATAGTCCGCTTGCCATTGGATTTGCTCCGCTATGTCGATAAGCTCAACGGTAATATCCACTTCGGCGACAAGACATTCATGTATCAATTCCTCCGCCAGTTCGCACAAATGACAACCAGATGTCCCCAGTAATAGGTATTTCATCAAGCAACATTATCCACAATTTGCGGCGTTGATAGCTTTTCAAAGAAATCGATTAACTCATGTAGCTTGGTGCTGGGGTTCATTGCTTCGCTCGTAATCGCATCGGAGAGAATTCTTGGAGCAACACTACGTGCTTTTGTAAATTGATCCCCTAGAAGCAATCCAAAAACATTCTTATCTTCGCCCTTATCGTAGCTTTCAAAGCCAGGATGTACGCACAAATCTTTGATAACCAAATCCGCCGCAGAGTGATTACCCGCCGCCATATAAGGTCTGCGATTGTAACCAACGAAATGGATTAACAACTAGAATTCAAAGCAGGGATAAGAGGCAATGATTTCGACTTTTTTTGAGGTGTTGGCTAAATTTAATGCCTCATCGAAATTTTGGTGATCGTCCCTATCTATTGCACAAAAAATGTTATCGAATTTTCCTTGACGGCTAATTGCTTCCTTAACGATATTCAACGGGTCTGTTTTTCCGCAATGAGTAATTTCTACTAAGGCATTGATCCGAAAATGTAACCGAGCGTCCTCTAGATAATGTTTTCCCGATTTACTATCCTCACAAATGACCAATACTGTCGGTTGCGGTTTAAATCGCGGATTTGATCGATTGTAAGAAGCGGGAGTACGCGCCATGTCAGGCCTTACGTATGAATGGAAGTCCACGATAACGGCCTTCGTAATAGCGCTTTTCCAGATCTTCGCTCTCACGTCCCTCAAAATCATGGATTGAGCGTAACTGTGTCGCACCGTTAGTATCGCGTTCAGTGAGCCAGAACTGATCTCGGCGTAACAGCTTGGTATCCATCAAATGAGTATCGTGAGTGGTAAAAATAAGCTGGGCGGGAGAATCAGATTTAAGGTGTTTTGCTACCAAAGAGGCAACAATTTCAGGATGCAGACTACTATCCAATTCGTCCATTACTAGGGCAGTGCTTTGAGTTACAAGCCTGGTTCTGGCGTGTAAGTTCCAAGGCAGCCAAAACCCAATTAAATTTTTGGTTCCATCGGATTCTTCTTGAATATCGAATTCTGCTTCTCCTAGTTCAGTTCGATGAGTCAGTACTGCCGTACTATTGGATTTTGGTCTTATTGATTGCAGTAAAGTTGACGAGTTCGGTTCTATTTGATCGAATCGAATATTGGTAATAGGAACATCTACCTCTTGCAAAAAGGAAGAAAGCTCTTTGGCAAAAGATACATCCGTTTCCGCTTGTTCTTGGCTAATATCTGCAAGAGCCAGCATACTAATTCTGCCAAAAAAAACCATCAAACCAGCCCGCAACCATGCCAATGGTTCTCTTAATTGTTTCAAATCCTCGCTACTATTAGCCACGGCCTGCACAATAAACAATACTTGTGGACTGGTAGATTTTCTCCATAGCTCATGCAAATCTTTTCCACCTTCTAACTGCTGTCCGAAGGTATATTTATCACCAGAAGATAAGTGACTACGTTCATACAATAATGTTTCTTTGCCTTTTGGAAATGCAACCAGACGCTCTTCTACAATTCGTTCTTGAGTTAAAGCTAATTCAAAATGGTAACGCTGTTCAGCATAGATAAAATGTAGCTCAATACGGCTGGGTTGATCGATTAACTGTGGATCAAAACGAAATGGGTAAACAGGGAGCGGCTTATGTTGTGCGCTGGGTTGACGAGCAATAATTTCTCTAACAATATCAAAAGCTTTAATTAAATTGCTCTTGCCCGACGCATTTGGACCATAAATAGCTGCAACTTTGAGTAAGTCGGGCAATTTTTCGCCCTTGACTTCAGGTTTAAAAACATTGTCACCTTTCTTTAATCTAGGTGCGGCGACCATCGAAAAAGTTTGCTTTTCACGAAAAGAACGGAAGTTGCTGACAGCGAACTCGATTAACATGCAGAAATCTCGCAGTTATTTAATTAATATTAGCAATTAATATAGCTTTTTTTTGTATTAATTGCAGATTAAATACATTAGTTCAGATTTGGTACACTTATTTTATATCACCTACAGGTGTGGCAAACGCATCAGACACCAACTATTCCACATTATCTCCAGTCAATGCTTCTAAAAATGTCGTGAGGTCTTCGGTTTCGATGCCGGAAAGATGCAAGGGCTTGATTAACGGATCGAGGTTTTCATTGGCAATACCACCGCGATTATAGAACTCCACGACTTCCCTCAAGCTGGCAATGCTGCCGTTGTGCATGTAGGGTGCGGTCAGTTGCACGTTTCGCAAGGATGGTGTTTTATAACGCCAGCGGTCTTGCGGGTTTTGGGTGATTTCGTAACGGCCTAGGTCGTTGGCTTTGGGTTCGGCAACTGAAGCTATTATTTCAGGCGCAACATCTACATAAACACCTGGAGAAACTTGTACTCGCTGCAACGGGTTAGCTGTTTTGTCGGCCATCGCATCCGCATAGCCGATGCCCGTGTTATGCAGGTTGTTGTCGGTAAATAAGGCGTATTCCTTGGTAACCGTATGGCATTGGCTGCATTGTGCGAACGCGGGACGGGGTTTGTAACCCCGTCACATACGTTTGGCTTGTGCTGCCATCGCCTAAACCACGCGAAAACCCTAAGAACGGGGTACCATGCCCCGTCCGGCTTATTAGGCGAAACTGCCCATATTGATCCGTCTTACAAAAATCGGGTAACTAAAGCCCAAGAACAACTTAAAGCTGCCAGAACTATAACGCAAAATAAAGGCCATAAGATGCGTTTATAGGATGCTGCCGAACGAAGGGAGGCGCACGAACGCGGGACGGGGTTTGTAACCCCGTCACATATGTTTGATTTGTGTTGTCATCCTGAACCATGCGGAACAATCGGCTGGTGGCAATCGTGGTTTTTTTAAGGATAATGGGTTTTTCAGGCATTGTGTTATTTTGTCAGTTTATTCGCTAAATGTAACGCGCTCATGGTTAATTGGAAAGAAATTGATACGGTATTCCTGGATATGGACGGCACTTTGCTGGATTTGCGCTTCGACAACCATTTCTGGAAGGAATTTGTGCCACTTAAGTTTGCGGAAAAAGAAGGCTTGTCGGTTGAACATGCCAAAGCGCAGTTGATACCGCGTTTCAAAAGCAAAGAAGGGACGTTGGATTGGTACTGCCTAGATTATTGGAGCGATACCTTGCAACTCGATATTGCTGGATTAAAAGTCGAGCTTGCCGAATTGATAGCGATACTGCCGCATGTCAGCGAGTTTTTGGAGAAGATTAAACAGTCTTCGCAGCGGGTTTTGCTGGTGACTAATGCTCACCGCGATAGCCTGGACTTAAAAATGGAGAAAACAGGTTTGCAGCCGTTTTTTGACGGACTGGTTAGCTCACATGATTTCGGTTTACCCAAAGAACATGCCGATTTTTGGCATCGTCTGCAACACCAACATCCTTTTGAAAAACAAACCACACTTTTGATTGACGACAGCTTTTCGGTGTTGAATTCAGCACGTCAGTATGGCATCGCCCATTTGGTTTCTATTAGCAAACCTGATTCAGGGTTGCCAAAAAGGGAAATAGTAGATTTTTCGGCTATTGAGGATTTTCGGGAGCTAATGCAGGGGCTTTAGGTTTACGGTTTTGGCTATGAGGAGGTCGTTTGGGACGTTGGGCTGAATTGAATTCTCTGGGTCTTCGTTCTGGCTTAATGACTTCCGCAAGCAATTCCTTATCTATGGCTTTGACGGGGATTTTTTGCCCAATAAATTCCTCAATATCCGGCATGGAGTAAGCATAATCCTCGCAGATAAAGCTGATGGCCTCACCGCTTGCACCAAACCGCGCCGTCCTACCTATTCTGTGGACATAATCTTCCACGTCTTGCGGCAGGTCGTAATTGAAGACGTGGCTTACATCGGGAATATGCAAACCTCGTGCAGCAACGTCGGTGGCAATCAATAACGATATTTCATTCTGCTGAAAACTCAATAACAATTTCTGGCGTTTTTCCTGCGGCACATCACCGCTTAAGGCGGCGGTTTTATAACCATTGGCGTTGAGGGTGGCATCCAGTTCTTCCGCACAACGCTTGGTGTTGACGAAGATGATGCTGCGTTGCGGTTGCTCATGTTTCAAAATACCGAGCAGCAGCGGTAGTTTTTGGTCGTTTGCGGGGCAATAGGCACTTTGTTTGATGGCTTTGGACGTGACTTCTTCGGTCTCAATTTTCACCAAGACCGGATTGTTCATGTGTTCGTAAGCCAACTCAGTCACCTTATAAGACAAGGTCGCCGAAAACAGCATGTTCAGGCGTTGTTCCGGCGGCGGCATACGGCGCAGCAAAAAGCGGATGTCCTTGATGAAGCCGAGGTCAAACATGCGGTCAGCCTCATCCAACACCATGACCTTGACGTGATCGAGCGTGAACGCATTTTGGCGGTAAAAATCGATAATGCGTCCCGGCGTGCCGATAATAATATCGACATTGGTCTTTATTTTGGTCAGTTGCTTTTGGTAATCCGTGCCGCCGTAGATCAAGGCGAATGACAAGTTTAGGCGTTTGCTCAATTGCAACGCATCCTTATGGATTTGTATCGCCAACTCCCGGGTCGGCGCGAGGATGATCGCCCTGGGGTACTGGATGACTTTGTTTTTGACGGGCTTGGCGATGACCTTTTCTGCCAGAGCAAGTTCTACGGCATCATCAGTATTATAAACATCGTAATCGTCGTCTTCCTCTTCTTCATCCAGATCAGCTTCATCGTTGATAAGGTGTTGAAAAGCCGCCAACAAAAAGGCTGCCGTCTTGCCGGTTCCAGTCTGCGCTTGCCCCGCCACGTCTACACCCCGTAGTGCCAACGGTAGAGTCTTGTCCTGTATGGGTGTGCAGTGATGGAATCCGGCATCTTTTAAGCCTTTCAGGATCGCATCCGACAACTCAAGATTGCTGAAACGGGTTTCGGTTAAATGGTCAGTATTCATGGTCTATAGCATACCGTAAAATCCAGCTTTGCCGAAAATTGATTGACTACTCAGTTTTCCCCTCCTATAGTAAAGTTTTTAACGTTGGAGAAACAATGTGAGCGACTTGGTCCTTCATGTCAATGATAGTGATTTTAATGAAACTGTACTGAAAGCAAGCGGTCCTGTACTGGTTGATTATTGGGCGGAATGGTGCGGTCCTTGCAAGATGATTGCCCCGATTTTGGATGAAATAGCCAAAGATTATGGCGACAAACTCACAGTAGCCAAGCTAAATATTGATGATAATCCAGCAACTCCGCAGCATTATGGTGTTCGGGGCATACCGACACTGATGCTGTTTGTAGATGGCGAAGTGGAAGGTACTAAGGTGGGGGCTTTGACCAAATCGCAGCTTGCCGCCTTTCTCGACAATTATTTGTAAGTGACAAAACTGCGAACCGCTTATTAATCAGCGATTTCGTAAGTATAAAGCTCCGTCACAAAAGTTGGACGGAGCAAAATACTTACGTTATACTTAACACAACGAAAGCTGAGTGCTTACGTAGTCAAAACGAACCGTCCGATAACCACATCCCTGTTCAAAACCCGTTTTACGGCTTATTTCGAGTCAAGCAAGCGCGTAAGCGAATTCTTTATGTACCTTTTCCTGCCTTATGAATCTTACCGAGTTAAAGCTAAAACAAGTTAGTGAAGTTATTGAAATAGCCGAATCTCTCGGTCTCGAAAATGTTGCCCGATCTCGCAAACAAGACCTGATCTTTGCCATCCTCAAAAAGCAGGCAAAAGCAGGCGACGATATCTCTGGTGACGGTGTTCTGGAGATTTTACAAGATGGCTTCGGATTTTTACGCACGCCGGGCTGCTCCTACTTAGCCGGTCCTGACGATATTTACGTTTCACCCAGCCAAATCAGGCGATTCTCGCTTAAAACCGGCGACACAATCACCGGCAAGATCAGACCACCGAAAGATAACGAACGTTACTTTGCAATGCTCAAAGTCGATCAAATCAACTTCGAGCCACCTGAAAATACCAAAAACAAAATCAATTTCTCCAACCTCACGCCCTTATTTGCCAAGCAGCGGTTTATGCTGGAACGCGGTAACGGCACGAGTGAAGATTTGACCGGACGCATCATCGACCTCATCGCACCCATCGGGAAAGGCCAGCGTGGCTTGATTGTATCGCCGCCCAAAGCCGGTAAAACCATGATCCTGCAAAGCCTGGCACAGGCGATTGCGGAACAAAATCCTGAATGCTACCTCATCGTGTTATTGATCGACGAACGTCCTGAAGAAGTCACCGAAATGGAACGTTGCGTACGTGGCGAGGTCATTTCCAGCACCTTTGATGAGCCAGCAACAAGGCACGTACAAGTGGCAGAAATGGTTATCGAAAAAGCCCGCCGCTTGGTCGAACATAAACACGACGTGGTTATTTTGTTAGACTCCATCACCCGTCTTGCCAGGGCATATAACACGGTCGTCCCTTCGTCCGGTAAAATCCTGACCGGCGGTGTCGATGCTAACGCCCTTGAAAAACCTAAACGTTTCTTTGGTGCGGCGCGTAATATCGAAGAAGGTGGTAGCTTGACCATCATCGCCACTGCACTGGTCGATACCGGTTCCAAAATGGACGAGGTTATCTATGAGGAATTCAAAGGCACCGGCAATATGGAGCTGCATTTAGATCGCAAGATCGCCGAAAAACGGATTTACCCTGCCATCAACATCAACCGCTCTGGCACCCGCAGGGAAGAATACCTGATTGATCCCGAAACCTTGCAAAAAACCTGGATTTTACGCAAAATTCTCCACCCGATGGACGACACCGCCGCTTCCGAGTTTCTGATCGGCAAACTCAAAGACTTTAAGACCAACGCGGAATTTTTTGAATCGATGAAGCGGTAAGTAATCGTTTTCAATCAAAATCCCAACATCCATGCCCGACATTTACTTACTTTTCCCTGCCATTATTCTCGGCATTGTAGAGGGTTTGACCGAGTTCCTGCCTGTGTCCTCTACAGGTCATCTCATCTTGGCTGGACAATTGCTGGGGTTTAACGACGACAAAGGCAAGGTCTTTGAAATCGTTATCCAGTTTGCTGCAATCCTGGCGGTTGTTTGGGAATACCGCGTTCGACTCATTCACACCTTGCTCAGTATCACCAAAGAACGCGCCTCGCAACGCTTGGCAACAAACCTCATCATAGCGTTCTTGCCTTCTGCTATCTTAGGCTTTTTGTTCTTGAAGCAAATCAAAGCGTATTTGTTCAACCCAACCGTGGTGGCTTCAGCTTTTATTATCGGCGGCTTGTTGATTTTATGGGCTGAACGCCGTCAGCACACCATAGACGCTGAAACCATCGACGACATGACTTGGCAAGATGCCTTGAAAGTCGGTTTTGCACAGGCTTTGGCGATGATACCTGGCACGTCCCGTTCCGGTGCAACCATTATTGGTGGACTTTTCTTTGGCTTATCTCGGCTTGCAGCAGCAGAGTTTTCATTTTTTCTCGCCATCCCCACTATGTTTGCAGCCACGCTTTATGATGTGTACAAACACCGCGATTTGTTCAACATCAATGACATCAGCCTGTTTGCTGTAGGTAGCACCGTATCCTTCATCAGTGCTTTTCTGGCGGTACGTGGTCTGATCCGATTTATCAGCCGACACGACTTCACGGTATTTGCATGGTATCGTATTGCCTTTGGTATACTGGTACTTGGTTCAGCGCATTTTGGTTGGGTAGATTGGAGCAATCACTAACACCCAAAAACAATCAATACCCAGTTTAAATGTTCATCTACTGCAATCCATTATGAACTTTGAAATCCTCGCATGAATTACTCAGTTACAAGAATCCTCCTCAATTTTTTTGGAATTCTGCTGGTCGTTGGTTGCAGTTACAACCCGTTCACATCGTCTTCGATATTTCCCGACCAAACAACTGCGCCTTATTCAAGTAAGGAAATTCCGGTAACTGTTGGTCGTTACGACGAACCGTACATAACGTTAGGCCTAATCGAATACACCTTGAAAAAACATACCTCTTTCTTTTTAAACCAAATTGACTTACGTAACCAAACCATCAGTTTTTTAAAGCAAGAAGCATTGGCTAGATACGGCAACAAAGTCGATGCAATCATTGATTTGGAGGTTCGAGAAAGCACAGAAGAGGGCTACGACGGCGTACTAAATGTTACGCATATTCAAGGAATTGCAATAGCTTTCAAACCTGAGACAAAAGCGATTGCCAAGCATAAAACAAGGCACAAATCAAAATCGTCAAAAAACACATCGCGCAAACACAAACAGGAAGAAATAGAAATTACACCATCGGAAATACTGAAATAGCTTGGCTAAAGGTGTTCACAAGCAATATCCCTGTTGATAAGCTTACTTACTTGCTGCTTGTCAGAAAAATTGCCATAAGCCAACATTAACTTGACGTAAGCGGCTTCAATCGAGGTATTCCAAATCATTTCTGCGCCGTGTTCGATGAGTTCACGGGTACTTTGGTAGGCGTTTTCTGACTTAATGGCAGGGGCTAAATAGACGGTAATCCCTAGATCGCCGCAGCGTTTAGCGAATTCAAGCAGGGAATGGTTTTTGCCCCATTGTTCGGTGGTGCAGGCAGTGCCGGAGTGATATAAATCGTGCAGAACGGCATCCACAGCATCTAGCTTAATATTGCTGTAATCCAGACCTGGGTAGGGTTTTATCATCAGAATATGGCTGGAGAACTGGGGTTTTAGCGAAATTCTATCAATAGCAGCATCTTGTTTGGCTGGTTTTCTGGATTCGGCAGGTAACTCATTAGCGGAGGTAAAATGCTGTCCATCAAACTGCATAAAACTGTTGCCCTGAACGCTGTAAAAATCCCCGCTTAACTGTAAAGAACAGGCAAGGCGTGAGCCTAAATGCACTTGCATAGCTTGCCCGGCATTGCGATAAGGCACAAAAACACCCGTTTTTATGCGCTGCTTAATAAACTCCACGGCACAAATAAAGTTAGCCAAACCATTGCATTTAGGGTTATCCAAAGGGTAATCGCTAGAAACCAGCAAAATGGGAACACGGCTAGTATTAAAATAAAAACTCATCGCCGCCGCCGTATAAGCCAGAGTATCCGTACCGTGAGTGATAATAATGCCGTCGTACTTATCCGGCTGGGCGGATTCGATGGCTGTAATAATCGTCTCCCAAGTGGTAGGGGCGATATTTTCACTTAAAATCTGTATCGGTTGCAAGGTGTCGAAATGGATGTCTTTATGGTTTTGATTGTGCTGTTCAAACAGTTGCAGTAATTTGAATGGGGCATTACTAGCAGTATCAATCGTGCTGTCCGTCGCAGTAGAACCAATCGTGCCGCCAGTAAACACAAGCAGAATCTGTTTCATAGTATGATGTGGTGCGAAAGTTAATATTCGTCAAGCATAGCAAAGCCGTTTAGTCATTCAAATGAAAATATCACTCATCGTCGCCATGTCCAGCAATCGTGCCATCGGTCTTGATGGTCAAATGCCTTGGCATTTATCGGCTGATCTTAAACGCTTTAAGCAAATCACGATGGGGCATCCGATAATTATGGGCAGAAAAACCTTTGATGCCATAGGACGACCTTTACCTGGTCGCAGCAATATCATTGTCAGCAGAAATGCTGCATACAGACCGGAAGGCTGTATTGTGCTTAATAGTGTGGAAGCCGTCATCAGCCATGCTTGCCAAGTGGCCGATGAAGTGTTTGTGATTGGTGGATCGACGCTTTACGAAGCGACGTTACCCCTTGCCGACAGCTTATACATCACGCAAATCAACCAGATTTTCAATGGTGACACATTTTTTCCCGATTTTGATAAGTGTATCTGGAAAGAAGAGGAACGTGAAGACGTACTTGATGACCCTAACGTTAACTTTACCTATAGCTTTTTAAAATTATCTTCTGTATGAAAGCACCCCGTAAAAAGAGTTACATACAAGCTACTCGGTGTTTTTATTAGGCGAGTTATGGGTCTACTCGTATTGAATGCTACTCTTGCCATAAGGGGGTTTTTAGAGATTGAATTATTGGATATTTTGCTTGCCTAATGAGGTGTATCAACCCATTACCGTTTTCTGTATCTTACAATGTGGTTTGTTTGGATATGGCACTCAATAAGAAAAAATTCCGCTGGAGTTAACCCATGAAAAATTATTTGCTCGTTGCCTGTTTGTTGTTGACCGCGTGTTCTAATCTGCCACCTGCCATTGAAGATCCGCCCGCATTTGATCTCAGCTATCAGCAAGCACTCGCCAACAGTGCCCATTACAAAAATGCACTGGTACGCTGGGGTGGCACGATTGTCGAGGTGGAGAATGAACCCACATTTAGTGCAATCCAGGTATTGCTATATCCATTAGGCAATTATGGTCGTCCTGATTTAGACGAACCTAATCAGGGGCGTTTTGTTATCAAAAGCGCAGAATTTCTTGATCCTGCTGTGTATACCAAAAATACCTCCATCACGGTAGCCGGAACGCTGGAGGGTGCTACTGAACGTACAATAGGCAAGAAAACCCTGCGGCTACCTCTTGTTGCCGCAAAGCAAATCCATTTATGGGAAGAACTGAATTATGCACCTTACTACGGTGGCTATGGCGGTTTTGGATATGGTTCAGGGTTTTACCCTTACGGGGGATTTTATGGCTATAGCCCTTATTACTGGGGTGGTAGCTATTACCAACCCCGCAACTTTCACCACCATCATCGTTAATGCCAATACTAGGCGTTTTATTTGAAGCATGTTAAGCAGTAGCTACGCTCATTTGTTTCATCCATGTATTCAAGATTTCTACTGGAATGCCCTTACAGATTAAGCCTTACCGTTGGGTATTTGGTCTATGCTGATAAAGCAAGGACGGCTTAAATATGGCATAATGCGAACGTTTTTTGCCCCTATCTCATATTAATCAAGCTTGCCCTTACTAAATGCTAGAAATGAAGCTACATGATGAAAAACTCCGCGAGTTAGCGCTGGCTGTTATTCAGGTAGAAACCCAGGCGGTTGCTGCATTAGCGGGGCAGATTAACGATAGCTTTGTTAACGCTTGCAAGTTGATGTTCGGCTGCAAAGGGCGGGTGGTGGTAATTGGCATGGGCAAATCCGGTCATATTGCTGGCAAAATTGCCGCAACCTTGGCAAGCACGGGAACACCGGCTTTTTTTGTGCATCCCGGCGAAGCCAGTCACGGCGACATGGGCATGATTACCAAACAGGATGTGGTGTTGGCGTTATCTAATTCCGGTGAAACTGAGGAAATAGTCAAGATTCTACCGATTATCAAACGCTTGGCAGTGCCTTTGATCGCTATGACGGGCAATCCAAAATCGACACTGGCGACTTTTGCAACAACGCATATTAATGTCAGTGTTGCACAGGAAGCCTGCCCCTTGGGTCTTGCGCCCACGTCCAGCACCACGGCTGCGTTGGTGATGGGTGATGCGCTTGCGGTATCGTTGCTAGAAGCGCGAGGGTTTACCAAAGATGATTTTGCACTGTCTCACCCCGGCGGCAGCTTAGGCAAGCAATTATTGTTGCGGGTTGGGGATATTATGCACATTGGTGTAGCACTGCCGTTGGTGCATAAGTCAGCATTAATCAATGCAGCTTTGCTGGAAATGACCGAGAAAAAGTTAGGTATGACGGCGATTGTTGAAGAGGATAAGCGGCTTATCGGTATTTTCACCGATGGCGATTTACGCCGAATGTTAAGTAGAAACCTGGATGTACGCAGCACCAGTATCGTAGAAGTGATGACCCCAAACTGCACCGTCATCAAAGCAGATGCCCTAGCGGCAGAAGCCATGCAGATTATGGAACAGAAAAAAATCAATGCGTTGGTTGTGGTTGACGACCACCAGCACGTGATAGGTGCATTAAATATGCACGATTTGATACGTGCGGGAATTGTATGATGTCGGGTTTTGATAACAGCCAAAAATCTATGGCAGTCGTTTTGGAAAAAGCCAAAAAGCTAAAACTATTAATTTTGGATGTTGATGGCGTATTAACCGACGGGCGGCTATTTTTTGACAATGATGGCACGGAATACAAGTGCTTTCATGCCCGTGATGGGCATGGCATCAAGCTGTTACGGCAAACTGGCGTGGAAGTGGCGGTTATTTCGGGACGAAATTCAAATTCGGTCGCCTTACGCATGAAAAATCTGGGCATTGAGCATGTCTATCAAGGTCACGAAAACAAACTACGTGCTTTTGCGGAATTACTGGAAAAAACAGGCTGCACATTCGAGCAGGTTGCTCATGTCGGTGATGATCTGCTGGATTTACCCGTTATGACGAGAGTCGGTCTAGCTATTGCCGTTAATGATGCTAACTTTGCTGTTAAGGAAAGAGCAGATTGGTGTACGACCTTGCCCGGTGGGCAAGGTGCAGTACGTGAAGTGTGCGATTTGATTATGCAAGCGCAAGGGACTTTTGATAAGGTCTTGGATAGTTATTTAAAATGACGCACTTTAATGAAAAATTCATTTATGTGTTCCTGGCAGCCTTGGCCTTGCTAAGTTGGTGGCTGGCGCAATATTCAGGTTTGATAATACCTGACAAGATCGCCACCAAAGGCAACAATCCCGATTATTTCAGTAAGGACTATACCCAATGGGAAATGGACAAAACCGGTAAATTAAAGAGCAAATTAGTCGCGGAAGAGATGACCCATTATGCGGATTATTGGGCAACGCACACACAAAAACCGGTCATGGAGTTTTATAACGAAAAAACACCTCCTTGGATTATTGAAGCAGCAACTGGAATTTTGTCCGAAGACGGCAAGCAGCTTCAGTTGAACGGTAAAGTCACTGTTAATCGCGCTAAGGCGGAGGGAGTCAAGCAGCTTACAATAAACACTTCAAATGTTTTGGTCAGTCCTGAAACCAGTTATGCAGAAACTAAGGCGTGGGCAGAATTAATCAGTCCACCAAATATCACCACTGGCACGGGTATGAAGGTGACTTTTAAGGAACCTATCCATTTGGAGTTGCTTTCAAAAGTGAAGGGTAAATATGAAACGAAATAAAATAAGCCTAATAATAAGGTGCTGCTGGATGCTGTTTCTGATCGGTTACGCCTCTGGATTATGGGCATTGGAGAGCGATCCCGATCAGCCCATTACCATTGATTCCAATACCGCAACGTACGATGATGTCAGCGCTACCAGCATTTACACGGGCAATGTCATTTCAATTCAAGGTAGCATTCGGGTCAATTCGGACAAATTGGTGGTGTATTTTGTTGAGGGCGATGCGGAAAAACTGGTGTTTACCGGAAACAAAGCTAAATTTAAGCAAACCCCCAATCCAGGTGCGGAAGATATAACGGGCGAAGCACTAACTGGCGAATATTTTCCCAAGAAAAATCTTTTGATACTGATTGATGAGGCGACTGTTTGGCAAGGTTCCGCCACTTACACCAGTGATTTAATCGAATATGACAGCAAGCGTTCTATCGTGAAAGCGGGTGAAAAAACCTCAGATGCCAAGCGTGTCCACGTCTTGTTGCAGCCTAAAAAAAACACTGAAAATAAAACCGAAAATAAGACGGATAATAAGAAGAATGACGACACTAGCAGCAAAACACCTGATCAAAACCTACAATAAACGTAATGTAGTCAATGGTGTTTCATTGCACGTCAGTACCGGCGAAGTAGTCGGTTTGCTGGGGCCTAATGGTGCGGGGAAAACCACCAGTTTTTACATGATGGTGGGGCTTATTCAAGTGGATGAAGGTCAGATTTTGCTGGATTCATTAGATATAACCCATCATCCCATGCACTCACGGGCGCAATTGGGCGTGGGTTATTTGCCGCAGGAGCCTTCCGTTTTTCGCAAACTCAGTGTGGCGGATAATCTGCGGGCAGTTCTCCAAATCCGTACCGATTTGACCGAAGGTCAAATGGAACTGATTATTGAGGAATTGCTAGAAGAATTCCATATTCCGCATTTACGCCATCAAATGGCATTGAGCTTATCGGGTGGTGAGCGGCGACGGGTGGAAATCGCTAGGGCATTGGCGAGCAATCCGCAGTTTATTTTGCTCGATGAACCCTTTGCTGGGGTTGACCCGATCTCGGTCGAAGACATCCAAACCATTATAGAACACCTGAAAGACCGAGGAATTGGTATACTGATTACCGAACATAATGTCCAAGAAACCCTAGGAATATGTAGCCGTGCGTATATACTTAACGAAGGCAGGGTGATTGCCGAAGGCAGTACGGAGGCTATCGTGGCGAATGAGGAAGTGCGAAAGGTTTATCTAGGAAAAAATTTCAAGTTATGATGCTTACTCACTGGGTAATGTGATGCGCTTATGAAACATTCTATTAATCTAAAGCTAGGTCAGAACTTATCGATGACGCCGCAATTGCAGCAGGCGATTCGGTTGCTGCAAATGTCTACCTTGGATTTACAGCAAGAAATCCAGCAGGTGCTTGATTCAAATATGATGTTGGAAGTCGATGAGGAAGATGTCGGATTTCAGTCGCTTGAAGTGGTAGCAGAAAAGAAAACCGAAAATGCTGATACAGTCACCAGCGAAGGTTCACAAACTGATATGCCCGATGAGTTTCCCATAGATTCTTCCTGGGACGATGTGTACCAGGAAGACTACGAGGCAAGTAGCAGCCCCAGCAATGAAGCCGTAGAATTTGAAACCCAACGCGGCAACACCTCAACCTTGCTGGATCATTTGCTCTGGCAACTGGAATTGACCCCGTTTTCCGAACGCGACTACGACATCGCCTTGTCAATCATTGACTCAATCAACGATGAAGGTTATTTAATTAGCCGCCTTGAGGAAATTTTTCAGGGTTTGCAAGGTCAAATTGATGACTTGGAAGAAGATGAGGTAACTGCCGTGTTGCACAGGGTGCAGAATTTTGATCCATCAGGTATTGCCGCAGTTGACCTTCAAGACTGTCTCAAAATTCAATTAATGCAATTGCCTGAGCAAATGCCTTACCGAAAAGAAGCGCTGACTGTCGTCAAAAACCATCTGGAATTATTGGCAAACCACGGCAGAGTCGCGCTGATGAAGGAGTTATCCACAACATCAGAACAGTTGGATAAAATCGTCGCACTCATCAGGACGCTCGACCCCAAACCCGGCTTACAAATACAACAGTCGAAATCAGAATACGTCATCCCCGATGTCTACGTCAGCAAACGTGGCAACACTTGGCAGGTCAATCTTAACCCAGAAGTTGCACCGAAATTACGCATCAATGCCGAATATTCTGCGCTGATAAAAATGGCGGATGACAGTAAAGACAACCAGTGCATGAAGGAACATTTTCAAGAAGCCAAATGGTTCATCAAGAGCTTACAAGGGCGCAACGATACGCTATTGCGCGTCGCCCGAGCTATCGTAGCTAGACAAACAGATTTTCTTGAACATGGGGCTATCGCCATGAAACCGATGGTGTTAAAGGTGATTGCCGAAGAATTGGAACTGCACGAATCGACCATATCCCGCGTCACCACCCAAAAATACATGCACACGCCCAATGGGATTGTGGAATTCAAATACTTTTTTTCCAGCCACGTATCAACCGAAGAAGGAGGTGAATGTTCGTCCACGGCCATTAGAGCCTTTATCAAAGAGTTAGTCGGGAACGAAAATCCGGCAAAGCCATTAAGTGACAATAAAATCGCGGATTTATTAAACGAAAAGGGTATAAATGTTGCCAGAAGAACCATCGCAAAATACCGCGAGGCAATGTTTATTGCATCTTCCAGCGAACGCAAACGTACCTTATGAGGCTAACTCGCAAAAATAAACTATCATCCATAAGTAAAAGGAGTATTCCATGCAAGTCATAGTAACAGGTCATCACCTAGAAATTACTGACTCTTTGAGAGCCCATATCGATTCGAGATTTGAGAAGTTAGGGCGACATTTTGATAATGTTACTGATGTACACGTTATATTGAGCATAGAAAAATTAATGCAGAAAGCGGAAGCTACCGTGCATATTAATGGTGCAACAATATTTGCTGAAGACCATCAAGAAGATATGTATGTAGCTATTGATGATATGGTCGATAAACTTGACCGTCAAATCACCAAACATAAAGAAAAAGTCAGTAGCTATCGTTAATATCAACCCAATCTAATAACATACGAGGTGCAAAGGTTGTTTTATACTTTGCACCTTTGTCCGCACTCAGATTTATGAAGTTAATCATTGTTAGTGGTCTTTCCGGTTCCGGCAAAAGTATTGCTTTGGAAACTTTGGAAGACTGCGGTTTTTACTGTATCGATAATCTCCCCTTTACCTTGCTGGAAAGCTTTATCAGCCATGTCATGCTGGTTGATAAAAATACCTACGCAAAAACGGCTATTGGCATTGATGCGCGCAACCAAAGCGAAAGCTTGGTGAATTTTTCTGATAGTTTACGCTTGATTCGCAGTAAAGGGATTGATTGTGAGATTATCTTTATGCAGGCGGAAGAATCGACCTTATTGAAACGCTACAGTGAAACCCGTCGCAAACACCCGCTGACGGATTTCAACATTCCCTTAAAAGAAGCGATAAAGATTGAAAAAGAGATGTTGGTACCGATTGCCAGACATGCAAGCGTCGTGATTGATACCAGCCGCACCCATTATCATCAACTTCTGGAGCTGATAAAAGATCAAATTGGCGAACGTGAATTCAGGCATATCTCCCTGCAATTTCAATCGTTTGGCTTTAAAAATGGTGTGCCATTGGATGCTGATTTTGTATTTGATGCGCGGTGCTTGCCGAATCCGTATTGGATACCTGAATTAAGAGGCTTGACGGGCAAAGATCAGCCAGTGAGTGATTTTCTAAAAGGACAGGAGTTCGTCGGGGATTTTTTCCAAGACATTACCGAGTTATTGGAACGCTGGATTCCGCGATTTGAAGCAGAAGGCAGAAGCTATCTGACGGTGGCAATAGGTTGCACGGGTGGGCAACACCGCTCGGTTTATCTGGTTGATGCACTCTCAAAGCAATTCAAAAGCCCGACGCTCAATGTGATCGTCCGGCACCGTGAACTCAATTAATACACTAGATCCGCTTATTTCAACGAAAGTGTTTCAACCCGACCTTTCAATTCAATCACCAATTTGCCTTCCTTCGCTAACCAGCCGATACCGCGTTGGACATCGTTTTTGCCTAAGCCAGTATCCGTGGTGATTTTTGTGACGCTAGACGCGCCATTTTTGTCCAGATAAGTCCAGATTTTTCCGGCGGCTGCACCAATTTCAGTGATTGCTGTCATAAATAATTCCTAGTTGTGCTTGATTAAAATCGCTTGGTTGTGTCGTCCGGTAACATAATATTCAACTCCAGGGTTTCCTGGTTTCCATCCTGCTCAAACTTAACGGATATGGCATCTTTGTCTACGTGGACGTATTTTTGGATGACATCTAATAGTTCTTTTTGGAGCTGGGGCAAATACATGGGCTGATTATTAGAGACCCGCTCATGTGCTACCAGAATTTGCAGTCTTTCCTTAGCGAGCGAAGCCGAACTGGTTTTCGAGGTCTTAAAGTAATCCAGTAAGCTCATTACTTACCTCCGAACAGTTTGCCAAAGAAGCCTTTCTTATCATCAATAAAGCGGTGTGGTTTATTCTCGCCCAGATAACGGGCAACAATATCGGCATACGCCTGACCTGCATCGCTTTTTTCATCGAGAATGACCGGAATACCTGAGTTTGAAGCATTCAACACCGATTTTGATTCTGGGATTACACCCAAAAGATGCAACGACAATATTTCCTGCACATCATCGACACTGAGCATTTCACCTAATTTCACGCGTTCAGGGGAATAACGGGTCAGTAGCAGGTATTCTTTGATGGGTTCTTTGTTTTGTTCAGCACGACGAGATTTGCTGGATAATATCCCCAACATGCGGTCGGAGTCTCTGACAGAAGATACTTCGGGATTGGTTACCACAAACGCATCATCGGCAAAGTACATCGCTAAATGTGCGCCTCTTTCAATCCCAGCAGGCGAATCACAAATGATGTATTTGAAGTCCTTGGACAAGTCGTCTAATACCTTGCCAACACCTTCCTGACTCAGTGCATCTTTATCGCGGGTTTGTGAAGCGGCCAGTATGTACAGCAGGTTACAGTTTTTATCCTTTATCAACGCCTGATTAAGGCTGGCCTCGCCATTGATAACATTGATAAAGTCGTAAACAACCCGACGCTCACAACCCATGATTAAGTCCAGATTACGTAAACCTACATCAAAATCAATGACAGCTGTTTTGTGACCTTTTTTTGCAAGTCCCATAGCAATAGCGGCGCTGGTTGTAGTTTTACCTACGCCTCCTTTACCTGATGTTACGACGATGATTCTTGCCAATTGATGTTCCTCCAGTGGTGCGGATGGGATTAAATTTCTTTAATGACTAACGTTTGCTTATCTAAGTAGATTTGCACAGGGGTATTGCGGATATTTTGGTTAAGATCCTCGCTGATTTTGTAGTTTCCAGCGATTGAAATCAGTTCAGCCTGAAGATCAGAACAAAATATTCGTGCTTCAGTATTGCCTTGCACACCGGCTAAGGCGCGTCCTCGCAAGGTACCGTAAACGTGAATATTACCTTCTGCCAAAATCTCTGTGCCTGCGCTCACTTGGGCAATAATAACCAAGTCACCAGCGGCATAAACTCGCTGACCGGAACGGATGGGGTGGGTAATAACGGTTGTACCAGTTTGCAGTAGATCTTTAGTTTCCGGCTCAGGAGTCGGTGTTTTGGGCTTTTTTGCGTCAATCGTTGTACTGCTGGTATGTATGGAATGCAGTGGAATGCCTAGGGTAATCGCTTGTTCATTCTGTTGTGCATTGCCGCCACGGATGCCGATAGGTAGTAGACCAAGTTTACGTATGACTTCAATAACCGCGACAATATCAACGTCAACACTTTGTTTGTTTAGCTCTTGAACGTCCAAAACTAGCGGAGAATTTTTGAAAAATTCTGGTGCTAACAGAACTTTTGCCTGGAGCTGTTGCTCAATGATGATCAGGTCATTACTGGCTATGACCAATACAGGTACAGAAAAAGTGCTGCTCTTGAATTCCAAAGCAGGCGGGTTATAAGGCGTTTTTTGTGCGTCTTTAGACATCCGTTCAGTCGTGTTTGGTCAATATTGCAGCAATCTTAACACTAGTCGTAGAAAAAATCATATTTCGACGACTAAAAACTTGCATAAAAGTCAGATTTTTTAAAGGTTTCTCATAGATTTAGCGGTTTTTTTACTAAAAGAAACTGCATCCGTTACAATGCCACAAACTTGCAATTTCCCTGTTTTTCCTTTAACTTAGATAACATCCGTAATGGCTAGGGGTGCTTTGATTATTGTTTCAAGGCTGAGAAATACCCTTTGAACCTGACCCCGGCTAATACCGGCGTAGGGAAGCCCACACTTCCCGCGCCTTGTCTTATTTTTTGGAGATAAACATGAGCGCTGTCATTAAAGATGCCTCTTTCACCGCTGAAACCGCTGCTAACAGCGTAAAAATCGATTCTTACCCTGCATCGGAGAAAATCTATGTGCAAGGTAGTCGTGCCGATATACGCGTTCCTATGCGTAAAATAAGCCTTTCAGATACACCCGCCCACTTCGGAACGGAAAAAAATCCACCACTTTATGTCTATGACACGTCTGGGGTTTACACCGACCCAAATGTGGCGGTGGATTTGAAGAAAGGCTTGGGTTCTGTCCGTGCTGTGTGGATAGCGGAACGCAACGATACGGAAGAATTATCTGGGCCAAGTTCTGAATTTGGTCGTCAACGCATGACCGATCCGGCCACTGCAAACCTTCGTTTTGAACATATCCGCAAACCACGCCGCGCACTAGCTGGGGCAAACGTATCGCAGATGCACTATGCCAGAAAAGGCATAATCACGCCGGAAAT
The DNA here is from genome assembly GCA_945861705.1 of Methylomagnum ishizawai. Taxonomy (GTDB): domain Bacteria; phylum Pseudomonadota; class Gammaproteobacteria; order Methylococcales; family Methylomonadaceae; genus Methyloglobulus. The sequence goes on along the minus strand of CAMAVM010000010.1, from coordinate 58,717 downwards.
GGAATATATCGCCATCCGCGAGAACCAGAACATGGAACTGATGCGTGATTTATGGAAAGACCAACACCCAGGCAATTCCTTCGGCGCATCAATTCAATCTTCTATCACCCCTGAATTTGTCCGCGATGAAGTCGCCAGGGGACGGGCGATTATTCCGGCGAATATTAACCATCCAGAACTGGAACCGATGATTATCGGGCGCAATTTTCTGGTTAAAATCAACGGAAACCTGGGTAATTCTGCCGTCACTTCGTCTATCGACGAAGAAGTTGAAAAAATGCTCTGGGGCATACGCTGGGGCGGCGACACTATCATGGATTTGTCTACCGGCAAAAATATCCATGAAACACGGGAATGGATTTTGCGTAATTCGCCCGTGCCGATTGGGACTGTTCCTATTTATCAGGCTTTGGAAAAGGTCAACGGCAAAGCCGAAGATCTGACTTGGGAAATCTACCGCGACACACTTATAGAACAAGCCGAGCAAGGCGTGGATTACTTTACCATCCACGCTGGCGTAAGACTGCATCATGTGCCGTTAACGGCCAAACGTATGACGGGCATCGTCTCGCGTGGCGGTTCCATCATGGCAAAATGGTGTTTGGCGCACCATACCGAAAGCTTCTTGTACACGCATTTTGAAGAAATCTGCGAAATCATGAAGGTTTATGACGTATCGTTTTCCTTGGGCGACGGCTTGCGTCCTGGTTCGATCTACGATGCCAACGATGCGGCACAATTCGGTGAATTGGAAACACTAGGGGAATTGACCAAAATCGCCTGGAAGCACGATGTGCAGACCATGATCGAAGGTCCAGGTCATGTGCCTTTGCACATGATTAAGGTCAACATGGAGAAACAACTGGAAGAGTGCGGCGAAGCACCTTTTTATACATTGGGTCCTTTGACCACTGATATTGCTCCTGGTTATGACCACATTACGTCCGCTATCGGCGCGGCAAATATTGGTTGGTATGGTTGCGCGATGCTGTGTTACGTCACCCAAAAAGAACATTTGGGCTTGCCTAATAAGCAGGATGTACGTGAAGGGATAGTAACTTATAAAATTGCTGCCCATGCCGCCGACCTTGCTAAAGGTCATCCTGGCGCACAGGCGCGGGACAATGCGATGTCCAAGGCGCGGTTTGAATTCCGCTGGGAAGACCAGTTTAATATTGGGCTAGATCCTGAAAAAGCGCGGGAATTTCATGATGAAACCTTGCCAAAAGATTCAGCAAAAGTGGCGCATTTTTGTTCCATGTGTGGGCCGCATTTCTGCTCCATGAAAATCAGCCAGGATGTCCGCGATTACGCCCACGCCAAAGGAATTGAAGATGAAAAAGAGGCTTTAACCCTTGGAATGCAAGAAAAATCAAAGCAATTTATTGAGGAAGGCGCGGATATTTATCACAAGGTGTGATTAATCCTAAGAAGTTAAGCTTTTAAGCGAACACCGAAGCAATTCTAAACATTGCTTCGGTGGTTGATCTTTAGTAATAAAGATTTAGCGGCTGGCTGCAATTGCCAGTCGTACATTAGCTTGTTTGGGGGGTGCTATTCCACTCATAGAACCCATCCAACCGTCATGAATGAACCGTCTAATGAGCAGAATAACACTTTCTTCCAAATCGTTTTTATTCAAGCCGCCAAGTTGTGTTGTTAGCATGAAGACGCAAATTCCGTGAACACCACCCAAGAAAGCTAAGGCGGTTTGTCTGCGTTGGGTATAGGATAACTCTGGTGCAATCAGTGCGAAATGTGCCTCAAATTTTCCATAAAGATTATCGACTTTCTTTTGATACCATTCTGGAATTTCGGCATCTTCGGGCATACGGTGTTCAAAAACCATGCTCCAGAGATTAAGATTTTCGCTGGCATAATGGATATAGACACCCGCCAACGCTTCCAAACATTGCTCAGGGCTTGAGCATTCGGCTTGATCCATTTGCTCGGTGATGGCATCCAACGTCCTGCCTTTGATGTGCAAGATTAAATCATTCATGCTGTCAAATACCATATAGATGCTGCCCACGGTATAGCCAATCTTCACTGCAATATTGCGTACCCTTAACTGAGCTAAACCGCCATCGACAACCAAATCTTCGGCTGCAACCAGAACCATGTTTTTTATTTGCTCTAGCGTGTGATGTCCTCTTCTTGCCATTTTCGTATCCTCTAAAATGTAGGGTATTGCTTAATTGATCTATAAAGTGCTGCTAATCTGTGCAAAACTCAGCACCTGATCTGAACAAGCCGTTGTTTCGCATAGTGTATTCAGTGCAGCATTTGCATTAACGCCAGCGATAATGCCGTCTTTTGATATTAATTTAGATTTCTGTAAAATCGTGTGTGCCTCAGCCAAGCTCAGATCGGGTTTGATTTCCAGTAATAAGGCCACCACACCGGACACTTCAGCCGCTGCTATGGAACTTCCTGAGATAAAATCGTAAGTGCCGTGTGGTAAGGTCGTCAGTATTTTATCGCCTGGTGCGGTTATGTTTTCCACCAACGAACCCACCACTTGTGCATGCTGTTTAATAGATTGAACAGAAATGACATCTTTTAAGGAAGCCGGAAAATCCTTGGCAGACCCCGTGTCTGCGGCAACCACGATAATCCCTTTTGCCATCGCTTTGTTAAGCAATAAGGTCAGCAAAGGATCTTGTGGACCAGTTAGGCTCATATTGAGTACATCAACACCCGCTTTGATTGCGGTATTGACGGCCAACGCGAGGGTAAAGCTGTTGCAAACCGCTGCGATTGCATCGGTTTTATCCGGCCAACAGGCTTTCAAGGCGATCAGTTTGGCGTTCGGTGCTACGCCAATAATGCCGGTGGCGTTATCTCTTCTAGCGACCATTATCCCAGCAACCGCCGTGCCGTGGATGTCAGTTGAAAAACTGGCGGATATATCTTTTGCGAAATTTTGGTTTTTGCTGATCTGCCCTGCCAAGTCTGGATGGTCTAAGTCCACCCCAGTATCTATCATACCAATAGTGATATTTCGACCGGTTGCTCTACCATGCGCCAAATCGATCTGCATTTGCTGCATATTGGTCTGGAGCTTAAAGTAGGGATCGTTATAGGATTGAGACTGTGCCTTAGTCCTAAACACATTCATAGACTGCACAATATCGACGCGATCATCCTTAGACAAGCGCTCAATGGCACTGGGTATAGAGGCCTTGTCTGCAACCTGGTAAACCACACAGTGCACACCCACCTCAGTCATCGGCCATTCAGTCAGCTTCTTTAAATCGTAATCGTCAGCTAATTGATTGGTGAGTCGCTCACTCCAAGTTGAGCTTTGGTAATCACCACGTTGTCTGTAGGACGTAGGGGAAGCAGAGCTTTTGATGCTACCGATGGTGTTGTCAGTAAACGCTACCAATAGAAGACGATCAGCATTTTTCTCGTCTAACAGGCTGTATAGTTCGCTCTTATTGTCAGACGAGCTTTTACTTTCCGAAGGGGCAGAAAAAACCGTCAAACTAAGTAACGCTAATAATAAATACGTTTTCATCTTTATTTCTCCGTATGCGTTGCAGAAAGCAGCGCATAAGCGGGTTCTGCAAAGATAACCTTGGTGTCTTTCCTTAACAACTCAACAACATCAAGAAGATGTTTTTTAGCTATATCTCTATCCAACCTAACCGTGTAAACACCTTGAGCGGTGGGGTTAGCGCTAGTAAATTGACCGTGAACGCGTTCAAGGATTGTGTTTTTTTGTTGCTCATCGACATTCTCAGCAAATACCACCCTGACTTCGTTCGCGTTCATGGCTTCTGGCTGTGCATCGGAGGAAAGGGTTCTAAAATCACTGCCGTGCATGTCATTTTCAACATGACGTGGCATCAGCACAGATAAAGACAATAGCAATGCTGCCGCCATTGCCAAGGCTGGTCGTGTGTTCGTCCAAACCTGTTTTTTAGTGCGGCTAAGTTGACTAACATTGCTAGATACACTGGTTTCAGGCTGTTCTGAGCGATCTTGTTGTGGCAAAGCTTGCAAATCCAGTGCTTGACCAGAATGCAGACGTTTTTTCAGCCGCGAAAAAGACGCATGTTCTGCCGAGTCAAGTGCGCCTTCTTGGATAACAGCCTGCGCCAATTTCTGTAATTGGACGACCTCGCGTTTACAGGTAAGGCAAACAGACAGGTGACTCTCAACGGCTTTTAGTTCAGCACCTTGCAGGGTTTTCTTAACAAACCAAGGCAGCAACTGAGAAAGTTCTTGATGTGCAGAGTAAGATTTACTATCGATATTTTTCATCATAAGCTCCTGAACTTTCAGTTTGTGTGAGACGAACTGTCGTTCGTTGAGGCCAAGATCACTGCCAGATTTTTACGGGCGTGGTGCATTCGGGTTTTTACGGTATTTTCAGGGCAGTCCATAATGGTCGCAATTTCACCGTAACTTAGGCTTTCATAATAAGTGAGCTCAATAACCGCACGATGTTCAGGTGATAATTGACCTAATGCAGACACCAACCAGTCATCAAATTCTAACTGACCAAACTCGGCATCTTGTTTGCCGAGCCAAGAGCTATCCTCGTCGATGTCATCTAGCGATACCTCTTCAGAGCGATCAGCATTGCGTGCGGCTTGCCTGGCCTTATTAAAGGCGATGCCGAAAATCCAAGCGGAAGGTTTACACTGCGGATTGTAGCTGGCGGCTTTTTCCCAAACGACGTACATAACATCGTTGATGATTTCATCAATCAAATCATCACGGCGGGTAACACGAGCAATAAATCGAAATAAACGGGTGTAATAATGATGGTAAAGCTGCTCAAGCGCCTGCTCATCCGCATTGCAGAGACGCGCTATTAAATCGGCATCGCGCATTTGCTGACCATTTTGTTGTGTACTCAATGGCGTACCTGCAAAAGATTGTGTGATTACAGCAAGAGCTTTCATTAAAAATAGACCAAATAGATTAACTTTGATAGTTAATTCCAAAAAAACAATGAAAGGTTCAATCGAAGCTTAAAAAAATATTAAATTTTTTAAGCAATTTGTATTTTTTTGAAGAGGAAGCTAGTTATAGCGGAGTGATTTTTATAAATAGCATTAAATAACATATAGTTATAAAATATATTTTTGAATTAAGACTTCAGTTTGGAGCAGAAAAAATTTTATAACTATTTCAAATTTGCACGTATTTGTACTTCTCTGGCGATCTTCAGACTTTTGCTAATACCAAAGCGTCTGTTTTTTCCAGTTTTGATACAAATCTGACTTTATTTGGGCAGGAGTGGATTGATCTTCCTGGATCTGCATGTTGTACTAACTCCACCAACATGGGCGAACGTTCCAGCTTTACGCATAACGCCAACAACAGACCTTTTTTTAATAAAATCTGATTCAATTTTGGTTATACCTTGATTTTTTTGAATAAAGGTATCGCTGCTATCGAATTTAAAGTCAATTACGCCCTTGCTGTTCGCAACTTTCTCTACCTATTGTATTTCTGAATCACCGGAGAATATCTTTACAAAGTATCTGCCCTTTGCTCCCGTACTACGCATAGCAACACTTGAACGCGCACCGCCAATTTTGCATTGCACGGTAAGGGATGCCGCGCTTGCAACACTTGTGACATCCAGGCTAAGTGCCAAAATAAGTGCTACAAAATAAACGACTCTGTTAGTGGTAAAAGGTATTTTTTGTGCCATAAAATTGTTTGCCACTATTTATTCCTAACTTCACAAGTTGAACTATTATCTGCAACTTTGCCATTCTTTTTAAATTTACGTATCACGGCGACAACGACTCCATCACTGAGAAAGCTATCTGGGATTATTGTCTTTCCTATTTCATCCGTGTGGCTATCGAATTCAAACTCTAATCGGCGACCAGATTTCGGTTTGGAAGATACCCAAACCCCGCTGGAACCTGAGCGTATCTTGGCATAGTACTTACTACCCCGTGGAAGACCGTATCCACGCACTGTTGCTTTTGAGCGTAACCGATCAACCCTATTCTCGAAGCGGCAATCAACCGATATAGTCGCAGCCTCTGCTATTCCCAAATAACTCAGAGTAAGCATTATGGCAACTGTGGTTATGCGTAGTGTATTATTAAAGACCATTTCGTCTCTTGGCTAAAATGTAAAGTATTAGTATCGCAAGTTTTCAACAAATTTGATATTCCTGCATTAACCGTAAATCACAAAAAATCGTCTAAAGTTCATTTGGGGGTAAAAAAATTATCATTGAGAACTTTTTTTGTCAATAAGCCAACGCACTCGGCTTAAACGCTAAGGCTCAGGCACTTAGGCAAATGTTGGGGAAAAGGTTTTGATGGTCGTCAGACAAAAAAAACCGCCCAATTGGACGGTTTTTGAGATATAGCTGATGTTATTCAGTATGTTACTTAGTCATTATCTATAATACTAACACTGGCGACGGCACGTTTTACGGTATAGCCCCTAATTCCCTCACGCGCTAATTTAATAATGACTTTTTCTGTGCCTTCACGCTTGATGTCGTCATTGGGTTCTATTTCGATAATACCTGAAACGTTACCTGCGGGTATTAGCAGGGCGCGAGCAATCCTTTGATAGTCTTTGCGATTTGTAGCCTTACCAGAAATGTCTAGCTTAACCCTGATATTGTGGGTTGTTGGTGCGTTGAGGGCAACCAAAAACTGTGCTGTGTCGCCAGCAGTTTCGGTTGCTTGGGGATCGACGGCGGAGATTGAAACTTTTGGTGTTTTGACGGTTGCCCCCCCCCTGCACCTGACAGGCTGACTAAGACATTAGGAACGCCATCAATCGAATAGGTTTCTACGGAGCGAGTAAAGTTTCTGAGAGAATAATTAGGTATATTGGAAAAAGAAGTCCAGAGTGCTAGAGTATCTACAAATTTTCCATTAATTGCGTTCACTACCTCTTGTGTAAGCCCAAAGCTTGCAAAAGAAGTATCTAAGCTAGTTTGTGGTATGAATCCTTGTTTAACAAATAAAGTCCCTTGTTCCCAGCGAATTTTCTCCCCTCCTAGGTCGGTGAAACGATCCACAGAATAATCTTCTGCCACTATCCCAGCAGCCTGAGCATTCCAGCCACCTAAACACACCACCAAAAACAACATCATTTTTAAAGACTTCATATTAACTCCAAAGGTTAGGTAAAAATCTAACGCGAAGCCTACGGCTATTGGCTAATGCTGTCAAGTAAATTTATAAACCCATGCCGTAGCGTCACTGCCCACAGTTAAGCGTTGAGACCTCTTTAACTTGGAGTACAAACCTTGGTTTGCACTCCGGCTTTCGCGGTTTGTAAGGAATCAAAAAACATGTTTTTTGACTCCGTATTTCTTAACTTAAGGCTGGGTTGGTAAGCCCAGCTATTACTGCTTGTGCTGGGTTTCGTACCTCAACCCAGCCCACCAACCACCAATTTATATTCAATATAACGGAGTCGGGATAGCCTCCGCCGTCTGACTTTCCTCAGCCATTTTTTCGGTTTCCATCGCATTCTTCTTAATCTGGTTTTCTTCAGTCAGCCAAACCAGCAAGTCGTAATAACCACGTATGTTTTCGACGTATTGCACGGGTTCACCGCCACGGGCTTGGCCGTATTGGGTTTTTTGGTACCACTTGGGTTGTGCCAGCAAGGGCAGGCGTTTTTTGACATCCATCCATTTATTGGGATCACCGCCCAATTTCTGCGTGATTATCCGTGCATCATGCAGATGCCCAGTGCCGACATTGTAAGATGCCAAGGCAAACCAGGTGCGATCCGGTTCGGGTATGTCTTCGGACATCACTTGTATACGTTGCTTGAAATAACGCGCACCACCTTTGATGCTTTCCACTGGGTCTCGGCGATTTTTGATGTTGAGCAGTTTGGCGGTGTCGTTGGTGAGCATCATGATGCCTTCAACCCCAGTCGGCGATACGGCATTATCCAGCCAATGCGATTCTTGATAGCCGATGGCAGCAAGCAAGCGCCAGTCTATTTCATGCTCTTTAGCGGCGGTGTCAAAATATTGTTGATATTGCGGAAGCCTACTTTTACGGTGTTCCCTGAAGGTGCAGTTATCGACGTAATTGAGGCTGCTAGCATGACCGTAATGTTTTTCGATAAGCTGCGCGAGGGTTTTATCGGCGGTAATACGCTTAAAAAACCGCTCAACTTCGTCGAACAGGCTGGTATCTTCGGAAAGTGGCAATGCCCAAGCCAGTTGCTGCGGCGTGCTGACATCGAAAGCGATATTTAAGGCGGGATAAAAACGGCGGATAAGCAAAATCTGGTTGGAGTCGGCAACGGTATAGTCGATAAGACCTTCATGTAGCAAGTACAGCAAGCCGTTGGTATCCAGTTCATTGTTGACCGTCCACTCGAGCTTGGGGTTGTTTTGCTTTAAAACGCTTAGGCTATTTATATGGCTGGTGCCGTTGGCAACTTCCAATATGCCTTTGTCCAAGTCATTGATTGTTTTAGGTCTACGATGAGCGGAGCGGTAAACGACTTGCTCGGTGACTTCATGATACGCCGGTGCAAAACGCATGTTGTGCTTGCGCTGCTCGGTAATGGTAAGACCAGCAGCGGCTATATCGGCTTTGCCAATGCTAATCTCATCTAAAAGACTGCTAAAGGTTTTAGCGACTTCAAACTTGGCTTTAACGCCGATATGGTCGGCAAATAACGTTACCAGATCATATTCAAGACCAGAAAAACCTTGAGGGCTTTGGTAATAGGTGGTCGGATCAACGCGGGTTAGTATGTGTAAAGTTCCCGAACGCTGGATTCTTCCCAGCTTATTTTGCGGAAAAATTGCAAATAAGCTGGCGACAATGAGAAATACTACACATCCAATAATCAGTTGGCGTTGTCGAGTCAAGTTTGCCGTAATTTTTTATATGCGTTGATAAGGCCATTAGTGGAGCAGTCGTGGCTTTGGGTAACTTCATCGTTTCTAAGCTCAGGTTGGATAACTTTGGCGAGTACTTTTCCGAGTTCCACGCCCATTTGGTCGAAGGAATTGATGTTCCAGATAATGCCTTGCACAAAAATTTTATGCTCATAAAATGCCAGCAACGAACCCAGTGTTTTTGGCGTTAATTGTTTATATAAGAATGAGTTAGAAGGTTTATTGCCGTCAAATACTTTCGATGCAACCAACACAGAATCGGTGCGTTGTTCCGGTGTTAGTTCTTGCATGACCTCCTCGGCAGTTTTGCCGCGCATCAATGCTTCTGGCTGGGCAAGGAAATTTGAAACCAGGATTTCGTGGTGTTCTGGCAGGTCATAAAAACTGTTCGCTGCTGCGTGAAAGTCACAAGGGATCAGTTTGGTACCTTGGTGGATCAGTTGGTAAAAAGCGTGTTGACCGTTGGTACCTTGCTGTCCCCAGATGATCTGTCCGGTATCGTAATCGAGTTTTTTACCATTATTGTCAACGCTTTTGCCGTTGCTTTCCATATCACCTTGTTGCAGATAATCGGAAAAATAACGCATGGAATAGTCATAAGGCAACAGCGCGTAAGATTGAGCGCCGAAAAAATTATTGTACCAAATGCCTAGCAAGCCCATGATTACAGGGATATTTTGCTCAAAAGGCGTATTGCGGAAATGTTCGTCAGCTTCAAAAGCACCTTGCAATAAGTCTTCAAAATTGTCCATGCCCACATGTAAGGCAATCGACAAGCCAACCGCTGACCACAGCGAATAACGTCCACCTACCCAATCCCACAGTTCAAACATATTGTCGGTGTCGATGCCAAAATCCTGCACGAGTTCGGTGTTGGTGGAGATGGCGACAAAATGTTTGGCAACCGCTGACGTGTCATTAACAAGGTCAAGAAACCATTTTCGTGCAGATTTTGCATTGACCATCGCTTCTTGCGTACCAAAAGATTTTGAGGCGATAACAAACAAGGTGGTTTCGGGTAATAAGGTGTTTAATGTACTTAACAGATCAGCCGCGTCGATATTGGAGACGTAATGGACATTCAAAGTTGGTGAACTGGACGGCGTAAGTGCTGCGGAAACCATCTTGGGTCCCAGGCTAGAGCCACCTATGCCGATGTTGACAATATCTGTGATGATTTTGCCGGTGTAACCTTTCCATTCACCGGATCGAACACGGTGACAAAAGCTACGCATCTTGGCTAATACGGCATTGATGTCCGGCATAACATCTTGTCCATCGACATAAACTGGGCGGTTACTCCGGTTTCTTAACGCGGTATGCAGTACCGAACGGTGTTCGGTGGTGTTAATCTCTACGCCCGAAAACATTGCCTGGATTTTGGGTTGCAGATCCGCTTGTCTGGCAAGGTTTATCAGTAAAGGCAAGGTCTGATCGGTAATTCTATTTTTAGAATAATCAAATAAGATGTCATTCAAATGCAGGGAAAATTGCTTAAAACGATCCGGTTCTTGTGCAAAAGCATCACGCATCGAATGGCTTTGGATTTCTTGATAATGTTCTTGTAACGCGATCCAGGCTTTTGAGGTTGTCAGAGATGACATATTTTGGAAGCTCCGTTTGATTATTTCGGGGTTAAGTCTACGAGAAGGGCGGGAGGATGGCAAGACGGGAAGGCGGAATTGATATAGATCAAGTAAGCCTTAATACTTTGATTGGGGTTCTTTATTTGTCTTGGTTGATGTGCTAGAGTGCAGCCTCGCTATTGACGAACAGAAAATGGCAGGTATTTTGTTTAATGTAAACTTAGATTTACGGACAAGGTCGATGTTTTTTTAAAAAACATATTCATTATAATAAGACTGGAAGGTGCGAGACATTATGAACACGTCACAATTAGTTAAAAAGATTTCCCTTGGAGTGCTTGCAGCACTTTTCTCAGCTTCAGTGTGGGCGCACGGTGGCGCTAAAGGCACAGATACCGACCAATGTAAGTTTGAGTTAGAACCAGACCATTGGATACATTACACGGCTTATCAACCAGTCGCTTTTCCAGCGGAAGAGTTCTGCGCCAGTTTACCTAGGGAAAAAGAAGCCACCATTTTGGTATTCGATTATCAAGACCAAAAATATAAAAACGATACCGTTGAGTTTGAAGTAACCAAAGAGCCAGAAGGCACAAGGGTGTTTTTCCTTGAAAAAGCAAAACATAAAAAAGGTACTGTTGAGTTGAAAATGCCTAATGGTGTGCCAGAAGCTGGTAAATATCTGATTCACATTACTTTGGTTCCTGACCAAGGCGAAAGAAAAGATGTCCACATGAGCTTTTCGGCTGGCGGCGGCCCTGCTGCATCAAAAAGCAAGATGTTCTTATATCTACTCGCTGGGGCTGCGGGTGCGTATGTATTGTACTTGTACAATGCAACGTTCAGAAGAGAAGTGGATAAGATCATAGGCAGGAAAGAAAAGGTTTAGTTATATTTTATAGGTGGTTGGTTCAGCTTGAGTTGTTCTAAAAGCAGTCAGGCTGCGCCAAACCAACACAGAGGGTAGTAGGGGTTATACAAAAATGCTGAAGTTTTTATCGGTTGGGTTGTTATCTGTTTTGTTTTCTGCTCCAGTGCTGGCAGAAGAGCTAGAAGATCATACCAAAATGCTTATGGATCATGGTGATGGACATTTAATGGAAATGTCTGGCGGCATGGTTATGGGTCAAAATACTGATAAACTGCCCGGTGGTTGCGACAGTATTTCCGAAACCAAGGAAGTGACCGTCCATGCTGGACATAAATATGCTGAGAAGTTTCCTGGCAGAATGTTTGCGTTTGATACTCAGGAATTTGACTTCAAACCCTGTACTAAACTGACTATACACTTCATCAACGAAGATAAGATCCGTCATCAATGGATGATGCACGGCTTACCTAAGTATATGTATCCAAAAGGTATGTTCCATCTGGAAGTGTCTGGTCCTGCTAAGATTTCTGGCACTTTGATACTTCCTCCTGGCGATAAAACCTATCTGGTTCATTGCGACATAGCCCAGCACATGGAAAAGGGCATGAAAGCGCAGTTGAAGGTTGGTGGTGGCGATGGTGATTTACCCAGCATTCCAGGTGTGACAGCACCTATCAATCAAGATGATTACAACGCTGGACTGCCGGAAGTTTTTGCTGCGGCGAAAGTCACAGAGTCGGACATTGAAGCCGCGAATGTGGCATTAGCAGCAACAGAGGCTGCCAAAAAAGCCGGTAAAATAGCGGCGGCGGCTCAAACTGATTCGTTTGTTTCGGGTACTACCGTCATCGGCTTGGCAATTGGTCTGATAGTATGCGCCTTAATGGGTAGAAAATTTCAGGGCAAAAGCGTTGCGGAAGTTACAACATATAGTTTTGATTTATTGAGAGTATTAATAAGCTTTATCAAAGGTCTGTGTTCCCGAATAATTAGTCTCATCTTTTCATCTAAAAATAAAATCCTGCCGAGCAAGTAAACATGATCGGCACAAAAAGCCCTGCAACAGCCTTGCGGGGCTTTTTTTGGGTAACCTTTTTTGGTAACTGAGAGCCATTAATAATCATGGGACTTTGGGAGTTGTTTCTGAGTGCCTTTATCTCTTCGACTATTGCACCTGGGGGATCTGAAGCGGTTTTGGCTTATATGGCTTCGACAGGAACATATCGCATAGATCAACTGCTCGTAGCTGCCACTGTTGGCAATACCTTAGGTGCAATGACTACGTGGGGATTAGGCATGTTGGCGGCAAAAAAATATCCACTTGCAACGTTGTTATCGGCTGATAAGCAAAAAGCCTTGGCTACTGTTAAGTCAAAAGGAATATGGGTGTTGTTTTTTTCCTGGCTACCTATTGTTGGTGATGCCTTATGTTTTGCTGGCGGTTGGTTAAAGTTGCCTTTATTGTCGGCATTTTTAATTATAATGCTAGGCAAGTTTTGTCGATATTTAGTCGTTGCTTGGTTGTTTATTTGATCTGACAATATTAAAACTGACATTGGTAACGCCTTTTTACTTTAATTTATAACTATTAATCATTGTGTTACGCCATTTTCCAGCGCTAAACGTCGCCTATTCCCATAACAGGCGGGATTATTTCATCGCAGTGTTCACCTTTGTGTGTGTAGCCATTTGTTTGTTGAGCGATGCACATGCGGCGATAGAAAAACAAAATGCGTTAGGCGTTTGTGGCTGGGTATTTCTTATAGCTTTACTGTTGGGCGAACCCATTGATGTCAGGGTGCAAGTCGGCATAGCGGTGATTTTTGCCACGATAGGTGAACATTTCGCCTCCCCCTTCATGGGTGGTTACACTTACCGATTCCATAATGTCCCCGCTTACGTACCTCCCGGACACGGCATGGTTTATTTAACCGCCGTCGCCTTGGCGCGGTCAGGATTATTCCTACGATATGCACGGGAAATCACCCAGTTTGTAGTCACAGTCTGCGGGGCGTGGTCATTGTGGGGGATTAGCGGCATTCCAGATCAGGGCGATGCCGTTGGTGTCATGCTGTTTTGCGTGTTTTTGGTCTACCTGTTTAAAGGTCGTTCACCGATGGTGTACCTTGCTGCTTTCTTCATCACCACATGGCTAGAGCTTATCGGAACAGCCGTTGGCACCTGGAAATGGGCTGCGATTGATCCGGTGTTGGGTTGGACGCAAGGCAATCCGCCCAGCGGCGTGGCAGCTTGGTACTGCTTAGTGGATGCTGTTGCGATTGGTGGAGCCGCGCCAGTCATGAATGGCTTAAAGAATGTCCGTGAATGGCTAAAATCCCTGAAAACCCGAAAAAATGCCTATCAAAGTGCGGGGAGCGAATAAACGCGAACAATGCCGTTAACTGGGTTAAAATTAGCGGCAGGGCAATAATCCTTCTCTACTAACGAGATGGGGATCATCAACCAAGAGGAAATGCTATGGAACGTCGTGATTTTATCAGATTGAGTGCAGTCGGCTTAGGTACAACCCTCATTACACCGACATTGGCTTTAGCAAAAAACGTAAAACTACCGCCAGTAAGCGATATTTATTACACCAAAGAATCGCCAGGCCGCTGGAAAGATAAGGTTGCCGGACATTTACCCAGCATCGGCATAGAAAAAGCCGGTAGCAACATAACCATAAAAGTCGTCACCTCGCACGAAATGAAAAGCTACGAACATTACATCGTCAAACATGTCTTGTTAGACCAAAACTATAAATTTTTAGACGAACACCTGTTCAATCCAGACAAGGATAAAGCCGCAATATCAACATTCACTTTGGAAAATTACAGCGGTGCTATATACGCCCTCAGTATGTGCAATAAACACGACCTGTGGTTGAATTCTGCGACTGTTTAAAACGCGAACATTCAAATTTCAGAACAAACATAGCCGTAACTCTTAGCTTATATTTTTGCTAAAAAGCCAGCATTCAAATTGTCAATGGCTCATAGAAGCTATGAAAATTATATTATTTTCCAAAAAGTTAGCAGCTAAGGTGTTTCTTTGAAAGCCAATGAACCAAAAAATAACAGTCACCATCATTACCTTAAATGAAGAAGAGCGTATCAAGGATTGTATTGAATCTGCATGGCAGGTAGCGGATGAAATAATCGTTGTTGACAGCCTTAGCACGGACAAGACAAGAGAGATTGCAAAAAGCTTAGGCGCACAGGTTGTTGAACAGAGTTATCTAGGTGATGGTTTGCAGAAAGATTTTGGTGTGCAATTCGCCAAAAACGATTGGATTTTGCATTTGGATGCCGACGAGTACTTAGACGAGCAAATGATTAAGGAAATTCAGGATATTAATTATGCTGAAACAGCTTATGACGCTTATGCTTTCCGAAGAAAAAATTATATCGGTACACGGTGGCAGAAAGTTTGGTATCCCGATTATATGATTAGGCTATACCATAAAGATCGTTGCCGTTTTTCGCCGATGATTGGGCATACCTCATTGACAACAAACAACTACCTGAGAATGGAAGGCAATATTATCCATTATTCTTTCAAGGACTTGAGCGACTATCTCATGCGGACAGCAAAATACAGCAAAAGGGATGCAAAAGTGCTTGTTGAGAGCAATCGAAAAATCAGTACCTGGGATCCGGTTATTCATGGGACTGCTTCCTTTGTGAAATATTACTTCCTGAAAAGAGGCTTCATCTATGGGCTTGATGGCTTGAATGCCTCGTTGCTTGGTGCATTACGGTCTTATCTAAAATATGCCCAGGTTATAGAAATGCGCCAGAATGCCGCACTAACGCATCCTGATTGATAATCCACACATCAATTACAATAAGGCATCTCAGCGCAAGTTTACTTCGCTACGAAATGCTTTGAATGGGAAAATCATTTGCATCAACAAACTTTACACAACATCGATATGAGTCAGCACACTATCAAGCTAATACAGCAGAATTTGCTAGGTTACGGTGTGTTCATAACCGCACTATTTATCATATCAATTTATCTATCGACCGCTTTAGCAATCATTATCTCTGTGGTAATGGGCTTATTGTGGCTGCTTACCTTTCAATTCCAAAAGTTACCCGCCGTCTTTAAGGATTCTTCGGTTGCAACATGGGCGTTGCTATTGTATCTATGTTTTATCCTGGGCTTTAGTTATGGGGATGTTCCCAGTGAGGAGGCATTTTCTATGCTCAGAAAATATCGAGAGTTGTTTTTTATTCCCTTACTCTCCTGTTTTTTCACCAATGAACGTTATCGACTTTGGGCTTGGAAAGCTTTCATCCTTGCATCAGTGCTGACGCTATTGGGTTCTTACTTGATGGATTTTGGTATTATGGATATGTTCAGGCATAAGACCTTTACCCTTAAAAGTCGCATCACCCACAGCATTTTCATCGCTTTTTTTATGTTTTTTTGTGCACACAAGGCATTTGATAATAATAAGCATACCAAATGGTATTTAGCATTATTACTATTTGGAATTTACAATCTTTTCTTTCTCGTTGATGGGCGCACCGGGCAGCTAGTTTTTATGGTTTTGGCACCCCTTTTAGCTGTTCAGCGTTTTGGCAAAAAAGGGCTGCTGGTTTCAATGAGCTTACTGATTGTTCTTTTGGCACTGTATTTTAGTTATTTAGATAAATCAATCCGAATTCATGAAGGATTGGATAATACACGGGCTTATATCAATCATAAGCCTGAAAAAAGGCCAACTTCTATGGGTTTAAGGTACAAATTCTGGGAAAACTCCCTGAAACTGGTTACCGAAAAACCTTGGCTGGGTCATGGCACTGGCAGTTTTTCTCAAGAATACCAGCGAGTAACGGGGGCTCACCTCGATAATATAAAAAATCCCCATAACGAGTTTTTGTTGATAGCCGTTCAGTTCGGTTTGTTGGGTTTTCTTGTGTATTCAGGATTTCTTTTCAGTCAGTATTACTGTTCCAAAACATTACCTGATTCAGAAAAATGGCTGGCGCAGGGGCTTTTACTTACGTTAATCATTACCAGTTTATTTAATAGTCCATTTCTCGATCACACGGAGGGACATTGGTTTGCTGTGATGATAGCGCTGTGCTTTGCGCCTAATATTTCGCGCAGTAAACTTGTGTAACAATGAAAACATCAACAAGTGCAGGCATTCAAATTTACAAACGGTTATTGGTCTACGTAAAACCTTACCGTGGTCTTTTTGCCATCAGTATTTTGGGTTTTTCCATCTATTCCGGCACCCAGTCCGCATTGGTAGTACTCATTAGGCATATTGTTGATACCTTACAAACTGAGACACGAGAAGGGATGTTTTATTTGCCCTTGTTTTTTAGTGGTGTATTTGTCGTGCAAGGTATTGGTACGTATTTGGGCAACTATTTTCTGGCAAAAGTTTCGACTAATGTCGTCCATGCCTTGCGCTGCGAGATATTCGACAAATATACAGAACTGCCCACCGCCTTCTTCGATGCTAATAATAGCGGTTACCTGATTTCCAGGATTACCAATAATGTCGGTGAAATGACCAAGGCAAGTACGGACGCAATACGTACTTTTGTAAGGGAAGGTTTGACGGTAGTGGGGCTGTTGATTTATCTGTTCTATTCCAATTGGATGCTATCCCTCGTTTTCGTTGCTATTACTCCCATTATCGTCGTGCTGGTTAAGTACGTCAGTAAACGGCTCAGGATGATTAGCAGAAGAATACAAGATTCTATTGGTGACATCACTCACATAACGTCAGAACTGGTTACTGGACACCGTATCGTGCGCGGCTATGGCGGCGAGGAATATGAACGCCGGCGGTTTTTGGAAAGCAGCTTATATAATCGGCGGCAATCGTTAAAACTCGCCACCACCACAGCGATACACAACCCTATCATGCAATTTATAATTGCCATAGCACTCTCTTTTTTGATGTATATGGCACTGATCTTCATGAAACAAGCCAGTGTCGGTGAATTTATCGCATATCTGATGGCAGCCATACTATTGCAACGGCCAATAAGGCAATTGAGTGATGCCAACAGCGATATTCAGAAAGGTATCGCGGCGGCTCAAACGATATTTGAGATTTTGGATGTGCCAGGTGAAGTTGATGAAGGCAGTTATCAAGTCCAAAAGGCTAAGGGCGCGTTGGAATTCAAAAACCTGTCTTTTAATTATGTAGGGGCAAAAGAATCTGCACTTATTGATATTAGTTTCAAGGCTGAACCCGGGCAAACCATCGCGCTGGTCGGGTCTTCTGGGGGTGGGAAAAGTACGCTGGTGAATTTGGTGTCGCGTTTTTATCAACATGAAGTAGGTGAAATTCTGTTGGATGGTGTTGAAATCAATACCTACCAATTGGTAAATTTGAGGAAACAGTTGGCGCTGGTTACCCAGAATGTCACCCTGTTCAATGATACGATAGCCAATAATATCGCTTATGGCGCATTAGCTAATGCCAGTCGTACACAAATTATTGCCGCAGCCACTGATGCGTACGCCATGGAATTTATCAGCAAGATGGAACACGAGCTGAACACGGAAATTGGCGAAAATGGCGTGAAGTTGTCGGGCGGACAGCGGCAACGCCTTGCTTTGGCAAGGGCGTTGCTTAAAGATGCACCGGTTCTTATACTCGATGAGGCTACATCAGCATTAGATACCGCATCGGAGCGATACATCCAAAAAGCCCTGCAAAAGGTGATGAGCAATCGGACGACTCTAGTTATTGCCCACAGGCTATCGACGATTGAAAAAGCCGACCTTATTCTGGTCATGGAACATGGACGGATTGTGGAAAGAGGAACGCATAAGGAATTGATAGCAAAAAATGGCGCGTATGCGCGATTGCACCATATTCAATTTCAGCAGGATACTGACCATGCCCGCAAAACTGTTGATGTCATTCAGAGCTATGTATATAACCCGCATGAACCAAAGGAATTAATGTGAACGTATTGTTGTCTGTAGTCGAAGTAAGTCAAATTGAACAGCATCGTTCGACGGTTCGATGATGTGCTTATAATGAAAAACACCAAGGCTTGTTAGGAGTAAACCGTGCTGAGTATTATCACTGCCATTTACAATCAGAAATGTATGAATGAATTGTATTGGGAAAATTTGACTAAATACACGCACAACAAATTTGAATTGATTATTGTTGATAATGGTTCCGATGATGGCAGCGTCGAGTTTTTTGAATCCGTTGGCGCAACAGTTATCCGAAATGCAGCCAATTATTCTTATCCATTTTGTCAAAATCGCGGAATAGAAGTAGCACAGTATGGTTGGCTGGCTTTTTTAAACAATGACATCATTGTTTCTCCCAATTGGGATAAACACATGATGGATAGCATGGACTTTAATGGCTTAGAAGTTGCTACTTCTTGTGGTGTAGAACAACTTGAAACAAAAGTTGAAACGAGAAAATTACGGCGGCGTTGGAACAAAGTGAAGCTTATTACCTCAATCTTGGGGCAATCAAAGTTTTTCTTACAACTCGCGCATAGGCTTATGTATAAAAATTGGGTGTTATTTTGTGAACAACGTCATCACAAGTTTGAGGGTAAAGTGCGCCAAGGTTTTGTGGGTAACACCGTTGTTATGAAACGTACCGCGCTGGATAAAATAGGCTTGTGGGACGAACGTCTACAAGCCGCCGATTATGATTTGTACTACCGCACTTTAAAACGTTCTGAAAAAATAGGCGATATAAAACCGGTGCATATTTGTCTGGATACGTTTGTTCATCATTACATTCGTCTGACTTCCAAAAAGAAATACCCACCATTCTTTGACAAAGATAATTTAATCTCAGTCGAAGAAAAGTGGGGGGAATCGTTAATGGATGATTATTTCGAGTTAATGAGTCGATAAACCTGGAATAACTGATAGTAGCGCTGCTTTCATATTTGAAAGCATCCTATTAATACGAAGATCGAATTAATTTCAACAAGCTTTAATAGCTACCAAATCCAAGTGTAAAAATCCGTCATGAACATAAGGTATCCAGCGTGAAGACATTTTTGTCGGTTCTTGCCCAGCACCAAGTCGTGCTGGAACAGCTTGCAAATAATAGTGATGAAATTGAAGTGGCTGGTGCATTATTGATTAGCGTTTTAAAACAAGGTGGAAAAATCCTGCTCTGCGGTAATGGTGGTAGCGCGGCTGATTGCCAACATATCGCGGCGGAATTCGTCGTCCGTTATGAAAAAAAACGTAAGGCCTTAGCCGCTATCGCACTCACGACAGATACTTCCATATTAACCGCCGCTGCCAACGATTTCGACTTTGACTCTATTTTTTCTCGTCAAGTCGAAGCGCTGGGTAATGCCAATGATTGCTTGATCGCCATTTCGACATCTGGCCGTAGCGGCAATGTCATTGCTGCCGTAAAAGCCGCAAATAATAAGGGGATGGCTGTTATTGGCTTGACCGGAAGCGAAGGCAGCGAACTAAGCCAATTGGCGACCATGACGATCAAAGTCCCATCAAACATAACCGCGCGAATTCAAGAAGCCCACATCCTAATCGGGCATTGGTGGTGTGCGGTTGTAGAAGATGCATTCAGTCGGGAGGCATAAGGTGCTGGCAACAACACCTGATTTTTCTAAAGCCCGTGTTTTGGTAGTCGGCGATGTCATGCTTGACCGCTATTGGTCAGGCAAAGCAGCGCGGATTTCTCCCGAAGCACCTGTGCCTGTGGTGCAAGTTAAAACCATCGAAGACCGTGTCGGTGGAGCAGCTAATGTTGCCCTCAATATCGCCAAACTAGGCGGTAAAGTGACCTTATTAGGCGTGGTCGGTGATGATGAAGAAGGTCGAATCGTTAAGCAGTTACTTGAAGCTGCGGGAGTGATTTGCGATTTAATCGTCGAAAAAGCAGTTCGTAGCATCTGCAAATTACGCATTGTGGCACAGCATCAGCAATTGATTCGGGTCGATTTCGAAGAAACGCCTATCGAGTTTATCCAGACTGAGATGGTGTCACGCTTATCTCAACATTTACCCAAAAATGATGTCGTCGTTTTCTCGGATTACGGCAAGGGGACTTTGTCGCATGTTCAGCAGCATATACATCAAGCCAAACAACTATCGGTAAAAGTATTGGTTGATCCCAAAGGCGTAGATTACCAACGCTATGCTCAAGCAGACCTTATTACACCTAATTGGTCTGAATTCCAGGCCGTCATGGGTGGGTGTGATAATGAAGAAGATTTGCTGACAAAAGGTCGTGAACTCATCAACACCTATCAGATTCCAAACCTGCTAGTGACTCGCGGCGAAGCGGGTATGACGATGTTACAGAAAGACCAAGTACATTCTATATCTGCACAAGCCAAAGATGTATTTGATGTTACCGGTGCTGGAGATACCGTCATCGCAGTATTGGCAGCATGTGTCGCTATCGACATGGATTGGTACGATGCCATGTACTTAGGGAATTTGGCTGGTGGCATAGTCGTCGGCAAATTAGGCACATCAACTGTTTCTATTGCCGAGCTTACTCGTGCCATGCACGGCGACAAAGATTCGCAATATGGCGTGGTTTCAGAAGCGGAATTGATAGCTCTTATTGCCACAGCGAAAGCCAATGGCGAGAAGATCATTATGACTAACGGTTGCTTTGATTTGTTGCATGTCGGCCATGTAACTTATTTAGAACAGGCCAAAGCGTTGGGTGATCGCTTGTGTGTGGCGGTAAATTCGGACGAATCTGTTAAAAAACTCAAAGGCGAATCCAGACCCATCAATAGCTTACAGGCACGAATGACAGTTTTAGCCGCATTGTCCTGCGTAGACTGGGTTGTGCCATTTACCGAAGACACACCCGTGCGTCTGTACTGTAGCGTATTACCGGATGTCATCGTTAAAGGCGGTGATTACCAGCCAGAGCAAGTAGCAGGTGGCGATTGCGTTATCAAGGCAGGTGGCGAGGTAAAAATCCTGTCCTTTGTGGAAGGACAATCAACAACGGCGATGATTAAAAAATCACAAGCTGCTATCGAGTAAGGCTAATGTGCAAAAATTCTTGTTTTGAGTAAATTGCTCAGAAACCGTCTCGGCTAGCAACCTCAACACGGCTACGCGCTAAACATTTTATACAAAGCGTAGAAAATATTAGTTGTTGCCAATCCGATTATCGTAAAAAAGGTAACTTGCATCCCAAGCACTCGGTAACGAAGGTTTTCAGACAGCAAACCCTTTGCATGTGCCAATCGACCCACAATGATGGCAATACCACCGATATGCACAAACCAGACATTCGCGCCGCTGAATTCCAGAAGTATCAGTAATATCAAGGTTATCGGAATGTATTCAGTTGCATTACCTTGCGCCCTGATCGCATTTTGAAGTTGTGCTACCCCACCATCGCCTAATATAACTTTGTTGGCACGGCGTAATTTTATGACGTTTAGAGATAAGTAAACGATCAATAAAGCCAATATTCCTGCGTATATAGGACTAACCATAAGCCCTCCAGAAGCATCTAAGTTTGTATAAGCTTTATCGTAACCTGTACGACTGTACCTTGCTAGTAAACACGCACCAAAACCCGACCAGCACATTAAGCCTACGTTCATTGACTAAGGATTAGACTAGGCTCAACTTTTTAAGGGTTAGCACCTTTAATGTTGTGCCTTTAGTTTAAATAACGTTTAACTTTCTGGAGCAGATAATGAAAAAATTATTAGTTTTGATGGCTTTATTAGGTTTTGCACTCATTCTACAGGGTTGTGCTGTATATCCTAATGGTTACCGAGGTGCTTATAACGGCTATAACAACGGCTACCAATCTAACGGGTATTATGGTGGTGGACATCATGGTTGGCATGGTGGTCGCGGCTGGAATGGTGGCGGTAATAATTGGGGTGGGCATCATGGCTGGAGAGGACATCATGGTCAACACGATGACGATTAATTCCGCAAGGTTCGTATTGAATCCGTAATATACACTCCCTGCTATGATATAAATATCAAGCGTAGATGCAGCTCCATGATGAGGATAAGCGCTTGAGCTATAAAAGGTCAGATTTATATAAGCCAGTCGCGCTAAACAAGCCGCTTAATCGTAAGCAACGCCCACGCTACGTTAACATTCCGGTATTATGAGATAACTTAAAATCCCTACTCTTTGATAGTGTAGGGATTTTTGAATTTGTAGAATTTCCCGTTATCCTGATTATGTGCCAGAAAGTTGACCGCGCTATATGGAAATAAAACAAATCACCGCCATAAACCAAGTGGATAGCCAAGCTTGGAACGCACTTATTGGGGATGGCTATCCCTTTATGCGGCATGAGTTTTTGTTAGCATTGGAGGAAAGTGCTTGTGTGTCTAAGCAGGCGGGTTGGCAACCTAAGCATTTGCTGGTTACTGAAAGCAACAATCTAATTGCGGCAATGCCGTTGTATCTTAAAACTCATTCCCGTGGCGAGTATGTGTTTGATAATCAATGGGCTTATGCTTATGAGCAGAACGGGGTAAGTTATTATCCTAAATGGTTGACTGCTATTCCTTTTACGCCGTGTCAGGGCTTGCGGATTGCAATTAATGACCACGCCGATCAACAGCAAATAACCGAATTGCTGGTTGATTTCATCAAAATACAATCTGAGCAAGACGGTATTTCTTCCTGGCATTGTTTATTCCCCGTCGGTGAGCAACTGGAATCATTCCGTGCCTTGGGCTTGGCAATTCGAGAAGGCGTGCAATTCCAATGGTTTAACAAAAATTACCAGACCTTCGATGACTTTCTAAGTACGTTGAACGCCAGTAAGCGCAAGATGCTGAAACGTGAACGCCGGAAGGTCATCGAGCAAGACATTGAAATGGTTCAGCTATCAGGTGGGGAAGTCAGTGAGTATCAGTGGCAGGTATTTTATGATTTTTATCAGATGACGTATCTTAAGCATGGTACGCGGCCTTATCTGAATCTCGATTTTTTCCTGAGATGTGCTGAGACAATGAGCGACCAACTGCTGTTAGCGTTTGCCCTGAAAGACGGCGCGTATGTCGGTGCGGCACTCAGTTTTGTGGGTAGCGATACCTTATATGGCCGTTATTGGGGCTGTCTTGAGGAATACAACGCGCTACATTTTGAGGCGTGTTACTATCAGGGGCTGGATTATTGCATTGCCAAAGGACTCAAGCGTTTTGATTCTGGCGCACAGGGCGAACATAAAATTGCCCGTGGTTTTGAACCAGTCACGACCTATTCCGCGCACTGGTTTCAAGATGAGCGCTTTGCCAAAGCCATCGCGCAGTTTTTGGTCAGAGAAAAAAATGCAGTGCAATTTTATAAGGATGATGCGACAAAATATCTGCCATTTAAAAAATAACCGACATTATCGGCTTGAATAGTAAAATAGCTCTCGGAATAAAATTAACTCATTGCCAATTACTCGACCATTAGGAGAAAAAAGTGTCCGATTATAAAAAATATGAATGCGCCGTTTGTGGACATATTTATGATGAAGAAGCAGGCGATCCCGATTCTGATCTTGCGCCAGGTACGTTATGGGAAGATATTCCAGACGATTGGCATTGCCCGGAATGCGGCGTAGGCAAAAGTGATTTTGAGTTAATCAACTAAAAGATGCGGTAAGATTGGTTTAACAATAATAATTAAAACCTAAAAAAATTAGGAAGGCAGCATGAACATTGTCATTGTTGGATCAGGTATCGCGGGTGTGACCTTTGCCGAAAAGTATCGGGCACTGTCCCCAGATGCTGAAATCGTTTTGGTGACCTGTGAACACGACGGTTACTATTCCAGGCCGCTGCTATCCCGTGGTTTTACCAAGACCGATATTGAGCAGTCCATTATCCTCAAGGGTTTCGAGAAGTTGCGTGAAAATAATATTGATGTCATTGCTGGCTCGGAAGTCACTGCGATTGATCGTAACGCGAAGACAATCGCCATTGACGGCCCAGGTCAGGAAAAATCATTATCTTATGACAAGTTGATATTGGCTCAGGGATCGGCAGCATTCGTGCCGCCACCGTTCCGTCCTTTTGAAAAGCTGTTTTTTAGCTTAAATAGCCTTGTCGATTTAAAAGCTATGCGGAAATTCCGCCAGCCGTTTTTAAGCCAAAATAAACATCCCCATTGGGCCGTAATTGGGGGCGGGTTGATCGGTTGTGAAGTCGCCTCAGATTTGGCTGTTGCTGGCGATAAGGTGACTGTTTATCACGCGATGGATAGGTTGATGGAACGGCAATTGGTTGCCGAGGATTCAGCTTCCCTACTCGGCGTCCTCCAATCATCAGGTATTGCAGTTTTATTTAATCAAGCCGTGCATGGCATCGTTGAGGAAGGCGGTAAAATGTGCGTAGAAACGGATGTGAATACCGAGTTTGATGCCGTTATCGTCGCGTGCGGGTTTAAACCACGCACCGAATTAGCCCAACAGGCTGGTTTGGACGTAGGCAGGGGGATAAAGGTTAATCCTTACTTACAAACCAGCGATGAAGCTATTTTTGCTGTGGGTGATGCCGCTGAATTGCCTGACGGCAAGCTCTACGCCTACATCCTGCCCATCCGTAGCCAAGCCTTGTGGTTAGCGAATTATCTGGCAGGACAAGAGCAAGTGGCCTGGTCGCCCGCACCGTTTTCGACTAAGGCCAAGGTGCATGGATTTGAGGCGGGGCATCCGTATAATCTTTAGTTGGGCGGTTGCATCCATTAACGCTTAAAAATTAAATCAACCATGATTCCAGCAAAGCATTGGGTCGAAACGCTCACGCACACTATCCACCGGTATTTCATTTGGATAATTATCACTTCCTATTTTATCGCCGCCTTACTGCCAGGATTTGGCATTTGGATTCGTGAAGTTGAGTTGGGTAGCATCGTTTTGTTCCAAAATAAAATAGACTTTTCCTTGCCGCCACTGATGCTGTCGTTATTATTGTTCAACGCAGGGCTGGGAGTAAAAACTAAGCAGCTTACTCAACTGGCGCAAAAGCCATTGATCCTGTTAAGCGGTTTGTCAGGCAATGTGTTGATACCACTATTCTTTATTATCGGCATTAGCTTCATCATGAAGTTCTGGCATAATCCAGAAGAAGTACAGCATATTCTTGTTGGTCTCGCACTGGTTGCTTCTATGCCGATTGCTGGAGCATCCACGGCATGGGCGCAAAACGCCAATGGCAACCTTGCTTTAAGCCTAGGCTTGGTATTGCTCACCACTTTACTCAGCCCGATACTCACTCCATTGGTTCTTCATGCTGTCGGTTTCGTGACCACAGGTGATTATTCTGAAGATTTACATGAAATCGCTTCTGATGGTGTGATAACGTTTCTGGGAATTTGGGTCATCCTGCCGTCATTGCTAGGCATCTTGGCGCATCGTCTCATCGGTGAGTCCCGGCTTGCCGAGGTAAAACCTCATGTAAAACTCATAAACTATTGCATCCTGTTATTGCTGAATTATTCCAACGCTTCTCTAAGTTTGCCCAAAGCATTGTCGCAACCGGACATCGACTTTTTAGCCATTATGTTGGCAATTGTTGTTGCGCTTTGTCTTGCTACCTTTGCTACTGGTTATCTGCTGGCGCAAATTTTCCGCTCAGACCGTAAAGACATGGCCTCGTTGATGTTTGGTCTTGGCATGAACAACAATGGCACAGGGCTGGTGCTTGTCTCAGTCGCTTTAGCCGACCACCCGCAAGTCATGTTGCCGATTATTTTTTATAACCTCGTCCAGCATCTTATTGCTTCATTCGTTGATTTTACTTTGTTTCAGCGTAGATCGGAATTGTACATGCCAGTACGTAGGATGCGGTGAACAGAGTGAACCGCATCAATCGCGAAACTTGAACGATGCGGTTCGTACCTCACCGCATCCTACGTCCTCAATTTAATAACAATGCCCCAACACCGCTATCCTGATTCCGACATCGCCGCCGTTTACCGCGCCATTTACGAACGCCGCGACGTGCGCCATTTCTTGCCTGATCCGGTTGACCCTGAAATTTTCAACCAATTGCTGGCTGCCGCGCACCATGCGCCCAGTGTGGGTTTTATGCAGCCGTGGCGGTTTATCCGTATCAGCGATTCGGGTTTACGCAAGGGCATCCACAATCTGGTCGAAAAAGAAAGAATCCTCACTGCCAAAGCCTTAAACGAACGTGAAGATGAATTCATGAAGCTGAAAGTCGAAGGTATCCTGGAGTGCGGCGAAGTATTGGTTGCCGCTTTGTGTGATCGGCGCGAAGATTTTATCTTTGGTCGCCGCACCTTACCGGAAATGGATTTAGCTTCGTTGTCGTGTGCAATCCAAAATATGTGGCTCGCCGCCAGGGCGGAAGGGCTGGGTATGGGCTGGGTGTCCCTGTTTGAACCGCAAGCCTTGAAAGCGTTATTTAGTATGCCGGAAGACAGCCACCCCGTGGCTATCTTATGTTTAGGTCATGTGGAAAAGTTCTACGACAAACCTATGCTTGAGCAGGAACAGTGGGCAGAGCGAAGAAACATCAATGAATTGGTCTTTGAAAATAACTGGAACAGTCCGTGTCGCTAGGTTTTAGCATTAATCCGGTCTCCTCACGGCTAAAGCCTGACCTACAAGCCAAAATCGACCAAAAAACTAAACCGCTGGGTGCGTTAGGACAATTAGAAAACCTCGCACTGAAAATAGGCTTGATCCAAAATAGCCTAGAACCCAAACTAAATAAGCCAACCATTCTCATTTTTGCCGGTGATCACGGCATAGTAGAATCAGGGGTCAGCGCGTATCCGCAAGCTGTTACCGCACAAATGGTTGCCAATTTTTTGGCGGGAGGTGCGGCGATCAGTGTATTTGCAAGGCAACACAGCTTGGAATTGTTGATTGTGGATGCTGGGGTTAATGCTGATTTCCCTCACCCCAACCCTCTCCCAGAGGGAGAGGGGGCTTTTAGTGGTCATCCCAAACTGATTAATGCAAAAATAGCCGAAGGCACAAAAAACTTTCTTTATGATTCTGCCATGTCTGCAAATCAGTGCCTAAAAGCCATACATTCAGGTGCAGAACTGGTAAGACAACAGCATACAAACGGCTGTAACTGTATTGGTTTTGGTGAAATGGGTATAGGCAACACCTCATCCGCCGCTTTGCTTGCACATTGCCTGACTGGTCTTTCAATGGAACAATGCGTTGGTCGCGGTACTGGTTTGGATGATAGCCAGTTACACCATAAGCACGACGTGTTACAGCAAGCCTTAAATTTCCATAAAGATATAACAGCACCACTGGATGTGCTGGCTACTTTCGGCGGTTTTGAAATTGCCATGATGGTGGGCGCTTACCTCAAGGCCGCCGAGCTAGGAATGCTGATTATGGTCGATGGCTTTATTGCCAGTGCCTCGCTGCTAGTGGCATACAAACTGTATCCGACTGTGTTGGATTATTGCGTGTTCTGCCACGTATCTTCCGAGCAAGGCCATAAAGCTTTATTGTCGTACCTTAAAGCTCAGCCCCTATTGAACCTGGAATTACGTTTGGGTGAAGGCTCAGGAATTGCCGTTGCCTATCCGTTAATCCAGTCCGCTATCTTATTTTTAAACGAGATGTCCACGTTTGCTGATGCTGGGGTCGATCAGCAAACAAGCCACTAGGTATGCCACAACTAAAACTATTCTTCCTTGCCCTTAGTTTCTATACACGGCTACCTGCACCCAAAGATCAGGACTACAACCAATTGCCGCAAGCCAGCATTTATCTGCCCTTGGTCGGCTGGGTGGTGGGTGGATTAACTGGATTGTGTTTTTATCTGGCGAATCTGTTGTGGGTGCAAACAACCGGAGTGATACTGGCTTTAATTGCAGGGATTTTGCTCACAGGCGCATTTCATGAAGACGGTTTTGCCGATGTCTGTGACGGTTTTGGTGGCGGTTACGACAAGCAACGCATTCTGGACATCATGAAAGATTCGCAGATTGGCGCTTATGGTGCGCTCGGCCTGTTATTGTTGATGGCCTTAAAAATCAGTTTGCTGAGTTCGCTGCCAGCCGCTTCCGTACCCCTATTATTGTTTGCCGGACATAGTATTAGCCGCTTTCAACCGTTACTGTTGATGCGAACTTATGATTATGCCCGAAGCGACAACAGTAAAGGCAGTGTGGCAGTTTATAAGCCCAGTACCCAGGAGTTACTTATTGCGGGGACTATTGCCTTACTGCCTTTGCTGTTGCTCCCGTTACTTTGCAGTTTAGCCATCCCTCTTGTGCTATTAGCTAATTGGCGATTAGGCCGTTATTTCTATCGTCACATCGGCGGTTATACTGGCGATTGCCTAGGTACTAGCCAGCAAGTGGCGGAAGTTATTTTTTATCTAAGCATCAGCGCATTGTGGACATTTACCTGATCCGCCATACCAAGACAGAGACCGTTAACGGCTTATGTTATGGTCAAAGCGATGTCGAGTTAGCCGACAGTTTCGTAGCTGAGGCGCGGCTTATACGCGAAAAATTACCCGATTTATCGGTGGATTGCTTGATAATCAGCAGCCCATTAA
The DNA here is from genome assembly GCA_945861705.1 of Methylomagnum ishizawai. GTDB lineage: Bacteria > Pseudomonadota > Gammaproteobacteria > Methylococcales > Methylomonadaceae > Methyloglobulus. Next base: position 29,877 of record CAMAVM010000010.1, on the reverse strand, counting down.
GCCGTTGCGTACAATTGGCGCAAACTTTTTCCAAGCCAATTGAGACGGATGACCGTTTGCAGGAAGTTAATTTTGGTGATTGGGAAAACCAACGCTTTGACGATATAGATGCAGATGTGTTGAAAAACTGGACGGAAAATTTTGTGACGACATCGCCACCAAATGGTGAATGTTTTGGCGAATTGTGCCAACGTGTTGGCAGCTTTTGGGATGAATTGCTTTTAAAGAATCCAGCCAAACAGGTTTTACTTGTCACCCATGCCGGCGTTATTCGTGCCTTGTTGGCTCATGTATTGCAAATGCCACCAGCCAATGCTTTTAAATTTCGTGTTGATGTTGGTTCGCTGCATAAGCTGCAACATATCAACGATTACACATACATTCATTACCTCAACCAATAAGGTAGCGGGTGAAACCTGTAACTTGATAGGCAGGAGTGGCAAACCTAGGTTTGCCCTCCAAAATACATGCGAACCACAGGCATGAAGCCAACAAGTCCGTCAAAATGCAGATTTAATCCACTACCCAATAAATAAATCTATAAATGCACCCATTAGCCGTTTTTGGCACCAGTTCCGATGCCGGAAAAACCACCGTCACGATGGCGCTATGCCGTCTTTTTGCAGATCGTGGCATCCGTATTGCGCCGTTTAAAGCGCAGAATGTCTCCAATAATTCTGCGGTTACACCGGAAGGGCGGGAAATTTCAAGGGCACAATGTTTCCAAGCAGAAGCCGCACGGGTTGCGCCCAGTCATTTGTTTAATCCGGTGTTGCTGAAGTCTTATGGGGACAGTTCTGTACAGGTTATTGTGAATGGCTTGGTTTATAAAAACCAGTCGATTACGAGTTATTACGATGAAATGACCAGCCTAAAAGAACACGTAGCACGGGCGTTTACACAGCTGCAACAAGATTATGATCTGGTGATTGCCGAAGGCGCTGGTTCGCCGGTAGAGTTGAATCTGCTGGATCGAGATCTTTCCAATAGCTTTATTGCCAGCACTTTCAAGACCAAAAATATATTGGTCGCGGACATCGAGCGCGGCGGTGTTTTTGCTTCCATTTATGGCACATTGGAACTGATGGAACCGGTCATGCGAGAAAATCTTATTGGCGTGGTCATCAATAAATTTCGGGGGGATAGGCGTTTTTTTACCGACGGCGAACGCATTATCAAGGAACGGTTTGGTGTACCTGTTTTGGGCGTATTGCCTTATATGCCACTGAATATTGATATGGAGGATTCCCAATCGCTACAGAATTACCAACAACGTTTGGGTGATGTCAAAATCCGCATCGCGGTGATTACTTACCCAGGCTTAAGTAATTACAACGACCTGGACGTGTTGATGGCAGATAGCGAATTGGACGTTGAATTGATCCATGCTTGCCGTCCCTTGCAAGCGTTCGATATGGTATTGTTGCCCGGCAGCAAAACAGTTATGAATGACCTACGTTGGTTGAAAAGCCAGGGTTTGTTCAATGAAATCAAGGCATTTAACAAGCCAATCTTTGGGCTGTGTGGCGGTTATCAGATGCTGTGCCAAAACTTGAATGACCCTGATGCGCTGGAACACAATACCCCAGGTATGGTAACAGGTTTCGGTTTTATCGACGATGACGTGATTTATCAAACCCCCAAGGTGCTGGCGAACGGCAGCTATACCTTATTCGGTTACGCCATCAAAGGTTATGAAATACATTATGGCCGAATGAACCGCTATCCCTTGTATTATCAAAGTCAACAAATCTGGGGTACGCATGTACATGGTCTTTTTGATGATGACGATTTTCGTAGCAGCTATTTTAAGGCGATTAATCCTGCATATAAGGGCTACGGCTATAAGGATTACCGTGAAACGGAAATTCAGCAATTTGCGGATAGGGTTGGAGAAGCCATTGACATACGAGTGTTGTTAGGCATATTAAGGGCAGAGCTATGAAGACATTATTTATTGGGGGCATCAAAAGCGGCAAATCGCGCTTGGCTGAAAGTTACATTCTTAAGCAGGCCAAGCAAAAACCTTATTACCTGGCAACCACGGAGCTTATTGACGATGAAATGCGTGAACGTATCACAGCACACCAGCAACGTCGGCAAGATCGCTTTACCACGCTAGAAGAGCCTATCCAATTGCTAAATGCCTTAAAAAATTGCGCCAGCACTGTGTTAATCGAATGTGTGTCTATGTGGTTGAACAATATGCTTTATCATCATCATAACGAAACACAAATTTTGCAGGAGTTATCTGACTGTTTGCAGTTACCCAATGACCTGGTTTTTGTGCTAAATGAAGTGGGTTTAGGCGTAATTCCCGATAATCCTTTGTCTCGGCAATTCGTCGATTTATCGGGCAAAGCCGCGCAGTTGCTGAGTGAACACTGCGATCAAGTGTTTTTTTGTTGTGCGGGACTAACTTTGCGATTAAAGTGACGACTGTTTTATGTGTAATACCTGCATGATTTTATTGTTATTTAATATATAGTAGGTTACTTTGTACGTGTTTTGATTTATGAGTAGTAGCTCGTTGTTGTGTAAAAACACGGTGAGGATATTATTGGATTTGGAATTGTGGTGTAACTGAGTACATCAGTTAAATAGAAACAGTGAGTTTGAGCTGAAAAAAGCCTAGTGGTGCAGGCTTTCCGTTACCTAATTAACAATGACGAGGACTACGTCGTGTATTATTCAAAAATTTTTATTGCTGCTTTTTTAACGGTTGTGCTTCTGGAAGGTTGCAATATTAATCCGATACCGGTTACCGCTGATGAGCGGATGGCAACTATGCTGCAAGACCAGTCGGAAATGTACACCAAACAAGAGCCTATTGTCAGACCGCTCACCTTTTACGATGCCTTAGCCAGAGCACTAAAATACAACTTTGACCATCGCTTGACCGTGATGGAAGCCGTACTCCAGGATACCCAACTCGAAGTCGCCACCCTCAATATGTTGCCTAAACTGACCGCTAACGCAGGGTATTCGTTCAGGGAAAAGAAACTGGGTTCATCGAGTGAAGATTACTTTACTGGTAGTAATGCACTAAACAATTCGCGGTATTCCACTTCGCAGGATGCCAGTCGCGGTATCGCCGACCTCACCTTCGCCTGGAACGTATTGGATTTTGGGGTCAGCTACTTCCAGGCTAAACAACAGGCCGACCGCATCCTCATCGCCCAAGAACGCCGCCGTAAAGTCGTCAACAACCTCATCAAAGAAGTCCTGCAAGCCTATTGGAGCGCCAGCATTGCCGACCGGCTATTGCCTGGCCTTGAGCCCGTCTTGGCAGAAGCCGAACATGCGCTGGAAGTCAGCAGGACAATAGAGGGCGACCGCCTGCAACCGGTCATCAGCGTACTGGAATATCAACGTAGTTTATTGCGTATTATCGATCAGCTAAAAAAGCTCAGGGCTGACCTTCTGGTTGCCAAGCCCAAGCTGGCTGGGCTTATCAACGCCCCCATGCATTCCGATTTCCAATTGGCAGAGCCTGAAACTACGCCAGAACCCCCAGAACTTAAAGTCACTGTTGCGGAACTTGAAAACCTCGGCTTATTTTATCGTGGCGATTTGCGCGAAGAAATCTACCAGGAGCGGATAAGCCGTGCTGATGTTTGGAAGGAAATGCTCAAAATCCTGCCCGGACTCACGATTCCAATAGGCTTAAACTTTGATTCAAACTCCTTTCTAATCAATAACTTCTGGATGGAAGCAGGCGCACGTACAACCATCAACTTGGTTAACTTAATTGCGGCTCCCAAAATGTGGAAGTCCGCACAAACCCAGATTGAAGTCGCCAGAACCCGACGTAAAGCACTCAGTGTGGCTGCCGTGGTACAGATCAATGTCGGTTACCAGCAATACATCAAGGCATTGGACAGCTACAAAAATGCCAGAGAACTCAGCAAAATTGATGAAGGCATATACACCGCGACCGCCAACAACACCATCAGTGATGCCGGCTCAGAACTGGAACGCATTCATGCCGCCACAGGAGCGTTAGCGTCGCAGCTTGAAAAAGAACAGGATTTGGCGGACGTGTACGGCGCATTGGGCAATATCTACGCCTCTATTGGTCTCGATCCAGTCACCGGTGGCATAGAACACGTCACTGTCCGCGCGTTGGCTGTACAGTTGGAGAAAACCCTGGATAGTTGGTACAAAGGTTATTTTCCGAAGTTGCCTACTCTTGCTAAGGCTACAGTTCCGGTTAAACCGCAAAGTGGAAAATGAACAGCAAATTAGTATTTGTAGCCTTTTTTTTTGCATCAATATGTTCATTTAAAATTTATGCTGAGACACCTGAGTTAGCACCTGATCCTATTGTTAAACCGAGTGAAATTCCTCAAGTTGGGGATCAAGGCATCGATAGCAAAGCAACAAATACTGAGCAAAATTTGCGGGCGCAGATAAAAGCACGGGAAAGCACTCAGATTTCCAGTGAAATGTCGGGGCGCATCAGCCAGCTCAAAATACGCGATGGGGAGCGCTTCAGTACAGGGCAAGTTTTAGTTAGTTTTCACTGTTCCCTGGAAGAAGCACAACTCAGCAAGGCCAAAGCAACACTGGAAAAAAAGCGCAAGACGCACGAAGTCAACACAAAACTGGAAAAATTGAATTCAATAAGCATCTTACAGCTTGATGTTTCCAAGGCCGATGTTCGGGTATCAGAAGCCATGCTCGGACGCTGCACGATTAAAGCACCATTTTCCGGTAAAGTGGTCGAAGTAACAGCTAGGTCGTATCAATCCGTGCGTGAAGGTGATCCATTATTGGAAATCATCAACGAAAAAAACCTGGAAGTTGAATTTATCGCCCCATCACGGGCATTACCACAACTTCAACCAGGCAAAACCTTTAAAGTAACGCTCGATGAAAACGCCAAAACTTACAAGGCTGAGATCATCAGGTTGGGTGGGCGCGTTGATCCTGTCAGTCAAACCATCAAAGTCTATGGTCGTATTACCGACGATTCTGCTGAGTTATTATCCGGCATGAGCGGTGCCATACAACTTACCCCTTCCGAGTGAGTGAACGCTTAAACCAACAGCTATTACGGCTAACGCACCTGCTGCAACAGGAGCGTAGAGCAAGACAAGCACCCGCAAAGGAACTGCCTTATGTGCTGGTCAATGAAACCGCAGAACTAATACCTTATCGGCAAGCGGTACTTTGGCGTAAAGACGTTGCCAGAATAGAAGCCGTTTCCGGTGTTGCCAAGCCAGAACACAATAGCCCATACGCACTGTGGCTAAAGGCAGTCTTCAAGCATATTGAACAAAGTGAAAATGCACGTCAAATCATACCGTTAACTAAAGCTGATCTACCGCTGGAACTTGCCAAAGACTGGACTGAGTGGTTGCCGGAACATGCGCTTTGGATGCCATTACCCGCCCCTTCGGGCGAAAAATATGTGCTGACGCTGTTTCGGGAAGAAGCTTGGAATGAGGCTGAAATCCACCTTCTTTACTATCTTGCAGAAGCTTACGGACATGCTTTTTCGCTGGCAGAAGCCGCCAGCCCTGCAATACCTTGGTTAGAACGTCTTAAGGTACGAAAAACGCAGTTAATCCTCGGTAGCCTGTTGTTACTGGCCTTGTTTTTCCCTATTCGCCAGTCTGTGTTGGCAGAAGCCGAAGTTGTCGCTCACAAGCCTACTCTGGTGCGTGCGCCGCTTGAAGGTGTCGTCGAAACGTTTTACGTATTACCCAATGAAGCTGTCAAAGTCGGTCAAAAGCTGTTTTCTCTCGATAGAACAGAATTGCGTAGCCGTCTTGAGGTTGCCAAGGAAAAGCGGGATATTGCCCAGACCGAATACCTACAGACCACCCAACAAGCCATGTTAGATCCGACCGTGAAACATGAGTTGGCAGGTTTGAAAAGCAAATGGGATCAGGAATCGGCGGAAGTCGATTATGTTCGTACCTTGCTGCAACGCTGTGATGTCGTTGCTACCATAGTGGGTGTTACCGTATTTGATGACCCTAATGACTGGCTGGGTCGTCCTGTTACGCAAGGTGAAAAAATTCTTGCCGTTGCCGATCCCAAGTCGGTGGAACTCGAAATTCGCTTACCTATGGAAGATTTGATTGTGCTGGAAGCGGGGTCAGAGGTGTTGTTTTTCTCTAATATCACCCCTCACAAGCCGTTGGAAGCGCGTCTCAATTATTTCAGTTACCGCGCTTCACCCACACCTGCGGATGTCATGGCATACCGGCTTAAGGCAAGTTTTGCAGAAAATGAAGAACTGCCCCGCTTGGGTTATCACGGCACAGCAAAATTGTACGGTACGCGCAGACCGTTTATTCTTTGGTTATTGCGTAAACCCATTCAGACGGTACGCTTATGGCTGACTTGGTAATTAATGACGTACCAGAAAAACAAGAAAAACCTAAGCCGTGGTTAACGCTGCGTGAAGATATAGCCCTGCTTCAAGGACCTCGTGCTTATGACGGCTCGCCCACCTGGACATTGTACGACCCAGCCGTACATCGGTATTACCGAATCGGCTGGCTGGAATTTGAATGCTTGCACCGTTGGAATATGGGTAATGCCGAACAAATGGCAAGTGCGATACAAAGAGAAACACCGATAGAAATCAATGTAAGCGATGTTGAGCAGTTTGCAGAATTTCTGGACAAAAACCAATTAGCCAAACCATTAGGCAAAGAATCCAGCGGACGTTTTGCCTATATGCGCCATGCTGCAAAGTTGGGTTTCTGGACTTGGCTGCTGCATAACTACTTGTTTATGCGTATCCCTTTGATAAAGCCGGATCGTTATTTGCAAAAAGCGTTGCCGTTGATCGATTTATTTTTCCATCGCAGATTTTTGATTTTACTTTTTTTAGGCATTTGTCTTGCGCTTGCCTTAGTCGCCCAACGATGGAGCGAGTTTAGCCATAGTTTTTTATATTCGATCACGCCAGAAGGCATACTGGCTACCGTGGGCATGATGTCCCTGTCCAAAGTAGTACATGAATTAGGTCACGCGTCTGCCGCCAGTCACTTCGGTTGTCGGGTTCCTACTATGGGCATGGCGTTATTGCTCGGAATGCCAGTGCTATGGACTGATGTTACCGATGCTTGGCGACTGCCTCGGCGTAGTGATCGGCTCATCATTGATGCCGCAGGCATGATCGCCGAATTGACCCTTGCCGTGCTGGCGACAATATTATGGACAATGCTCCCCGATGGTCCATTACGTAGCGGCAGCTATTTGCTTGCAAGTAGTGCATGGATAATCACACTAGGTATTAATCTTAATCAGTTTATGCGTTTTGATGGTTATTATCTGATTTCAGATTCTTTTGATATTCCCAATATGCAAGACCGATCTTTTGCGTTAGCACGTTGGTGGCTTCGGGAAAGCCTGTTCGGCTTTGGTATTGCGCCACCCGAAAATTGGCCCAAAAGACGGCAACAACTTCTTAACATCTACGCGTACAGTATTTGGATTTACCGATTAATCCTATTTACCGGTATCGCCTGGGTTGTCTATTACTTCTTCTTTAAAGCCTTGGGATTAGCACTGTTTGCCGTAGAAATCGGCTGGTTTGTAATTCTGCCGATTGCCAAAGAAGTTGCGGTGTGGCGTGACCTTGTCGCGGCACGGGGTACGCCAATACGTCCACGTCCGGCATGGCTAGTGCCGCTGGTATTGTTAGCGTTGCTGTTTATACCTTGGCAGTCACATCTTTTTGTTCCTGGACTTTTTAAGGCAGAATCCGAATACACTTTATATTGCATTGAACCCGCCCAGGTGCAAGACGTTTTTGTAAAAGAAGGTGACATCGTAAAAGCCAATCAAATTCTGGTTAAATTATCTTCACCGGATTTAGATTACAAGATAGTGACCTCACAGCTTAAATTAGATGAATTAACCCAAAGGCTGGCATCACAAAGCCTGGAACTCAAGTTGGCACGTAATAACCCCAAGGATTATGAAGAGCTTCAATCAACGCGAGCAGAACTGACAGGGTTTCGGGAAGTGAAAGAAAAGCTCACCATTCGGGCGACTTTTCCTGGACGTATACGGGATCTGTCCGAGGTGCTTCGCCCAGGTGAATGGTTAGCCAAAGACGAACCTTTAGGCATCGTCGAGAGTCCCACTGCCTCGGTAATCGCTTATGTGGAAGAAGCCGATTTGGCAAAACTAAAAGCAGGTGGTGTAGGGCGGTTTTATCCAGAAGGTGGTGATTTGTCGCCATTTTCGATAAAAATCACCAGCATAGACAGCACTGGAACCCGTGAACTCAAAGTAGCAGAGTTGGCATCCAATTATGGCGGCGGTATTGCCGTAAGACCGGATAAAGAGAAAGAGCATCACCTGATACCGGAACAAGGGATATACCGAGTTGTTATGCAAACAGAAGCAACAGAATTAACCCAAAGCAGTACGGTGCGTGGCAGATTATCCCTATCAACAGTGGCAGAAAGTATTGCAGGTAGGCTAATGCGTTTATCTGTAGTGGTTTTAGTTAAAGAAAGTGGCTGGTAGAAGCAATGTTAATACAATCAATGTATAACATGACCAGCAAGATTGTTTCAGAACAAAGCTAATCGAAAAAAAAGCAACACTTCCTTGTGTTACTTTGGCAAAAATACTGCTTAAAAGATTATCTAATTACGTTATGACCTCGGTTGCTCATACATTGGTTGTAAGCATTGCGGAATCTATCTTCAGCGGTAAAGCCTTGTTTGGCCGCACCACCAAGACCACCAGCGGCAGCACCGATTGCAGCACCTGCGGCTGGATTTCCCGTAAATGCGCCAACCACAGCACCGCCCGCAGCACCAACCAAGCCCCCTACGCCCGCACCGATAGCAGTTTCCTTCACAGTGCTACCGCCCGCTGATTGTTGCGCTAACTGTCTGCACTCTGCCATATCCTGATTGATACGATAAGCATTTGGATTGTTGTAGGTATCCACGGTAGGCGTGTAACCGCCCTGTGTGTAACACGCCGATAACATCAGGGTGCTGGCAATAATCATACTGGTCTTAAGCTTATTCATTTTTTACCTCGTTAAGTTTTCGTTGTTTAATCTCTAATCATTAGTGACTACTGATAATTAATTAGCCATGACCAGCATAGTGATGCTTCTCACCTGTCGGTCATAACAATACAGGCAAAACTGGATGTGGTCGGTACGGTAACGAACAGATACGGATTAAGCCTATAAATTGTTGGCTTCAGATTAACCGAGCTACTATGAATGCTTGCTGAATATGATTAACACGATAAACGAAGACGATTAGAAATTCCTTAAAACTTGTAATGGTGGGCTACTGACCACATGACGCACACCCCAGCAACCCGCTAATCCTAACGCAAATGTGCCGATTAACGGTAAGGCTATCCATAAATAGTATGTGGGGTGATAATCCATATGTAGTGCTATTGAATACAGTGCAAAGAGCAAACCTTCGGAAATGATAACCGCCAATACACCAGAAACCAGCCCTAGCAATGCAAATTCTATAATATGTGTTCGTCGTAATAAAGAACGGTTAGCACCGAAAGTCCGTAGCAATGCGCTCTCGTAGATACGGTTATCCAAGGTCGAATATATTGCCGAAAACAAGACGGTAAATCCTGCCATTAGTGCAAAATACAGCAGGTAATTGATGGCTTCTGTCAATTGCGAAAGGATAGTTTTAAATTGTTTTAATATTAAGTCGACTTCCAAAATCGTCATCGCTGGATAGTGTTTTACCAGTTGATTTAGATAAGTTTTTTTGTTTTCTGGTAGGTAAAAACTGGTCAGGAATGTGCCTGGAAATGACTCTAAAGTCCCAGGTGAAAAAATCATGTAGAAGTTTGGCTTCATCGTGTCCCACCGGAGTGATCTTATGCTGCTAACCGTTACCGTTAATTGCTGACCTCCAACGACAAATAATAATTTATCGCCCAGATTAATTTTCAGACTATCTGCCAGTTTTTGCTCGACCGAAACTTCTGGTTTTTTTTCAGGAGACCACCACGTACCGGCAATGATTTTATTGTCTTCGGGTAGCTTTTCTGTCCAAGTCAAGCTCAGTTTCCTATGGGTGGCACTTTCCCCTTGCGAATCTTTACTGACAATTTTCTGCACGGGTACGTTGTTGATTTCAGTCAGTCGTCCTCTTATAACCGGATAAAACTGGCTGTTTTCAATGCCGTTGTCTTTAAATTCTGTTTGCAGCCCAGGCAATTGTTCAGGGAAAATATTTAGGGCAAAATGATTAGGTGCGTGTTCGGGCAATTGTTTGTGCCAGTTTTCGATTAAATCGCTACGTACCGTGAAGCTTAGTGTCATCGCAACCAGCGTTATGGTGAAGGCAAGGATTTGGCTTGTTGTAGCACGGCTATTCCGCAATAAGCCTTGCAAGCCGAAGCGCCAATTCAGCGGTATCGACGATAAAGATCGACGTGCTAACATCAGTATCAGGTAAACCAGCAAGCCAAGTACCAGCAATAACACTAACCCGGTACAGAAAATAGTTGCTGTCATATTGAGGTCTTCCGTGTATCGCCAGATCAATATTCCCACAAGGCCGCCTGCCAAACCGTAAACCAACCATGCGCTGGTAGGTAAGGGCTCTAAGTCACGGCGCAATACTCTGGCGGGAGAAACTTTTTTAAGACGAAGCAAGGGCGGTAAGGCGAAGCCTATTAGTATCGTCATGCCCGTCATCATGCCAAAGAAAACCGCCAACCATCCAGGATTGGCAACACTTTGGGGTAGCAAGTTCCGTAACAACTTGAACAGCATTTCTTGTACAAACCAGCCCAAGCCGCAAGCAAAAGCACTGGTCAATAAACCCAGAACTAGAAATTGACTGATAAACAGCCAAAGCACCTCATTTTGCTTACAGCCCAGGCAGCGCAGGATGGCAGTCGCATCCAGATGGCGTTCAGTGTAACGCCGCGTTGCCATGGCGATAGCCACACCGGAAATAATGATGACCACGATGCTGGATAAGCCTAAGTAGCGTTCGGCACGGTTCAATGCCGAACCCAGTTCAGGACGGTCTTCATGGATGTCCAAGATGCGTTGGGCAAGATTCAATTGCGGTTTAACCCAGCGTTTGAATTCAGTCAGTTGAGCTTGCTCCCCGCTGAACTGAAAAAAATAATGAACGTGGCTACCCGGCTGGATAACTCCGGTTTCCTGCAAATCCTGCTTATTGATTATCACGCGCGGTGACAGGCTGTAAATATCACCCTGCTTATCTGGCTCGTAAGTAACGATTTTGCTGATCGCCAGCTTTTTTTCGCCGACAGTTATCGGATCGCCTATATTAAGTTTAAGTGCGGACAAAACCCGCTTTTCCACCCAGGCCAATCCAGGCTCTGGACCTTTGTGCTCGATAGCTTCATCTGCATAATCTGATGTGGTGGTTTTTAAAAAACCGCGCAGAGGATACAAGTCGCTGGCGGCTTTAATCCCCGCAAGCAATAATTCGTCATTCTCGATTAGCACACTGGAGAATTCTGCCGTTTGAGCTTGCGCCAAATTCAGTTGCTTTGCTTTTTCTAACCAGGATTCAGGAATGGTGGCATGGCTACTGATAACCATATCAGCCGCCAAAAACTCAGCGGTTTGGTTGGTCATCGTGCGTTCCAAGCGATCTGAAAACAACGCAATGGCTGTAGAGCTGGTGACCGCAATCAGCAAAGCCAGAAACAGGATGGTCAGCTCTCCCGCACGGCTATCTCGCCAAAGCAAGCGCACAGCGAGACCAAACGGCTTCATACAATCCTTCCTGCATCTAATTTAATGATGCGTTGGCAACGATTTGCTAAGGTTTGGTCGTGGGTCACTAATATTAATGTCGCATTGTTTTCAAGATTAAGTTCAAACAAGAGTTCTATGACTTTTGTCCCCGTTTTACTGTCCAGATTACCGGTTGGTTCATCAGCAAACAAAATGGCGGGTCTGGATACGAATGCCCGCGCCAATGCTACGCGTTGTTGTTCGCCACCGGAAAGTTGCCTAGGCGTGTGCGTAAGACGCTCAGATAAACCTACTCTATCCAATAACGCAACAGCTGCATTCTTAGCATTTTTGTCGCCTCTTAACTCCAGCGGCAGCATCACGTTTTCCAACGCAGTAAGCCCTTGCAGTAATTGGAACGACTGGAACACAAAGCCAACCAACTGATTACGCATTGCAGCCCTACCATCTTCATCCATGCTGGTTAGGGATTTACCATTAAGACTAATCGTGCCGATAGTCGGCGTATCCAACCCTGCCAGTAAGCTGATTAACGTCGATTTTCCTGAGCCGGATTCCCCAGCGATGGCGATGCTTTCGCCAGATGCCACCTGCAAGTTAATATCTGACAAGATATGCAACGTTCCACTGGAAGTCTTAACTGACTTACCGAGATTTTCAGTTACAATAATGTTTCTTGATTGTTGAGTTTGCATCATGCTTAAGTATTTGGTTGCGATGGTTTTTGCGTTAGTATCCGTGTCCGCCACGGCAAAATCAATTGTTGTGTTAGGCGACAGCCTCAGTGCCGCTTACGGAATTGAAGTGGGACAGGGCTGGGTGGCATTGGTTCAGAACAAGTTGCAAAAGGAACGTAGTGATTACACCATCAACAACGAAAGTATCACCGGCGACACCAGTGCCGGAGGATTAGCGCGAATTGACAATGCGTTGACTAGGCATAAGCCCAGCGTCGTCATCATTGAGTTGGGTGCCAATGACGGCTTACGGGGGCTATCCCCATCTATCCTGAAAAACAATCTTACCGAAATCACCCGTCGCGTACAAAAATCCGGTGCTAAGGCATTATTGCTCAGTATGCGTATTCCGCCCAATTATGGCAAACGCTACACCGAGATGTTTTACAATGTCTATCCGCAATTGTCCAAAGAGTTAGGCGTACCTTATGTGCCTTTCATTCTTGAAGATGTAGCATTGGCGAAAGCATTGATGCAGGCAGATGGCCTACATCCTAATGAACAGGCACAAGCCATGATTGTCGAAAAAATATGGCCGCATTTAGTTAAATTATTAGAATAAAAGCAGAAAAGAGATCTCAAATGACACCACTTACACTTGAAAAAGCCAATAAAATTATCAACGCCGCCACCCAAAAAGCCAGGTCATTAAACATGGCTCCACTGACTGTGGTGGTACTGGACGCATCGGGACATCTGAAAGCGTTGCAAAGAGAGGACGGCGCGACGGTAATTAGACAACAAATCGCCACGGCAAAAGCTTGGGGGGCGGTCAACATGGGCATCTCCTCACGCAGCCTAGCGGCAGTAGCAGAACACCGCCCAGATTTTATGAACGCTTTGATTACCATCGCAGAGGGTCAAATTATGCCTGTGCCAGGGGGAGTTTTAATACGTGATAAGGGCAATATGATTATCGGTTCAGTCGGTATCAGTGGCGATTCATCCGAACAGGATGAGCGGTGTGCGATTGCAGGGATAGAGGCGGCGGGGTTTGTGGCGGGGGTTTAGCTACTTGCTCCGCTTGCCGGAAACCAAGAATGGAATATAAATCCGTTCGTCCTGAGCTTGTGGAAGTACAACCACATAAGTGTTCATGGTCCGACGACCAACGGAAGTGCCTGTGGTGCAAGCTTACCTCGGACGGAATCAATAAGAAAACTGGACGAGGCATGTTGCCTCCTCCTCATAACTCACCATAAGTTTTATCGACAGTATTAGCGCAAAATGTTTGGGTCAAGATCGCAAATATTCTTGCAACTAGGGAATAATCCCACACTTTTCCAGTGAATTACTTCACAGACTACAAGCCAAAATATCCCTATATTTAAACCTAGTTCAGGTATTTTTTAAAGGGGTATTGGCTATGGAACATATTAACCTTCTTATTTCAGGTGTTTTTTGCGTTGTAGTTGCAATCGTGGGCGGAGGGCTTAAAGTATCGGGTATTGAAATTCCGTTACTTAGTTCGATACAAAGACAAGTACTATTAGGTTTCTTCGGTGTGGGTCTTATTATTAGCCCTATCGCATACTCCAAAATTATTGTTTATAAAGAAACCTATCAATGCGATCAATATGCCAAAACAGCGGTTGAACAGTTTGATGAAAACTTGAAACGTGGATGCGGTCAGATGGGCGAGCGTTGGCATAATGTTTATGCGGGACATCAAGGTTGGTGTCTTATCCAGTCGAAAGGCAGTATCACTAATGAAACCGAAGAACGTAAAAAAGCCTTGCTAACCTGTAACGGCTAAGTAAAGCTTTCTTTAATCAATTGATATTAATAAACAATACTGCTTAATGGAAAAATTAAGAATTGTCCTGATCCAGCTTGAACACTGCATGTAAGGTTCTAACTGCAAGCTCTAAATATTTTTCTTCTACAACTACCGAGATTTTGATTTCGGACGTTGAGATCATCTTGATGTTGATGCCTTCGTCGGCCAAAGCCTTAAACATGGTGTTGGCAATGCCAGCGTGGGAACGCATACCGACACCGACGATGGAAACTTTAACTAGGCTGTCGTCGCCCGTCACTTTTTTAGCGCCCAGTTCCGCGCAGGTTTTTTCCAGAGCGGCTTTGGCGCGTTGATAATCATTGCGGTGGACGGTAAAAGTAAAGTCGGTAGTCGCATCTTCGGCAATATTCTGGATAATCATATCCACTTCAATATTGGCTTCGGCAATCGGGCTGAGGATTTTGGACGCTATACCAGGACGGTCAGGTACACCGCTGATGGTCAATTTTGCTTCATCCCTATTAAACGCAATTCCTGAAATTAACGCACTTTCCACTTCTGATTCCTCGTAAGTAATAAGCGTCCCTGCGCCTTCGGTAAATGAAGACAGCACTCGCAAGGGGACATTGTATTTTCCGGCAAATTCTACCGACCGTATCTGTAAGACTTTTGAACCCAGGCTTGCCATTTCCAACATTTCTTCAAAAGTGATTTTATCTAACCTACGAGCCTTGGGTTCCACGCGGGGATCGGTGGTGTAAACGCCATCCACATCGGTATAAATATGACACTCGTCGGCTTTTAAAGCGGCTGCAAGCGCAACTGCGGTAGTGTCCGAGCCGCCACGTCCTAAGGTCGTAATATTACCTTGCTCATCAACACCTTGAAAACCGGCAACCACAACCACTTTGCCATCACTAAGATCTTTGCGCATACGCTTATCGTCGATACGCAAGATTCGTGCTTTGGTGTGGCTGCTGTCGGTCAGGATTTTCACCTGCCCGCCCGTGTAAGAACACGCCGCACAACCGATGGCATGTAATGCCATGCTTAACAAAGCGACGGTGACTTGCTCGCCAGTGGAAACCAGCACATCCAATTCCCGTTCGGTAGGTTGCTGCTGCATTTCTTTTGCCAGACCAATCAAGCGATTGGTTTCACCGCTCATGGCGGAGACAACCACGACAATCTGGTTACCTGCATCTTGGGCAGCGTTGACCTTGTCTGCAACTGCCTTGATGCGTTCAACAGAACCGACTGACGTACCACCAAATTTATAAACGTAAAGTGCCATTAAATAAAACCTATTGTGCCAATTGCGTTTGCACCCAAGCCGGAACCTGGGCTAATGCTTCTGCTAAACCAGATGGATCACTGCCACCCGCCATCGCCATATCGGGACGGCCTCCGCCTTTGCCA
Source organism: Methylomagnum ishizawai (assembly GCA_945861705.1). GTDB lineage: Bacteria > Pseudomonadota > Gammaproteobacteria > Methylococcales > Methylomonadaceae > Methyloglobulus. Next base: position 14,255 of record CAMAVM010000010.1, on the reverse strand, counting down.
CCCACTTTGGTGGCGACAAAATTCACTAGGTCACCCGCTTTGATCTTCGCAACCTGATCTTTGGAAACACCAGCGACTAAGCTGACTTTATCGCCTTCAACGACAGCCAAGACGATAGCGGAACTACCCAATTTATTTTTTAGCTGATCGACTAGGTCACGTAGTGATTTAGGATCAACTTGATCCAATTTCACCGCCAATACCTTGATGCCCGCCACTTCGATAGCTTGGCTACTCAACTCACTACCGGCAGAACTTGCCATTTGCGCTTGCAAGCGTTCCAGTTGCTTTTCAAGGTTTCTGGTTTTATCGAGCAGTTGTTCCACTTTTTCGGCAGCTTTTTCTGGTGCGCTTTTCAGCAATCCCGCAATGATGGCGAGCGCTTTTTCGCGGCTGGCTAGCCATTCCATCGCACCATTGCCGGTAACAGCTTCAATGCGTCTAACCCCAGCTGCAACGCCTGTTTCGCTGATAATTTTAAAACAGCCGATGTCGCCCGCCCGTTCAACATGAGTGCCCCCGCAGAGTTCAGTTGAAAATTCACCGATTTTTAAAACTCTGACTTCATCACCGTATTTTTCGCCGAATAAAGCCATCGCCCCGGCTTTTACGGCATCGTCTTTGGCCATTACAGTTGCGGAAACAGGGTTATTCAGCCGAATTTGCTCATTAACCATGCGTTCAAGCACATTGATTTGGTCGTCGGTAATCGGCTCAAAATGGGAAAAATCAAAGCGTAGGCGTTCGGTATTCACTAGCGAACCTTTTTGTGCAACATGATCGCCCAGGACTTGCCTGAGTGCGGCATGTAGCAAATGGGTTGCTGAATGATTAAGCTCGGTTGCTTTTCTGTTAGTCGCATTGACTTGGGCAACACAGGCTTGGCCTTTGGCAAACCTACCAGAAACTAACTTACCCTTATGTAAAAACAGGTTGCCGCCTTGTTTTTGGGTATCGCTTACTTCAAATACCGCGCCATCTGCGACAATTCGACCACTATCACCTATCTGACCGCCGGATTCAGCATAAAACGGGGTTTTGTCCAACACGACCAAACCTTCTTCGCCAACATTCAGGCTATCAACTTCACGGCCTTCCTTGTATAGCGCGATAATGTTAACTTGATCGTCTAAATGCCCGTAACCCGTAAATTCAGTTTGCCCTTCCAACTTAATTTCTTGGCTGTAATTAGCACTAAAACTGTTAGCAGATCGCGCCCGTTCGCGTTGTGCCGACATGGCACAATCAAAGCCAGCATGATCGACCGTCAGATTGTTTTCACGCGCAAAATCGGCAGTTAAATCAACGGGAAAACCGTAAGTGTCGTAGAGTTGGAATAGGGTGTCGCCTGGAATGACTGTACCTTGCATTTTGGCAACACAGGCTTCCAGGATTTTCATGCCCTGACCTAATGTTTCTGCAAAACGTTCTTCTTCTTTCTTTAATACACGTTCAACTTGGGTTTGGGCAGATGTCAGTTCGGGATAAGCACCGCCCATTTCCTCGGACAAAGGTGCAACCAACTTATAAAAGAAGACATCTTGTATTCCCAAACGATAACCATGTCGTATCGCCCGACGTATGATGCGCCGCAATACATACCCACGACCTTCATTGGAAGGCATTACGCCATCAGCAACCATAAATGCACAAGAACGGATATGGTCGGCGATAACCCGTAACGAACTTTGGTCAAGGTTAGCGGTACCTGCTAATTCGGCAGCAGCTTTTAGCAGTCTTTGGAACAGGTCGATTTCATAGTTGCTATGCACCCCTTGCAAAACGGCGGCAATTCGTTCCAGCCCCATGCCTGTATCGACGGACGGTTTTGGCAACGGCGTTAATGTGCCATCAATAGAACGGTCATACTGCATGAATACCAGATTCCAGATTTCGATGTATCTATCGCCGTCTTCATCGGGCGTTCCAGGTGGGCCACCGAAGATGTGTTCGCCGTGGTCGTAGAAAATTTCCGTACAAGGCCCACAAGGGCCGGTATCGCCCATCGACCAAAAGTTGTCTTTGGCACCGATTTTTGAAAGCCGCGTGGGATCAACACCAATATCGTCCAACCAGATTTTTTCCGCTTCCGCGTCTTCTTCAAAAACGGTTACCCACAGTTTTTCAGCAGGAATACCAAGTTCTTTCGTCAAAAAATCCCAAGCAAAATGGATAGCTTCCGTTTTGAAGTAATCGCCAAAGCTGAAGTTACCGAGCATTTCAAAAAAAGTGTGATGCCGCGCCGTGTAACCGACATTTTCCAGGTCGTTATGTTTGCCGCCTGCCCTTACGCAACGTTGGCTGGTCACAGCCCTTACGTAACCGCGTTGCTCACGCCCAAGGAATAGTTCCTTAAATTGCACCATACCGGCATTGGTAAACAACAAGGTGGGATCATTACCTGGAACCAGGGAACTTGAAGGCTGAACGGAATGCCCGTGCTGGCGAAAAAACTCCAGGAAAGCCGAACGCAACTCAGCGCTAGTCATTTTTTTCATATTACACGTAAAACTTAAGTGGATTTTAGAGGGTGATTACTTGAATAGAATATTTATCATAGTGCTAGAAAAACCGCGCTGTAGTAAAAACCGGATTCGTCTAGCACGTTCGCTGCCGTCTCTTTCAACTGACTCAGGATATTTTTTGGTATAAACACGTTCCAAAACAGCCATCCAGTCCTCAGTCGTCGCCTGCACGATTTTATCAACAGTATCCTGGCTTATGCCTTGCTGCCGAAGCTCATAAGCAATACGAACGGGGCCGAAACCTTTCTGGCTACGGACTCTGGCATAGCTTTCTGCATACCTAGTATCATCTTGCCAACTTTGCTGCGCCAATTCATCGACAACCGATGAAACTTGGCTTCGGTCATAACCTTTAACAGCCAATTTGTCCTGTATTTCCTTACGGCTGTGATCCCTGCGGGTCAGCAACCGCAAACACGCGTTCTTAATATTTTTACTTTCCTGAGGGCTTTCCATACCATCAATACCATCAGGATTGCGAAGAGTATCCTTATTCTTCATCAATGGTGGATGGCTCAATTACAGTAACAGGACGGCTAAAAGCCTCTGCACGTATTTTGGCTTCAATTTCCTTGGCTTTTTCTGGATGTTCTTTCAAATAGACTTTAACATTGTCCTTACCCTGACCAATTTTCTCGCTGCCGTAGCTGTACCAAGAACCGGCTTTTTGGATAAATCCGTAATTAACACCGAGATCGACCAACTCACCTAAAAATGAAATACCTTCACCATATAAAATCTCGAATTCGGCTTGGCGGAATGGTGGTGCAACCTTATTTTTGACGACTTTAACGCGGGTTTCGTTACCGATGACTTCATCGCCCTTTTTTACCGAACCGATGCGCCGAATATCCAGCCGCACCGAAGCATAAAACTTAAGTGCATTACCGCCTGTTGTGGTTTCTGGACTACCAAACATAACCCCGATTTTCATGCGGATTTGATTGATAAAGATGACTAAGGTATTGGAACGCTTAATGTTTCCGGTTAGTTTCCGTAACGCTTGGGACATCAGACGTGCTTGCAAACCCATGTGGGAATCGCCCATATCGCCTTCAATTTCAGCTTTAGGTGTTAATGCAGCAACCGAATCCACCACAACTATATCAACCGCACCAGAACGCACCAGCATATCGGTAATTTCCAGCGCTTGCTCGCCCGTATCCGGCTGTGAAACTAATAAGTCATCGATATTTACCCCAATTTTCTCGGCGTAACCAGGATCAAGCGCGTGTTCAGCATCAACGAAAGCCGCCGTGCCGCCCAGCTTCTGGATTTCCGCGATAACTTGCAGCGTCAGCGTGGTTTTACCTGATGATTCCGGCCCGTATATTTCAACCACCCGCCCACGCGGAAGGCCGCCGCAACCCAACGCGATGTCCAAGCCCAGAGAACCTGTCGAGACGACATCAATATCACGGGATGAAGCCACATCGCCCATCCGCATGACAGAACCTTTGCCAAACTGCTTTTCTATCTGCATCAGCGCAGCGCCAAGTGCCTTCTTTTTGTTCTCATCCATCGTTAATATCCTTTGCGTCGGTAAAGAAACATCATCTTATAACCAAGCTGGGCATTATCACATAGGGTGGTATCAGGTACAAGACAACGGACTTAAGAAAGAGCGGAAAACAACCAGAACAATCAAACAATTAACCCACGCGGTTGAATACTATTCGCAGGCTTTTCAACACCAACAAAGGGAATTAATCGTGCAGCAAATCCTTACAGATGAAGATTGAACAAATCCTAGATACCCAAAATAATTTAGAATCCGACAGAAAGAGAAAATACCACTGTTGCTGTTAGCGTTTCAGGATGGTCGGTGATTGACTTTTGTCCGTTGGCATCCAGGTAGTAAATCTCCCTGGCATCGTAATATCGTAAATCCAGCGCGATGAATTTATAACGCCCCGTCAAACCTACATTCCAATAAGGATAATCGGCAGCGAGAGCTTCTTTGATATAGGCATACCCGAAGGTACTGGAGATTTCCAGGTAGTCGGTAATCGGGTAACGACCCGTTAACTCAGGGAATAACGCGGCCCGCCCTAGACCATAATAATCATCGATATAAGAAATCTGTGTGCTGAGCAGACTCTTGTAATGCAGGAATAAATAGAACTCGTTATAGTCAGCATTCTTATCAAAAATTAGTCCGTCATAAAAATAACGCGAATACTGCAAATCCATGCGCCAGTCATCAGCAAATTTATAACTCCAACCCACATAAGGGGTCATTTCAACTTGTGCTGAATTGGGAAAAAACAGCTCTTCGTCTTGCTCGCTTTTGCCAAAATTAAAATTTGAGACGCTGACACCTGTGTAAAGCCCTGATGAATGCTGATAATCGAGGTTGCCTTGAATGGCTGGACTGTTATTGCTTTTGGAATACATTCGCCAAACATAATTGGTTGTACCCGTAATTGTGCCGTGAATTTCAGCATAAGCAAAATCAGCTTGCCACATAAGAACGACCATACAGAGCATTAAAGTGAATGTTTTTTGCATGGCTATGGGATTTTTGGATTAAACGGCATTTACCTTAAGTGCATGTCTATGTAACTCTAACCGCTCAATTAAATACCACGAATTAACAACAAGTCGTACAGTGAACAACTTTTTTATTAAGTAGTTATTAAGATAACTATTATTTATCCAATAAACTGCCATGGCTTTTAGTGACACGTTCCTTGTTACCTCAAAATAAGCTTATAACCACTTGATTGTAGCAAATCTGGTCGGATAAAAGTTAGTAAAAGAACAGTATTTTCCTATTCTTACAATGAGGAGAAAAATCTAGGTTACAGGTTAAGGTATAGCCGTTACGATTATAGCTAATAATTTTATGATGGTTTTATGTTTTCTAGCTGAATCATAAACGTCTCATCTGCAATCTGCCAGAAATTCACGGACACGGTATAATAGCAACAAGTATAGTCTCTGAAATACCATTGTCATGCCAGAACCATCAATAACGGCTCTTGAGCCAGAAAAAAAGCAACGTCTGTTGTCGATTTTTGAACGGTTATTGCCGCTGGTAGATAATCTTGCCAACAGACTGCGCTTATTCCTGATTTTGGGCGTATTGGTGACGGCTTGGCTGATCGTGTGGTGTTACTTTTTGAAACATTATTCCATCGGGATTGCCGCAACTGTGGGTATTGCTGCTTTTTTGCCAACGTTGATACTGGCAAGGTTTTGGTGGGCATTGGAAGAGTTAAAAGACCTTCCCAACATCGCAGGTAATATGGTCGGTGATGCCAAAACTGAACTCCAAGAATCCGTGCAAAACATCCGCGCTGGTAAAGCACCCAAGCTTGGTTTTTTTAGTGCAGGGAAAAGCCTTTGGTCGATTGGTGCGATGGCTTCTGAAGCCCGTGAATTGATGGGTTCTTATATTAGTCTATCGACATTGATTAATCCGTTCATGCTGGTGTTGGGCGTAATCTCATTTGTGGGTGTGTTTTTGCTGTTTTTGGTCGGCATAGTGCTGGCATTTTTTGTTTAAATCCGCTCATCCCAACCTTCTCCTTCAAGGGAGTAGGGGTTTTTGAATTTTTAGAGACCCCGCTTTAGTCTACTTCACCCAACCTTCCATTAAACCTAGCCTATGCAAATAATCGTCATCTACCCCGGCACTTTTGACCCTATCACCAACGGTCACCTGGATTTAGTCGCACGAGCCTCTCGGCTTTTCCATAAAGTCATCATTGCCGTTGCTGATAATGCAGGGAAAGCGCCGTTGTTTTCTCTGGAAGAACGGGTAAGCTTGGCTAAACAAGCAGCTGCAAGTCACACCAATGTCGATGTCATCGGGTTTGGTAATTTGTTGGTAGATTGCGCCAGACAACACGGTGCGACGGTTATTCTACGGGGACTTAGAGCGGTATCGGATTTTGAGTACGAATTCCAGATGGCTGGGATGAACCGCAACCTCGCACCGGAATTGGAAACACTATTTTTAACGCCGCCAGAGCAATATACCTTTATTTCCTCGAGCGTGATTAAATCCATTGCCCAATTACATGGCGATATTTCCTCTTTCGTTCCAGAGATTGTCTACCAGCAGCTACTTAAAAAGTTTAGCCAGGATTAAGTATGTCATTGATAATATACGACGAATGTATCAACTGCGATGTCTGCGAGCCGGAATGCCCCAATGGGGCTATTTCCCAAGGCGAAGATATTTACGTTATCAATCCCGCCTTGTGTACGGAATGTGTAGGACATTATGACCTGCCGCAATGTGTGGAGGTTTGCCCTGTCGATTGCATCACCAAAGACCCAGATTATGTTGAGAACCAGGAAACCTTGTATCAGAAGTATTTGAAGTTAACAAAAAAGTAAAATCGTAGAGTGCAATAGGCATGAGCCGTATTGCACCGCATGTGTACCACCTTACATCCGGCGCAATACGCCAAGGCTATTGCGCCCTACGGCTCTATTTTTGGTAAATATATCTTTTGAACTTTCATACAAACAAAGCTATCCTTTAAGAAAATATTTTTCTTAAAGGATAGCTTGTGAATAATAAAGAAAAAGGCGAGCAGATAAGGCGTCAAATTATTAGAGACCTTAGATATCATTCTACTGATATTGTTAAGCATATTGCCAATATATTTTCTATAACACCTCAAGCTATAAATAATCATATACAGCGGTTAGAAAAGGAAGGTTGGTTAGATTCAAGCGGCTCTGGAAAAGGTAAAAGATATTTTCTTGGGGACTTAAGGGAGAATAAGTCACTGTTTCCTCTCACAAAAGATTTTACTGAAGATGGTGTTTGGCGAAATCAATATGCTTTTGTGTTTGAAGGTTTGCCGGAAAATATAGTGGACATTTGCCACTACGGTTTTACTGAAATGGTTAATAATGCTATCGACCATTCTGAGGGTAAGTTTGTCTACATTTCCGCTGTAAGAGATAAAGAAAAAGTGATGATTTCTGTAATAGATGATGGCGAAGGCATTTTTACGAAAATCAAAAGGCTCTACAACTTGGGGGATGAAAGACAAGCATTATTCGAATTATCCAAAGGCAAACTGACTACTGATCCTGACAATCACACAGGTGAAGGAATTTTTTTTACTTCCAGAGTTTTTGATAATTTTGAAATTGATTCGAAGGGTGTAAGGTTTACTCATGATGAAGGTTTTGAGTTTGATTTCGTGCTTGATTCGACGCTATCCTTAAATGAAGCAGGTACGTCTGTGTATATGCTTATTAAAAAAAATTCTGATCGATATATTCAGAGTGTTTTCGATGACTACACGGCGGGTCCTGATGAATTTCAATTTAATAAAACCATTGTTCCAGTTCGTTTAGCACAATACGAAAATGAAAAATTAGTGTCTCGTTCACAAGCAAAAAGAATACTGGTTCGGATTGAAAAATTCCAATATGTTATATTCGATTTTGAAGGTGTAACCGCTATTGGTCAAGCTTTTGCTGATGAAATTTTTAGAGTTTACGCAAAAAATCATCCCAATATTTTTTTACTTCCTACAAATATGGAAGCCAATGTCAAAAAAATGGTTAATCGGGCAATTTTATTAAAAGATGCTGAGTAATTCGCAAGATAACTAAGATTGTATTTCAGAGTTAAATACGCCAACTTAAGAAATATCCCAACCAGGGCTAAGGATCTGATAGCTCTAACCAAGTCAAATGTTTTTCCATTTTTCCGACTGGCTTATATTCCGCACCGCACCAACCCTTATAATTCGATTGTCGAATAACATCGAATAAGCTTCCAAAATCAATTTCACCCGTTCCAGGCTGGCCTCGCCCAGGACAGTCGGCAAACTGGATATGACCGATCTTATCGGCATGACGGGTAATAAAACTAGCTACGTTTTCGCCCATTCGGTGCATGTGGTAAATGTCGTATTGCATGAACAGATTGGGGTGTTTGAGTTGCTTGACGATGTTAAGCATCTGCTTACCGCTGTGGATCATAAAGCCCGGCATGTCGTAGGTATTGATCGCTTCAAAGACAGCCTTAATCCCTAATGGTGCTAATGTGTCAGCCGCTAACAACAGGTTTTCCTTGAAGGTTTCCAGGTAGTGCGATTTTTGACGCTTGTCAAAACAGCACCCAGGGAGGATGTTGATGGCTTCCGGTTTTACATAATGGGCATAAGCCACCGCTTGCGCCAAGGCTTCCTCAAATTGCGCCTTTTTTTCAGGCACACAGGCAAGGCCTTCGCCGCCTTGCATGAGATCGTCGGCGGCAACATTAAACAACACCAGTTTCAACTGTTGCTCTGCCAATAGGGCAGCAAGGATTTCGGGATGAATGCTAAAGGGAAATTGAATTTCTACTGCCGAAAAACCACTTTGCTTGGCGGCTTTAAAACGTCCAATCAATTCGATTTCAGTGAATAACAGGCTTAAATTAGCACTGAATTTAAGCATATTTTTTGGAATACAGCTTGATTAAAGTGGCTGGATCTTGTTCCAGATAGCCACTACTTCCATGCAGTTGCAGCAATTGTGCCGCCAAACCGGACATGGGAATGGCATTGCCTTGTTGCTTGGATAAATCGACCGCCATATTCAGGTCTTTTAATAAGGTTTTGACGCGCCATTTTACCGGCTCGAATTGCGCCAAAGCCATTTCCGTGCCGGTAATTTGCAAGGGTTTGGAGTCAGCAAAACCGCCAGATAAGGCTTGCGGTATTTTTACGGCATCGACTCCGGCTTGTTTCGCCAGTGCCATCATTTCGGCGATAACCATGACATTGCAACTAACAATCATCTGGTTGCAGATTTTGGTGATCTGACCGCTGCCAACTTCGCCCATGTGGGTTAACTGCCGGTACAGTGGTTCTAATAGCTCCCTTGCGACAGCAATATCGGCTTCGTTGCCACCCGCCATAATTGCCAGATTGCCTTGTTCTGCACCTGCCACGCCGCCAGATACCGGCGCATCCACCCAGCCCATACCGCATTGTTTCTGCAACAATTTGGCTAATTGCTTGGTGGTTTCAGGGTGAATGCTGGATAAATCAATCAGCAACTTGCCAGACGAACCATTGCTGACAATATCGTTACGGACAATCGACTCGACAACCTCGGTATCAGCAAGACATAAAATAATCACATCGACCGCTTTCACCAATTTTGCAACAGTCAAACAGGCAATAGCTCCGGCTTGAGTGACAGCTTGCAATTTTTCTGGGTTGCGGTTCCAAACGTAAACAGTATTACCCGCATTAAGCAAACGCAAAACCAAGGGTTTACCCATTAAACCGATGCCGATAAAGCCGAGAATTGGGTTATTTGAAGTCATAGCAATAGTTAGATGTCATTTTAAGATAAAGCCCTATTCTGCCCATTTTTAAATGGTTTAGCTGATAATTTCGAGTCCATTAATGTGTTACCATTCGTGAAAAATAAAAAAGTGCCTAGCCCAGCCGGAAAACACTGTATGAACAATATCCCCAGACATTTTACCCGAATAAAAAATTCAGATTATGCAAAACCGAATGGCTTTTTTCATGCCATTTATGCGGTTGTTATTGTTTTGCTGGTCTGTTGCAATTCCGTTGGTTTTGCAGCAAAAACTCGCCCAGTCGCAAAGCCCACCTTAAACGACATAGAACACATTATCGTTATCTATGCTGAAAACAGGAGTTTTGATAATCTTTATGGCTTATTCCCAGGTGCGAATGGTATCAAGCAAGCAACCAAGGAACAATATACCCAAGTCGATAACGATGGCAAGCCATTCAAAGAGTTACCGCCCATCTGGGCAAGCGAAGTAGATAAGCCACCGTTGGCTGAACGGCTACCAAATAAGCCGTTCCAAATTGATAAGCCCACCTTGAATTTACCTTTATCAGCCAGGACACGAGACCTTGTTCACATGTTCTACCAAAATATTGAACAAATCAACGGAGGGAAAAATAACAAATTTGCCGCCATATCCAATGCTGGTGGCTTGGTGATGGGTTATTACGATGGCTCAAAGCTACCGTTGTGGAAATGGGCGCAGGAATACACGCTAGCAGATAATTTTTTCATGGCCGCGTTTGGTGGCTCTTTCCTCAACCACCAATGGTTAATCTGCGCTTGCACCCCACGCGATCCAGAAGCAGACGAAGATGAGCGCGTGCCTTTGAATGATAAGGGCTTGCTTAAACGCAAGCCAGATTCGCCGCCATCTGCCATGTACGGCGCACCCAAGTTTGAAGGAGGAGAATTATCGTTTACCCCAGATGGTTATGTGATCGCACCTAAGCAACCAGCTTATCAACCCTCAAAAATACCGCCTGAAAAAGAAGGTGATTCGCGCTTTGCCGATCCCACCTCTAAGCCATTAGCACCGCAGACCACAAAAACAATTGGTGATACCTTATCTGCTAAAAATATCGCCTGGGTGTGGTACGCAGGGGCTTGGAAGCAAGCAGTGGCAGACGGCGGACAAGCACCAGATGTTAAACGTAGCGTGATTTATACGGATAAGCCCGGAACAATTAACTTCCAAGCACATCATCAGCCGTTTAATTATTATGCCCGATTTGCGCCTGGAACACCTGATAGGGATCTGCATTTGCAAGATGGCGAGGATTTTCTATTAGCCATTGAAAAAGGCACACTGCCGCAAGTCGCCTTTTATAAGCCCACCGGGCAATTTAACGAGCATCCTGGTTACACTGATGTGCTGTCCGGTGACCAACACCTGGATGAGATACTCAATAAAATCAAAACCAGCCCAATCTGGAAAAAAACCGTTGTAATTGTCACTTACGATGAGAACGGCGGCTTTTGGGATCACGTCGCACCACCCAAAGGCGACCGCTGGGGACCAGGGACGCGCATACCTGCCATCATTATCTCGCCTTTTGCCAAACAGCATTTTGTTGACCATACGTCGTATGACACTACTTCGATCATCAAATTTATTAGCTTGCGGTTTGGGTTAGAACCCTTGCCAGGAGTGAGAGCTAGTGCGGGTGATTTGCTAGGGGCATTTGATTTGCAATTGGAAGACAGTACGCTGGTAACTCATTCAAAAGTGAACAAAACAATTAACGCAGCACCTACCGTTAACAAGGTAAAGGATAAAAAACTGCAAGCTACGTCAAACCATTAAAAACCACATGTCTACTGGGTTTTCGAGTGCATCTTTAACAAATTACACAGCTCTAGCTTGTTTAGCTGTTCGATAAATTTGGAATGACAAAACTAACAAGATATATAGCATTCATCAACCTATTCGCCTTACTTTGGACGGCACAGGTAAATGGAGATAGCCCTAGGGTTGCGGTAGCTTCCGCACATCCTTTAGCAACTGAAGCAGGTTTTGAGATTATCGCTAAAGGCGGCAATGTGTTTGATGCAGCGGTGGCAGTAAGTGCGGCTTTAGCGGTGGTCGAACCAGCAGGTTCAGGTTTGGGTGGTGGCGGCTACTGGTTGCTACATCGGGCGAAAGACCACGTTGAAACCTTCATCGACGGTCGTGAAAAAGCACCTTTAGCCGCACATAAAGCCATGTTCTTGGATAAATCTGGCAAAGTAATACCGAACTTATCGTTGAATGGGGCTTTGGCAGCAGCCATTCCAGGTTTGCCAGCAGGATTAGTGCATTTATCGGAGAAATATGGGCAATTAACATTAGCTGAAAGTTTAGCCCCAGCCATTCGCTATGCCACTAATGGCTTTACCATAACCGAACGGCATAGAAGAATGTTAGGTTCCAATGTCGAAGTTCTCAAAAAAGATCGTTATACATCGGCTATTTTTCTGTCTCACGGTTCTGTACCCAAATCCTTTTCAATACTTAAACAACCTGATTTGGCAAATACCTTGAAGCAGCTTGCCGAATCAGGCAGGGACGGCTTTTACGACGGGGAAGTTGCCGATAAGCTAGTGAATGGTGTCCGTAAAGCAGGTGGAATATGGAGTCAGGAAGATTTGGATGCTTACCAAGTCGTCGAGCGCAAGCCAATAAAAGGCAGCTATCAAGGTATAACGATTACCAGTGCGCCGCCTTCATCATCCGGCGGTATTGTGTTGCTGGAAACCTTAAATATCTTGTCAGGTTTTGATTTGCAGAAAATCGATGAAATAATCCGCAAACACCTGATTACAGAAGCCATGCGCCGCGCTTACCATGACCGCGCCTTATATCTCGGCGATGCTGATTTTATCGACATTCCAACCCAACAACTACTCAGCTTGGATTATGCCGCAGGGTTGCGTAGCACTATAAGGCACGACAAAGCCTTGCCCAGCAATTATTTGTCAGGCGATATGCCTGAGCAAAACCAAGGTACACAGACAACACATTTTTCCATCATTGATGAAGACGACAATCGCGTTGCCGCAACCTTGAGCATTAACACAGCTTTTGGTGCCGGGTTTGCACCGGAAGCCACAGGCGTGTTGCTCAATAATGAGATGGATGATTTTGCCAGCCTTGAAGGTGCAATGAACGTCTATGGTTTGGTAGGTGCCGCAGCTAATTCGATTGCGCCAGGAAAGCGCATGTTGTCCAGCATGACGCCAACTTTCCTGGAAACACCTGAGCGCATCGCCGTATTAGGCACGCCCGGCGGTAGCCGGATTATCTCGATGGTTTTGTTAGGAATTCTGGATTTTGCTAAGGGCAACAATCCCGATTCCTGGGTAAGCATTCCTCGTTTTCACCACCAATTCATGCCCGATGTTATCGAATATGAAAAAGCCGCGCTATCTCAAGATGAGATTACGAAGTTATCAACATTGGGCCATCAATTAAAGGAAACGAAACGTAATTACGGCGATATGCAAGCCGTGCAGTTAAATAAGCTCACGAAAAAATTAACCGCCTCCAGTGATCCACGCGGTGTAGGCAAAGCGTGGGTAAGCCCGTAGTGGAAAACCCTGACATCAAACTATGGAAAGGCGATATTGCCGCAACGGAAACAGATTGCCGTCAGTATTGGCACATTCTCGACCAAACTGAACAGCAACATGCTAACGCATTTAAAAACGAGCTGCTACGTAGACGCTATGTCGAAATCCATGCCCGACTAAGGATTGTACTGGCAGATGCCGTCAATACAGCCCCAGAGCAGCTACGTATCCATAAGGCCGAATATGGCAAACCTTATCTCGCTGATTATCCCGAATTGGCGTTTAATTTATCGCATACTGCCAATAAGATGGTGATCGCAATGGCTTATAACTGTGAGCTAGGCGTTGATATTGAGCAGTGCAAACCAAGGAAAAACCTAGTTGCGCTGGTAGATAAATGTTTTTCCGAAGAAGAAAAAAGCCACTGGCAGCAACTGCCGAAATCCCAACAAGTGCAAGCCTTCTACCAGTTCTGGACGCGCAAAGAAGCGTTTGTGAAAGCAACGGGCAGAGGTATTGCTCTAGGGTTGAAGCACTGTGTCGTCAATCCCAAGAATCTCAATGAATTTTTAACAATACCAAAAGAATATGGAAAAGCCAGCGAATGGCTTATACAACCTATTGATTTTGGAGAAACTATCTGTAGTGCTTTGGTTAGCAGATGTTGGGTTGGCGCACAGACAATCCTGCGTGTTGTTTGTTGAAGGATATTTAAGGAAACCCTGAGTAAGCGTGTAGATACCGTCTTAAAACCCAAGTGTCAAGGCTTATTTTACTGCGAAAAGAGGATCAAAAGGTTCGCCTGATTTCAAGATAGCAAAGCTAAGATGAATGAGTTTACGCATAGCGGCGCAGGCGATAGCCTTACCATTCTTGCCATTG
>CAMAVM010000009.1 GCA_945861705.1 Methylomagnum ishizawai | reverse complement strand
CGGCCAAGCTGAGTGTTATTGATTATTTGGCCTTTTACAATGGCAAACGATCTCATTCAAAATTAGGTTATCAATCCCCGTTGCAATATGAACGGGATTTTTATAGGAAAGCTGTCTGAAAAAGTGTCCGGTTTTACTTGACCATTACATACTGCCAACCTCCTTGTCTCAAGCATTTCTATAACTGGCATTGATGCTGGAGCTTTCTCCATTGCTCCAACTACCTGTGGAACAATCACACCTGCTGGCGAATGTAACATCACTGTGACGTTCACACCAACCACGGCTGGATCTCAAACGGCCTTACTCGTTATCAACCACAATGCAGATGGGGGCATTTCGACTGTCGATTTAAGCGGCGGACCTGGCACAGGTGGCACAGGTGGCACAGGTACTGGAGCGACCCCGTTGGTAGCAGTGTCAACTACTTCAATGGCTTTCGCTTCAGTGAATACTGGTGGAGCTGCTGTTACGAAGCCTGTCATAGTTAAAAACACCGGAACTGCCGAACTTGTTGTCTCAAATGTAACAGTGACGGGCGATAATGCCTTCTTGGTATCGGCTAATACTTGTGGAGCTGTAGTACCCAATGGCACTTGTTCAGTTACTATGTCATTCCTGCCTACCACTGTAGGTGCAAAAGCGGCTACGCTTGTTATAGCGCACAATGCGCCTGGAGGAAGCAGAACCATACTTATGAGCGGAACTGGTACTAGCGCAGGCACGAGTACTGGAACGGGAACAGTCGTTACTGGGACAGTGATTGGAACTGGGACAGTTACAGGCGTAGGAACTGCTCCAGGCACACAGAGCATCAATGCTAAAAAGTTGGTCATACCAACTAGCCTGAATTTCGGTAAATTGAAAGTCAAAGTTAACCATACCGTGACCGTGACTGTAACAAACCACCAAAGGGTCAAGCTTCCAGTTACCTTTGTAAACACATCGGGCAAGGTGTATACCGTTACCAGAGGCAACTGTCCTATATCTCTCAGCGTGGGCAGAAGCTGCAAGCTCAGAGTTACTTTCCGCCCGAACGTTCCTGGAAAAACCTACTCAGGAACACTGAAACTGTGGGGTAATCTCTCTAAGCAACCAATGACCATGTCTCTTACTGGGAAAGGAAAACGGTAACTTGAGAGAGGTCATTATTTGACTGACTGCGGGGTCGGTATCCAATCCGCCCCCGCATCCAGCAAACCAATCGACCCGATATAAGCGTATCAGCATTAATAACAAAATTAATTTATTTCAAATAGTTATATTAATTTTTCACCAAGAAGCCATGAAAACCAGTATGGTTGTTTTGCCTACAATAGGATCATCGAATGACCAGAATCTCGTTAACCGTAAAGAAGAAAACCGGTTAGCTGTTACGAAGGTACAGTTTCTCCGGCGTTTCGGAAGGTATCAAACGTAAAGAATTGCATGATATGATTCATGTCAATGATATTTATAGCAAGCACTAGTGAACCGTACAAAACATTGATGACCTAAGGGTCTTAATATTGGGAATTGAGGTATTTTTTATGAAATATTTTTCATTAGCATTATTTTTAGTCGTTATTTTGGGGGCAGCTTTTTTTGCCTCTCCGTTTTTAGGTAATATCTCTGGAAGCAATAACAACGCTACTAATGCCCAGGCAGACAAAAACACTGGAATGAAACCAAAAGTACTAAGCCAAGCAGCAGAAGAAAAAAACGTAATTCCAAATGACAACAGTTTTTCCGTAGGTGGCGTAAAGGATAATCTCGACACCGCAGAAGCAATGGTTGGTAAGGGCAAAAATTATCTGTTAACTCAGGTAGACAATCGTCTAAAGCAACTTTCCCCCTTTAAAGCCAAAATAGAATTCATGGATGGTCTAGGCGATGCAGAAAGAAAAACCATGTTTTCTGAGCTTAATGCTGAAATTGAAACGTTTGTGGCATTTAAAGCTGAGATAAATAAGTGTACAACCAAACAAGACATCAAAAATGTTGCAGAAAAAATAAAGGCCGAATGGTTAAAAAGTCGGCAAAGTGTCGTAGTCGCGCAAGAGCAAATTCTTACAGCAAGGGAAAATCAACTTATTTCAGATGCTGATACCACTTCTTCTGGTATCCAAAAACGCATAGATGTTCTTAAGGCTCAAGGGAAAGACGCTAAAGCCTATGAGAAACTACTTTCTGCTTACAATAAAAAGGTTGCTTCAGCAAAGCAGGATGTGGAATCTGCAAATGATAAGGCTAATGCAATTGCCAGTGCCTCTACAGATGCGGAAAAAGAAAAGCTAATTAAAGAAAAAGCCCTTTTATTGAAGAGTTCGCAAGAAAACATAAGGGATGCTTACAAAACATTAACGGAAGAAGCCCACAAGGATTTTTCACGAAAGTTCAAATAACACCAATCTCAATAAGTGAGGGGGACGCGAAAACTTAACTGTCAATATTGCTTAGGATGTTTACTCATCACAGTTAAAAATAATTCCGATGCTAACAAAGCATCTAACCAGTTAATAAGCTGCCGAAAACCCGAAGCTTGAAACCACAAGTTATCAACCGCAGCAAACTGCCTGATAAAAGGAAAAATAGCGGCATCCACTCTTGAAAAATGTCTGCCGCCTAAATAGGCATTTTGGCTAAGTTTTTTTTCCAACACCACCAAAAATTTTTCGCCCTCTTTCCTATAATAACTTTCTGAAAATTCGGGGTAGCGGTCGGCGTATTTGTAGCGATCCAGGTAAGTTTTAAAGTCGCCATCGTTCCACTCGATTAGCGTTTCCGATTCTTCTCCTGTATCCAGCCAGTGTTCGGGATCATGTTGCGCCAATGCCCAGTCCATGATGTTCAGACTTTCATCGATCACCTTACCATCGGGCAATTGCAACACTGGTACTGTGCCTTTAGGAGAAATCACCAGCATTTGCTCAGGCTTATGCTTTAACTGAACTTCCCTTATTTCGACCGAAATACCTGCATACGCGATTGCTAATCTTGCCCTGATTGCATAAGGGCAGCGGCGGAAGCTGTATAAGATGGGTAAAGCGTTTGTCATTCTGTAATGTAAGTTAAACCGAAGCAACCTGCTTCTACAGCAACGATTAGGTTATCCTAGCAACTAGTCTTCAGTTAATTCCGCCAAAATAAAGGAATCGTTAATGGCTTTTAAGGTTGCAGGGATTGTCTTGTTTTTGAGGATCACGTCATTACTTATATCACAGCCAACTTTAAGGTAGTTGGGGGTATAGCCAAATACCCGCTGCATCTCTGTACCAACAGGTTCAGAATAACCTTCCCACAAAACAGGATATGTCATGCCCAAGTTATCCCGATATAACTTTAATCGCATGTCCTCGCCTAATTGGTGTAACTGTTGGCTGCGGTGTTTTTTTATCGGCTCTGGCACGGGATTAGACAAGGTTGCTGCTTTGGTGCCTTCCCGAGGCGAATAACTAAAAATATGGATATGTCCAAAACTGACTTGCTGAATAAACTTAATGCTTTCTTGCCATTCTTCTTCAGTCTCACCCGGAAAGCCGACGATAATGTCGGTGGTGATATTGAAGTGCGGATTGTGTTGCCTTAACCGGGCAACAATAGCGGCGAATTCCTCCGTTTTACAACGCCGCGCCATCCGCCGCAGTACGGAATCAGAGCCGCTTTGTAAAGGCAAATGTAAATGCGGCATTATCCTTGGATTTTCGAAGAGTTGGTAAAACTCATTATTCAGTTCCCACGGTTCAAGCGAACCTAGCCTGATACGCGGTACGTCGGTCTGGCTAAGAATGGCTTTGATCAGGTCGGTCAGGTTGGTCTCCAAATCGCTGCCATAACCGCCCAGATGCACGCCGGTCAGGATAATTTCGTTGATGTTCTGCTGATGTAAGGCATTAATTTCATCAACTACTTCCTGTACAGTTCGGCTCTTTTCATCGCCGCGCGCCACGGTAACAATGCAGAAGGTGCAGCGGTAACGGCAGCCGTCCTGCACTTTCACGAAAGCACGTTGCCGTCCACGGGTAAACAGGGAGATTGCCCCTGGTTCTGTAGACATGGTGGGCATGGTGTCCAGGTTAAGTTCAGACAAAGCCTTATCGACCAACTGGTCTTTATCCTTATTGCCGACCACCATATCCACGCCGAGCAAAGCTTCCGCTTCCTGCTGGTTTAACGTGGCATAGCAACCACTGACAACTAATTTTGCCGATGGGTTTTCGCGGTGGACTTTACGGATCAAATGCCGAGACTTCCTGGCGGCATCCTGGGTGACGGCGCAAGAATTGATGACGATCAGGTTGGCCGTTTCGGCTTGGCGGGTCACTTGATGACCGTATTTTTGGAAAGCCTGCGCCCAGGTTTCCAATTCGGCTTCATTTAGGCGACAACCTAATGTTTTTAAATGGACTTTCATCAAAATTCTTTAGTGTTGTAGGGCGGATTAGCCACGCAAAATCACCAGACTTCAATAGACTGCTGTTCTTTGGGCGTGGCGTAATCCGCCATTGTGCGTTTCAGAAATCAAAAGCGGCGGGTTACGGCGCACCCAACCGCAATTTGCAGCTTAAGCATGGCGGAAATATGCGCCTAACCCGCCCTACGTGCTTTTGGAAAGCCTGCGCCCAGGTTTCCAGTTCTGCTTCGTTCAGGCGGCAGCCTAATGTTTTTAAATGGATTTTCATTAAGTTATAGAATTTGTGTAAGGAATTTGCTAACCATCGGACAGTCGCTCTACGAGGCTAGACCCTTTAACAAATATCCTCAACAGAATAAAGCCTATAAAAATCTACTATTTGAAGATTTATGATGCCTGTAACTTGAGGTCTTTTGTCAACAAGACGATTAATGATTTTTCTTGTTAAATCTATGTTTGCATGATGTATTGCCCTATGACAAAAAGGGCAAAGGCTAAAAATGTTTTCTATTACATCAAGCTTTTGAACTATTTCTTTTTGCAAAGAAATTGGAATCAAATGGTGTGCCTCAAGATAAGGCAGTTTTGTATGCCTTGAATCAAAGAGGTTGTGTGACGGGTCGTATTCGCAAGTATATTTTTCAAGCTGAATTCGCTTAATAGCAAGATTTCTGTCTCTTGCAAAGACATCACGGGCTTTTAAGTTAGTAATTTTAATTTCATCAAGCTCAGCAAGTGAATCCTGGTAAATTTCCTCGCTTTCATCATAAATAATAATTGAGTTTTCGTTTCGCCAATCTGCTTCAGGCATACTGCCAATCCATAAATCACCATTTTTTATAAACATAAACCAGACGAAATTCGGCTCTGGCTTAAAACCAGCAGTTGACGATAGATAAAGGCGCAGTTCGGTTTTATTTGGCTTTGGAAAAACAAGATTTAGGGTAATACTTTTTCCTTGCGGAGACAGCTTAAAGTTTTTGCCTGACTTTGCCTTATCAGAGGCTACATTCCCTATATTTATATTTTCTCTGCCAAAAAAGTTAAGCAACAATTCTGCTTCCGAATCTGTTGCTGTTATTTGGGAATCGAAATGTTCCCTTTCAGTGACTATTGAATATGAACCTTCATCTGAGCCAAACTTAATCTTTTGACTTATTCCAAATTTCATTTTTATAGTTTCTATAAATAAGCTTCTATTTTATCCGCAATTTTTTTAACAACGGGAAGTGCTACTGAGTTGCCAAACTGTTTATAGGCTGCGGTTTTGGCAACAGGTATGAGGAAGTTCTCAGGAAAACCTTGCAGTCGTGCACACTCACGGGGAGTTAGCATTCTCGGATTTTTACCTTCCTGGGGAATCAGACATTCCTTTCCGTCCTTCCCATATCGAGCGACCAAGGTGTTTGCGGGTTTGTTTATGTCAACACAAAATGCTGTAAAACCAGTTCCTCTTTCAAGATTCGTGATTGTTCTTCTCTGATGACCAGCCCATAACCTATCGGATATTGTGTACTCTGCTTCAACTTTCTTATCAAGGATTAATTTTAATGGTTGCGGTTCACCTTCGAAGGTGGGGAATTCAAATTTTTCAGATGTGTCTCTCAAACAAACAATATAACATCGTACTCTTTTTTGAGGGACAACGCATTCAGCATTTATTAACTGATAGTTGAATGAATACCCCAACTTAAGCATTGTTTTTTGTATTACGCTGAAAGTTTTACCTTTATCATGGTTAACAAGATTTTTTACATTTTCTAAAAAGACAATCTTAGGACGCTTTTCAGCGACTATACGGGCTATGTCAAAAAAAAGTGTTCCCTGAATTTCGCAATCAAAGCCATGCGCTGTGTTCAGTGCGTTTCTTGCGGATACACCGGCAAGGCTGAAAGGCTGGCAAGGGAAACCGCCACAAAGCACATCATGTTCAGGAATATCTTTTTCCGAAATTGGTCGTATGTCACCTTCTGGAACTTCGCCAAAATTTGTTTCATAGGTTATTTGGGCAAATTTATCCCATTCGCTTGAAAATTGGCATACTCCGCCAATTGACTGCATTGCAAGCCTAAAGCCGCCAATGCCAGCAAATAAATCTATAAATTTAAATTTTTGTATCGAAGGGGGCGGGAAAGGACGTTCGTCCAATTGCTTAGCGCTTTGAGCTAAAATTCTTGTAATTGCCACAAAAGTCACTCATTAAAAATTTATTTTAGATGCCCGATTTTACCCTAACTTTTAAGAAGTCTTGTACAGTTTATTTAGTTCATCGGATAAACCGAGGCAAAACGCGTTCACGAGTTCATCCCAACGTATTGTCGAAGGATGAACGATCATTTGCTTAACCAAAAAACCAATAAGCCACAAAAATGGCGGCGATTATGCCGCCAAAGTCGGCTATTATCCCACAAGTAGCGGCATGGCGAATATGCTTGATCCCCACCGACCCAAAGTAAATCGCCAGCACGTAAAAAGTGGTTTCGGTGCTGCCTTGCACTATGGACGACAGCCTACCGGCAAACGAATCCGCACCGTGGGTTTTCATGGTGTCGATCATCATCGCTCTGGCTCCACTGCCGCTAAAAGGCTTCATGAGTGCCGTCGGTAAGGCATCGACAAAGCGGTCATCCATGTTGAACTTATGTACGATAGAACGTGCGCCGTCCGCCAACAAATCCAATGCACCGCTCGCCCGAAACACGCCGATTGCCACCAACATGGCAACCAAATACGGGATGATCGTAATCGCCGTCTGGAAACCTTCTTTCGCGCCGTCAATAAAGGCATCGTAGGCATTCACTTTTTTGTAAATGGCACCACAAATAAAGGTGATGACTAACGAAAACAAAATGACATTGCTCATCAAGGCGGATTGCGCCAGCATTTCTTGCTGAGGCAAATGGGTAAAATATGCGAGCAAGCCGCCTACAATCAAGGAAAATCCGGCCAGATAAGCCATGACGACCTTATCCAGCAAATTGATTTTTTGCACCCAAGCCACAGCCAATAAGCCTGTTAATGTAGACATATAAGTGGCAATCAAAATCGGGATGAAGACATCGCTAGGGTTGGCTGCACCCAACTGGGCGCGGTAAGTCAAAATCGTTACCGGAAATAAGGTCACACCCGCCGTGTTGATGACCAAGAACAGGATTTGGGCATTGCTGGCGGTATCGGGGCTAGGGTTTAGCGTCTGTAATTCTTTCATCGCCTTAATGCCTAAAGGCGTGGCGGCATTGTCTAAGCCGAGTATATTGGCGGAAATATTCATGACAATTGCGCCTAAAGCAGGATGACCTTTCGGGACATCGGGCATCAATTTACTGAACAAAGGCGTAAGAAATTGGGTTAATAACTGGATGAAGCCACTGCGTTCGCCGATTTGCATAATGCCTAACCACAAGGACAGAACGCCCGTTAAACCTAATGAAATTTCAAATGCAGCTTTGGCTTGACTGAACAAGGCTTCCATCAATAAGCCAAAGACTTGCTGATCGCCAAAAAAAACCAGTTTGATTAAGGCAGTGCAAAATGCGGCGAGGAAGAAGGTAATCCAGATGATATTTAGCACGATAAGCAATCGGTTGGCAGACAGTCTGCCTATTTTAGTGCTTAACGCTTTTTATTGGGTTGTTTTGTACGAAAAAAAGCCTTCCCGTCCGTTGGGTCGGCTTTCGAGTAGCTTACTAACAAAGAGGGAATTAAAAAAACTCCCAGGTGAATTGTGGCATAGGCTTGAATTCGTTTTTGTGAATCAGCTCACATTTTGGAATTTGGCATTCACATGAAATGCTATTTTTGTGACGCAGTTCACATTTTTGATCTAATTACCCTCTTCGTCTTGCCGTATCTCAGTCTGAAAATATTATAAAGCCGCTAAAGCACTATCGTAGTCTGGCTCGTTGGCGAGCTCATCGACCAGTTGTGTGTACAGCACTTTATCGTCTTCGCCGAGGATGACAATAGCGCGAGCGGTTAATCCAGCGAGAATGGTATCCGTTAAAGTGACACCGTAATCGTCTGAAAAGCTGGAACGGAAGGTGGATAATGGAATAACGTCGGTTAAGCCTTCTGTTTCACAAAAACGGCATTGAGCGAAGGGCAAATCGGCAGATACGACCAGTACGACAGTGTTATCCAGCTTGCTCGCTTTTTCATTGAATTTGCGGGTGGACATTGCACAAGTCGGTGTATCCAGGCTAGGGACGATATTCAGAACTTTCTTTTTGCCAGCATACGTGGCTAAGGTAACATCTGCCAATTTGCCGTTAACCAGCGTGAAATCCGGTGCTTTGCTACCGACTGAGGGTAATTCACCTGACGTATGAAGCGGATTGCCCTGAAATTTAATGCTAGCCATGATGTATCCCTCTTAGGTTAAAAGACTGTTTTGCCGATTAGCTTATTGCTTGGTTTTCATTCGTCTAACTAAGCGTTTGCGTTTTTCTACTTGCTTATCACTGAGTTTATTTTTTTGTCCGTGGAATGGATTGATTGGCGATTTAAACTCCAAACGTATCGGCGTGCCGGACAAATGCAATTTAGTTCGGTAATAATTGGTCAGATAGCGCTTGTAAGAAAGCGGCAATGCGTCGGTTTGTATGCCGTGGATAATGACTACAGGTGGATTGCGTCCACCTTGATGCGCGTACTTCAATTTAATGCGGCGAGTGCCAACTAAAGGCGGCTGATGCGCCTCAGTGGCTTCTTTGAGGATTCGGGTCAGTAGCGGCGTTCCCATATTGACCATCGCTGATTCGTACAAGGTGTGGACGACATCAAACAATTTGCCTACGCCGCTACCATGCAATGCCGAGATAGGGTGTTTTTCAGCAAATTCTAGGAAGGAGAGTTTTAAGTCAAGTTGCCGTTGTATCGTGGTTTTTTGGTTGACACTTAATCCGTCCCACTTATTCAATCCGATAATCAACGCCCTACCCGCTTCCAATACCAAGCCCAGTAAATGCGCGTCTTGGTCGGTAATACCTTCGCTGGCATCAATCAAAAAAATGACGACATGCGATTTTTCAATCGCTTGCAAAGATTTGATAATGCTAAATTTTTCGATTACTTCAGAAACCCTGGCACGGCGGCGCATACCTGCGGTATCCACCAGAGTAAATTTTTTACCGTTACGCTCAAACGGAATATAAATGCTGTCACGGGTAGTGCCAGGCTCATCAAATACGATAACCCGTTCTTCACCTAATAAGCGATTGACCAAGGTTGATTTGCCCACATTGGGTCTACCGACAACAGCAATGCCTATACCACCTTGATTTTCATCAACGGCTTCAACATCGGGCGGCAATAGCTCATTTGCCCTTTCCAACAATTCGGGGATACCGCGTCCGTGTGCTGCCGAACAAGCAATCGGCTCACCCAACGCTAAGGAATAAAAATCAGCCATGACTATACTGGCATCGAGACCGTCAATTTTGTTAGTCACTAAAATTACGGGCTTGGCGAGTTTCCGCAAAGTCTCGGCAATGACTTTATCTGATGCGCTTAAGCCTTCACGCGCATCGACCATAAAAAATACGATGTCGGCTTCTTCCAGCGCGATTTGCACCTGCTTACGTGCGAGGCTTTCTATACCTGCGGCATCATCCGCGATACCGCCAGTATCGACGATCAGACAAGGTCTGTTGCCGTGTTTTAGACGACCATATTGTCTGTCCCGCGTTAGTCCAGGAAAATCGGCGACTAGCGCTTCTCTGGTGCGGGTTAAGTAATTGAATAAAGTCGATTTTCCCACATTGGGACGGCCTACTAAGGCGATGACTGGTAACATACTACTGGGCTTTTAGGGCGGCTAAGGTACCGTCTTTGGCATAAATATAAACGGTATCACCGACCACAACAGGCTTGGCATCAATGGCATCACCCGCTACTTGCACACGGGCAAGCTGACGGCCATCGGTGCTGCTTAACCAATGGACGTAGCCTTCAATATCACCGACCACAACATTACCTTGGTAAGCGACGGGGGATGTCAGTTTTCGTCCGTGCAAATCTTTTTGCTCCCACAAAGACGAGCCAGTACGCTTATCCAGTTGTAGCACATGTCCGGCTGAATTGGAAATATACAGGTATTGCTCATCTTGACTTAAGCCAGTATGCGAGGAAACGGCTTCATTGCGCCACAATACATCGCCGTCCAAAATCGAAACAGCAGCAGTACCGCCGTTATAACTTGCGGTATAGATAACTCCCCGAGATTCGATGGGATCAACGTCAATATCGACTAAACGCTCAACCTCTGACCGACCTTTTGGGATGGTAACACTGGATTCCCAGACATATTTGCCGTCTTCCAAGCGCAACGCCATTAATTTGCCGTTGTCGTAACCTTCTATAATGGTGTCTTCAATGATTAACGGCGCACCCGTACCGCGCACCGTTAAGGCTGGCACGTTGTGTTCGTAGCTCCAGACTTTTTGCCCGGTCTTTTCATTCAGTGCAATCACCGAGCCATCGGTAGTGCGTAATATAACGATGCCACCCGAAATTACGGGAACAGATAATACCTCACTGGATACCGTGGTCTTCCAAAGTTGCGTTCCGTTATCAATATTCAATGCGATAACTTCCGCATCATTAGTACCTATGATTACCGTTGTAGCACCTACCCCTGGTCCACCGGAAAAATGCACTTGGTCTTCATTTTGGTCTTCAATTTCCGCTTCCCAGGCCAGCTTACCTGTACTCAAATCCCTGGCTTGCACCAGTCCATCCCTATCCGCAGCAAAAATCCTGCCACTTGCGATAGCGGGAACTAACTTTAAGGTTTGTTCATCCGTACCCACGCCCACGCTTTCTTTCCAAAGCACTTCGGCTTGAATTTCCGGCGTATATTCGACCAGCACATTGGGCGGATCGGCATTGTCAGCACCACCCGTAAAATAATCCTTGATGCCGGACATGGACTCACTCGCCCAATCCATAGCGGAACAACCCGACAAGGTCAGGAGGATTAGTAAGGACAGAATGATTAAACGAGGGAAAAAATGCATTATTTTTTAATTTCGACTTTTTCTGGTGATGTCAGATCGTTGATTTTAAGTTGCAACAACGGCGATTGATAACCATTTTTTAGGGCTTTTTGGTACGCGGTACGGGCTTCATCCAAACGGTCTAATGCCACATATAAATCCCCTACTAATTCATCGTAGTTATCGGAAAATTTTGCTGCCGCCGCTTGGTCGACATCGTTAATAACTTGCAAGCCTTGCTCGTATTCACCGCTTGCCAGCATTAGTTTGACCAATCTGATTTTGGCGATATGGCTTAATTCCTTATCTTTGCCAGCAGCAATTTTTTTCAGGATTTCTTTGGCAGCGGCAATATCACCCTGCTGAACCTTGACTTTCGCCTGAAACAAACCGCCATAAGCCGCATAATTACTGTTTACAAACTGCTCTTGTAAGCGTTTAGCCAGTTTATCTACCGACTCTTTTTGATCGGTTTCAGCGGCTTTAAGTAATTGGTCATAAACTGCCGAAGCCTGGTTTGCTTGGTCTTGCTTGTGTTCACGCCAGTAGTTCCAACCAACAATAATGGCAATACCTATCGCTATGCCTACAACTGTTGATGTGCCGTTTTCCTTCCACCAGCCTTTTACGGCTTCAAGTTGCTCTTCTTCTGTATCGTAAATTGCCACTGCTGCTCTCTGTTTTCTAAATTACTAGGGGATTCTATCATTCATATTCTGCACAATTAACGCGCAGATTAAAAACTAATTTGCTTACTGATTTATTTGCAGTTGCTGTTGCAAAAAACTGATCGCCTGACTTTGCGGCATGGTTTGCTGGGCAAGCTCATTTCTTAAGCACTTGATGCCTACTTCGCCACGATCAACTTCGTCATCACCGAGAATAATGGCGAATTCTGCACCGACCTTGTCGGCTTTTTTAAACTGGTTTTTAAAACTGCCACCATCAGCAGATAATTGCAATTTTAGCGTTGGGAACTCGTTCCTAATCGTTTCTGCAAAACGCAGACCTTCCCGTTCTGCTTTCTCGCCTACCCGTATCATATAAGCATCAACCGATTTTGTTACGGGAAGATCATCACGCAATTCCAGCAAGGCCAATAAACGCTCCATGCCCATTGCAAAACCCACGGCATGATTCGGTTTACCTCCTAATTGTTCGATAAGACCGTCATAACGGCCGCCCGCACAAACAGTACCTTGGGAACCCAGCTCGTCAGTTACCCATTCAAAAACCGTTTTGCTGTAATAATCCAAGCCACGTACTAATCGGGTATTGATCTGATATGCCACACCTAAATCTTCCAAGGTTGTGGTGATAGCCTTAAAATGCGCCAAACTTTCAGAACCTAAGTAAGCCATCAATTCTGGGGCATTAGCAATAATGTCTTTCAGTTCAGGATTTTTGCTGTCTAAAATACGTAACGGATTGGTGTTCAACCTGCGGAGGCTGTCTTCGTCCAAGCCTTCCTTATGGTGCTGAAAATAAGCCACCAACACTTCCCGATAAGCCAAACGCTCGGCAATTGTACCCAAGGAATTCAATTGCAAGCTGACCTTATCGCGGATGCCCAGCTTTTGCCATAAGCGGTGCATCAACAGGATCAATTCCGCATCAATATCGGGCCCTGACATGCCGTAGGTTTCTACACCTAATTGGATAAATTGCCGATAACGGCCTTTCTGCGGTCTTTCATGCCGGTACATGGGGCCGTAATACCATAACCTATGGGTTTGGTGATGCAGCAAACCATGTTCTAGGCAAGCCCGCAAACATCCCGCCGTGCCTTCTGGTCTTAGCGTTAACGAGTCGCCATTGCGATCATCAAAGGTGTACATTTCTTTTTCAACAATATCGGTGACTTCGCCGATAGAGCGTTTGAATAATTCGGTTTTCTCTACAATAGGCAAGCGGATTTCGCTGTAGCCATAGCTGGACAGCACTTCTCTGATAATGCCTTCAGCATATTGCCAAAGCGCGGTTTGGTCGGGGAGTACATCGTGCATCCCACGAACTGCTTGAATATTAGAGGCCATTTAGCGGATGTTTGATTATCGGATACCAGAGACTTGTTTGGCTTCGTTTGACAGTGGAAACTTATCCAGCAACAAGTTTCGGTACTCATTAGCAAGTGACATATTACCTAATGCCTGCTCGGTTTGTATGCCCAGCCACAGGGTTTCAGCGGTATGATTGGCTTCCCCCAAATAGCGCTGCAAGTAATCTTCTGCCGCCTTGTAATCGCCCAATTGATAGCTGATTTTTTGCATTTCGAACAAAGCTGCCGAATACTGACCGTTCATATCTAACGCCTGCTTGAGTAACGTGACCGCTTGCGGACGTTGCCCCATGCCTAGATGACAACGCGCAGCATTGGTCAATGCCATCCACGGCCTGTCATTTAACAGATTAGATGTTGCCTGGGTCAGCAGCACCAAACCTCTATCGAATTGCCTACGGTCGCATAAAAACTTGCCGTAATTATTTTGTATGCCTATATCATCGGGTGATATGCTCAAAGCTGCATCATAATGCTGTTTCGCTTGGTCAAAATGATTGATTTTTTCATACAAAACAGCCAAAGCACTGTGCGCCCGTGCATTATCGGATTCTTTTTCCAACGCTTTTAGTAGATTTTCCTTAGCCAATTCCAACTTATTTAGATCCATATACCGGATACCTAGCTGTAGATAAGTATCCGTAGGCTTTCCCGCAGAGCTACTTGAAAACCAGGAACAGGCTGATAGGCTTATTGCCAGCAGCACAAAAGCACAGCGTGTCATCATATAACTGTATTTACGCAGCATGTTCAACACCCACTGTTTTTAATTTAAGATGTCTACGGCTTTTATCTGCCACTTGTCCAACCAATTGCCCACAGGCGGCATCAATATCTTCACCACGGGTTTTTCTTACCGTTGTCACAATGCCAGCATCGTTCAATAAAGTCTTAAACCGATGAATCGCATTATTACTGGAACAAGTGTAATTGGAATTGGGAAACGGATTAAAGGGTATCAAATTCAGTTTTGATGGTACGGTTTTGAGTAATTCAACCAGACCGTGTGCATCTTCGATTGAATCGTTAATACCATTTAGCATAACGTATTCAAACGTAATAGTGCGACGTGGAGCAATTTTGGCATTATCCCGACAAGCTTCCAGCAATTCTTTTAGCGGATATTTTTTGTTGATAGGGACTAACTCATCCCGCAACTCGTCAGTTACTGCGTGTAAAGATACCGCCAAGCTGACATCGCAGACTTCTGTCAATCGGTACATGGCAGGCACTACGCCCGATGTGCTGATGGTCACCCGCCGCTTGGAAATGCCGTACGCAAAGTCATCCATCATTAAATTCATGGCGGCAACGACATTATCAAAATTCAGCAGTGGCTCACCCATACCCATCATGACCACATTGGTAATCTTTTTTTCTTTACCCAAACGCTGTTGGGCAACCACAAGCTGACCGATAATTTCCGCCGTGGTCAAATTGCGGTTAAAGCCTTGTTGGGCGGTGGAGCAAAACGTACAAGCCAACGCACAACCGACTTGTGACGAGACGCATAAGGTACCTCGATTTTCTTCGGGTATAAACACCGTTTCAATCTTATTACCGCAGCCAGTCTGCACCACCCACTTACGTGTGCCGTCACTGGCGATCTTTTCCAACACGATTTCAGGTGCCGTTATATGGCAGTTTTCGCTCAGATAAGAACGCAGTGATTTGCTGAAATTGGTCATCAAATCGAAGTCAACGACATCTTCTTGATAAACCCATTTCAATAATTGGGTGGCACGGAAAGGCTTTTCACCTAATCCGACAAAGAAGACCGCTAAGCCTGCTCTGTCAAGATCCAGCAAATTCAAGGATTTTTGTTTAACGGGTGCGAGTGCAGAGTTCATTGTCTGAGAAAAAGTAAGCAATTTCCCGTTGAGCTGTTGCAACCGCATCAGAGCCATGCACAGCATTTTCGTCGATGCTGTTGGCAAAATCAGCGCGTATAGTGCCAGCCGCAGCTTCTTTTGGGTTGGTTGCACCCATGATTTCACGGTGCTTAAGGACAGCATTTTCGCCTTCCAAAACCTGCATAATGACTGGACCTGAAACCATAAACGCGACTAAATCTTTAAAAAATCCGCGCTCTTTGTGTTCGGCATAAAAGCCTTCTGCTTGCGCTTGGGTTAAATGCAACATTTTTGCGGCAACAATGTTTAAACCATTTTTTTCAAAGCGGCTATAAATCTCACCGATAACATTTTTTGCAACAGCATCCGGCTTGATGATTGAGAAAGTGCGTTCTATCGCCATGTGTTTTTGAAACTCCAATTGAACAATTAAAAATAGTATTTATTATATCTGATCCGACTATCCGAATAGCCTTTGAATTAAGGCATCCTATCTAATTCAGCACCTTCTTTGATAGGTACAATCAAATCTTCAGCACTGATCCCTAGCATCAAGGCCGCAGGGCTGGCGATAAAAATGGATGAATACGTACCGAAAACCACTCCAAATAATAAAGCTATGGAAAAGTTATGGATGACCTCTCCCCCTAAGAAAAACAGGGAAACGAGTACCAGAAATACAGTCATCGAAATCATGATGGTACGGCTTAATGTGTCATTCACCGCAATATTCATGATGTCTTCGGTAGAAGTCTTACGCATATTCCTAAAGTTCTCCCGAATCCGGTCATAAACGACGATGGTATCGTTGAGGGAATAACCGATCAGAGCAAGAATGGCCGCCAACACTGTCAGATCGAACTCCAAGGCGAATACTGAGAATACGCCCAAGGTCACGATCACATCATGAAAGGTAGCAATAATTGCACCTACTGAAAATTTCCATTCAAAACGTAATGAAATATAAATCAAAATGGCTATCGTCGAGTACAGCAAGGCCAAAAACCCATCCTCTGCAAGGTCGTCACCGACTTGCGGCCCCACAAACTCGACACGGCGCAGCTTGGCAGGTGTAGGTGTGGACGCGTTTTTGTTGATGGCTTCCAGCACTTTTGTACTCAAATCCGCACTGTTCACACCTTCTTCAAGTTTCAGGCGAATCAGGACATCTTTAGAGGTACCGAAATTCTGCACAGTCGCGTTCTTAAAACCCGAATCATCCAAGGTTTTGCGTAGTGCCGTCAAGTCAGCAGTTTGTTCATAACCGACCTCAATTAATGTTCCTCCCGTAAAATCAATGCCCATCTGCAAGCCGCGTATCGCCAGTGAGGCTATCGCTATCACCATTAGAATGCCGGAAAAGGTCATCGCAATTTTTCGGTTACCAATAAAATTTATGTGTGATTTTTTCATAATTGTTTAGTCGCTTCGGAATTATGCTAAATACTTATTTAGATGGATAATTTCTCAACCCTGCGGTTGCCATAAACCCAGTTGATGACCATCCGTGTGCCGGCAATAGCAGTAAACATGGAGGACAAAATCCCGATAATAAGCGTCACTGCAAAACCCTTGACCGAACCTGTACCAAAGGCAAATAACACCACAGCGACCACCAAGTTGGTGACGTGCGAATCCAGGATCGTCCCCCACGCTCTGTCATAGCCCATATAGATAGCACTTTGTGGTGACACGCCATTCCTTAGCTCTTCACGTATCCTCTCAAATATCAATACGTTAGCATCAACGGACATACCGACGGTTAATATAATCCCCGCAATACCGGGTAAGGTCAACGTCGCCTGTAGCATCGATAAAATAGCCACAACAATAACCACGTTAAAGGCTAACGCCACATCGGCAATCATACCGAAGACTTTGTAATAACCCGCCATCAGTAAAACGACCAGCACAAAGCCCACCACAAACGATAAAACACCTTTATTGATGTTGTCTTGTCCCAAGCTAGGGCCTACCGTGCGTTCTTCAACTATATCTATCGGCGCAGCCAAGGCACCAGCACGAAGCAACAATGACAAGTTTCGCGCTTCTTGTGGACTATCTAAACCCGTAGTCTGAAAGCGTTTGCTAAACGCGCCTTGGATAGTCGCCACACTGATAACTTTTTCTAACTTTTCTTTATGGCGCACTTTTTGACCATTTTCAACGTTGGTCTCGACCTTGTTTTCGATAAACACGACTGCCATCGGTTTGCCGATATTAGCCTGGGTCAACTTACCCATTTTTGCTGCACCCACTCCGTTCAAGGAGATAAAGACTGCTGGTCGTCCATCCTGATCCATACCGGATGACGCATCGACAATTTGATCGCCAGTTACGATGACGCGCTTGTCTAGCAGTACCGGACTTTTGTTTTTATCGAAATACAACTTGCTGCCTACCGGCACATGACCTTCAACCGCTTTTTGTACGTCGTGTTCAACATCGACCAGGCGGTATTCTAAAGTAGCGGTCGTACCCAAAATTTCTTTGGCGCGGGTGGTATCTTGTACACCGGGCAATTGCACAACGATTCGATTGTCACCTTGCTGCTGAATCACGGGCTCCGCTACACCCAATTCATTGACACGATTACGTAAGGTGGTCATATTCTGAGCGACAGCGAATTTTTTGACTTCACGCGCATCAGCTTCGGACATTTTTAGCCAGAGCTGGTCTTGTTCGGGTGGCTCAGTAACTTGCAAGCCCTTAAAATCTTTGCTTAACATATCGAAAACAGCAGCCTTATCTTCGGCTGATTTCAATTTAAGCTTTATAAAATCAGTATCTTTAGATACCGACAGGTAACGTATCTTCTTATCGCGCATTGCCAAGCGCAAATCTTCCGTGTACCGTTCTTCCGCTTGGCTTACCGCTGCATCCATATCGACTTCGAGCAAGAAGTGTACGCCACCGCGCAAATCCAAGCCCAGATACATGGCATCAGCACCGATATTCTGTAACCATGCAGGCGTAGTGGGTGCAAGGTTTAATGCTACCGTCGCATCGCCACCCATTTGATCCCTAAGCAAGTCAGCGATTTTTAACTGATCATCGGTATTTTTAAAACGCACCAGAATCCTACCGTCTTTAAATTCAAATGCTTTTGAAGTCACGCCACTCGTTTTGATAGTAGATTCGATCTTGCTGGCTTGCTCCTGAGTTAAGCTACTGGTGGATGACACTTGAACAGAAGGGTCTTCACCAAATAGGTTGGGTAACGAATAAATCAGGCTGATGAGGAAAATACCCAGTATTAATAGATTTTTCCAAAAAGGGTAATGATTTTGCATGTGTTATTCCATCAATTGATCTGCGCGGGGATTTACGTTTTTTTCTTAAGTAAACCCAGCGGTGTAATGCTATTTGTTAGGTATTGGCCTTTTTAGTGACTGCCTTATACGTTCCTTTAGGCATCATGGTTTCTATACTTTGGCGTTGCACTTGGATAAAGATATTATCGCTAACTTCCAATTTAACGAAATTATCATCTAAATCAACCACTTTACCCAAAATTCCGCCCGATGTGACGACTTCAACACCTTTACCCATCGCTGCAATCATTTGTTTTTTTTCTTTTGAACGCTGGGCTTGTGGTCGCAGGAACAGAAAATAAAAGAACACCAAAATACCTGCTGGAAACAACAAACCTTCCATGCCAGGTTGTTGGATAGCGGGTGTGGTGGCTAAAGCGTCGGAAATAAAGAAACTCATGTTACCCTCAGATTTTATTCGTGTTAATAGATAATCGCCTATTATGACACAACTGGTACAACTTTTCCTCGTTGTTGGTAAAACCGTTTGACAAAAAGCTCTAACTCTTTTTTTTCTATGGATTCACGCAAACCTTGCATGAGGCTGAGATAGTAATGAAGGTTATGCAAGGTATTAAGCCTTGAACCCAGCATTTCCTTACACTTATCCAAATGGCGCAAATAGGCGCGGGAATAATTGCGGCAGGTATAACACGTACAACTCTCGTCGATTGGATTGGTATCGAATTCGTATTGGCTATTTCGGATTTTCACCACACCAAAAGTCGTGAACAAATGCCCATTACGGGCATTGCGTGTGGGCATCACACAATCGAACATGTCGATACCGCGCCTGACCGCTTCAACTAAATCCTCTGGCGTACCAACGCCCATCAGATAACGGGGCTTATCGACCGGCATTTTTCTGTGTATGGCATCCAGGGTTTGCATCATTTCTTCTTTAGGCTCACCCACCGACAAGCCGCCGATGGCATAACCATCAAAACCGATGTCAACCAAGCCGTTGATGGATTCTTGCCGAAGATGCTCGTACATACCGCCTTGCACAATCCCAAACAAAGCATTTGGGTTGTCGCCATGCGCGGCTTTACTGCGCTGCGCCCAGCGTAAAGACAAGCGCATAGAGCTTGCTGCTTCATCCACTGTTGCGGGATACGGTGTACATTCATCGAATATCATCACAATATCAGAACCTAAATCCCGCTGCACCTGCATGGATTCTTCCGGTCCCATAAAAATCTTGCTACCGTTTATTGGGGATTTGAACGTCACCCCTTGCTCGGTGATTTTCCTTAACGCACCCAGGCTGAACACCTGAAAACCACCGGAATCAGTGAGGATAGGTTTTTGCCAGTTCATAAAACCGTGCAAATCCTTATGCGCTTTGATTACCTCCGTACCTGGACGTAGCATGAGGTGGAAGGTATTGCCTAAAATAATCTGCGCGTTCAGGCTTAAGAGATCATCTGGCGTGAGTGACTTTACCGCGCCGTAAGTACCAACTGGCATAAAGATCGGGGTTTCTACAATACCGTGGGTTAAGGTTAGCTGGCCTCGACGGGCATGACCGTCCTGATGGGTGAGTTTGAATTCCATATAAATTAACAGATCGTAAACAAATGCAGCGGGTTTGGCGCGATTATAGTGGATATACTCAAAATGTCGGTCAAAATCGAATTGGTCACGGATGGCAGTTTGTTTACATCCTTTCCGAAATCCGCTCTTCCGACTCAATTGAGTTGTACTCGACAATATTATTTCAGATCTCCAAGGCATTTAATCATTCGCACTACCGCCCCAACCGGCTTGTTCTAGTATAATTCCAAGCAAACCACTTTATATATATTAGTGTTCAAAAGGCAATCAATGAAATCGAAAACCGCCATACTACTTTTAAATTTAGGAACACCCGATAGCCCCAGTCGCTGGCATGTGGGACGTTATCTAAGCGAATTTCTCAATGATCCAAGAGTTATCGACATTCCTTGGTTGGCCAGAAAAATATTGGTCAACTGCATTATCGTACCGTTTCGGTCTGGTAATTCGTCAAAGCTTTACCAAGCTATTTGGGATAAAGAATCGGGTTCACCGTTGTTGATGAATACCTTAGCGTTGCAAAAAAAATTGCAACTAGCCGTAGGTGATGACATCACGGTGGAAATGGCTATGCGTTACAAAAATCCCAGCATGGACGTTGTTTTGGAACGTATGCACCAGCAGGGTTATCATAAGATTATTGTGTTCCCATTATTCCCGCAATATGCGTCGAGTAGCACCGGCAGTGCGTTACAGCGCTTTATGGAGATTGTGAGTCAATGGTGGGTTATTCCCGAAATTAAAATCATTTCGCAATATTTTGATAACGATGATTTTATCAATTGCATCGTTAATCGCGCTAAAAAATACGATTTGGCGCAATATGACCATATAATTTTTAGCTACCACGGTCTACCAGAAAGGCAGGTTGATAAGGTCTATACAGATGGCGTTTTATGTAAACATCATGATTGCGAAGAGACTTTAATCGAGAGCAATTATTACTGTTATAAGGCCGCGTGTTATCAAACGACGAAAGCTATCGTAGAAAAACTGGCGATACCGCAAGATAAATACACATTGAGCTTTCAAAGTCGGTTGAACAATAAATGGTTAATGCCATTCACCGACAAAGTAGTCGAAGAGCTGGCAGTAAAAGGTGCTAAAAAAGTGTTGGTTTTTTCACCTGCATTTACCGCAGATTGCTTAGAAACCCTGTATGAAATTGGTGTTGAATACCAAGAAATTTTCCATAAACACGGCGGTGAAAAAATACAATTGGTAGAAAGCTTAAATAGCGGGGATGACTGGGTGGAAACTATTAAAAAGTTGGCGCGGTAGAGCATATTAAAGCCGCTGTACAGGCATTCAAAATACCCCCAACTTCCATTTCACGTATTTCGCAAGCTTTATACGGGCTACGACTCCCACCTTTCGCTCCAAAAAATCAATTTTCTTCGATACGCTTACGAAGTCCAGATGGCATTTCCAGTTTGGTTTTATCCCAGCCTTCCATATCCAGCACTTCCTCCAGACATTGCTCCATCAACTGATGGGCTTGTTTGGTCACTTCGGCGATTCGCCGGTGGACTTGCATTTGCACACTGTCTTCAGGCGAAATATCCACATTCATGCACTCTTTTTGGTAATCGAACAATTTACGCAAATTGTTAATTTGCAAGCTGACATGTACAGGGCAAGCACACGCATAAAGAATGCCTTGGTCGTTGATTAAGGCAAGTTGTAGTGCTGAAAATTTACTGTCAAGGTTCATTGTTCTCTCCTTATATTATTATTGTTATAAAATCATGGTCTTTGGTGTGCTACATACTGAAATCTACAGGTAAATAAAATTCGGCTAATTATAAGCTAACCCGTCTTTGCCGGCAGAGAAATAGAAGCCAAGCCCAAACTAGCCGCCAGCAAAGTTTCCCAAGCATCTCCTTGCTGCTGACCTTTAATTTGTCGGTCTGCTTTTGCACCTAAAACTAATACCTTATTTAATTCTGTGTGTGTAAGTCGTTTTACAGCAGAATCAATAAGTTGCTTACGTTCACCCCACACGCCATTTTTTTTCAGGATAAGGTCTTTTTCACCTTGGCTTTGCGCGGCTTTATAGGCAATAAGAATCCTGGCTTCCCGCATGAGCGCCCATAGCACGATGGCGGATGCAACACCTTCTGCGTTTAGGGAATTCAATATTTTTAATATTTTATCAACCTGGGCTGACAATACCGATTCCACCAGCTTGAACACATCGTACCTTGAACTGTCTGCCACTACGTCGATGATTTGCTGCGTGTTCAACTTGCCTGATCCATACAACACATACAGCTTTTCAATCTCTTGAGCAGCCGCCAGAAGGTTGCCTTCTACCCGGTCAGCAAGTAGCTTAACCGCTCCTGGCTCTGGCAAGATATCACGTTGCTGCATCCTATCCTGTATCCAGCGATGAAGATCCTGCCCCGTTAACGACCAAACTTGTATAACGCAACCGACCTTGTCTATGGCCTGAAACCAGGAAGATTTTTGTGCGTCCTTGGTGATTTTTCCGGCAGTAATCAGCAACAAAGTGTCTTCGGGAAGCCGTTGGCAATACGCCGCTAATGCTTTTGCGCCTTCTGCGCCTGGCGTTCCGGTTGGCAATCTTAGGTCGATAATTTTTTTATCCGCAAAGATGGAAAAAGTATCCGCCGCTACATTCAGTTGCTTCCAGTCGAACAGCTTATCAACAAAAAATATTTCTCTGACCGTAAAATCTCGTGTCTTTGCTACTTTTCTGATGGCATCCGCCAGTTCGCCCAATTGTTGTGGCTCGTCACCACTAATGAAATAGACAGGGGCTAAGGTTTTCTGCAATGCGGCAGCTAACTGCTGGGGCTTGATCTGCACTATTTGCCTTTCGTCTCTACTACCGCGCGGCCACGGTTAATAATTGTCTTGACTACTTGCTGGTACATTTCATTTCTGATCACTGTTTCTTCATTGCCCTTGGCGATAACATCTTGCTGATCGTTAAAGTATTCGCGCCTGAATTCGATGGGTTCACGCCCTACCAGCACACCATTTTTGGCATCAAGCAGTTCATATTCCAGATGACCTGCCAGCTCA
This sequence comes from Methylomagnum ishizawai, assembly GCA_945861705.1. Classification (GTDB taxonomy): domain Bacteria; phylum Pseudomonadota; class Gammaproteobacteria; order Methylococcales; family Methylomonadaceae; genus Methyloglobulus. The sequence continues at coordinate 72,128 of CAMAVM010000009.1, read as the reverse complement.
ATCTCATTCGACCGTCCTCTTTGGCTTAAAGACAATACTCTGCGATCAATGTTGTCATCAAATATTCTCAGTACAAGATCCGCCTTTTCTGGTGAGTCGGTAAGCTGCCCAGAAGATGATTTCAATACAGTAATTAATTGCTCACGTAATGCAGGCGAGCCACCTTGCAAAAAGATGGTTTTCATACCCGCAGGTAAACCATAAGCTCCTCGCAAATGGTAGCCGCAGGCCGTAGTTAGCAGGGCAATAATTAAGATGAAAGATCGATTTATCCGCACAAGCAAACTCCTATACAACGATATTGACCAATTTCTTAGGCACGATAATGACTTTCTTCACGGACTTACCTTCAATGAATTTAAACACTTGCTCATCAGACAAAGCCGATTTTTCTATGTCTTCATTAGACGCAGTTGCTGACACGGTGATTTTACTGCGTAATTTGCCATTAACTTGCAATACCAATTCTAAGGAATCTTGCTGTAATGCCGACTCGTCAAATTGCGGCCAAGGCATTGCAACCACAGCTTCCGTATGACCCAACTCCTGCCATAACTGGTGGCAGATATGTGGCACGATGGGTGCTAACATTAGCACAATAGCATCCAATCCTTCTTGCCGTATCGCCTTACCGTTATTGGATTCGTCCTCAAATTTCGATAAGGTATTCAACAATTCCATATTCGCCGCGATAGCCGTGTTAAAAATGGTGCGTACACCCATGTCATGACTGACTTTCTGGATGGTTTGGTGTGTGTGCCTTCTTATCGTTTGCTGGTCAGGTGTTAGTGTTGCCTTGTCTATGGGGCGCTGTATAACACCGGATGCGACATGAAGATAAGCTTGTCTCCATAGCCGTTTCAGGAATCTTGATGCACCCTCCACGCCAGTATCTGACCATTCCAAAGACTGCTCAGGCGGTGCAGCAAACATGATGAACAAGCGCACGGTATCTGCGCCGTATTGGTCGATTAAGCCTTGTGGATCAACGGTATTGCCTTTGGACTTGGACATTTTGCTGCCGTCTTTTAGCACCATGCCTTGGGTCAATAATTTCTTGAACGGCTCGTCGCAAGTTACTAGACCTTCATCACGTAGTAATTTGGTATAAAACCGGGCATATAGCAAGTGTAGGATGGCGTGTTCGATGCCGCCGATGTAATGATCGACAGGTAGCCAGTGGCTGGCTTTGTTATCGAGCATGGTGTCTGCTTTGTTACACGCAAACCGTGCAAAATACCAGGACGATTCCATGAAGGTATCGAACGTATCGGTTTCGCGCCGTGCTGCTTCACCGCAGGTCGGGCAGGTGGTTTTCGAGAATGTCGGATGCGCGATTAACGGTGATTGCGAGCCATCCAGTACCACATCTTTTGGTAAGGTGACGGGTAAGTCTTTTTCCGGCACAGGAACTGTACCGCAATCGTCGCAATAAATGACTGGAATCGGCGCACCCCAATAACGCTGGCGGGAAACACCCCAGTCACGTAGGCGGAATTGCACCTGCTTATCGCCGAGGTCTTTGGCGTTCAGGTCGGCAGCAATAGCATCTATGGCATCTTTTGAATTCAGGCCGTTATACTTTTCACTATTAACCAAAAGCATGGATTCATCTTTAGCGGCATACCAAGGCTGCCAATTTTGGTTGTCGAAAGGCTGCTCATCATCGGCAAATGTTTCGCTTCTTCGGTTCAAAACCTGAACAATCGGCAATCCGTACTTATTGGCAAAATAAAAATCCCGCTCGTCATGCGCTGGCACAGCCATGACCGCGCCTTCGCCATAGCTCATCAACACATAGTTACCGACCCATACCGGAATCTGTTCGCCAGTGAGTGGATGGGTGACGAAAATACCGGTATCCAAACCTTTCTTTTCCATCGTCGCCATATCGGCTTCAGCAGTTCCACTTTGCTCACATTCCTTCAAGAAGTCTGCAAGCTTTAGATTGATCTTGGCGGCATAAATCGCCAATGGATGTGCCGCAGCCACCGCACAAAAAGTAACACCCATAATGGTATCGGCACGGGTGGTATAAACCCAGAGCAACTCCTGCTTATCTTCAATCTCATAAGGGAATGCAAACCGTACACCGTAGCTTTTGCCGATCCAGTTGGCCTGCATGGTCTTGACCTGCTCAGGCCAGCCGTCCAGCTTATTTAAGGATTGCAGTAATTCATCGGCATAAGCGGTTATCTTCAAAAACCACTGGGCAATTTCCTTACGTTCGACTTTGGTATCACAACGCCAGCAACAGCCGTCGATCACCTGCTCATTAGCAAGCACAGTCATGTCTTTTGGACACCAGTTGACTGGCGCGGTTTTCTTGTAAGCTAAACCTTTTTCCAGCAATCGAAGAAAAAACCATTGCTCCCATTTGTAGTAATCAGGATCGCAAGTGGCTAATTCCCTGTCCCAATCGTAACCGAAACCCAGACGTTTAAGCTGGTCACGCATGTAGTCGATATTGCTGTAAGTCCAATCGGCTGGATGCACACCGTGCTGCATGGCGGCATTTTCTGCCGGTAGACCAAAGGCATCCCAACCCATCGGTTGCAGGACGTTCTTGCCCAACATGCGCTGATAGCGGCTGATGACATCACCAATGGTGTAGTTACGTACATGCCCCATGTGCAGCTTGCCGCTAGGGTAAGGGAACATGGACAAGCAATAGTATTTTTCACGGTCAGGTGTTTCAAGGGCTTTAAATGCGCCGGATTCTTCCCATAGTTTTTGTACGTTTTGCTCAATCTCTAGCGGTTGATAGTTTTCCTGCATCCTTATCGTCTTTCGTCGGTCAAAAGCGTTAGAATACCGTACCGACGCATAAATCTAAAGTGGCATTTTCAGGAGAAGACTCATGGCTAAAAATAAATTAGTTACTGCTTACACGGACTTGATGGAACAACTCTATCTGGCGATGGACAATTCTCTGCACTCAATGGCTGATGCCTGGGATATTGCCAAAGCGAAGATGGGCAAAGCGGGCGAACTCACCCATGAGGAAATCAGCACCATTTCCGATGCCCTCAAACGTGATATTGAAAGCGCGGCTCACGGGCTACCAGGTCATCAAGATACTAATTCCCTATCGGAATGGTTTAAGTTTGATATTGATTTGATTGAGAATTTTACCTTGGATGCTTTTCTCAGCTTAGCAGACAAAACCCGCATCGAACTTGCAAAACTGGGCGAGGAAGCCAAAACCCACCGTTACCAAAGCGGTGATGTCACTTCTCCTGGAACGTTTATTTGCGACCACTGCGACAAGGAAATTGCTTTCAAAGCACCCAGCCAGATTCCAGAATGCCCTGCCTGTCACGGCAAAACCTTTATCAGGATTTGATATTCATCGCTTTAGTCCTATAATGGGACTTTCATCTATTTGATTTAACCGGGGAAATAATATGCGTAGAGTCATTTTTAACCAGAAAGGCGGGGTCGGAAAATCAACAATATCATGCAACCTCGCGGCCATTAACGCCGTTATGGGCAAGAAGACCTTGGTAATCGACTTGGATATTCAAGGCAATTCTACGCAGTATCTGCTGGGCAAAAAAATAACGGACAGTGACAAGACCATAGCCCATTTTTTTAAAGATTGCTTAAGCCTTTCACTATTTGGTGGCAGCACTAACTCTGGATTGGAAAATTGTATCCACGAAACGCCATTTCCAAACTTGTACGTAATACCCTCACACCCTGATCTTGAGCCGTTACAAGCCCGATTGGAATCGCGCATGAAAGTCTTAAAGCTAAGGGATGCACTCGATAACCTGAGCGGATTCGACGCTATTTACCTGGATACGCCGCCCGTGCTTAACTTCTACAGTCAATCAGCACTGATTGCGGCCGATACCTGTCTAATTCCATTCGATTGTGACAGCTTCTCCAGAGAAGCCTTATACACCTTAATGCAAACAGTTGCCGAAGTTAAGGCCGACCACAACAGCAAGCTGGAAATTGAAGGTATTATCGTCAACCAATACCAAAAACAAGCCAATCTACCCAATCAACTGGTAGACGCACTGATTGCAGAAGGCTTGCCTGTATTTAGCGCAATGATTTCACCTTCCGTAAAAGTTAGAGAATCCCATTCCGCCTCCAAACCTTTGGTGCATTTTGTGCCTAAGCACAAATTGACCACTGAATACCAAGCCTTATACGCGGAGATACACGGTAGTTAACACTAAAAGACTATCTGTTAATTCCTAACGCTATGCGTACAACGTCAACATAATGTGTAGCCAACAAGCTCGACTCACCATACCAGCATAAAAATCATCCGTATTCGGATGATTTTTGCTGTCACAACTGATTTATAGCTTCTGATTTAGGTAAATTTTGCACAAAAAAAACCCAGCCGCAAAGCTGGGTTTTTCCACGGACTAAAGAGACTTAAAGTGCAATAGAGCTTGACTCAGATGGTCTTTGTTTTGTACCGTCTTGTGGATCCATACAGCCAGTTAAGCCAACAATCATTAAAGCAACAGCTACAAGTGATATAACTTTTTTCATAAAATCATCCTCCAATGGGTTTGAATTTTTTATTTTATTGTGCGCCTTAGAAGCACGGTGAATTTATATCATGACTGGAAAAGGGATGCAATAATTAAAACTCTATCAGCTGACCCTGGCTACAGAGAATTGATGTCCACGGGTAAGTCGTCACTCATTTGATTATTAGACCATTTCACCGATCCTATGGTAAGCCATTGAGATAAAAAGTTTTTATGCAATTGATCTGATACCCAATGCGGGGACGCAGCAATTTTTTTCATTTTTATCTTAAAAACTGCACCTTCAAGGTTTAAACCTATTCTATTACCCCAGAAAGCCGTTACCTTCATGATGAATTTTCGCAAACGCTGATTATCAATCGTTGGAGTCACGGCAATATTTGCCCACATCGAGTGAACACGACCCCAATTAGGCGCTAGCAAACGTCCCTGCTCGTTGACGAACGGCAACCAACGTTCAGTTCCGTCTGAATCTAAGTAAGTAATCGCCAAAATACGGTCGTAACCCGCGAAATGGTCGTGCAAATACAGTGCATGAGGGGTAATACCCCAAAAGGTCGAAGACAGCATCAGCAGGGCATTACTGGCCTGAGAAATAGGCTGGCTGATTGCTATCTTTTCAGCAGCTATGGGCAGTCGGTACACAACACCATAATGAATTGTGCTGTTTAGTTGGAAAAACACCAACACTATCACTATTTTCGTTAGCATTCTGGACAAAACTTTGGGCTTTTGCTGACCAAACTGCTCGAATATTTGATGATATAAGGTTTTATCCAACATGGGACGATCAACCAGACATTCAGCATCACAGTTTATGCGCTGCCGAGTATCGGCGATTGCGCGGTATTTTTGTTCCACGTACTGCCTAATACCAGGTAAGCCCAACAGCAGTCCAAATAGAGCCAAATAGCGTATTTTAAGCAGAATTTGTTGATAAGTATCAACACCTGAATAAATCCTGTCACGCTCGTCTAAGGCGTATAAATCGGTTAATAAGGTAGTCATGCCAATTGAAGCCAGCCCTGGGTAATTGACAGCATGTTCCTGGACAGGTTTAAAGTCTACACACTTGAATACATCAAAGTGATTCAACGTTAACACGGTACGATTACACAATGGACATTGTTGATCGTAAAACACGGTAAGTACGGGTTGTTTAGCCGTAAACCACCGAGTAATGCTACGCCACCATCTAAATGGCACTAACAGCACATAAAAAATGAGCATACCTATACCAAATGGGTAGATATTCAAAGTCATTATGATACCCAAGTGCATTGATAACCCGATCAACAAATAAACCACCCGTAACCGCCGATGTGCGAAAAAAAACACAAAGGTCAATTGGAAAACCATAATGGTGTAACCAATGGTTTTTTGCAGCCATTCAATATTTAATAGCGGCGAGGTATCCAACGCAGAAACATAGTACGGCTGAGTTGCCGGCAACCAAGAACCCAAACCATTACGCCAATGCTCGGCAAACAGCTTGTGAACATCGGAATCCAGATAGAGGAAACCCAGACATACCAAAACGGGGATGTGGTAAGCAAGCGCTGAAACTGTCGCTTGTGGATAATTGCTGTAATGTTTGAATGGGGTACTTAGCTTATAGCGCAGGCTGTCTATCGAAAATGCCCGATCACCCGGCATAAACAGCAGGAAAAATCCTGTGCCGATCATGAAGGTATCAAAACCACCATCAAAATCCCGCTGCATCGGCGTGAAGTTTACAAAAATAATCCAGAAGACGTAGTTGGCGGTTATCGCAAACGGGTATCGATAACCTACTGCCACACAGGTAGCGACGATGCCCCATAAGCCGAGAAAAAGCGGAATACTGGGAAACTCAACGTCTATATACGGAACAGGATCAAAAATTAAGTGATTGAAATAATACAGGAAAAATATTTCCTGCAAGGTAACTAGCCCATAAAAAACGCGAAATAAACCGATACCCGTAGCGGGTACTTGTTGTAAAAGCAGGTGAACTATTTTGTGATATACGAACTGATACATTTCAAAATTCGAAACATCGAAAAAAAATGTACGAACCTTTCGGCAAAGGCGTTGTAAATAGTGTGAAACGCAGATAAAACTAAGGCCGCTAACGATTCAAACGAATCCTTAGCGGCCTAAGAATAAAAAATCGAATATTAGCTTATTGTTCGTCGTCTGGATGTGGCGCAAAAACCCATTTCAACAGCAAAGTAACTACGCCTATAATCACAAGAAGACCTATTATGCCGCCTGGTGTTTTTAATGTTTCGGTCATATCTAAGATGAAGCCCATGTCTGTCCTACCTATGTGTTGTATTTTAGAGATTGCTACTATAGTGCAGCAAATGGAGGAGATAATGATACTTTAGGCAACTTTAAAGTCAAGGTTTTGTTGCATGGGGAATCAGTAAACCCAAACTATTCTGCTTCAAATTCACGCAGATGTCGACGCGCACGAATAAGTGAAATGGCAACCACACAAACCAACGCTGCCAAAGAAAACTCCAATACTACGAATGAAGCTATCTTAAAATAAGCAAACAGTGGATGCACAAACCTGACCAGCCAACCACCCGCCTCATCAGCAAGTGCGGAAATGTAAGTTAAACCACTTAACCAGATTTTCAGTGTTGTTGAAAAATTCGTCATCAACATTAAGTGCGTCAATGTCACGACCAACATACCCATCGAAAACAAATGAAAATGCGACACTTCCAACATCCCTTGGTAGCTTTTGGGCTGGGTAAATTGCTCCTCAGAACCGAGGTAATAAGCAATGACGGATTTCGGCGTTAAATCCATGTGATGAAAATACATCATGCCATTACTAAGCCATAGCAACGCAACATAGCCCAAGAACATCAACACCAGGGCATTCAGCAAGGATTTACGGTGCTGCTCGCCTGTCACAAAATACCGCATCAGTTTTTCCCTGGATTTTTAACCATCGCAAGGTATAGCGCAATCACTTTGCGGACACTATTGACAGCAGCTCGTGTACTTAACGTCGCACCGGAAACACCTTGAATGCCTTTGCTAAAGTCCAACTCTGCTAATGGTTTGTTGTTAAGTTGCTCAAACCAGCGTTCTGGGGGTTGATATTCTGGCGGCTCATGAAATGCCAAAGTATAGACATTACGTAACACTCCTTCAGATGTCAGCACGACCATTAAAGTTTCCGGTTTAGTCCGCACGGTAATGGTTTCGATGGCGGCATAGCCCAAAATTTTGTCGTTTTGTTTGCCAACATAAAAGGTAAACATGGCAGAATCGAGCTTTACTTTGGCTTCTTTTTGAATGCTTGCCATTTGCTGCTCATCAGGGAACAGCGACAGATTTTCTATCTGTGCGCCTTCACCAAATGCCAGCACCATTGCCTCGTTTTTGCTGTAAAAAATAGTGGCAAAGCTGGGTAAAGCAGTAGCCATAAGCCATAAAAACAGGATTAACTTGGTGTTGTGTGACATGTCCGTTCGTAATCGTAAAGGTATCAAAGTCATTTCAAAGCATTACCAAAAATTCAGTTCCAAACAAAACGCCAGCTCAATCGGTCAACTTTGCCAATTGATGACTGGCGTTGCCGCTTTATTCAGTATAACGGCTTGAAAGTGAAATCTATACGGAATACTGAGGGTTTCGTTAGAAAATAAAGCCAAAGCCTAAGTTGAAATCATCTGGCACACTGCCTTTTTTAGCACCAATGTTACGATAATCCGCTTTAATCACGACATTAGGAATCGGTTTGTACTGCAAACCAAACTGATAAATATGCCTGTCCATATTCGCATTATCAAGAAAGCCATTCGGTGCCGTCGCAATCGTATCAAATTGTTCATAGCGGAAAAACGGTGCTAAATACTGCGCTGTATCCTTGAATATGAGCGGCAAAACATCATAGCCGACCTCAGTGTACCAACCGTAATTCTCTGAACCGACGGTTTCACCTTTTTCGGCGCTTAGTAGATCGGCGTTGTTAACATGCCCCCATGAACCTAATGCGCGCCATTCTAAACCCCGGTATTTCCATTGGGCGTGAGCTTCGTAAAGCTGGACTAACACATCCGGCGTTTGTCCTGCAAAGGTTTGGTTCTGCCCTGAATTTCCGACATAAGCAGAACCGCCAACAGACACACCAGGCAATACCTCAGGCGCATAATCCATACGAGCAACATAGCCAAAATTTTCTGCCTTGGCATTGCTCCCGCTACCACGCCCATCACGAATACCGCTAGAACTAAACTCCGCCGCATTCAAGCCATTGACCACATAGGTCGTATACGTCAGCTCTGGCGTGATTTGCCCGAACAAACCCACACCAATTTCGCGCCAAGTACTGGGAATAATGCGGCGCTCAACTTCAGGGCGGTTATTGCCAAAGAAGAACGGCGGCTCATGAATCTGGTTGATAAACCCCATCGGCATCAACACCAAACCCGCCCTGATATTCGCCAAGGGATCAATGAAAAAATCCAGTGCCGCAAACTCAACAGACACCTCACCTTTTTCTTCTGAGCCTTCCCCAGTCGTCGCATGTTCAAATTCAATTTCACTATTGAACAGGATGTTATCGGTAAATTTGTAACCGGCATACAACACTAAGCGTTCCATATCGGCATTATCGACATTATTCTTCTTGTCGCCGACATTCGCTTGATAATTGGCTTCGCCATACCCACCTATAGATAACCCTTTGCCAACTTGATAAATTTTCGATGCCGCAGGCCCTAAGCCATAAGCGCTTTTGTATTTGGCTTCTTCCGGAATTGCCAGGTTGGTGCGTAACTTTTCAACCTCCTGACTTAACACGTCGGTTTTGCGCTCCAAATTTTTCACGTTGCTTGGAGCTGGCGCATCTGCAATCGGCGGGTGATCGCTTACTGGTGCATTAGCCATTTGTACTTTCATCGCCTGAATTTCCTGCTGCTGTGCCTGGATAATCTTCCACATATCATCCATTGTTTTTGGTTTTTCCAAGGCATAACTGGGTACGTTTAATGTAAACAGCACTATTACTGCAATACTTGCAAGTGCCATTCGGTTAATCTTCATAGCTATTTCTCCGTTCATTATTAAAACTGGTGAACAGAGTATAATACAAATGAACGGTAAGATACAAATGATTCTTATTTGTATCTTACCGTTTATTAAATAACTTGGTATTACCCCCTCACTTCTTAGGAAATTTATTCATTTCCTGCCACTTAAATCCGCTTTCTCTCGTATATCAAATAACTGTACCTATTTTGGCTCAGACGGCTCCATCAAACTCAACATTCTCAACGCCATTCAACACCAGAAAATGTTTGCCTTTTGCGCGTGAAATAAGCGTGATGCCCGATTGTTTCGCCATTTCCAGGCCCATTTGGGTTGCACCGGAACGCGACAGCAATACGGGTATGCCCATTTGCGAGACCTTAATCACCATTTCCGAAGTCAGGCGGCCTGTCGTATAAAATATCTTATTGTCACCGGAAATATTGTTCAGCCACATATAACCCGCGATGGCATCAACGGCGTTATGCCTGCCCACGTCTTCAATAAAAAAGTCGATGTTCGTGCCGCTGCATAAAGCGCAACCATGCACCGCACCGGCAGTTTTATACACTTCGTTATAGTTTTTTAACGCATCCAACATGCCGTAAAGCGTGGATTGCTTGATGGCGTAAGCTGGAATTTTGATGGCTTGCAGTTTTTCCAGCAATTTGCCAAATACCGTGCCTTGCCCACAACCTGTGGTAACGGTACGTTGTGCCATTTGCTGGGTCAATTGTTCTGCCAGTTGTTCATTTTGATGTTGGGTAACAACGGCTACGGCTTCGGTAGCCCAATCAACCTGCACTATTTTGATATCGCCGATATTGTCGAAAAAGCCTTGGTTTTTTAGATAGCCTAAGGTTAACAGTTCGGGATGCGTACCCATCGTCATTAAGGTGACTATTTCCTGTTTATCGACGTAAAGGGTCAATGCCCGTTCCCCGACCAGCTCTATATCACGGGGTTCTCCATTTTCATCGACGGCAACCGTAGTCATGGAAAAAGCCAGCCCGGCGTTGGTCATGTCGGGTTGATAGGATTCTGGTCGGCCTGATTGATGCGCCCTACCCTTCATCTTGCGCCTCTAAATCGGATAATTCCGTTAGGGTGTTGATATTGACAAAAATCTCCGGCTCGGCACTGAAATCGGCTTTGACCATTTTGTGTTGTGCTAGCCAAAGGTCGATTTTGCGTTGTCCACTGAGCAAATACTCTTGCAGGCTGGATCTTAATGTCGTTTTTATCGCCAAAAAAACCGGGTGCAAGCGTTCACCGTCAAAGGCCACCGCAACATCGGCATCGTTTTCTGCACGTGTTGATAGCAATTTTTGCAGATGCCCCGCCTTAACTAAGGGCGAGTCGCACGGCATGACCAGCAATACGCCCGTTTCTGCAAATAGCATCGCCGTCAATACGCCTGCCAGTGGGCCATCAAAATTGTTTGTTTGGTCGCTGACAACTGGTAACCCAAATTGCTGGTATTCGACGATATTTCGGTTGGCATTGATGATAGTTTGGCCTGCAATCGTACTCATTGCAGCAATGGCATAACTCACCATCGGCTGGCCTTTAAAGCTGATTAAGCCTTTGTCCTGATTATTCATGCGCCGAGCAAGCCCTCCCGCAAGAATCACGCCCGTCACTTTTGTTTGCATGTCCATAATGTTAAGCTCTGCTTCTATTTAACGAGTGTTAGTAAGATGATTGCACGTTGTATCATTTTCGCAAGCTTATTGTTTTTTGCAGGCTGCGCTACCCAACCAGCAGGTGAGTTTGTGTCTTATTATCAGGTAGAAACGCACAAACCTTACGATGATGTGTTGGCGGAACTTGAAATCGCCATCGCCGAAAACAATTTCAGGATAACCGGACATAGCCGCGTTGGCAAAGTGATCCGTGACCGTGGCACCAAAAATTTCCCCGAATACGACACCATCCAGTTTTGTAACCTGACCGAAGCCAAAACCATACTGTTGATGTCCCCACAGGCCATCAGGCACATGCCCTGCAATGTAATCGCCTACCAATTTCAAGATAAGACCATCGTCAGGACTCATTTGTTGCCCACGGACACCGACAACAAAGCATTGGATGCGTTTTCGGTTAAAATGAACCAGGTTTTGAAAAAAATTGTCGATTTTGCGGCGGAAGAATAAGCCTTAGAATCTCGATAAATGTCCACTAAAAGGAAAAATAGTCTTCATGAAAACACACAACAAATCTCTAATGTTTAGCTTGGTTACGGTATTTACATTAATCGGCTGCACCACAATCCCAGAAAAAGCACCTGAACAAGTGCAAGCCGCCGTGAAAACGAACGACTACCCCACCCGTGATCGTGTCGAATACGTCTTAAATTGCGTAGCCCAGCACGGTGGACTCACCTTCATCACCCAGTATGCGTGTGGCTGCAAAATAGATAATATCGCTGGAAAACTCAGTTTTGCTGATTACGAAGCAGCCAGGACTTTCTCAATGTTAAAAAGTACGCCTGGCGAGGCTGGTGGCGTGTTCCGCGATCCTCAGCAATCCAAAGATTTACGGAAACAACTGAAAGAAGCTGAGGCTTATGCAGAAAAACAATGCTTTGTTAAGTAGGTTATTCGTGGATTTAATTTTCAGGCGTATTAAATTGAAAATCTAATGAGGTCATTTAATAATGGAATGAAATATACTGCTAGTTAAGTAACTTGCAGTTATAGCAGTCTGCTTGAAATGGCAGGGGTTAAAGGCTTTTTTACAAAACCAACAGGCAATAAAAAGCCCACATAAAGTGGGCATGTTGAGTTTTATTATAGTTATTATTTCGTTGTACTGTGTGTCGCCTGCACAACTCAACTCAAGCAGAATTACTTTTTTATTATTGTTATATATCAATAGCCTAAAAGGCTATTTCCCCCTCTATACCGACGGTTAAACCGGCATCGCTCCGAAAAGCTGGGGCTATTGTATATCTGAAAAAACGCTCTTGTCCAACAAAAAAAGTCATTTTTTAAAATAATTAACACTTCCTTAAAAATCACTTTTTATTACAGTTAGTTACAAATGGTGATAAATCGTTATCTATTAAATTTGTAAGCAGAGGCTGACCTAAAAACGATCCTGTTAAGCTTAGGTTCAGGAAAGTGTTAACTGTTTATTGCTCGCGTCTGGCTTCAATTTGCTCGTTCAAAAAGAAATCATGCCTTCCTCTAAGTATAGCCCTCAACTGCGGATTAAGCCCTTTTGATTGCTGTGCCAACCTGATCTGGAAGATCGCATCCTGAATTTGCCCCATCGCATAATAGTATTCCGCCAAATAACGATGGGATTCTGCGGATTGTTTTAGATCGTTATAGACTTGCGCCATCAATTCATAATAAACCGGAAGACTTTGGGTTTTATAAGGCAAAGCAGATAAATTCTTCTTGGCGGTAACAGAATCCCCAGACCGCACCAAAGCGGTAATATATTCAAGCTTAATGGCTTCGTTACTGGGAAATTGCTCGGTGAGTTGCTGATACCGCGCTAACGCAAGCCGATAATTTTTGGACTCAAGGGCGGTACGCGCAAGCGCATTTGCATAGTGCGATTGCCCTGGATTTTGTTTTGCTAATTGCTGAAAAATCGATTCCGCTTCACTGTATCTTTGCGCTTTAAGCGCCACCAAACCCGTGCCGTATCGTGCGACAGTCCGTTGCTCACTTGTCCCTTGTGTTAAGCCAGATTGAAACTGTTTTGTCGTTGCAGCATCGTCATTACTGGCTAAAACCTTGAGTTTCGCACGGATTAATTGATAGCTTAAGGAATCTGGATATTGTCTGTATGGATAGGTTTCTGCCCGTCCACGAGTATCGGAGATACGCGATGCAGTGACCGGATGTGTCCGTAAAAACTCCGGCACATCCTTGCCATAATAGCGGCTGGACTGTTGCAAGCGTTCAAAGAACGTCGGCATACTGCGGGGGTCGTATCTGGCTTCTTGCAAAGTTTGCATACCCACACGATCTGCTTCCATTTCGTTTTCACGGGTAAAATCAATCTGGAATTGTACGCTGCTACCCATAATCGCCATTATTGCCGCTTGCCCCAAGGCGGGTGATTGTGTACCCAACAGTATCGCCGCCAGGGTTGCTGCCATTGTAGGCACTGAAAGCCGCCCAGCAGCTTCTGCGGCACGATACAAATGCCTCTGGGTGACGTGAGCAATTTCGTGTGCCATCACCGAAGCCAGTTCGCTTTCCGCTTCGGTCAAGACGATCAAACCCGAATTAACGCCAATATAGCCGCCTGGTCCTGCAAACGCGTTGATGTCGTTTTCCAACACGACAAAAAAATGGAAGGGCAAACTAGGGCCGTCACTGTTAGCCACCAATTTTTGACCGATGGTTTGGATATATTCCTGAATTTCCGCATCTTGGTTGATGGTAATTTGGGAATGCAGGCTCCTGAAAAAATATTCGCCTAATTCCTTTTCTTCTGCGGGAGTAATGATAGTACCGGAAGAATCGCCCATATCGGGCAAGACAATCTTAGTATTAAGTTCAGCCTGATAGGTAACAGGGAAGACGACCAGCACCAACGCTAAAATAATACGAGGGGTAATGAATTTCATGGCGATGGGACTGTTGTAGGTAAGCTTAGTTCCAGTACTTCAAAATTCTCAATAGTAAATAGTCGCTTAAATAACATCTTTGTCTATCAGTATTTAGCCGCTTCAGCCTTAGCTTTCTTAGCACCACCAACGTTCTTCTGCAACTCCCTGGCATTCGCTATCAATAACCAACTGTGTTTTTTCAAGGTATTGTCATTGACCGCCAAAAGCGCGGCTTTTCTGGCAAGATCTTCTGCTAATCGTGGTTTTGATTGCTTTAAGCGCAATACTGCCAATTTATAGTACAAAGTCGCATTTCTAGGCTCAATGCGAATAGCCCGCTCGATAGATGCAACGGCAGAATCCTGATTGCCGCCTTGGCTATTCTCATTAGCCGCCATAACTAGCGATCCTACAGCGGGAGTTTGTGGAGCAAAGGTTTCTAATGGGACTAACGCTTCGGGTGCTTTCGGTACTACCGGAGCTGGAGGAGCTATCGGAGCAACAATCTCTGCGGGTTTTGGTTGATCCGCAGGGGGCTCTGTTTCCGGCAGGTTTCCTGTTTCCGCCGTTGGATCAGTTCCAAATGGATCAGTCGTTTCAGGAGGTTGCGTGGGGTCACTGCCAGGTGCTACTGGCGGCGGCAAATCAGGTTTAATCTCTACCATTTCCGGCGCTTTACCTAAGCCTTCAAGCGGTTTAGTAACTATGATTTGCGGTGGCTGATGTTGGACTGGATTGTCTGGCGTACCCAGATACGGGTCATCGCCATTATTTCCAGCTTGTCCGCCAAATACCGGTGCTGGCGGTTGCCCACCAAAATCCGCACAAGCAGTAAGCAGAAATGTTACGAAAAAAGCGAATAGTAGGTGTCTGATTTGCATGTGTTATTGAAAACCCCTTTAAACTTCATAAGCCGTGAACAATGACTAATCAATTCATTTCTAGTCAGAAATGAACCCGTTTTGCGACATTCTAACCTACAAAGTATTTCTTCCAAAAATACCCTAAATTAGCAAAGATAACTCGCATTTTTTACAATCATAAACAATCAACATCGCTTTTAACAAAACTATATTATCAATAACTTAAAGCACAAACTTAATATTCTTATAGGAAATTAAGCTTAATCTAGTATTAAGCTGAATCCCACGAAGCGGCTAAACAAGCGACCGCAATCGCAGGAGCGCAATCAGCTACGGTATGTTCTGAGTTAAACCACGTGTCTGAACATAATTCGGCAAAATCCAGATACGGGCGACCTACATTTTGTGCTATCTGCTTGACCAGAAACCGCCCTACGCCAGCACCTATTATTGGGCTATTATTTGTTGCTAATTGAATGCGTTTCCCGTGTCGCTCACAAGCAGTTTGGATTCTTGCCAGTTGCTGTAGCCGAAGATTGTTAGCAAAGCATTGCCAGCGAGCCAGTTCATTATCGTGATAATCGCAACCTATCATTCTTGCCAGCCGTTTGGCACTGGCTGCTACGGTTTTTTCTGCGCCATCAGCACTATCGCATTGGTCGTGCGATTCGTTCAATTCGCCAGTTAGCCGATACACGTCTGCCATCGTGGCAAAATATTCTGCCATTATGCCGACTTCTTTGCCCTCATCCTGGGCAGATTGTGCGACTGCCATGACGGCGGTACGCACGATTCCGGTATAAATCATTTCCTGCGAAATTAACCGCTGATAGTCGCTATAACCTTCTGCCAACACCTTGCCACCACTTAATAGTAGAATATCGGTAGTTGTGCTGCCAACATCAACAAACAAACCGCTGCCAATCTTTTGCGCCGCCCAAGTCGCGCTTGCCAGCCAATTGGCTGACGCAATGTTGGCATAATGCTTCGGTTTAACCTCAGCCATCCGCAAAAAGCCGTCTTTACCTGCATAAACTATCACCTCAGCATTCGGTAAAAGCTGGCTCATTGCCACCAGAATATGCTTAACGCCATCATCCCTGCCCTCAAACAGATCAACCAATTCGCCGGTCATGGTCAGCACATGCTTATTGATGTGCGTTGGCGATTGGCTAAGTATTGCTTGCACGGCTTCATGCAGTTTATCTATGCCCTTCCATAACTGGCAAGGACGTTGATAGACAGCAATGATGTCCGATGGTGGCTGAATAATCGCGGCCTTAAGATGAGCACCGCCGATGTCCCAACCCATGATGTTAGTTTGCATGGTTTTCCTGCCCCGTGATATTGATGTAAACGGGTTGATTACGGGTCGGTTCTAGTTGCGGATCGCCCGACAATAAATCTAGGACTGCACTGGCGCAATTAATGCCCAGGGCTTCATGTATACCCGCATAAGATGTCGTAAGACGCGGATTGATTTCAAGAACAAGAATCTCACCTGCCGTTTCTATCAAATCAATGCCCACATAACCCCATAAACCCTGCATTGCTAGGGCTATGTTACTGACTATATGATATTTTGCGGTATCTGAGGTGAAATTCACGGTTATTCCGGTTAACTGGTATTGCTGGTCGATACGCTCAAAATATTGCCGATTAGCGCAGACCAACCAGCCGCGACCGTTTTTAAACAAGCAAGATAAGCTGGTTTTTTCACCTTGCTTGTGGGGTTGGATAATGTATTTTTGCTTGTCAATCGACTCTGTTATCGACGTAAATTCTTGTTCGTCTACAACTACATAGCTATCCGTGCAGCCGACTCCATTAACCGATTTTATTATCCATTCACCTGGCAGATAACTAAAATCGACCAGCTTTTGTGTTGGCACAGTCGCAATGCAATGCTTTTGCAAACATTGGTAAGTCAGCCATTTATTACCTGCAACAGCAACTGCGGTGGACGATGAATTCAGTAAAATTTTGCCGGACTTCTCTACGGTTTGACATAAGTTTTGTAAAACATCGTCACTTTCTGGTGCAACAACCCAAACTGCATCGCACTCCGCCAACAGACCTAGGAATTTTTGCTGACATTCGTGTTCCGGTTTAATAATATGGCTGTTAATGTGGTGCGTTAACCTTCCTATCATGCGGTAATCCAGCATGACTAAAGGATCTACTAATTCTATCCTGGTGAGATCATCCACCAAAGCTTGCAACATCAACAAGCCTTCCTGCGCCAAAGGTTCGGGAAGTTTGAACGAATTGAAGCCGCCACCAGTGATATACTCAAACACGAGAGTTTTTAACTTTTTCATAGCCGCTATTCTAGCATCACGCACCCAGACAGCGGATTAAGGTCAGATAAGCTATGCAAATAATCCCCGTCATCGACCTCAAAAACGGCATTGTCGTTCACGCCAAACTCGGCAATCGCGACGACTATGCACCATTGAAATCCGACATTTGCGCTTCTTCAGATATTTTTGACGTAATCAATGCCTTTTCGTCACTTTTTGGCTTTTCGATTATTTACATTGCCGACCTTAATGCGATTACTCGACTAGGCAATAATGCAAGCTTGCTGGATGACGTGCTAACGGCATTTCCTCACCTCCTGTTCTGGGTAGATAGCGGTTATCCTTTATGTGATGCGAGTCTACAAAAGCACAAAAATTTTTTTCCGGTGTTAGGCAGTGAATCTTTTCAGGATGAAAATACTGCTGAAATAGAACAATTTGGTAACCGTTTTATTCTATCCTTGGATTATTCAGCCACTGGCGAAATGGGCGCAAAAACTTTGTTTTCTAAGCAAGAATTATGGCCTGAAAGCATTATTATCATGAGCTTACCCAGAGTGGGCAGCAAGCTAGGTCCTGATTTTGATAGCTTAACAGCTTACCGCAAGCGCTATCCCCAACAAAAAATCATTGCCGCAGGTGGCATAAGGGACAACGAGGATTTGATAAAATTAGCGCACATAGGAACTTACCAAGCTTTAGTAGCTACTGCGCTGCATAATGGCAAAATTAGCCCTGATGACATCGCACGCTTGCAGAAAAAATAAGCTTAAAACCAAAAATGCACACCCGCAACAAATCGGGTTTCTTCGGCTTGTTTACCTTGGAATTGAATTATATCAGCCGCTGAGCCAAAGGTGCTTGCCCATTCTATGCCGATATAAGGTGCAAATTCACGTTTGATTTCATAGCGTAAGCGTAATCCCGCTTCAATATTAGATAAACCACTGCTAACCAAACGTGACGGATCACTTTGGCTATAAAAATTCACTTCGACGCGGGGTTGAAGTATCAGTTTTTGGGTGATAAGCACGTCATATTCTGTTTCGAGACGAAAGGCGGTGCGGCCTTCTTCACCTACATAAGCGGTCGCTTCTACGTATAGCCAATACGGCGCAAAGCCCTGTACCCCAAAAGCCCCCCAAACTCGGTCAGTTCCTAAGCCACTATCGACACGAACACCCAGTTGCGTATCCCAGAACGCGGTCAGGGCATGACCCCAAAGTGCTTCATTACGGTTATTTTTGAATGTACCTTGGTCGATTTCGCCTTCCGCCCTGATAACTAACTTATCGTAGTCTTGCCCGTACCACGCTTGCCAGTCGTAAGTCATGGAAAAGTCATCTCGTGCGTTTACGCCTTCCAAACGATCAACAATAAAAGCACCTAAATAGTGTGAATCCCCCATTACTGGTTTCGATAAGTCACTGTAATCGTGACCATCAGTATAAGCATGGGGATCGCGGTTGTCTTTCAGTTGTTGAATGCCTTGGTCTGGCTTTAAGCTGTAATTTTTATGTTCCTCAGTTTGATCATCAGTTAGAGGCTCGTGAAGCATCATTTTGGAATGATCCATGCTTTGGTGGTCATGGCCTGGCATCATGTCCATGTTGTTTGATTCAGGCATTTCTGCCCAGGCATTTGCACACACAGTGACAAGCAATACGAAGGTAATCTTCATAAAAACATTAAGGAATGCCTTATTATGTCCTTCGACAAAGCTCTCCTGAGCATAGTTGAAGGGTTCAGGTAGAACGGCGATGTGTTTATTCCGTTCGTGGTGAGCTGGTCGAACCATGAGTGGAATAAATACATCGCCCAGATGTTTTTTAAGTAAAAAACTCAAGACACCACCACTTCCCTAAACATTCCCGCGTGCATGTGGTAGAACAAATGGCAATGCCAAGGCCAACGACCTAGCGCATCGGCGGTGACCAGAAAGGTAACGCGTTGGGCAGGTTGCACGATAATCGTATGCTTTCGTGCCTGAAATTGCCCGTCCTCGGATTCCAACTCACTCCACATACCGTGCAAATGCACCGGATGCGCCATCATGGTGTCGTTGTGCAATATAACCCGAAGCCGTTCGCCGTATCGGAAATGAATCGGTTTAGCATCGTTATATTCCACGCCATCGAAAGACCAGGTATAACGCTGCATATTGCCAGTAAGGTGTAGCTCCATTTCCCGTGTCGGCGACCTGGCATCAAGCGTTCCACCTACCGTGTGCAAATCAGCATACGTTAAAACTCGTCTGCCGTTATTTCTTAAGCCAACGCCGGGGTCGTCCAAATTAGTACGTGGCGTATCAACCCGCATATCGACACTGGCATCAAACTCCGTGCTGGCATGGTGAACTTGGATACTTTTCTTGCTGGCAGTTTTGACATCACTCATGCCAGCCATAGCGTGCATACTGTGATCCATCTGGCTCATTTGCTCAGGTGTCATTTTGCTACGATCCATACCCGCCATATCATGATCCATCGCACCCATCATATCGCCCATCGTCAACGGCTGCGCTTTGTCTAACGCAGGCACAGGCGCAGATAAGCCTGATTGTGTTGCTAATGTGCCGCGAACATAGCCGGTGCGATCCATAGACTGTGCGAAAATGGTATAAGCGTTGTCTTCCGGCGTTACGATTACATCGTAAGTTTCCGCCAAGCCGATACGAAACTCATCGACTTCTACCGGATCAATATTTTGCCCGTCCGCCGATACCACAATCATTTTAAGTCCAGGAATGCGGACATCAAAAAACGATTGCGCGGAGGCATTGATAAACCGCAACCGAATTTTCTCACCCAGTTTGAATAAGCCTAGCCAGTTATCTGTGCTGGTGTGTCCATTGACTAAATACGTGTAAGTCGATGCTGAAATGTCCGCTAAATCCGTTCGATTCATCCGCATCATGTTCCATTCATGGCGCTTTTCAACTGCTGAGGAAAGCCCTTCATCGGCAACATCATCAAACAAATCAACAATCGTCGGCTGATTGTGGTTGTAATAAGCACTTTCTTTTTTAAGCTTGGCAAATACCGCCATCGGGTCTTCGTCCGTCCAATCTGACATTAACACCACATAATCGCGGTCAGCTTGATTAGGATCGGGTTTTAAAGGATCAATAACGATAGCGCCATATAATCCAGTCTGCTCCTGCATCTCGGAATGTGAGTGATACCAATAAGTGCCGGATTGCTGCACCTTGAAGTGATAAGTAAAAGTTTCTCCAGGCGCGATACCATCGAAACTGATTTGCGGCGCACCGTCCATCTGGTAGGGCAGGATAATGCCGTGCCAATGCAGGGAAGTTTCTTCGGGAAGGAGGTTTTTAACCCTTAAAGTAACAATATCGCCTTCCTGCCAGTGCAATGTAGGCCCAGGCACAGTGCCGTTAATGGTCGTAGCGTACTTTTCTGTGCCGCTGATATTAACTATGTTATGGGCAATTGTTAGGTCGAATTCTGTGCCATTCAGCACTGGGACGGCTTGTGCATTTGCCTGTGCTTTTGCTGGCTTGATATAAGGCAGTGTAGCTATCAGGACGCAACTGTTGAACAATCCTTTAAGGAATTTTCGGCGTGAACGGCTGGCTAAAGACTTTAGGCGATTTGTTGTGATGGTCATTTGTTAATTATCAATCAAGGCTTATTAAGCCATTAATTCCTTATAGAACAATCAGTTAATATTTCCCCCATAATCCATTTATGTGGATCAAGCCCTACCTAAAATCAACAAAATGGGTGCAATTATAGTGTTTTTACGCAGCTAACTTATGTTTTTAATCAACATTAGTGTATTCAGCTTTCAAGCTCTTTGGCTAAATTGCGACCAAGCTCTCAAAAATAATGCTATTGCCCTCTTGACTTATTAATGAGAATTGTTATCATTAGCATAACATTTAGCTAGTCAGGAAATTTCCATGTACGTATGCGTTTGCAAGGCAGTAACGGATACCCAAATTAAGCAAGCCATTGACGAAGGCCTGAGATCTCAGCGTGAGCTGTTCAAATGTTTAGGTGTCGGTGGTAGTTGCGGCAAGTGCAATCCCGATGTAAAAGAACTGCTGAATGACCACAGCCGTAATCAAACCTTGATGCAAAATAACGCAAATCCCTCTATACTCGCAGCTTAATCAGCTAGCGAGATAGACCGATGAAAGGTGACCCTAAAGTTATAGAATTCCTCAATACTGCCCTGACCAATGAATTGACGGCGGTCAACCAGTACTTCTTACACGCCAGAATGTACAAAAACTGGGGCTTTAGCAAGCTTAATGAGAAGGAATATCACGAATCCATCGATGAAATGAAACATGCCGATCAGTTGATTGAGCGCATACTTTTTCTTGAAGGACTGCCCAATCTGCAAAATCTTGGCAAGCTTAGGATTGGCGAAAATCCAGAAGAAATGCTGAAGTGCGACTTAAAACTGGAACTTGAAGCCATTCCGCCGCTCAGAGAAGCCATCGCCTACTGCGAGCAGATAAAAGACTATATTTCCCGCGAAGTTTTTCAGCATATCCTTGAAAATGAAGAAGAACATGTTGATTGGCTGGAAACTCAGTTTGAGTTAATAGGTAACATTGGCATCCAAAATTATCTGCAATCGCAAATGTAAGCACTTAGTCATCCTCGTTTTATCCACTTAATTTTAAAAAAGATTTACCCAGCAATGCCCCAAATAGTTGTTTGCGCCCTGTACAAATTTGTTGAATTGCCCGATTACCAACAATTGCGGCAGCCTTTGTTTGATGTTATGGACAATAACCAAGTTAGAGGAACGCTTTTGCTTGCTCGTGAAGGCATCAATGGCACAATTGCAGGCTCACGATTTGCAGTTGATACGGTAGTAAATTGGCTAAAATCAGATCCGCGCTTGGCAGGGCTTGACTGCAAAGAATCTTTCACCGACATCCCGCCTTTCAACCGCACCAAAGTAAAGCTCAAAAACGAAATCGTCACGATGGGCATTGAAGGTATTGACCCTAAACAGGTCGTGGGTACTTATGTTGCTCCTAAAGATTGGAACAGCTTGATTTCAGACCCTGAAGTCCTACTTATCGACACACGCAACGATTACGAATATCAAGTCGGCACGTTTAAAAACGCCATCAACCCCAGCACCGAAAGTTTCAGGGAATTTCCCCAGTACGTAAAAGATCATCTTGATCCAGTAAAACACAAAAAAGTCGCCATGTTTTGCACTGGCGGCATTCGCTGTGAAAAATCAACGGCTTATCTTAAAGAACAAGGCTTTGAAGAAGTCTATCATCTCAAAGGCGGCATCCTGAAATATCTGGAAGAAGTGCCTGAACAAGAAACCTTATGGCAAGGGGAATGTTTTGTGTTTGATGAACGGGTAACGGTTAACCTCAAGCTGGAAAAAGGCGGTTACGACCAGTGCAACGCCTGTCGTATGCCGATAACCGAAGCTGACAAAGCCAGCAATACCTATGAAAAAGGCGTAAGTTGCCCACATTGTTACGACAAAAAGTCGCCAGAACAAAAATTGCGTTTTGCACAACGTGAAAAACAGATGGGATTGGCTAAACAACGCGGCGAAACCCACATCGGTACAGATGCCGCCAAAGCGTTGATAGCCAAACGAGAAGCTAAATTAAAGCGCAGACTATACGCGGCAGAACAAGAAAATCTGGCATTGCCCACCACAACTCACCATCAGTCTTCTTGATAAAAGTTATTATCAACCATTCATCAAGTAACTATCCGATAACACGGCGAGTACTTTTTCCCTGGTAATTTCATCCGATGCTGTGCGACGAACGAGGCCAGCAAAGTATCCATCAAGGTCATGATGTGACTATCGCCGTTAATTTCAAAGTGGCCGTATTGTTCGATAGCACGTATGCCGGAATCTTTAACATTACCTGCAACAATGCCTGAAAAAGCGCGCCGCAGGTTGGCGGCGAGCAGGTGTTTTTCTTGATTGCTGTGTAAGGCTAGGGCTTTCATGCTGTCGTGGGTCGGGTTGAAAGGTTCTTGAAAAACGGGGTCTATCTTTAATAGCCAGTTGAAATAATAAGCATCGCCGTGTTGCTTACGAAACGCCCTGACTTGGCTGATACCCGCCTGCATTTCACGCGCAACCGATGCAGGGTCGTCGATGATAATTTGGTATCTACGTTGCGCCTCTTCTCCCAACGTGGCTGAGATAAAGCTGTCAATTTGCTCGAAATACGTTTTCGCGCTATCAGGGCCAGAAAAAATCAATGGAAACGGCATATCCTTGTTATCGGGATGGAGCAAAATGCCCAATATATATAGGATTTCCTCAGCCGTGCCTGCGCCGCCGGGGAATACCACAATGCCGTGACCAGTGCGGACAAAGGCTTCCAGACGTTTTTCAATATCCGGCAAAATCACCAAGTCGTTGACAATGGGGTTGGGCGATTCCGCCGCAATAATCCCAGGCTCGGTGATGCCCAAATACTGTCCGTTTTTGATGCGTTGCTTGGCATGACCGATGGTTGCGCCCTTCATCTGGCCCTTCATCGCGCCAGGGCCGCAACCGGTGCAAATATCCAAGCCGCGCAAACCCATTTCATGCCCGACGTGTTTGGTGTAATCGTATTCTTTGCGATTAATAGAATGCCCACCCCAGCACACGACCAGCTTGGGGTTAGCCATCGGGCGCAAAATATTGGCGTTACGGAGGATGTGGAACACGGCATTACTGATACCGTTAGAGGTTTCGAGATCAAAGTGTGAGTTATGATTGACCTCATCATTCACATAAATAATGTCTCTTACTACCGCAAACAGATGTTCGTTGATACCTTTAATCATGTGTCCATCGACAAAAGCGTGTGCGGGCGCGCTTTTTAGCTCCAACTTAATGCCGCGCTGTTCCTGCACGACACGTATGGCAAAATCGGGATAACGCTCCAGCAATTCCTTACCATCATCCATCTCGCTGCCGCAGTTCAAAACCGCCAACGCGCAATTTCGGAAGATTTGGTACAGCCCTCCTTGGCTGCTGTCCAGCAACTTGCTGACTTCTTGCCTGGAAAGCACTTCCAATCGACCATCAGGCGATATTTGTGCATCTATCACATCGTATTTCATCTTATTCCTCGTTTTTCTTATTAAATAGCGAAGTGAGTTATTGCCATCTTCGCCACATTGAATCTATGGTAGTGGGATAAACCTGTATTTTTAATGAATTGACCGACCTCATGCCTGTGAGTCGCGTGTATTTTGGTGTGACAAACCTAGGTTTGTCACTCCGCCGTACATCATTTTACAGATTTAAAACACTATCGAATTTTTTAGCCATAACACGCTATTGTACAAGTTTTAGGGCTTTGTTGATTGTGTACGCGCTCATCCAGATGTCATTCTGATTTCCAGATCATGCTTGCAACCTTAGGAAAATCTTTTAACATTTCAAAAGCAATTCAGACGTGTCTGTTAAAATGCTTCAACTTTCATATTAATACAACAACACGCTACATGGAAAAAACTTACGCACCGCACGACATCGAACAACGTCTGTACAAAAATTGGGAAGCCAAAGGCTATTTCGCGCCTTCAGGTCAAGGTGAGCCATACTGCATTATGATTCCGCCGCCCAATGTGACGGGCAGTTTGCACATGGGGCATGGCTTTAACAACACGATTATGGATGCGCTGATCCGTTACCATCGGATGCAAGGACGGAATACCTTATGGCAGGTGGGTACGGACCATGCTGGGATTGCGACGCAAATGGTGGTGGAGCGGCAATTGGCGGGCGAAGGGTTAACCCGCCATGACTTAGGTCGGGACAAGTTTCTGGAAAAGGTGTGGGAATGGAAAGCAGAATCCGGTGGCACGATTACCCGCCAGTTGCGGCGTTTGGGTTCGTCGGTGGATTGGACGCGTGAGCGTTTCACGATGGATGAAGGCTTATCCAAAGCGGTGCAGGAAGCCTTCGTGCAATTGTACGACGACGGTCTGATCTATCGCGGTAAGCGTTTGGTCAATTGGGATCCGAAGTTGCATACCGCAATTTCCGATTTGGAAGTAGTCAGCGAAGAAGAAAAAGGTTCGATGTGGTACTTCCGTTATCCACTTGCTGATGGCTCTGGGCATCTTGTTGTTGCAACCACCCGTCCAGAAACCATGCTCGGCGATACGGCGGTGGCGGTTAATCCTAATGATGATCGTTATCAGCATTTGATTGGAAAGACGATTTTACTGCCGATTACCCATCGTGAAATCCCTATTATCGCTGATGATTACGTTGATCCTGAATTCGGTACGGGTTGCGTCAAGATTACGCCAGCCCACGATTTCAACGATTACGAGGTGGGCAAACGCCACAATCTTCCGCTGATTAACGTACTGGATCTTGATGCCAAAATTGTTAGCGAATTCACCGTATTAACGTTTGAAGGTTATGCCAGTACGCACGGTGAAAAAGCACCGGAAGCCTATGCTGGACTAGATCGTTTTGAAGCACGTAAGAAAATTGTCGCAGAAATTGAAAGCCTGGGGCTGCTGGAAAAAATCGATCCCCATACCTTGAAAGTGCCGCGCGGCGACCGTTCCGGCGTGGTCATCGAACCGTGGCTGACCGACCAGTGGTACGTGAACGCGAAAGAACTGGCGAAACCGGCAATCAAAGCCGTGGAAGACGGCGACATCAAGTTCGTGCCGCAGCAGTATGAAAACCTATATTTCTCATGGATGCGGGATATTAAGGACTGGTGCATCTCGCGGCAACTCTGGTGGGGGCACCGCATTCCGGCTTGGTACGATAATAATGGCAAAGTCTACGTAGGCCGCGATGAAGCGGAAGTGCGTACAAAATATGCGCTAACTGCCGAGACTGCCCTACGTCAGGATGAAGATGTATTGGATACCTGGTTTTCATCAGGTTTATGGACATTTTCCACCTTGGGGTGGCCGGAGCAAACACCGGAACTCAAAACCTTCCACCCCACCGATGTGTTGGTGACAGGTTTCGACATCATTTTCTTCTGGGTGGCGCGGATGATTATGATGACCATGCACTTCATGAAGCATGAAGATGGCACGCCGCAAGTGCCGTTCAAGAACGTCTACGTGCATGGCTTGGTGCGCGATGCCGAAGGCCAGAAGATGTCCAAGTCCAAAGGCAATGTACTTGATCCATTGGACATTATCGACGGCATTAGCCTTGATGAACTGGTGGCGAAACGCACCAGCGGATTGATGCAGCCACAAATGGCGGAGAAAATCGACAAGCGCACCCGCAAGGAATTCCCCGACGGTATAGCACCTTACGGTTGTGATGCACTGCGTTTCACGTTTGCTTCGCTGGCTTCCACAGGGCGAGATATTAAGTTCGACATGGGACGGGTGGAAGGCTACCGCAATTTCTGCAACAAGCTGTGGAATGCGGCACGTTTTGTTTTGATGAATGTTTCAGAGGACAGAGGACAGTTGACGGAAGACAGATGCCAAGATAGTAATCAGTCCTCAGTCCTCAGCCTTCAGTTTTCTGTCCCTGATCGCTGGATCAATACTCGCTTAAATCAGGTAATTGCGACGACTAGCCAATCTATCGACACTTACCGTTTTGACTTGGCGGCACAAGCAATCTACGACTTTACCTGGAACGAATTTTGCGACTGGTATCTAGAATTAGCCAAAATTTCATTGCAATCTGACGATGCGGCTTTACAACACGGCACACGCAAAACCTTATTAACCGTGTTGGAAAAATTATTGCGCTTGTCGCACCCGATCATGCCGTACATTACGGAAGAAATCTGGCAAACAGTCGCGCCGCTTGCTGGTATTCAGGGCGAAACCATCATGTTGCAACCCTATCCCAGTGTCGATGACTCTCAAAATGATCCTGATGTTGTCACCGAAATGGATTGGCTGATGAATTTTATCTTAGGGGTTCGCCGTATCCGTGGCGAGATGAATATTGCGCTCGGAAAACCGCTGCCTGTTTTATTGCAGGATGTTTCTGAGCAAGACCAGCAATATTTGACTAATAATAAAATCTATCTACAAAAACTAGGCCGCATAGAATCTATTGCTTGTTTAGGCAATGGTGAGACAGCACCGGAATCGGCGATGGCTTTAGCCGGAAACCTGAAAATTTTGATACCCATGGCCGGTTTGATAGACAAAGCGGCAGAATTAGCGCGATTGGACAAGGAAATCCAGAAAATTAACAACGAACTGCCCAGAGCCGAAGGCAAGCTGAACAATCCGGCTTTTGTGGATAAAGCACCTGCGGACGTTATCGAAAAAGAAAAAGCGAAATTGGCAGATTTGCGCTCATCGCTTAAAAATCTTGAAGTGCAGCGCGAGAAAACCAGGGCGTTGTAGGTTAGCTCGGTACTTGGCTTGGCATTTAGGCGATTTAGTCCCTTCTCCCTTTGGGGGACGACTGCCAGGGATGGCGGAAGTGCAGTAGCAGGTATGGAACCTGCGCCGCTAAGGTTAGAATGAGGGGGATTTAAACAGTTGATTTTAACCCCCTCACCCCAATCCTCTCGGCAACTGCTCCTGGGTTGCTCTACTAACCTACATAATCCACATGGATGTGGTGAATGCAGATATTGCAGGAGCAAATATCTGTCCATGTAGGAATCCAACAGGAGAGGGATTTTACTTTCTTAACTTTAGCGGCATTGCTTATCATCCACCACGCAGCAATCGCCCAATCGCACAACACCGTCAGATAACACATCGGCCCGTAAGCCACCTTTGTTTGTAAAAGCCCTGATGATTTGTGCTTGTGTTAATGAGTCCTGCGGCAGTTGCCGTGCCAGCACACGGCAGGGCTCACACAATTCTATGCCTCTGCATAACACATCACCTACGCGGAAGGTCTTGCCGACCAATTCATTCAATCGAATGTCCCTCGTAACAAAATTACGTCGGGTAGCGTTGAGTTCGATGGATTGTTGATAGGCTCTATTAAACCCATCAATCACTTCTACCTCGATAAGAGTGATATTTCGACCAGGAATTTTTTGGCTAAAGCCAAAAAATCGGTCACCAACCACGCCTTTCCCTGTTTTCAGTTGCACGGATTCAACAGCTAATTGTTCAGCGTGTCTGGTTGGGGCAACAAAAATGGCGATGATGCTACCTGAAGTATTAAGCGATTCGAATGCCATTGTTTAGTTAAGAAGCGAATTCAACCCAAACGTGTAAATCCAACTAATATCTCGCCACCGAACTATCACATTCAATCGACCACGCATCAATACCGCCAACCAGATTACTGATATTCTTAAAACCGACCTGCGTAAGAAAGTTGGCGGCTTGCATACTACGCATACCATGATGGCAAATCAGCACAACCTCCTGATCCATATCAAGTTCCTGCAACCTTTGTGGAATTTGGTTTAGCGGTATCAAAACACTGCCGTCGATATGGGCAAACTCAAATTCATTCGGCTCTCTTACGTCAAGCAGGAAGAACTGCTCTTTATCCTGAAGTTTAGTTTTTAATTCGGTGGCAGAGAGTTGTTTAATGGGCATGGTTATCCTCTTCTTGTTAAATCCGGCTAATAAAGTGTTCTAATCGTTGCATAGCAACTGCCATGCGTTCGATAGTGGTCGTATAGGCAAAGCGCAAATGATGATGGGCTTGATAGCTACCAAAATCTTTTCCTGGGGTTATGGCAACGCCTTCTGCTTCTAAAAATTCTAACGCGAATTGATAGCTGTCGTCGGTAAATTTCGCGCAATTAGCGTAAATATAAAAAGCGCCGTCGGGTTTGACGGGAATTTCAAAGCCTAATTTTATTAGTGCGTCATAAAGATAATCTCTTCTAGCGGAAAATTCGACTCGCCTTTTTTCCAATTCACGAAGGGTAAGCATATCAAAAGCCGCCAATGCTGCATATTGCGACAGCGTTGGGGTGGCAATAAATATATTTTGTGCCAGCATTTCTGTGGCTTCCACAAATTCATCGGGAACGATTAACCAGCCGATTCGCCAGCCCGTCATGCCAAAATATTTGGAAAAGCTGTTGATAACAAAAACATTATCAGCATATTCCAGCGCAGTGTGCGCGCTCTTGCCGTAAACTAGACCGTGGTAAATCTCATCCGAATAAAAACAGCCGCCCAACTGCTTAACGGCATGAAGCATTTTTTTGAGCTTTTGTAGTTCAACCACTGTGCCTGTTGGATTTGATGGCGAGGCAAGCAACACACCTTTTGTCGCTGGCGACCAATG
Organism: Methylomagnum ishizawai; assembly: GCA_945861705.1. Classification (GTDB taxonomy): domain Bacteria; phylum Pseudomonadota; class Gammaproteobacteria; order Methylococcales; family Methylomonadaceae; genus Methyloglobulus. Next base: position 42,625 of record CAMAVM010000009.1, on the reverse strand, counting down.
TTGCCTGATTAACTTAGCAGTTAATTGATAATTCGTTGTCGCATCGACAGGCAGGGTTGTCGCTTTGCCTTCAAACAACTTGATAAAATTGCTGTTACAGGGATAACAAGGGTCAGCCATCAAGATTTCATCGCCAGGATTGAGGCTGACACCCAGTGCCAACAAAAACGCCCCAGATGCACCAGGCGTTACGAATATGCGTTCCTTATCGACAGTTACCGCATAACGGGTTTGATAAAAAGCCGCAATTTTTTCCCGTAATTCCGGCAAGCCAGCGGCAGGCGTGTATTTGATGTCACCCGTTTGCAGGTGTTTGATGCCAGCATCTATGATAGTTTGCTGGGTAGGAAAATCGGGTTCGCCGATTTCCATGTGGATAATATCGCACCCCTGGCTTTCCAATTCCTTCGCACGACACAATATCTCCATAACATAAAAGGGTGCAATATCGGCTGTACGTTTTGCTAATAGACTCGTCATAAAGGCAGGTTTGGTTTTATTGTCCAAAATCATAGCAATAATCCTTGCTAACTGCTGACTATTCTGCTAAAAATGCGCGGTTTATTTAGTTTGCCATTTAGGAGTTCTTGAATGACCGATAATCCCAGAGCGGGTATGTCGCCTTTCAGTTTTAAGCCTTACGTTGAAAAGGAAGGCGAAGAATACATGGATGATGCTCAATTAAAGCATTTTGAGACCATCCTTAACAATTGGAAAGTGGAATTGATGAAGGAGGTTGATCGCACCGTCCATCACATGCAGGATGATGCTGCCAATTTCCCCGATCCGAATGACCGTGCCACCCAGGAATCAGAATTCAGCCTGGAACTGCGGGCGCGTGACCGTGAACGCAAGCTCATCAAAAAAATTGATGAAGCCCTTAAAGAGATTGAATCCGGTAGCTACGGCTTTTGTGAGTCGTGCGGTATCGAAATAGGCATACGTCGCCTGGAAGCAAGGCCGACTGCAACCTTATGTATCGACTGCAAGACGCTCGATGAAATTCGTGAAAAACAGATGGGTTAATACTGATCCCACCTCTACTTAAGCCCGGTCAAGACATTTATACCGAGCGGTTTGCCCCCTCACCTACAGGGTCGCTACACCTCGGCTCTTTATTCACGGCACTTGCCAGTTATCTTGATGCCCGTTCCCGACAGGGTAAATGGCTGCTCAGGATTGATGATCTTGATTTGCCGCGCAATAAAGATGGCTCAGTTGCCGCTATCTTAAAAACCCTGGAGGCTTTCGGTCTGCATTGGGACAGTAGCGTTCACTACCAAAGCCAACATCTTGACGATTACGCCGCTTTTTTAGCAAAGCTGGCGCAAAACCAGCTTACTTATCGTTGTATTTGCAGCCGCAAATTATTGGCTCACTTGCCCCCTGACGAAAGCCCCAATACCAAACACAGTATTTATCCCGGTATTTGCCGACATAAATCAATTTCCCCTGATACGCCTCATGCCATCCGCATCAAAACTAGCGATTGCACCTTATCTTTCAATGACGAATTGCAAGGCACAGTTAGCCATAACTTGGCAGAGCAACATGGCGACTTCATTTTAAAACGCAAAGACGGCATTATCGCTTATCAATTTGCCGTTGCAGTCGATGATTATCTGCAAGGCGTTAACCGCGTCGTGCGCGGTTGTGATTTACTCGAAGAAACGCCTAAGCAAATCTATCTTCAACAACTATTGAGTTTTCCTACGCCCGATTACATGCACGTGCCTGTTATCGTCGATCACCACGGCTATAAACTCAGTAAACAAACCCTGGCAACGGCAGTCGATACCAAAGCCCCTAATCAAACACTCTTTGACTTGCTGGTGTTGCTTAAGCAAAATCCGCTTGATGAACTTAATGGTGCTACAGTTAATGAACTGTTGGCTTGGGCGATTGCAAATTGGTGTCCTGATGCTTTGGCTTTGTGCCGTGCCATCAATCCATAAGATATGCCATGTGTATGATAATGGTATGGATTACCGATTTGCCCAAATCAAGAGTTAAACTTGTAAAACCATACAGATAAAAACTGAGTAACTATATGTCCGAAGCCAAACTCTATGCCGTTAAACCAGAAATCGCTGCAACCGTGAACATCAATCAGGCTGAATACCAAGCCCTCTATCGCCGTTCAATAGAAGAACCGGAACAATTCTGGGCAGAACAGGCTGAGCAGTTCCTGGATTGGAGTCAACCTTGGCATACTGTCATGGAATACGACTACCCCAAAGGCTTTATCCGCTGGTTTGAAGGCGGTAAACTGAATGTTAGTGTTAACTGCCTGGATCGGCACTTGGCCCAGCGTGGCGACCAGGTTGCCATTATCTGGGAAGGGGATAATCCTGAGCATGACCAGAAAATCACCTACAAGGAATTACACCAACAAGTCTGCAAATTTGCTAACGTACTGAAAAACCAGGGCGTAAAAAAAGGCGACCGCGTGTGTATTTATTTGCCTATGATTGCCGAAGCGGCAGTCGTCATGCTAGCGTGTACCCGCATAGGCGCTGTGCATTCTGTGGTATTTGGGGGGTTTTCTGCCGAAGCATTGAAAGATCGCATCCTGGATGCCGATTGTAAGGTGGTGGTGTGTGCCGATGAGGGTTATCGCGGTGGTAAGGTCGTCCCCATTAAAGCGAATGTCGATCAGGCAATAGCGCATTGCTCAGGTGTAAACAAGGTTATCGTCATTAAAAATACGGCGAATCCTGTAGCTTGGGATGAAAGACGAAATATCTGGTATCACGAAGCGATGGCGGCAGCTTCAGATGTTTGCCCACCTGAAGAGATGGATGCTGAAGATCCCTTGTTCATCCTCTACACGTCCGGTTCAACAGGCAAACCGAAAGGCGTGTTGCATACCACGGGCGGTTACTTGCTGTTTGCGGCAATCACCCATAAATACGTATTCGACTATCATGACGGCGATATTTACTGGTGTACCGCCGATATAGGCTGGGTTACTGGGCATTCTTACATGATCTACGGCCCCTTATGCAATGGTGCAACTACCCTGATGTTCGAGGGAGTCCCCACTTATCCCGAAGCCGACCGGTTCTGGCGGGTGATTGACAAGCATCAAGTCAATATTTTCTATACGGCACCCACCGCCATTCGCGCATTGATGGCGCAAGGCAATGATTTTGTCACCCGTACAGACCGCAGCAGTCTTAGGATTCTCGGCAGTGTCGGCGAGCCAATCAATCCAGAAGCATGGGAATGGTACTATCACGTAGTTGGTGATGGTCGCTGTCCCATTATGGACACTTGGTGGCAGACCGAAACTGGCGGTATTTTGATTACACCTTTACCTGGCGTAACCCCGTTGAAACCGGGTTCTGCAACCTTGCCTTTTTTTGGTGTACAGCCTGAGATTATGGACGGCGAGGGTAAAATCATGGTCGGCGAGGCAACCGGGATTTTGGTTATCGGAATGCCTTGGCCTGGTCAGGCACGGACGATTTACGGCGATCATCAACGTTTTGTGGATACCTATTTTAAGGCTTATCCCGGTTATTATTTTGCTGGCGATGGCGCACGGCGCGATGAGGATGGTTATTACTGGATTACCGGACGGGTGGATGATGTCATCAACGTATCAGGCCACAGGTTAGGCACGGCAGAAGTAGAAAGTGCGCTGGTGCTGCACGAGAACGTCGCCGAAGCCGCTGTGGTAGGCTATCCGCATGACATCAAAGGTCAGGGCATTTATGCTTACGTCACCTTAAATGCAGGGGTAACGCCAAGTGAAGAACTGAGGAAAGAGCTAATCAAGCTGGTCAGGCATGAAATCGGCGCGATAGCCACGCCAGATGTTATCCAATGGGCAACAGGCTTGCCGAAAACCCGGTCCGGCAAAATTATGCGCCGCATCTTACGTAAAGTCGCCGCCAATGAACTCGATAATCTGGGTGACACCTCAACCCTAGCCGATCCGGCTGTGGTTGAGGATATAATCAAAAATCGGGCTACGCATTAAGGTTTGGCATACTCCAAAATTTCTTGCCCCATCAATAGGCATTCTGCTTTGATGTGGAAGTAAATCAAACGTATTCGGTAATTTCCTTTGTATTGCGAACCCCACAACTCAAGGACTTGAAACTTCTGTTTTTTGTATGCCGGATTGCTAATGGCGGGAAGCTCTTTTACCTTGCTATCAATTGCTAAATCTACGCCGTGAAATTTACCCAGTCTTTTCGCCTGTTCTATGGCGACATCGACACATTGCGGGTTTGTTGTTGCAATGGCATTGAAAGTGGTGAGCAAGCCTAGGATAACGATTACGTAATTGATTGTTTTCATTATGGCTAAGCCTGATTGGCTTGTATCCAAATCAATTTACTGGTGCTAATTAAAGCAAATGCCTAACAATATCCCGCTCCTCTTTTAATTCAGCTTCCGTTACTTGCATCTTTGCTAGGCTGAATTCGTTGATGTCCAGCCCTTTGACTACAGAGATTTCACCGTTTTTTACCAGCACGGGAAACGAATAAACCAAGCCTTGTTCAATGCCGTAACTGCCGTCAGACGGGATGCCCATGCTCACCCATTGGCCTTCGTCTGTGCCTAAAGCCCAGTTTCGCATTTGGTCTACCGCCGCATTCGCTGCCGATGCGGCACTGGACTGTCCACGGGCGTTGATAATTTCCGTGCCGCGTTGCTGCACTTTAGGGATGAAGTCGTTAACAAACCAATCGTATTCCACTAAGGATAACGCATCCAAACCTTTGACTTCAGCATGATGAATATCTGGATATTGGGTGGCGGAATGATTGCCCCAGATAATCACATTTTTGACATCTTTTGTGAGTACACCGCATTTTTCCGCCAATTGGCTTAAAGCGCGGTTGTGGTCAAGCCTGCTCATGGCGGAGAAATTTTCCGGTTTTAAATCCGGTGCATTCCGCAGTGCAATAAGCGCATTGGTGTTGGCGGGATTGCCTGTTACCAGCACTTTAACATTCCTATTTGCCACTTCATTGAGTGCTTTGCCTTGTGCAGCAAATATCTCGGCATTAACCGTCAGCAAGTCATTACGTTCCATACCTGCGCCTCTTGGACGTGCGCCTACCAAAAAGGCGTAATCGACTTTTTTAAAGGCCTTATAAGGATCATCGGTTATTTCAACACGATGCAGCAAGGGATTAGCGCAATCGCTTAATTCCATAACGACACCTTCCAAAGCTTTCAATGCAGGGGTAATTTCCAACAAATGCAGGATGATAGGTTGCTCAGGACCTAATAATTCGCCTGCTGCCAGCCTAAACAGCAAGGAATAGCTAATGTTGCCTGCTGCACCTGTTACCGCTATGTGGGCGGGTGTTTTCATGGTTATCCTTGTGTTGTTTTATGGCGATTGTGGGAGTTTAACCAGCAACACCCCATCCAGCAATAGCTAATTGAGTAATAGGTGTGAATTAGAGATTGTATTGGCTGAATAACGAAAAACTTAGGAGGCAAGCAGATTTGTTGACAAGACCAAAATCACACTTGCCGATTAAACAATCTAATAAGATGTTTTAGCCTATCTGACCGCTCAGGCGTTACCTGATCCCAGTGAAAACGCCACGTCCAATTGCCTGTGGTCGTTCCTGGCGTGTTCATCCGGTGTTCTGAACCCAGTTCCAGAATATCCTGCATCGGGATAACGGCAAGATTGGCAACAGAACCTAATGCAGCATGGATCAAAGCACAATGTATTGAAGTCTGTGGATTGCCCAGGTAATCGTAAATTTTGTCTTGCTCCTCGGTGGTGAGATTTTCCGACCAACCTAATGTCGTATCGTTGTCGTGAGTTCCGGTATAAGCAACACAGTTTGAGACGTAGTTAGAAGGTAGATAGGGATTATCTGAGCCGTCACCAAAGGCAAATTGCAGTATCTTCATGCCTGGCAGATTAAATTCATCGCGTAGTACTTCGACTTCTGGGGTAATAATACCTAAGTCTTCTGCTACCAAGGGAATATCCCCCAACGCTACCTTGATCGCACTTAGCAAGGCTTTTCCCGGTGCTTTTACCCATTGCCCATTGATGGCGGTTTCCTCTGTTGCAGGAATTTCCCAAGCGGCTTCCAGGCCACGAAAATGGTCGATACGCAGAATATCAAATAATTCCAATTGGGTTTGCAGACGATCAATCCACCAATGAAAGCTGGTTTTCTGTAAATAATGCCAGTTAAAGTGCGGATTGCCCCAACGCTGTCCGGTTGCGGAAAAATAGTCCGGCGGCACACCGGCTACAACCAGCATTTCACCATCATCATCCAGTTTGAACACGTCGCGGTTTGCCCAAACATCGGCGCTATCGTAAGATACAAAAATAGGAATGTCGCCAAAAAGTAACACACCGTGCTGGGTGGCATAAGCTTTTAGCTCTAACCACTGCCGGAAAAACACGTATTGTTGGAATTTGATGCAGTCGATTTGTGGTTTTAATCGCCGACGTGCTTCCTGCAAAGCTTTTAATTCCCGATTCTTAAAATGCTCAGGCCACTGATTCCAACATTGCTGTTTAAATTCCTCCCGAAGTGTCATAAACAGGGCAAAATCATCCAGCCAGAACGCTTTAGCCTGACAAAAATCAGCAAAATCATTTTTATAGCCTTCATCGGCATGTACCAAAAAGCCATGAAATGCCTTGGTCAGCAGATAGCTTTTTGGGTAATCGAAAGCGGATTTTGATTCCGTAGAAAGTTCAGCCAATCTCAGCCAGCCTTGTTTACATAACCAATCAACGCTGATTAATTCGGGATTACCCGCATGAGCTGACAGGCATTGATACGGGGAGAGGTCTGCGTGGGTGATACCTAAAGGCAGCGTTTGCCAGACAGTAATGCCGGTATCATGTAGAAATCTTACGAAACCGTAAGCTTCCTGCCCTAAATCTCCAACTGCACCTGAGCCAGGGAGCGAGGTAATATGCAGTAGGATACCTGCACGTCGTTTGTTTAAAATAGCAGACATCCCTAAATTCCTTGGTTATTCTGAAGGATTATTCTTTTGCTCCAGGTCGCATCGCCCCACCCATTGCAGGCGCACCAAAACCTTGCGTAAAAGACAATGCTAGATAAGCAGGTGGTTTTTCGCCTAATAAGCGGTATAAATTAGCCAAATTCAAGCGGAATTGCTTTTCAAAATTACTGACGGCTTCGCCAGGATTGTAATCACCAAACCACCAAAACCAGTCAGAACCTTCACATACAGCCAGTTGAATCTCGGCTACCTTGATCTGCTTATCGGTCAAGCGTTTCGCTGAAATGGCTTTATCGAAAGCCCACTTCACATCGCCCAACATATCCCAACCGCGATTCTTATCGGTGTCACCTATCCAAGTCGAAAACGTCCCATAGACCCAACTACCAGCAACCAGTCGATTCAACGGTTTAACCTCTACCTTATTTTTCAAGCAGTCGGAAAAGGTCGTGAGTTCAATGGCAGGATGTATTGCTAAACGCTTATACAAAGCACTCAGAAAATAATAGCCATTATCAGGGAAATATTCCCAGGCATTTTCACCGTCCATAATAATGGAAACCACCGAACCTTCCTGCTCATTGGCGGCAATCGTCTCCAGATGCTTAATCAAATCACCAACGGCATCATCCGCATGCCACTTTGAATATTCGAAGCCAATCAAGTCAGATAAGCCATCATCCCTGAAAAAACAGGGAATAGTGGTTTTCTTTAGCTTAAAGGGATAATGCAAGCTGATTGGTTTTTCATTTTCCGGCAACAGCAGGCTGTTATGCAGTACAGAACCGCCGCTGGCAGTCCATTTAAACCCGAAATCACCCAGTATTTTTAGGGTTTTGTCACTGATACTGCCTTCGGAAGGCCAACAACCTTCTGGTGCAAAACCGAAAAACCGTTTAAAGGTGTGTACGCCTTTTTCAAGATGCCAGTGAATTCTTTCTTCACCGCCAGGATACGCTTTTAAATCCGGTAATGGCGCAGTCGGCATAGCTTCATGGGTGGAATTCAAATCCAGCAACAGCGGCATGATGGGATGGGCGTAAGGCGTTACCGAAAGCTCAATTTGACCTTTTTTTGCTAACGCTTTGTAGCGACAAATCACCGTAGAAAGCTGCTCACCAATGATTTCCAGTATTTCAATTCGGTCATGCAAGGTGTAATCGCTGGCTTTTTCGATAAGGTATTTTATTCGATTATCGGTTAACTTTAAGGTTTCCCCCATCCAAGCGAGGTGATACCAAACGAGAATGTCACAAATGAACTGGGAATTCACATAATCCAGGGAATCGTAGTTTTTTTCCAACCACTCAGCCATTGTTGCCAGTCGCTTATAAGCAGGGTATCGGTTGATTTGCCGTTCCTGGTTTGCCCGTAAGCAATCTTTCACCAGTTTCATACGGTCTTCTGGCGATGTTGGTATGCTGGGGTCAACCAATGCTGCCAGCAAAGGATCGGTGATGGCTATGCGGTCATGTAAGTAGCCGCTAACCTGCTTGGCATATTCTTCAATTTGCTCCAGCAAAATCGGCGCAAAATTGACCACTGCTTTTGCATTGGGTACGGCTTCCAGATGTGCTGCCATATCCATATAATCTTTGATAACATGCAGATACGTCCACGGCAACTTGAATGTTCCTGTGTGCAAATCACGGTATTCAGGCTGGTGCATGTGCCAGCACAATACTAACTTCAATTTATTTTTTTCCATATTCTTTAATTTAACGGCTCTTTATCTGACATAGCGCAATTTTTGTCCTAACATATCGGGGGATACCAAAACCACCCCGTTTGAGCTGACGTGATATTTTTTCTTATCTTCTTCCAAGTTTTCACCAATCACCGTACCTTCTGGTACTTCGCAGCCTTTTTCTATTATCGCCTTGGTAATACGACAATGACTACCTATGGTGGTATCAGGTAGCACCACGCTATCTTGCACAGTAGAAAACGAATTTACCCTGACATTTGAAAATAACAAGGAATGCCGCACTGTAGCGCCAGAAATAACACACCCCCCTGAAACCATTGAATCAATAGCGATTCCTCGGCGATCTTCATCATCAAAAACAAATTTTGCGGGTGGATTTTGTTCTTGATACGTCCAGATCGGCCAAGTTTTATCGTATAAATTCAGTTCTGGATTAACGCCGATCAACTCCATATTAGCAGACCAGTAGGCATCAATCGTACCCACATCGCGCCAGTAACTTTGTCCACCCGTTTGCAAATCCAGGAAAGGGTAAGCATTAACCAAGTACTTTTCGATAACCGACGGGATAATATCCTTGCCAAAGTCACGAGTTGAGCCTTTGGTATCGGCATCTTTAATTAATTGCTCGTACAAAAAATCGGCATTAAATATATAAATCCCCATCGAAGCCAGCGCAGTGTCGGTACGCCCTGGCATGACTGGTGGATTGGCAGGTTTTTCCACAAATGCCCTAACACTGCGATTCTCATCGACATCCATTACGCCGAAAGCTGCGGCCTCTTCTAGCGATACTTCTATACAACCTATTGTTAAGTCAGCATTCTTTTTAACGTGGTCAGCGAGCATCGCGCCGTAATCCATTTTGTAAATGTGATCACCAGCCAACACCAAAATATGCTTGGGATGCCGCGTCCGCAGGATGTCAATGTTTTGGAACACCGCATCTGCCGTGCCTTTGTACCAGGAATCTTCATCATGCCGTTGCTGGGCGGGAAACAATTCGACGTACTCGCCAAATTCACCGCGCAAAAATCCCCAGCCTTGCTGAATGTGAAGAATTAAGGAGTGAGCCTTATATTGGGTTAAAATGCCTATCTTGCGAATACCTGAATTCATGCAGTTGGATAAGGGAAAATCTATGATGCGGAACTTTCCGCCAAACGGCACGGCGGGTTTGGCTCGCCAATCAGTCATGTTCATTAAACGTGAGCCACGACCACCCGCCAGGATAAGTGCAATGGTATTTCGGGTTAGGTGACTGATATGACGTTCTGACATGATTTATCTCCTGAGTTCGCGCTTGGTTTGAATAGACGCAGAGCAAGTGTTTTTTTGGTACTATGGGTTGGAAACAATTTTACTACATTGAGGCGAACATAAGGTGAAAAAACCATCTATCAACACACTGGATGTGGAATCTACCAAGATTGCCGAGGCCAGACATCATGACCCGTTTGCGGTCTTAGGTCGTCACCTTACCGACAAAAATAGTACTACGCATATCAAAGTTTACCTGCCTTACGCAGAGAAAGTTCAACTGACCCATAATGGTGCGGATTTTGTTCGGATAACTGATACCGATTTTTTTGAATATGTACTTGGCAAGGAACAATTACCTCAACATTACCAATTATCCTGGACAGATAAAAGCGGTAATACCCACATAGATTACGATCCTTACGATTTTCCGGTGCAGTTACCTGAATTTGACCAGCACCTGTTTGGTGAAGGCAAACATTGGCATGTTTATCAAAAACTGGGCGGACACCTCCATAATACAGATAGCATCGACGGTGTTTTGTTCACGGTTTGGGCACCCAGTGCTGGGCGGGTCAGCGTGGTGGGCGATTTCAATCACTGGGATGGCCGTTGTCACCCCATGCGTAGTTTGGGCGGCGGTGGCTTGTGGGAATTGTTTATCCCAGGACTAACAACGGGCTGTCTCTATAAATTTGAAATACTAAACCGCTTTAGCAACGAAGTGCTATTGAAAACCGATCCTTATGGTCAGCAGTTTGAATTTCGCCCCAATACTTCATCGATTGTTGTTGATGAAAATAGTTACGAATGGTTTGACCACCAGTGGCTTAAGGAACGTACCAGCAGTAATTGGTTGCACACACCCATGTCCATCTACGAAGTCCATCTGGGTTCATGGCGGCGCGATAAACTGGGCAATTTCCTTAACTACCGCGAGCTGGCAGACCAATTGGTCGAGTATGTAAAGCAACTGGGCTTTACCCATATTGAACTGCTGCCCATTACCGAGCATCCGCTTGATGCTTCCTGGGGTTATCAAACCACGGGATATTTTGCGCCAACCAGCCGTTTTGGATCGCCGGACGATTTCCGCTATTTCGTCGATACTTTTCATCAGAACAACATAGGCGTGATCCTGGATTGGGTACCTGCACATTTCCCTAAAGATGCCTTTGGCCTGGCTCGTTTTGATGGCAGTGCCTTATACGAACACGAAGACCCCCGCAAAGGAGAGCATCGCGATTGGGGGACGTTAATTTACAATTACGGTCGTAACGAAGTCAAAAACTTCTTATTGGCAAGTGCGGTTTTTTGGCTGGAAGAATTCCATCTTGATGGCTTACGCGTCGATGCCGTCGCTTCCATGTTGTATCTGGATTATTCGCGTGAAGCAGGAGATTGGATTCCTAACCGTTATGGCGGACGGGAAAATCTGGAAGCCATTGATTTTCTAAGGGAATTGAATGCCGTGACCCACGACCAGCACCCTGGAACTGTCATTATGGCGGAGGAATCCACGTCCTGGCCGCAAGTCACCCGACCTACGTGGACTGGGGGCTTAGGCTTTTCCATGAAGTGGAATATGGGCTGGATGCACGATGTGCTGGCTTATATGAGCCAGGAATCCGTACATCGTAAGTATCATCATGACCAGCTCACCTTCGGTATGCTCTATGCGTTCACGGAAAATTTCACCTTACCTTTTTCGCATGATGAGGTCGTTCACGGCAAAGGTTCTTTGCTAAATAAAATGCCCGGTGATGAATGGCAACGGTTTGCTAATCTACGACTTTTATTGGCGTTTATGTTTACTTATCCCGGCAAGAAATTGTTGTTCATGGGCTGTGAATTTGGTCAGGGTACGGAATGGAATTTTAACAAAGCATTGGACTGGTATGTGTTGGATTACCCTCATCATCACGGTATCCAAACGCTAGTGAAAGACTTAAACCACTTGTACAGAGCGCATCCGGCTTTGCATCACCATGATTTTGACCATAATGGTTTTGAATGGATTGATTGCCATGACGTGCAGCAATCCATCATAAGTTATCGCCGTAAAAGTGAGCAGGAAGATTTATGTATCGTGCTTAATTTCACCCCTGTAGCCAGAGAAAGTTATCGTATAGGCGTACCTAAAGCGGGAGTTTACACGGAGATATTCAATTCCGACTCCAAATATTATGATGGCAGTAACGTTGGCAATGGCGCGGTGCTATCAGAGCCAGTTCCCTGGATGAACCAGGAAAATTCGATTTGCTTATCCTTGCCGCCTTTAGGAGCGGTTATCCTGAAACCTTAGATATTGTAAATCAGAAGTTCGCTATAATCAGTGATCTTACGCCCAATCCTTAGTTAAATGATCGCCAAGAATCATCTATGAAAAAAATATTGTTTGTCACCAGTGAAGCCCATCCTCTGATAAAAACCGGTGGGCTTGCCGATGTTTCGGGCAGTCTGCCTAAAGCCTTAGCTGAATTGGGTCAAGACGTGCGCTTGATACTGCCGAATTATCAGGCCATAAAAACCAGTGGAGATTTACGGTTTCTGTGTTCTTTACGAGTTGATAACCGTGATGTGAGCCTACTTGAAACGCAAATGCCCGATAGCCAAGTTAAGGTCTGGCTGGTCGATTACCCTGAATTCTACAATCGTCCAGGCAATCCGTATTTAGATGAACTCGGCGAACCTTGGTTGGATAATGCTGACCGTTTTGCACTGTTCTGCCGAATTGCTGTGGAAGTCGCTATGGACAGGGCTGGAGTGGACTGGCAGCCCGATATAGTCCATTGTAATGATTGGCAAAGTGGCTTGGTGCCGGCCTTCTTATCGTTAGAGCCACGCCGACCAGCTTCTGTGTTCACCATCCATAATTTAGCCTACCAAGGTTTATTCCCCGCAGAAAGCACCCAAAGCTTAAACCTGCCCGGTCAGTTATGGCATCCAGAAGGGTTAGAGTTTTATAATATGCTGTCCTTCATCAAAGGCGGCTTGGTGTATGCTGACTGCATCACCACAGTCAGCCCGACTTACGCACAGGAAATCCAAACCGCAACCTTCGGTTACGGTTTGGAGGGCTTGCTAAGGCATAAAAAAGATATACTGACTGGCATCCTCAACGGCATTGATCTTGAAGTCTGGAATCCAGAATCTGACCCCTTTATCCCCCAGCATTACCATGTCGCATCGTTAGCTGAAAAGCAATATAACAAGTCTGAATTACAGCGCCGATTCGTTTTGCCCGTAAACGATCACATCCCCTTATTTGGCTTAATAGGGCGACTTGTAGAGCAAAAAGGCATAGACCTGATTATCGACTGCCTGCCCGATATGCTGTCCATGCCCATGCAGCTAGTGTTGCTGGGTTCGGGTGACAAAGCTTTTGAGCAACGCTTACAAAACTTGGCGCATGTTTATCCTGACCAGATGGCAGTTACCTTGGGTTATGATGAATCTTTGGCACATTTGATTGAAGCTGGCTCGGATGTTTTCCTCATGCCGTCGCGCTTTGAACCCTGTGGTTTAAACCAAATGTACAGCCAACGTTACGGTACCTTACCTATCGTCAGGAAAACCGGTGGCTTGGCCGATACAGTTACCGATACCTTGCCCGAAACGATTGCCGACCAAACCGCCACCGGCTTTGTCTTTAACGATGCCAGTGCCAGTTCACTGTTGGAAGCAGTCAAACGCGCCATGCTGCTTTATAGCGACAAAAAAATCTGGGCAAGCATCCAGACCAATGCTATGACAATAGATTTTTCCTGGCGACACAGTGCGGAGCAGTATTTGATGCTTTACCGGAGTTTGTAAACATAACTCAGGATAAGTTGATTCCGTTCGCGTTGATCTTGTCGAACCTTGAACGGAATCAACTTGCTTAGAACCTGTTCAAGATCGTCACGAGCAGTCGTCAGTTGTGGGCGGACGGAGCGCAGCAACCGGAGTTTACTTGCTGTAAATGAGGATTGCGAGTACCGCCCAACCGCAAATGGCGGCGGCGCAGTAGATCTTGAGCAGGTTCTTAGAGATTCCTTAATTCAACGAGCATGGTTACCGAAAGATGTTAGCTGCACCTTTTCGTCCTCAGAATCTGTGTCTTGTACATGTCATTGATTTTACTAAATATAACGATGCTCTAGCCGCCTTCAAAGAAATCGACCTTCCCCGTTTCAATATCGTACATGCCGCCGATAATTGCAATCTCCCACGCCGTTTCCATTGCGGCAAGAAGCTGACTTTTCTTCCTGACATGCCCAACGATGAGTTGGACATTTTTGTCCGCCACCTTTTGCACAAAATCGTCCTTACTTAATCCGCCGGAAGGCGAAATATCTTGGTGAACACAGTCAATCGCAGGTTTTATTTTGGATAACAAGCCGGTCAGATGATCCAATTGAGCATTGGCGACCGCACCTTTTATTGCGCCACAATGGGTATGACCCAGCACCACGATCAACTTTGAACCTGCCAATTTGCAAGCAAACTCCATGCTGCCTAAAATATCGTCGTTGATGATGTTGCCCGCAACACGGGTGCTGAACACATCGCCCAGACCAAAATCGAAAATGAGTTCGACCGATGTCCGCGAATCCATGCAGCTTAAGATGATGGCGATGGGGAATTGACCGTCGCTGGTGTCGTTCACTTGTTCCAACAGGTTACGGTTGGATTTAAGATTGTTGACGAAGCGTTCATTGCCTTCTTTTAGCAAGTCCAATACTTGGTTTGGCGTTAATGATTTCTGGGTCTCGTAAGTGTGCGTTCTGACATTTTCGAGCGGCGGCAGGGAACCAAAACCGCGCATGTTTTCCAGGATTATCTTGATGTGCTTGTGGTGAGCTTCGCTTTTGAAATTTTGGATGATTTCATGTACATCGTAGTCGATATATTGGGATCGCGTTGCGTCTATCACCACCTCGCTGTTGGGCGGCAAGGCTTCCAAAGTCTGCTGGATATTTGCCCGGTTGAGGAAAGAAACGTGTTCGGCTAACCGGATAATGGTCTTGTTGCCGATTTGCATTTCCTTGAAATAAGTCGCGCTTTTAAAGTTTTCCAGCAAAATGGCAAAGAGCGAGACGACCAGGCCAATGACGATGCCGAACAAGATATTGGTGAACACCAAGCCCAATACTGTGGCACAAAAAGGGATGAACTGATACCAGCCCGATTGGTACAGGGCTTTAAAAGCCGTTTGTGTAGCCAGCTTATAACCGACTACCAACAGGATGGCTGCCAAACTCGCCAGCGGGATTTTGTTCAACAACGTAGGTGCCAAAAGGATCGACACCAACAGCAACAAGCCATTGACGATCCCCGCCAACTTGGTTTTTGCGTTGGACTGGACGTTGATGGAACTACGGACGATGACTTGGGTCATGGGCAAACCGCCCAGCAAGGCGGAGCAGATATTGCCTACGCCTTGGGCGATCAATTCCAGGTCTGATGGTGTGACCCGCTTGTAGGGGTCGAGCTTGTCAACCGCCTCAACCGAAAGCAAGGTTTCCACGCTCGCCACGATTGCCAAAGTAATGCCCACCCCATAAACCTGCAAATTGGCTCGCTGGGCAAAATCAGGGAAATGCAATTGCTGCAACAAGGACGGAATATCCTGCACAACAGGGATCTCCACCAAATGGTTTTCACCTAAAGCAAGCCCGGGATAAAACTGCCGCAGCCATTCATTTATTACAACCGCAAACAACACCGCCACTAAGGGTGCTTGCAGCAGCTGGGCAAACTTTTGCTGTTGCATGGTCGACCTTTCCCACAGCAAGATAATCGACAAAGATACGATAGCGATCAAGACCGCGCCGAGTTGAAGGCTGCCCAACATGTGAAACAACTCGCTGAAAGACGAGTAATCGTCCGCTTGGGCAAAGTCGAAATCACCTTCGTAATCCTTATCGTAGCCGATGGCATGGGGGATTTGCTTCAAAAAGATAATGATGCCGATGCCTGTCAGCATTCCGCTGGTGACGGATGACGGAAAGTAATATGCAATTACACCCGCCCGCGCCAACCCCATGACGATTTGCAGCACCCCCGCGACGATGGCCGCGAGCAAGAACCCGTTAAAGCCCAGGCTTTGGATGGCGGGCAACACAATCAACGAAAGCCCAGCTGCCGTACCGCTGATACCCAAAGCCGAGCCACTCAAAGGCGCAACCACCAAGCCGCCCACGATGCCCGTGATTAGACCCGCAAACAGTGGCGCACCCGATGCCAAGGCAATGCCCAAAGACAATGG
Organism: Methylomagnum ishizawai; assembly: GCA_945861705.1. Taxonomy (GTDB): domain Bacteria; phylum Pseudomonadota; class Gammaproteobacteria; order Methylococcales; family Methylomonadaceae; genus Methyloglobulus. Next base: position 26,423 of record CAMAVM010000009.1, on the reverse strand, counting down.
CACACTGACCAAAAACACGGCGATCCCTGCCGGAATATCATCCCTGATATTGGCGAAAAGCGATAAATTCTCGCTTTGATATTTTTTCTGTTGCAGTTCAGCCATGACTCAAAAAATCCTATCGAATAATTGCTTGCATTCCGCATCGCCCTCTTATTGGTTCGGCCTTTTAATGTTTGAACCGTTCGCCTTGAGCTTGTCGAAGCACACAGCATCTTTCGACAGGCTCAACGGTAGTTAATACTTCACAAGGTCGAATCAATAGTTTCGCTTACTATAATAGAGCCGCGTTAATTCAGTCCAATTCCAATTCCAATTCCAATTCCAATTCCAATTCCAATTCAGATAAAGTTTAACACAACTTTGAGGGCATTTATTCATAGGCGGATCGACTACTAGGTTGCAATACCCATCGGGGTAACAGTTAAAGTTAACGGCATTATGTCCATACGATGGCATAAATAGTCTCCGCCTGTTATTGTTTTGGACTCTTTGATAGAATCAGTAGAGCCTTGTCCAAGCACACACCGCATTACGACAGGTACAAAGCGAACGGAAATTTAAAACTTCTCAAAGCCAGAACTATAATTGTTACACTATGGGGCAAAGGTACAACAATAGGAGACGACTTTGTGAACAACCAACAATTAACTTTGCTGCTGTTGCTGTTTATGGTTTCAACCCTAGCCTTGGCGGAATCCGTTGTCGAAGTCATTTCTGTCTACAACCGCCCCGCGTCTGAAATCCAGCCTTTGCTCATGCCTTTGCTGGAGAACACCGACCAAATTGTCGCCAATGGCGATTCGCTTATCGTAAAGACTACGTCGGAGCGTGTGCAAACCATCACTAACATTATCCGTAAACTGGATAACCCGCTGAATAACCTGCTGATTACCGTCATCCAAAGCCGCGATGTCACTGCCGCACAACTCAATGCGGGTATTGGTTTCGACATCCAAGTGCCGCTGCAACAACCTGGTAATGTTAGGGGCAATGTGCAAGGTTATTACAATCAATACCAAGACCAGAATAATCGCCAAAACACTCAAACTATCAGGACGTTAGAAGGCATTCCGGCACACATCAAAGTGGGTAATATTGTCCCAATAACAAACTATCAAACCTACCGTGACGGCTATGGTTATCCTTATGAAAGCCGATCTACCCAATTGGTCGAAGCCACGACCGGATTTGAGGTAACACCTAGATTGGTAGGACAACAGGTCATGTTGGACGTGTCGCCTTGGTCGGATAATATCAATGCTCAAGGTCAATTCCAAACCCAGGAAGCCAATACCTCCATCAGGGCAAACCTGGGTGAATGGGTCGATTTAGGCGGCGTTAATGAAAACACACAAAGTAGCGGTAATACGCCGTTTGGTTACAATAACCAGTCAGGGCAAAACAATCTGCATATTCTGGTGAAAGTGGATAGAGTGAATTAGAGATGGCACAGCGCACTTGTCCCCCCGTGTAACAAAAGATGGATAAATCTTGATAACTTAAGATACTCAGCACCGTTGGAGATAACGATATGAAACAATTACACAGAAAAGATTTGTTTGGCTGGTCGGAATTTAACCCTGAACGTAACCTGGATTTTCACAGTGTGCTTTGGGTGCGCGTGGACGGCAATGTGTTGTTCGATCCTTTGCCCTTATCAGCGCATGACCAAAACCATTTGCGGCAACTGGGTGGAGCAAAGTTTATCATTGTCACCAATAGTGACCACTGCCGTGATGCTTTTCATATCGCCAAAGTAACGGGTGCTGTTTTGTATGGTCCAGCACTTGAACAAGATAGCTTCCCATTCGCTTGCGAACATTGGTTGCACGATATGGAAGAGATTGTTCCTGGGTTGGTTGTGTATCAACTTGGTGGCTCAAAAACACCGGGTGAGTTGGCTCTGGTGTTGGAAGATAGCACCCTGATTACTGGCGATTTAATCCGTGGTCATATCGCTGGTGAGCTGTGCATGCTACCCGAAGCTAAACTTACTGATGTTATCCAGGCCAAGCAATCTGTACAACGAATGGCTGATTTACCAGGAATTAAAACCGTGTTGTTGGGTGATGGCTGGCATGTATTTAATCATGGTAGTGAAATGCTTAACGCTTTGGCAGATTCATTTTAGTACAGTTAGCATTGGCACTTTTACACACAGCTGATGTCGAAAGTTCGGGGTGGATTAGATGCTCTTCTAGTACCAAAACACAAAACACTATCCGTATTTTTCAACTAAACTTATAGCCAGATAGAATGAGGTTAAAGGTAAATGAACTTAAACGTGACCGATTTACGTAAAAAATTACGTCGATCACCCAAGGCGCAAAAGCCAACAGAACAAAGTTTGGAGGAGCGGCGAAAAACCAGTGACCGTCGTGTGCTACCTGTTGCCCCAAGCAATGTTGAACCTGAAGTACAACGCATTTGGTTAACGCCAGGGGAGCGGACATTGATAGAAGACCTTTACCTCCTGGAAGATGAGTAGTCGCTTATAACCAGTTTTTTGTAACTGACATCCGCTATTTATTCTGCTTACCTATTGGGTCTTTTTGTGTCAGGTTTAATGGGTGTTTGAAATTGTTCTTCCTGCATTCCAGCAAATTCAAAAAGTAACGCAAGTTCTTTAGCATCTAATTCATGAAAAGAATGCGCCTTTAAACGTTCTGGCAACACCACTGGCCCATAACGTACTCGCATCAAGCGGCTGACCACAATATTCTGCGATTCCCATAAGCGCCTGACTAGCCGATTGCGGCCTTCTTTAACGGTCACGTAATACCATTTATTAGCACCTTCGCCCGCATAGAAACGAATATCATCAAATTTGGCGATGCCGTCTTCAAGTTCTACGCCTTGCTTAAGCCTTGCCATGACAGCATCAGGAATTTCACCCAAAAGCCGCACCGCATATTCGCGTTCAATTTGGGTGGACGGGTGCATCAGTTTATTAGCCAATTCGCCGTTATTGGTGACCAGCAACAAACCAGAAGTATTGATGTCAAGACGACCTACCGCTATCCATCTCGATGCGTTTAAACTCGGCAATTGGGTGAAAACAACGGGACGACCTTCTGGATCGCGGCGGGTTACAACTTCCCCGACTGGTTTGTGGTACAGCAAGACCCGCGTAGGCTGGATGGTGAATTTTTCCCACAGTACTACGCGGTCATTAATGGTTAAATAATCGCCAGTTTTGATGCGCGTACCCAAAGATACCGTAACGCCCTTGATTTTCAACCGACCTTCGCTTATCCAACCTTCAATTTCCCGCCTTGAGCCAATACCGCCTCGCGCCAGCACTTTTTGGATGCGCTCACCCAGATCGACCTCACTGCTGTCGATTTTCCTGGTCGTAATCGGTTCAGACGGCTGTAGTTTCGCCGAGTTCTTCGCCAATATCTTCTTGGTTGTCGGCGGTCGCTTGGGTGCTGTTGTCTTGCTCGTCGGTGGTTTGTTCTTCACTCTCTTCCTGTAGGATGTGTTGCGGGTTATCTAACGATAAATCAAGGTCTTGTATCTCTTGCAACGTCGGTAGATCGTTTAGGGTGGTAACATTAAAATAATCCAGAAATTGTTTGGTCGTGCCGTATAAACCAGGACGGCCTGGGGCTTCCTTATGGGCGACCACCTTGATCCAGTCTCGCTCCAACAAGGTTTGGATAATGCTGGTGCTGACGCTAACGCCACGTATGTCTTCAATATCACCGCGTGTCACGGGCTGGCGGTAAGCGATAATCGCCAGCGTTTCTAGCAAGGCGCGGGAATAGCGTGGCGGTTTTTCCTCGAACAAACGCGATACCCAGCGGGACAGTTCCTGCCTGACTTGAAAACGATAACCACTGGCAACGTGCTTTAATTCAATGGGGCGGTCACGATAATCTTCGGTGATGGATTCGATTGCTCCCAGTATCTCAATGGTTTCCGGCTGTTCAATTTCAGGGAACACTTGTTGAATCTGCTTGATGGTCATAGGACGGTTAGCAGCAAAAATGATGGCTTCAACGATGCGTTTTATTTCCATGTTGACATCCAGTATTTCAATGACCGGATCCGGCAGTACTTGCGGTAATTCCACCGCTTTCACCAATTCCGTCAACTCCACCATTTCTATCAAGGGAGTGGGTGGAGCTGGCAGTTCTAACTCGCAGCTCTGCGTAAGGCTCGGACTGGAAGATGTCAATGAGACGCTCTTTACTGAGTTCGAGGATCGCCAGAAACGAGACGACGACCCCTTGTCGTCCTTCTTTTCTGAAGAAAAGTTGCGAAAAAAGGAGACTATCCGCTCCTTTAAGGTTTTCCAAAATGGCTGACATTCGTTCACGGACAGATAACGGCTCTTTAGTGATGTGATGGTGGCTGAGTTGCTCAACCCGTTTCAAGACATCCTGAAATGCCAACAGCATTTCATTTAGCTGGATGTCAGGCAGTACTTGTTCGATATTCAATTTCGAGACATCAACGACGGCGACAAAAATATCGCGTTCCAACCGTGGCATCAGGTCGATTTCCTCGGCAACGCTTTTAATGCACTCGTATTCCTGTAATCTGCGTATCAAAGTCGCCCTAGGGTCTTCTTCCTCGTCTTCCGACTCCGATTGCCTGGGCAGTAACATTCTGGACTTTATTTCGGCCAGCACCGCCGCCATCACCAGATATTCTGCCGCCAATTCCATTTTCATAGTACCCATCACTTGAATATAAGCAATGTACTGATGCGTTATCTGGGCTATCGGTATGTTGATAATGTCAACATTTTGCCGCCTTATCAAGTACAGCAATAAATCCAACGGCCCTTCAAATAACTCAAGGAACACCTCCAGCGCATCCGGCGGTATATATAAGTCTTCCGGCAGCTGGTTGAACGGCGCACCATTGACTATCGCATAAGCTGACGGCGCTGTCGGTCGTTTGATAGTGCTTTCGGGCATATTCATTGCTTTATTTCAACAAAATAAGTCAATGGCTAAGGACACATCTCAAGAATTTAATTCAGCCCAGCTAACGACAAAAACAGGTTTTGGGCTATGTACATAGGATAAGCAAGAATAATATTCAATACTTTGGTATACAGTAAAATTAGCAAAATTATGAAACCATATTTCTCTAATTGATTGTATTTCCAAGCCAATCTGGGGGGCAGAATGCCCGTTAGCACACGACTGCCATCTAACGGTGGTATAGGTAACAGGTTGATTAACGCCAACACGAGGTTAATGGAAATGCCTGCAATACCTGTGTAAATCAGCGGTAAAGAAACACTTTCCGCACTTGCACCTATCGTAACACCAATACGGGCAAGTAATGCCCAGAACACGGCCATGAGTATATTTGAAATAGGTCCTGCTAAGGCAACAATCGCCATATCGTGCAAGGGTTTTTTAAAGTTACGGGCATCAACAGGTACAGGCTTTGCCCAACCAAAAATGAATCCCGTGCCAGTTAGCAGCAACAAGCCTGGAAGAATAATCGTGCCTAGCGGGTCAATATGTTTGATGGGATTTAAAGTCAGCCGCCCCAATCTATCCGCCGTGCTATCGCCATATTTTTTTGCCACCCAACCGTGTGCCGCCTCATGCACGGTAATCGCAAAGACGACCGGCAATAGCCAGACGGCTATGCGCTGCACCATTGTTAATTCATTCATTATGGTTTTAATTCCTGTTAATTCAGCATAGCCGCAATGCCTTTGCCTTGCCGTATGATTTCGGGATCATGATCGGTAAATGCGATGATTGTGGTCTCTTCGTACGGTATCACACCAGCATCTATGACCAAATCTAATTCATATTCCAATCGTTCGCGGATTTCGTAAGGATCAGTCAAGCCTTCATCGTCCCCAGGCAATATTAACGTAGAACTGAATAAGGGTTCTTGCAATTCTTTGACCAGTAATTGTGCGATAGGGTGGTTAGGGATACGGATACCAATGGTCTTTTTATTGGGATGTTGCAAACGGCGCGGCACTTCACGAGTTGCATCCAGAATAAACGTGAACGGCCCCGGTGTTAAAGCCTTAATCAGTCGGTGGGCATTATTGCCCATTTTGGTAAATGTAGAGACCTGGGTCAAATCCATACAAATCAACGTAAAATCGTGTTTGTCATCCAATTGCCGGATACGGCGTATTTTATCCAACGCCTGTTTATCACCAATATGACAAGCCAGCGCATAAGACGAATCGGTTGGATAAGCAATAACGCCGCCGTTCTGGATGATTTCCACGGCACGATGAATCAAACGTAATTGCGGATTTTCAGGGTGTATTGCAAAAAACTGAGCCATGCACAGTGACATAAATAACGAAATTGAGTGCAATTATACCCCATATCCCTTTTAACTTTGTGCTATTGCAACCCCGACAATATCAATAGTTTCATAAGTTGTCGCATGTAAGATGCATGTATTAGTAGTGTTTGAGGCATGAAAAGGTGCAAGAACTTATGAAACTATTAATACTTATATCAAAGTAAATAGGGTGCGTTTTACGCACCAAAAACATTGGTGTTTTGAATGTTACCAAATTCGGCAGTCTTTTGGTTTATGGTTTTTTGGTGCATGGAATGCACCCTACCTTGCTACTTTGCTGAGTGAACATTAGATTTTCCAAGGTTACACATCGAGCAGAGTGTTTGCAGATTGTACAAAAACGTTTCGCCACCCTTGCTCCAGGGGACTATATGGTCAACATGAAGTTCGACACCAGGCGATAGAGCAGGGCTTGCCCCGCAAGTGCAGCAAGTAAATCGGTCTCTCTGTAAAACATGCCAGCGAAGCCGAAGCGATGGGTCGCGCGCCGTCTTAGGTTCGTTTACATTTTTTTCTACGGCTACGGGTGCTTCAGTTCCATTAACGTTAGCATACTCAATGAAAGCTTCTAATGCCGCAGTCCAAGAACCGAATCGTCTATTGTAAGGGTATTGGGAAATTGTTGAAGGTGGTTTTGCAAGCTCGCTACGTCGGGGTTGTCGACCATCATGTTGCCAAAGTATCAAAATATTCTCAAATAAGCGCTCATCGGAGATGTTGACTTCATTTGAGAGAGAAAGGCCGACTTTAAGTAGGGCATTGTTCCAAGAACCAAAGCGTCTGTGAACAGTGCTGACATCGTATTGACCACATTCGTTGTATTTCTGCTGAGATACTGTCGAAGCACCGATTATTTCGGCGACGCGCTTTAAGTCAGCCAAAAGTTCAGCGTCATCTACTGGCTGACCAGAAACACGCGTCAATATAAACTTACCTGATGTCGCCTTACACTGTAATTAGGTAATTTCAATATTCAACGCAAAAACCGTCCACCACTAATATCAATCAAAGCACCATTAATATGCGACGACATATCGCTGACCAGGAAAAGCACCGAGCTAGCAACTTCCTCAGCCATTGTATTACGCCCTAACGGGGTTTGTTTGCGGTAGTTTTCCAGCATTTCGGGGGTGGAGTGGATTTCGTGGTGCTGGGTTTCTACGGTGCCGGGCATGACGGAGTTGGTGCGGACGTGCGGGGCGAGTTCTTTTGCCAGGGTGTGGGTGAATACCATCAGTCCGCCTTTGGGTGCGGCGTAAGCACCAGCACCGTTCGCACCGCCGGTCTGTACGGACAAGGACAGCAGGTTGACGATACGGCCGCTGCCGGTATTACGTAAGTGTGGGATGGCGTGTTTGGTCACCAAAAATGCGCTGGTCAGGTTTATATCCAGTGATTTGCGCCAGTTATCCAGGGTAGTTTCTTCGATTTTTGCGCGTTTGACCAAGCCGCCGCTGTTGTTGACCAGAATGTCCAACCGTCCGGTTTCTGCAACCAGCTTATCAACGACCGCATTGGCTTGGTCTTCGTCGGTTAAATCGGCGGGTAACAGCATCCCTTTGAGATTTTGCAGGGCGAATGTCTCCATCAGGGTTTCGGCTGCGTCCTTACTGGTGTGGTAATTAATACCGACAAAAGCCCCGGCTCTGCCTAATGTCAAGGCACACGCCCGACCTATGCCAACTGCCGCCCCGCTTATGAGGGCGACTTTACCCGTTAAATCCAATGTCTGTTCAGGTATCATGCTGATACTCCTATCAAATTAAGACAATGCTTCACCCGCAAAATTAAGTTCTATCTTGATGCCGACGGGATCATACAAAAAAATCTGTGTCATTTCCCTATCCGCTAAAGATCGTTGTTCCAGCGTATGCGGAATATTTTTCTTGCTAAAATCCACCATAAACTCTGCCAAACCGGTACACGCGAAGGCGACGTGGTTAAAATGGATTTTGTCGGCTTCGTTCATCCAGTCTTCGGTGACGGACAAATGGATCACAGGTGTGTTGCCTGCATATAACCACGCGCCATCCCGTTTGGATTTTGCCCTGAACCCTAGCTTCAAGCCCAACACATCCTCATAAAACGCTTTTACTTTAGGCAGTTGTTCTGCGCTAACTTCAATGTTAATGTGGTTTATTCCTGCGACTGCCATAATTTCCTATCTTACGTAACTTGCTAATTTTAATGTTTCAAGGAAGACCTGACTAAGTCCTTCGACAAGCTCAGGACGAACGGCAAGAAGTTCCCCTAATTTACAAAGCTTTAATTTTTTCCAATACAGCCTGGGCATGACCTTCATGATTGACCCCGTACTCCACATCAACCAATTTGCCTTGTTTATCAATAATAAACGTTGAACGCAAGATCGCCATGCTTTTCACGCCGTTTTTCTCACGTTCCCGCCACACATTGTACAGCTCGCACAATTCACCCGACGTATCCGCCAACAAATCCACTTTCAGGCCGAATTTGTCGATAAAAGCAGTATGGCTTTCGCAAGAATCTTTGCTAACGCCGATGACGACTGTATCCAATGCGGCGAATTCGCTTGCCATCGCGGTAAAATCATTGGCTTCTATGGTGCAGCCTGGGGTGTCGTCTTTGGGGTAAAAATATAGGATGACGTTTTTTTCACCGTTGTAATCAGACAAGCTGACCATTTGATGATTTTGATTGAATGATCTGAAATTGGGCGCTGACTGTTGATTTTCTAACATAAAAATCTCCTCAAGGTAATTATCAGTTGATTATTGTTATCTGTACGCACACAAGAGCGTTAATAGCATCATAGTGAGCCAATGGCTGAATGTCCAGCCATAACTTTTGCGTTTTTGGTAACGATTTTTCGTGAATCTGCTAAGGTCTTACTTATTATTAAAAACTTGCTATCCTTCCAGTTTAAGCAGACCAAAAACATAAGCGTTTATCATTGGGAATGCTAGAATTAAACGTATAGGTAGCTAAGATTGCTGTTCGAAATAGCACCCTGAATGCCTGAAGAAATCATTTATTAATCATTATTTATTAGTCACTTAGGAAGACACATGACCAAAAAAGTTACCAAAGTCGTTTTTCCCGTTGCTGGTTTAGGCACACGCTTTTTGCCCGCAACCAAAGCCGTCCCCAAAGAAATGCTGCCTATCGTGGATAAGCCACTGATGCAATATGCTGTGGAAGAATCCATTGCAGCAGGTATTGATACGATGATTTTTATTACCGGACGTAGTAAAAATTCCATTATGGATCATTACGATAAAGCGTATGAAATGGAAAAGGAGCTCGAAGCCAGAAATAAAACCGAAATCCTTAATTTGCTGCGTAGCATTATTCCGCCCCATATCAAGTGCGTATTTATCCGCCAGCCTGAAGCGTTAGGGCTGGGTCACGCGGTTTATTGCGCCCTGCCTGCGGTCGGCGACGAACCGTTTGCTGTCATCTTGCCTGACGACCTGATAGAAGACGGTGAACGTGGCTGCATGAAGCAAATGGTCGATCTTTACGCACAAACCCAGATATCTATATTAGGTGTGGAAAGGGTAGACCCTTCCGAAACCGACAAATACGGCATCGTCAGGACGGGGGAAAGCAACGGTTCTTACGCGGCTATCGAACATATAGTCGAAAAACCGAAACCGGATGTCGCGCCTTCCAATTTGGCAGTCGTAGGCCGGTACATCTTGAATCCAGGCATTTTCGACAAAATTAAAAACACCGGGCGCGGTGCAGGTGGCGAAATCCAGTTGACCGATGCGATAGCCGATTTAATGAAAGACGAGCAAGTTTTGGCTTACGAATTCGACGGAAAACGTTACGATTGCGGTGCTAAACTGGGCTTTTTAGTGGCAAATGTGGAATATGGACTGCTGCATAAAGAGCTAAAAAACGACTTTAAGGCGTATTTGAAGGATTTTGTGGGAAAGCTATAGGGCTACTAGGTTGAGGTACGAAACCCAGCATTTCCGGCTACTTGCTGGGTTTACCAGCCCAGCCTACAGACTATCCTACGAATTATTTTTAAACGACAAAAACGCTCAATCCTGGCTTTTCTTCCCAGCGTGCCAGGATTCCACAGACTTCGGTAACCGCCCTAAATCGTCGATCACCGTAATGCTATGCGGTTGGGTGTCCGACCATTCCCACAACACCAGGTTACGGTTTTCTTCCTTACAACCCGGTGCAAAACTTTGCACGATTGCGCCGACCATGCCCATGCCATGCAATTTATCGGCGAGTATCCAGCTTGGTGGTTCCATATTTTGTGATGCCAACCCTTCCCAGGCGCAAGCCAAGCTTGCCGTCGTTTGCCCCAGTAAGGCTTGAATTTTGTGATGCGTTAAATCGACCAAATCGGTGCATTCGACTTGATAAGCGACTAAAGTCATGGGCTGCGGTTTGAATGGAAAGCCTTGTTGCGCCTCCATCCAGGCGGTGGTTGGGTCTAATGAGGTGTACAGTGCGTTTTTGCCGGAGCGGTTAAAACGTCCGCCGTGTCTTTTAGCGCCTTCCCCCGAAAGCGGCTGGTAAGACCACATTGGGTGATGGGCGCGGTAAACGATCCCAGAAAAATCAATAGTGGGTATTTTCAAGCATAGCCGCCGTCGGCAATTCGGGAAAGATAGGTTTTAACGGCATCGGCACGGCCTTCTTTGACGAGATCTTCAGCGGTTTTATCGCCAAAGGAAGATAGCGGTTGTGATCGAAACCAGGCAAAAGCACGACCTGAACTACCTGACCATTCCGTTACACGGTTGATGATTTCGACGGTATCCCTTAATCTGGCTTGGGTGGCCTTACTTTTGACCCGTGCGCTTTTGGAAACAGAATCATGCGACAAGCCGGTAACATCTGCCAAGTCATGTTGGGTAATATGCAAGACTTTGGCAAGTGCATTCGCAGCTACGTAACCTTCGTTGTTGATAACTGAATGTAAGAATTCAACGTTACTCATAATGCCTCTTATTTTGTACGTAATTATGGCATTATTGTAGGGCATTTTTGTATTATTTCAACATCAATTGCAAAGAACCGATTATTCCTGCAATAAGTTTTGCACCTGTGTTTCAAGCTCTGGATGTGAGCCAAACGCGCAATCCCTCAGTATTCCGTTTTTATCGACCAAAATGTGGGACGGCGTCCCTTTCAGGTTAAACAGCTCAAAAGTCTGTGCGTGATATTCCAGTTTTTGCAGGTAACTTCGGACTTGTTGCAAGACTTTTTCTTGATATGCTTTGGGTTGGTTTCCAAAATTGGGCAGTTGTTCCTCAATAAAGGCGTTTACTTCATCTTCACTGGCCTCAGCATCCCGCTTTATCAGCCTGTCCATCGCCAGCGGAAAAGGGATGCTAAAAGGTAAACGCCCATCCACCAGGATGCCGTGTTGGTTTAACATAGCTAAGGTTTCGCCGATGACTTCGCGGTCTTTGACGAGCCGAAGTAGATTTTCCAGGGTGTTTTTGTCGAAATCTTCAAATGCGGTGGCTATGCCAAGCACGGTTAAGCCTTTGCCTGAATAGCGTTGGTGCAAGCTTATCGCTTGCGGCAGGGCGTACAGGAAACAGCCTGGGCAATTGACCTGAAATACTTCCAGCAACACGACTTGGCCTGTAAGTTGGTCGAAATTGGTTGGCTTACCCTGAACCCAGTCAGATACTGAAAATAAGGGGGCTTTTTGACCTATACGCACTTTTATCAAGGTATTCGGTTTTTACCTGCCTGCTTCCACTACCGCTTTTAATGAAGCCAAACCTTGCTCAAACATGCCGCCGCACATTTTGTCGCAGTTCATGAATAAGCCCATGACTTTAGCCATGAAGTTGTTGATTCCGGTCATAGTCCAGGTCACGGCAGTTTGATCGCCATCAGGCTTGAAGGTAAATTCTGCGATGTTGGTAGCTTTCATCGGCTTCAGGAATTCAAGCCTGAACTGGATGAAATCGCTAGGACGGCTTTCGGTGACGGTCATGCTGCCTACGCCGACCTTGTTGTTGCCAGCCCAGCTCATTTTTGCATCGACTCCTTCCGATGGGCCTTCAAAGGAATTTTTGGCATTGGGATCGAGCTTTGCCCAAGGCGACCACGCCTCCCAGTTTTGTAGGTTGTTGACGTGGGGGAATATGGCTGAGGCAGGCGCAGTTATTGTGCCTGTTCTGGTAATACGAAAATCGTCTGGCTGCCTGTTTGCGAGTACAAAAACCACTATGATTCCAATTATTATTAAGAATAGTATGATATTGAGCATGGGATTTTTCCTCTTAGTTTATTGTGGTGCACTCTAACTATATACCCTGAAACAGCATCATTCAATTGGTGAATACAGCGATTGGGCATATTAGCTATTGGTCATATAGCAAAACCCAATGATAATATCGGTATCATTAACTTAACTTATGAGAAATCAATGAGCAATGTATTCAGTTTTACCGGAACGGTCGGCCGCGATGCGGAAGTCAGGTACACCCCATCGGGATTGGCGGTATTGAGCGTGACGGTCGCCAACAACATCGGCTTTGGGGACAAACAACAGACTTTATGGGTACGCGTGGCACTATTTGGTAAACGTGCCGAAGGTGGCTTGCAAAATTATCTGAAAAAAGGTCAACTAGTATTTGTCTCTGGCGAATTGACCCAAAACGAGTACAAAGCCAATGACGGTACGATGAAATCCAGCTTGGAACTTAATGCCAATATTATTGATTTACTTGGCAAAAGAAGTGAATCCAGCCAACCCCAGCAAGCCTATCAAGCATCAGAAAAACAGCCATCGACACCACAAAGCGGTAGCCATGATAATTTTGACACACCTTATGATGACGATATTCCGTTTTAACGGATGCCTGAGTCAGCTACTGTAAAAAATACAATTAAGCCCATGAAATAATTGAATATTTATCATTAAAATATTCGTCATGACATCAGGGTAGCGATATTGTCTGCTAAATGTTCGAGTGTCGCTTTGGTATGCTTTACCTGATTTCGTAGCTTCTGAAAAGCCATTGGATACCGATTTTTGAGACTTCTATGCTTCCTGCGGACACCTTCCAACATGCGTTAACTTCTATCAAGTCCCAATGGCTTCGGACGGTGCTGATTATATTGGCGATGAGCATAGGTGTGACTTCAGTAACCGTGCTGATTTCCTTGAGTGAAAGCGCACGTACCTACATCGTCAATGAGTTTGAAGCCTTGGGTACGCATCTTGTCATTGTTCTACCAGGGCGAACTGAAACCACGGGCGGCGCTCCGCCGGTGTTTGGTGAAACACCCAGGGATTTGACTTTAGACGATGCGGAATCTTTGTCGCATAGCCCTTATATTGCTGCGATTGCGCCGCTGACGATTGGTTCTGCGCCCGTTACGGCGGCAGGGCTAGAGCGGGAAACCAATGTGTTTGGTTCGACGCATGAGCTGCTGCGGGTACGGCATTTGACTATGGCGCAAGGCAGTTTTTTGCCAAAAACGGAATCCAATGAAGCCTTGTCCGTTTGCATAATAGGGCAAACGATACGCGAACAGTTATTCGCCAATACGTCCGCGCTTGGGCAATGGTTGCGTATTAACGACAGGCGTTTTCGTGTTGTTGGCATCCTGGCTTCGGAAGACCAATCAGTGGGTGTTGATTTTGATGAGATGGTGATTATTCCGGTTGCATCCGCCCAGGCCCTGTTCGATACGCAATCCCTGTTTCGTATTTTGATCGAAACCAAATCCAGGGACGCGATGATAAAAGCAGTTGATGATGTCAAAAAAATCATAAAGCTACGTCATGAAGGTGAAGAAGATATTACTATCATCACGCAAGACAGCGTGGTGAGCGCGTTCAATAAGATCCTGATTGCGCTGACTATTGCAGTCGCAAGTATTGGCGGCATTAGCTTGATTGTAGCGGGTGTGCTGGTGATGAATGTCATGTTAGTCAGCGTTACCCAGCGGACTGCTGAAATCGGTTTGTTAAAGGCATTGGGCGCATCCCAAACCCAGGTGCAGTGGCTGTTTTTGGCGGAAGCGGTCTTATTATCGTTGGCGGGTGCGCTGGTCGGTTTGCTGTTCGGTCAATTGGCAATTGCACTGTTGCACGTTGTTTACCCGAAATTTCCTATTGAGCTACCGAACTGGGGATTGCTGTCCGCATTAGGTGTTTCAATTTTGACTGGCTTGATTTTTGGTGTTTTGCCTGCGCGTAAAGCGGCAAGACTTGATCCTATCATAGCATTAGCAAAACGATAATCATGCACTTCATCGACATACTGCGGCTGTCATTTCGGACGATCACATCCTATAAATTGCGCTCTGCGTTAACGTCGTTAGGATTGATTATCGGTATTGCTGCGGTCATCATTTTGACCTCATTGGGCCGTGGTCTGCACAGTTTCGTCATCGCTGAATTTACCCAGTTTGGGACGAATATCATCGGCATTCATCCTGGCAAGAAGTCCACGTTTGGGCTATCTGCCGCTACCATGAACACGGTAAGACCCCTATCAATGGCAGATGCCGCTGCTATCAGTAAGTTGGGCGGCATTGTTGCCGTTGTGCCGGTGGTGCAGGGCAATGCGCGGGTTGAGACCGACAACAAACAGCGGCGCAGTAATGTCATCGGTGCTGGGGATGCTGTCCCGAAAGTATGGAACATTCGTCCAGCGCTAGGTCAGTTTTTGCCTGCTGGTGAGGAAACAAACCCGCGTGCCTTTGCCGTCCTGGGGGATAAGCTGGCTACCGAATTATTCGGGCAAACAAGTCCATTAGGAAAGCGCGTACGTATCGGTACTGATCGTTACCGCGTGATTGGCGTGATGGAAAAAAAAGGCCAAATGCTGGGTTTTGATATGGATGACACGGTCTACATTCCCGCCGGAAAAGCCTTGGAGATGTTCGACAGGGAAAGCCTGATGGAAATAGATTTGCTGTATGCCAATAACGTATCCGTCGCGACCTTGCAAAACAGTATTAAACGGTTATTAGTCGCCAGGCATGGCGGTGAAGATTTTACCTTGATTACCCAAAACCAGATGTTAGAAAGCATGGATTCAGTCCTGAATATTTTGACGCTAGCAGTGGCGGCTTTAGGTGGAATTTCATTATTGGTCGGTTCTGTTGGGATCATCACTATCATGACGATTGCCGCATCAGAAAGGGTATCGGAAATTGGCTTGCTCAAGGCAATAGGTGCGGAAAGGAAGATAATATTCAAGTTGTTCTTGTTTGAAGCCCTGACATTAAGTGCGGTGGGTGGCGTAATAGGCGTTATCGCCGGGATTGGGGTGGTCGGTTTAATCGGTATCCTAGTGCCAGCTCTTCCTGCTGAATTGGCGTGGGCGTACGTTGCAGCGGCATTTTTGCTTTCTTTGCTTATTGGCATTGTTTCCGGGGTGATGCCTGCGATCAAGGCTGCCCGTTTAGATCCCTTGCAAGCATTGCATTCTGAATAAACAATCTCCTGCCATACGAGTTTCATCCAAGCTATGCAATCTGCCCATCAACTATCCTGATCCTGTGCGGCGCACGATTACCTAATGCTTGGTCGTGGGTAATCATCACCAAGGTAACACCTTGCTTATTAAGGCTTTCCAATAGCTCCATAATTTCCAGGCCGGATTTGCTGTCGAGGTTGCCTGTGGGTTCGTCCGCCAACACTACTTCTGGGCGCATAATCATTGCCCGCGCAATCGCCACCCGTTGCAGTTGTCCGCCGGACAATTGGTTGGGCTTGTGGTGCATTCGATCCTGGAGATTAACGGCGACAAGAGCTTCCTCAACCCGCCGCTTGCGTTCTTTGCTGTCGATACCTGCCAATATCATGGGCATTTCCACGTTTTCTGCGGCGGTCAGGCGGGGAATGACGTGAAAAAACTGGAACACAAAACCGATGTTTTCCCGGCGTATTTGTGCCAGTTCATCATCGCTGCGCTTTATCACATCCAGATCGTTCAACACGTACCGCCCCGAAGAGGGTCGATCAAGCAAGGCGATAATGTTCAATAAGGTGGATTTGCCTGAACCTGACGGACCCATTATGGATACGTATTCGCCCTTGTTAATCGTGAGGTTGATGTCATCCAAGGCGTGGACGGTGTGTTCGCCGACCTGAAAATAACGGTGGATATGCTCCAATTGGATCACGGCTTTTCCTTGACGAATGTTCCAGCCACCACGCCATCTTGGCCGATTGATTTGACGATTTTATCGCCGACATTCAGACCAGATAGCACCTCTACGGTATTCCAGTTAGTCAATCCTGGCTTGAAACTGCGTTCTTCCAACAAGCCATCGTCTTTAACCAGCAATACGCGGTTATTTTCCATGACGGCTTCCGCCGGAATACGGACCGCCTGCGGCTTGCTGGTCAGCAAAACTTCGATGTCGGCACTGTAGCCGGGCAACAATTCTTTCAGGTCTTTGGGATCGGTCAGTTTGACTTCGACCTCGACAGTACGCGCCTGCTTTTCTTTTTCCAGCACATACGGGGCAATTCTGGACACCGTGCCGGAACAGCGTTTTTCCGCAAAGGCATCGAGTGAGACACACGCTGTCATCCCTGCCTTGATTTGCGGTGCATCGACTTCATCAATGGGCGCGGAAACATATAGGCAGCTAATATCCATCAAATCAATGGGCGGCAATGTCAATATTCCGGGCGGCGAAGGTGTAACGAATTCACCCAATTCCGCATTAATTTCTGCAATTGTGCCGTCAAAAGGCGCGAATACCAAGGTGCGTTCAACTGCCGCTTGTGCTGCATCCTTGCTTCTTTCGCTTACCGTAACGCTTTCTCGTGCAGCATTACAGCCTGCTTGTTTGGATTTGGCAGCAGATACTTTGCTATCTACCGCTTCTTCAGACACGATATGATTATTTTTGAACAACTTGGAGATACGTTGCGCTTCTCTCCCCGCATTTGCGCCCAACTGGCAAGCCTGTTCTGCGGTTGCTTTATTTGCTTTGATTTGTGCTTCTTGTAACTTAACCTGATCTTTTAAATCGGCATTCCACACTTCCAGCAATAATTGATTTTGCTTAACTTGATCACCTTCCTTCACATGCAGTTTTGCCACTTGCCCACCCGTTGCTGGCGCAAGAAACGCTCGTCGGCACGCTTTCACCGTTCCTACCCGCGTATTGGAAACCGTCGATTTAACTTCTCCTTTTTCGACCGTATAGACATCAACTTCTATAGCTACGGGCTGCTTTTTGTAAAAATAAGTCGCAATAAGCCCGATAAGGATAATTGCGATTAATAGATAGCGTTTTCTCATTTGCACATTCCGCTGTGGAAATTAACAATATTTTATTAACTAAAAAACATCCAATTTGAATCCGCCTTTTGTAAAAGTTCGCGTTATTTTTAAGGACACTGTGATTTTACCGTGGATTTACTTTTTCAGACCAAATTTGCCTAATATTGAGCAATGTCAAATTCTTGCAGGTCTGCGGTTTCTAAACCCATAAGTCCTAATCGCTCCGAGGCAGCATTTTCAATCCTTATCACCCCATTTCCAACCAATCCAATTCAGCATCCGAAAAACCCGCAATTTTCCGCATTTCTCGGTTAAATGGCCCTTTGGGTTTGCCGCCTCGGTAATACTGGGTTATTAATGCTTGGTATTGGGTTTCTGGCTGTAGCCCTTGCTGGTTGCAGAGGGTTTTAAACCAATATGAACCACGTTCTACATGCTTAACTTCATCACTTAAGATGCGGTTTAAAATCGCTACTCCAGCAGTATCTTCCTGAGCAGCAAATTTAGTAATGATGGCGGGCGTTACATCCAGCCCCCTTGCTTCCATACAACGGGGGACTAATGCCAATCGCGCCAATAAATCATCTGCCGTCTCAACTGCGTGATCCCACAGACCACCATGTGCAGGCAAGTCGCCGTATTCGACGTTTAAACTGCGTAAATGTTGCCTGATGAGTTCAAAATGCTGGGCTTCTTCATCGGCAACGCACAGCCAATCCTGATAGAATTGCTCTGGCAAGCCACGAAAGCGGTAAAGCAAATCCCAAGCCAAGTAAATCGCCATGAATTCAACATGGGCAATGGCGTGAAAAAATGCAATTACGCCTTCTGGTGATGTTATCTTGCGCTTGGGCATATTGCGCGGGGCTTGCAAAATCGGCTTTTCGGGGAATTTTACCCCTCCAATCGCTTGTACCGCTTGGTTTGAACTAAAATCCAATTGACCATTATCTAACAACAACTTGGCGTGATGGGTTTGTGCCAGTTTTTCATCGATAGTGGGATTATGGAGACAGGCTTCGGCTATCTCAAATATATTGTTCATCATGCAATTTAATACGGACTATGCTTAAAATTATCGATATTCTGACGTTGCTACTTTACTGCGCGGCAATTTTCTGGCTTTCACACAAGCCATCATTGCCTATACCCATGCTATTCGAATACCAGGACAAACTCCACCACGCAACGGCTTATTTTATTATGGCGATGTTGGCATGGCGCACTTTCCGGCATTTTGTTACACCGCCTTTTATACTGGCAATTGTCAGCGTTGTATTTTGCAGTTTATACGGAATCTCGGATGAATGGCATCAATCATTTGTGGTAGGTCGAACAGCCGATGCTTGGGATTGGGTGGCTGATACTTTTGGTGCATTTATGGCGATAGTTTTGCTGACACGATTTTACCCTTATCAAAAACTGAACTGAACAAAGTGGAAAAGCCATTCAAAATCCACAGCCCATTCCAACCCGCTGGTGACCAGCCCACGGCGATCAAGCAACTGATCGAAGGCTTGAATGATGGCGAAGTACATCAAACTTTGCTGGGCGTAACCGGTTCGGGCAAAACTTTTACCATCGCCAATGTCATTAGCCAAGTGCAACGCCCCGCCATGATTATGGCACCGAATAAAACGCTGGCAGCACAATTATATGGCGAAATGAAAGAGTTCTTTCCTGAAAACAGCGTGGAATATTTTGTCTCTTATTATGATTATTACCAACCCGAAGCTTATGTACCCGCCTCTGATACCTTTATCGATAAGGATGCTTCCTTAAACGAACATATCGAACAAATGCGGCTATCTGCTACCAAAGCATTAATAGAAAGAAAAGATACCATTGTAGTCGCAACCGTTTCTGCAATTTATGGCTTAGGTGAACCGGAATCGTACTTCCAGATGGTATTGCATCTGGTAAAAGGCGATATGATTAAGCAACGGGATATTCTGCGACGGCTTGCCGAAATGCAATATACCCGTAACGACATTGAACTGCGCCGGGCAACTTACCGAGTACGCGGTGAAGTGATCGACATTTTCCCTGCCGAATCCGAACAGGAAGCCTTACGGGTTGAGTTATTTGATGATGAAGTCGAACGATTGTCCTTATTCGACCCCTTAACTGGCGAAATCATCAGCCGGATTGTCCGTTACACAGTCTACCCTAAAAGCCACTATGTCACGCCCCGCGAGCAATTATTATCTGCCGTCGAATCAATCAAGATAGAACTTAAAGAACGCTTGGCTTATCTGTATTCTGCCAATAAGCTGGTGGAAGCCCAACGCCTGGAGCAACGCACCTTATTCGACCTAGAAATGATAATGGAAGTTGGCTACTGCTCGGGTATCGAAAATTACTCGCGCTACTTATCCGGCAGGCAAGCGGTTGAATCTCCGCCCACTATGTTCGATTACCTGAGTGAAGATGCCTTGGTGATTATCGACGAAAGCCATGTTACCCTGCCGCAGATTGGGGCCATGTTCAAAGGCGACCGTTCGCGCAAAGAAACCTTGGTGGAGTACGGTTTCAGACTACCTTCTGCGTTAGATAACCGCCCCCTGATGTTCGACGAATTTGAGGCAAAATCGCCCCAACGCATTTATGTCTCGGCAACACCAGGGCCTTATGAGAAAGCCCATTGCGGGGATTTTGTCGAGCAGGTCGTCAGACCGACGGGCTTGCTTGACCCCATCGTAGAAGTTCGTCCTGCCTCAACCCAAGTTGATGATTTGCTTTCTGAAATCAATAAACGCGTGGCGGTAAACGAACGCGTACTCGTCACCACCTTAACAAAACGGATGTCCGAGGACTTGACGGAATACCTTTCGGAACACGATATTCGGGTGCGTTATCTGCATTCCGATGTCGAAACCGTGGAACGCGTCGAAATTATCCGGGATTTACGTTTAGGCAAGTTTGACGTTTTGGTTGGGATTAACCTGTTACGCGAAGGGCTTGATATTCCCGAAGTGTCTTTGGTGGCTATCCTAGATGCCGATAAGGAAGGCTTTTTGCGTTCCGTCGTCTCACTGGTACAAACCATTGGCCGAGCCGCCAGAAATTTGCACGGCAAAGCTATTTTATACGGCGATAAGATCACCCGCTCGATGCAGCAGGCGATTGATGAAACCGACCGCCGACGTGAAAAACAACACACGTTTAATCAACTGCACCACATAGAACCGAAAAGCATCAACAAATCCATCATCGACATCTTACAAATCGCCATTCCAGGCTCAGGATTGCCCGGATTCAGCAAAACTCAAGGAAAAATCGCGGAAAGCGCAGCGGAATATCAGGTAATGTCACCCAAACAATTGGGCAAAAAATTGAAGCAACTTGAAGATTCCATGTATAAACACGCCAAAAACCTGGAGTTTGAACAAGCCGCTAAGATCAGGGATGAAATTAAGGAGCTACAGGAACGCGCTTTGGTTTGATTGTTTTGTGGAATTGAGGATTTTATTAAGCCCCCAAACACTACTCACATTTTAAAAAATGTGCATCCTTGCACTGCACTAACAAGGTGTATTCAATACCTATTAGTTATGAAGATTGATTACAATCCCTGCCCCATCTGCCGATTTGATTTTTCCGGCTTCTGGTTCTTGCGACATAATAACCTTACCTTGAAGCTCAACCGCTCTTGTTCTGTTTTTGCTATTGTTGATAAGGGCTTCTGGTGATTCCCCCTGCACTATCGCCAACGTTTCGGGCAAATCCTCAAAGCTCACAGTTCTCAATGGTACTGTCAAATCCAAAGGCTTTTGTTGTTTTGCTTCTTCAATAGAGGGATGATTTTTTGTTGATGATGCGTGATTAGGTATATGTTTCTTAAATCCGGTCAGAAAAAAACACGCCACAACCACAAAACCGACTAAAACTGAACGAAAACATTTCATCTTGACATCCTCACTCTGGATAGCAGAGTTAAATCGATTAGCGTTTTATAACTGAAAAATATAAAAATAATATTTATATACAATAGGTTATGAAAACTATTTAAAATAAATATTAAATTCTTCTTAAGTTTAGCAGAGAATTTTATTCTGTCAGTGTCAAGCTGTGATTTGGGTTAAATATTTCAGGACAAACATTACCGCACTAACAAATCATTTCCAAACCAGTCCACCAAAACGTGGCGGTAATGCTCAGATTTATGGGTTTGTAAGTGTTCCAAGGGATTAAGATTATCGGTCAGAATAATGCCATTACTGGCATCAACGGTGAATTTACGCTTGTTTAGCCAATCAGCTTGTTCGGCATTGAGCGAGGGTGAAGCTGAATCAATCGGCTGACTGCTGGCAAGAAATATATAATCATTGAAATCTTCACCCGGTTCGGAGACAAACAAAGATTGGTTCGGAAACACTTGCGCGACAGTTTTAGCAACGGAAGCTAACGCTTTTTGGCCTTCGCCTTGACCGAAGGCAACAAAATTAAGCGCGACTATGCCTTGCGGAGACAATAATCCCTGCAATTGTTGCAAGGTTTCCACGGTCAACAGATGTGACGGTTCCGAACCACCCGTAAAACAATCGTGGATAATCAAATCATACGGCCCAGTCAAATGCCGGATTTCATAGCGGGCATCGCCCACGATTGCTTTACCGTTCGATTTAAAGCCGAAATAGTCTGTCGCCGCTTGCGCGACAGCAGGATCAATTTCCAAAGTATCGGTCACAATACCGTATTTGTCACGCAGTGCCATCGCCATGTGTCCTGCGCCCTGCCCTATCAATAAGGCTTTTTTGATTGTCGGTTTGATTGCCGGAATTAAGACAACTATATCCTGATAAGTCAACCGGTTAGCACCATCAGAAATGTTAGCAGCACCAATCATGGAGGCATCAGAGGTGAGAAATCGCAAATCGCGGCTACTTTGCTCGATGACACGAACATAGCCATATAAGCTTTCACGCTCCGAAAGCACGTTAAAACGTCCATCAGGTGGAACATGTCCCGCACCGACAATTTTTGGCACCAAACACAAACCTGCTAACGCAAGAATCGTACAAGGCAAAACAGCAATGGTTTTGCCAAAGCGTTTCTGTTCAAACACAGCAACGGCAACGGCAAGTACGAACAACAACAACCCCAAACTCACCAGAATTTGCCGCGAACCTACCCAAGGGAACAGAAAAAAACCCAGTAACAAAGTGCCTATTACACTGCCCAAGGTGCTGACCGCATAGATAGTGCCGGAGCTGCTACCAACCCCATCCAGTTGTGATGTCGCCAATTTGATGGCAAACGGCCCCACCATACCGAGCAAAGTCAAGCTGGGGAAAAACAACACCAGCGCACTGGTAAATGCGCCACCGCGTAAACCCAACGGGTCGGTCGCCAGTAATACCGGACGTGCTGCCCAGGGAATTAGTAAAGTGAATATCGCAGCCAAAGCAATAATCAACGACAATCCGGTACGTTGCGCCCGGTCAGCCCAACGCCCACCGACAAAATAGCCGACCGCCAAGGCAATCATGGTGACTGAAATTAAGGATGACCAGACGTAAAGACTGGCACCGTAAAACGGCGCTATTAGTCGAGCTCCCAACAATTCGATGACCATTACCGATGCGCCAGTCAGAAATACGATGAAATAAAGCCAGGTTTTGCTGTGGCTAGTGGTAGTACTGTCAGTCATTATCTTTTAACCTAATTATTATTTTGCTTATTTTCAATTTTTGGAATCTCTTAACAAGTTGATTCCATTCATGGTTCGACGACCAGCGGAAGTGCATGCGGTGCAAGCTCGCCGCTAACGGCTCAAACTTTAAAAGATCCAATCAATAGCTAATGCACTGGAATCTTAATATATTGAGGTTCGTATTTAGTCAAAAACTATCTTACCCCATTGAGCCGCCCGTTTCACCGTGGGTATCCACCCAAAGATGAGGTAAACCCAAATTCTGCAACCATTCAGTTCCTTCACCTTCCTTAAGCATAGCTATTGTCGATGCACTGCCTGCCACCACACAAAAATCACCGATCACGCTAACTGCCGCCAGATGCCGCACCGGCCATCCTGTTTTGGGATTTAACACATGCCCATAGCGTACGCCATCAACGATGATGCAACGCTCATAATCCCCGCTACTAGCGAGTCCACCCTTTTTACTAAAAAATAACTTAATAACTCCGTAATAACACTATTCTATTGAAATACAATAATAAACACTTACGAGTTTAGTCTATTTGTCGCTTTTGTCACAAAATTCATGTCCAATTAAGTTGTGAAAGCCGCCGCTATTTTTTTGATATTTGTGACGAAGTTCTCAAAAAATATCATAGCTCCAAATGCAGGATTACACAAAATTTATGAATGGTGGTAACAATTTACGTCACTACCTTACAATTTTGTCAGGTTGACGTGAAACTCACTCAGATAACTGCCCAAGTCAGCCCACCTTTTCCGCATAACGTATGGATAATGCCCATATCAAATCGACAAATTCCGGCTGATTAAAATGGGGAACACCTGAAATAACTAAAACAAAGCGATTTTTACCGATAAACAGCGGCCAAAAGCCGATCTGGTTGTTACCGAATACGTCGATTATTCCCCAGGAATGATTAGCTACACCGAGGTTATTCATCAACACGCCAGAACGCCGACTATGAACAGTTGCCAGTTCTGCACTCAGACCTGATAGCTCTTCCGCGACTTCGTGTGGAAAGCCGTGGCTGGCAAGATAAAAGCCCTGCATATCAGCCAATAATACCTTGCCGCTTTCAGACATTTTACTGAGCAAATCAGGTAGAATATTTTCAAGCAGATCAGATGGATAGCTGCGTTCGGCATTCAAGCCTTGTACCCAGCCCAGCTTTTGACATTGATGTAGTAGCTCAAGGCACTTTTCCGGCTCATCAAGACCAGTCATTTCTTGGAGTTTATCAAGATTTAACGCCTGAGTTACCGGCTGCTGGAGCATTTTCCTGAGAAATTGCCGAGACTTATCCGTGTCACCAGAGGAGACAGCATAAAATGCACCGGCTGGCGTGGGGTATAAAAATAGACCTTCGGATAGGGTATAGGTACTCATAATTATTCTGCCAAGCCAGGATCCAAAGAATAGAGCAATGATTGTACCAGCAAAGATATATCTTCTTTGACTCTTGCATCAACTGCAAAAATCGGCGGTTTCAAATCTGAAATTTGCAATTGAGCGTGGTAGTCGGCAATGGTCGGCTTGCTGCTGATGTCCATTTGCGTAACACCGATGGCAACCCCAGTTTCGCCGATATATTTCTTAAACGCCTCCAAAAAGAAGCGCATATCTTTGAATGGATCGGCTCTGGTATTGTCCAGCAACAAAACCAAACCAATCCCGCCAGTAACGAGGATGTCCCACATGAAGTCGAAACGCTCTTGGCCTGGCGTGCCGTAGAGATGAATTTTCTCACCATCGTCAAGATTCATAATGCCATAATCCATCGCAACAGTCGTTGCAGCCTTTCTGGATTTGGTCATATCACTTGCGGCGGCATCGGTTTTAATCGGTGGCACATCGCTGATGGAATTTATCGCGGTGGTCTTGCCTGCGCCGACGGGACCGGTAAAAATAATCTTATATTGACTCATGATCTCGATGTTCCGTTATACCTAATTAATTACCGCGCAATTTACTCATAATGCGACCCAACAATCCCTTAGCTTTACTTGGTTGAATATCCGGCGCTTGCACGAGAACATCCTCCGCCCTTCTTGCCTGACCAACCAAACCGACGGCATACGCAGCACTGACAAACACAAAGACATATTGCGGTCTGATATTGAGTGCCTGAGCGACATTGACCATCGTCCTAGGACCTTGAATGAGCAAGGATGCAATTCTAAGTGCATGGGGCGTAATCACTAAGCGGGTAAAATTAGGCCAGTTTTTTAAGTAAATCGGTAGTTTGAAGTCAATTTCTTGGGGATAGCGTCCCCTTGAAGTCCAGCACGCCAGCTTCCATAAAAACGCGTCCATGTTTTGAAACTTATCCAAAGCACCGCCTATATCCATTTTTTGTGGGTCTACTGGTGTAAGAAACAATTCTGCTGTCTTAGTCTTACGATTGAGCTGTATCCCCGCAAAACCTTTCAGCTCAATATCACCCGCCTCCAGCCAAATTTCTTGGGTTCGTGGAAATAAGGTAATCGGCCACCAGCTAGATTCCAGCAACATTATTTGATTGTTTATCTTAGCTTCTGCAATAGCGGCTTGGAAAAAACCTTGAAAGTAGTCTTTGGGATTGTAATTAGCATCGTTGATAAATTGCTTAGGTCCATTTGCGTCAAGCCCGTCAATTCCGCCAATTAGCTCATTAAAGCTTTTTTCATCCAGCCGCATCGCAGTTTGATGTTTTGCTGTTTTGCTGCGCTCACCCTGATCGGCTACAAAGGTTTTAAGTACGGGCTGTTCCGGTTCGACTGGCGGTTGCGTCGCTTCTTCAGGTTTAGTTTGCGGTACTGGCGCATCTTGATTCTGCGTCAAACTGTAATTGAACAGATCCAAAACATCTTTTTCAGCCGCTTTTGGATCTGGCGGCATGACTCTTTCCGCCGCTTTTATTGAACGTTCAGCGATAATGGTTTTGGCTTGCTCCAAAACCTTTAGCATTTCGCTGGTTTTTACCGGTTTGGTTACGTTTAGTATCCCTTCTTGTACAAAATCCTGTACTGAAAACACGATTACAGGCTTGTTGCTGTTGCTCTGACTATTCTGTTCTAATAATATTTCTTAGATTCAACTCATAAGTGCAATTCATTTTAACGTGATTGAAAGAGGTTAGCTGATATAGTTCAAGGCTTTTTCAATCCGACCAAAGATGAGGAAGCTTATGAAAGGTTATAAACAGCTAACCCAGATACAAAGATACCAGATT
>CAMAVM010000008.1 GCA_945861705.1 Methylomagnum ishizawai | reverse complement strand
AAGACAAGGCGCTTATTATTTGATTTAGCCACAATAGCCTTTGCAGAATTGGCTTAAATAATGACCGGTTTTGTTTGATAAGCGTTTAAAATTAGGTAGCACTTAACATTTTCTCCTACACTGGAAATCTTATGAATTACCTAGGATCAATTGCACGATGACTGTCGAAACCTTGATTAACTTTGCTGTACAGTTCATTGGAATTGGGATCGCCCTCTTTCTTGCTTATCAATCTTTCCAAAAACGCCGAATACAGTTATGCGCTGAACCGACGTTGCCCCAATACTTTATCCGCAAAAGCACCTATTTTCTAGGTATCGCATCGTATTGCACGTTAATGGCAGCACTTTACGGGTTACTGACTTGGCAATGGTTACCTCTTGAACCGCTGGTAACGCTCATCGTGAAAGATCTCCGTGCCTGGCAATTAGTGGATCTTATGAATGGCTTGGACGGTAGCACAATCGTACCTTTGATGGTAGCGGTGCTGTTGCTGTTTTTTATTGCATGGGAAAGCAAGTTTAACCCCTTACTTATTTTAAGGGACAGTATCCATGACGCTTTCGCCATTCCGACCAAGGCCGTAGAAGTCTACAATGCGTTAATCTCATCCAGATTGTCAGCAATCGATGAGCCATTAAAAGAACAAATAGCCAATCGCTTGCTGATTCCGACCATGGATCCGGGTGATTTCGACAAATCCAGTGCCACAGTCGAATATAAATGGGCGCATAACTGCCTGCTTTTTAATCAGATACAAAACTACGCCAACCAATCATCCTATCGTCGTTTATTCAACGAACCGTCACTGAAATGGGGAGAAATCTGTATTTCCTACAATGCGATGTCAGAAAAAGTGAATGTCTGGAAAGAAGCGGAACCGCACTACACCAAGACGGTAAATTTGATTAAGGATCTGGATCATCTCACCGGCCTGCTCTGTCGCTTGCTTGCCGCGCTGGTCGTATTCGGGAGTGCCAGTGAAAACGAGATATGGGCATCTGTGAAACAACTCGGTGGTAAGGTTCAAGAAGCTCGCCTCAAACACACCTATAAATACATTCTTATTTTCACGGCCGCCACCGCAATTGGAGTAATGTTAGGGCGTGAGCTTTCGGTGTCACTGCATAATGCTTTCTTGTTTCCCGAAAAACCGCTTCCACATTTTAATTACGCTACGCTCCGCTGGATCGCTTACGCCATTCCAATGTATGTGCTGCCGATAACGCTTGTCTTTATTGCTCGGACGATAGCTGTCAGACATCAACGAGGACAATCCGAGCTGAACTATGGGTTCTATATGGCGATGATGATAGTCGGGTTTATCGTTAGCACCACGTCTTCCTTGCTCGTTCTTGAATTAACTCACTACCGTAGAGAATATTTTAATTTTCTGGATAGCTTTATCCAACATACACGCTGGGGAATTTTACCCGCGTTGATGTGCGGTTTT
This sequence comes from Methylomagnum ishizawai, assembly GCA_945861705.1. GTDB lineage: Bacteria > Pseudomonadota > Gammaproteobacteria > Methylococcales > Methylomonadaceae > Methyloglobulus. The sequence continues at coordinate 95,210 of CAMAVM010000008.1, read as the reverse complement.
GTAGCTTATCGAATGGATACACCCGTGAGCGAAGCGGAAACGCTGGGCAAGCTTGCTATGCTCGCTGTGCTGCGTTTTCTTGGGTGGGGATTGATTGCCGTCATTATCATGCTTTACGCAACTGACGACATGACAGTCGAGGAACCCAACCTGCGTTTCACACTTGTTGGTACGGCTTTCTTTGTAGTTGGTCTCTTGGGCGCGTCTGCCCGTTTTAAAACAGCAAGATCAGATGATTAGCTATTGGAGCTACGCTTTGGGTAATAATCAACAAAAGGTTCTAAAGTTTCACAGGATTTATCACTAGCTCAAAGCTACAATAATAGTCAATAGTATTGTGTTTTATTGTAAAAAAACATAAATAATGATAAATTATATTTTTAAATCTATTAGGAACTCCACATGGCAGCCATCCAATTATCCGACAACCTGATAGACGCGGCCAAAACAGCGGCAAAAGCCATGCACAGGTCTACACCCAAACAGATCGAACATTGGGCTTTACTAGGCAAGGCGGTTGAGGAAACGCAAGACATTTCCGCTGTGAAGCTCGCGAAGTTTGAGGATATTATCGGGCGGTATTCTGAAACCTTCAGAATTTTGTCCGAGTGACAGGGATTATCTGGATCACCGAGAGCGACACCATCCTGATTCACGAACGCTTATTGACCCTTAACGGCGGTGCTGCCGGGATACGTGACCGTGGCTTATTGCAGTCTGCGCTTGCCCGACCGCAGCAGCTGCACAATTACGGCGACAACTCAGCCATCGTTGACCTAGCGGCATCGTACATCATGGGGATTGTCAAAAATCACCCTTTCGTTGACGGCAATAAGCGGGTTGGCTTTGGTGTGGGCATCCTCTTTCTGGAAATGAACGGTCATGCTTTCATCGCCAGCGCAACCGCCGCCGCAGATACCATAATGGCGGTAGCTTCCAGTGATTTAGATGAAGACGGGCTGCGGACATTTTTAAAAGTAAACAGCCAATGAGCATAGCCTTAAACTCATTAGGTATTTTTAGGCACTCCCCGTAACCAATTTGTAAAGAAAGTGTACAGTTTTACAATGAAGATTGGCTCTCAACTAAAGATGTATCCATCATCCCCGTTATATTTTCCTCTTTAAAGACAGGATTTAAGACCATCGATTGTGTCGGCGAAGCTATAAAGCCATGATGCACATAGCGGGTAGTCTGATTATAAATTGTTCTCAGGTACGCTAACCTGACACCTGAATATTTGGCTACCCGTGCCGCAAATGCGGTCATGAAATTGGACACAGTTACCAAAAGCAATGTTTATAGCTTAAGGTAAGCAATTAATTTAATGGGGTGAACGACGGGGCTCGAACCCGCGACAACCGGAATCACAATCCGGGACTCTACCAACTGAGCTACGCTCACCATAGGAAATATGGAGATGGAAATGGTACGCTTGGCAGGACTCGAACCTGCGACCCTCGGCTTAGAAGGCCGATGCTCTATCCAGCTGAGCTACAAGCGCAAAGTTGGTCGGGGTAGAGGGATTCGAACCCCCGACATCCTGCTCCCAAAGCAGGCGCGCTACCAGACTGCGCTATACCCCGACTATATCTTTACAACGACTTGTTGAATTTGCCAACCGCCCCTAAAGAGCAGCGTATGATAACGGGGGGCAGGATAACCGTCAATTGTTTTTTCTGTCGACGAATAACTAAGCGATTAAAGCCTAGTTTTAACAACCTGGTAAATTTCATTCACCATCTGTTCAATATTTTCAGTTACCTGCTCAAGTTCCGCCAATTTGGTTTCAGAAAACGATTTGTCTTTGATGCTACCCAGATTGATGTAGACGTTTAATGCGGAGCTTTTCAATCCGCTGTATGCCGCCATGACCGCCGCCCCAGCATCGCTGACGGCACTGGGATTGCCTAAGCCGGCGGCAACTTTGCTTAAGCGAATAATCTCGGCGCAGGCGTGGACGCATTGCATCGGGACTTCAGTTGCCTCTTGCAATACCGCCTGGATGGAGGTGCTACGGCTTGCCTTTTCTTCCTCCGTTTCCCTTGGCAAGGCGTACTTGGACATCAGCCGATTGAATACTTCAATGTCGGCTTGGATAAGGTCGGTCAGTTGGCTGCGTAAGGTTTCGGCTTTGCCCAAAACTTCTTGAAGTTCGGCTTCAACTTCGGCGAACTTGGGTTTACCGATGGTGAGATTGCAGACCATGCTGACCAAGGCCGCGCCTTGTGCGCCCATAAGTGCCGCCGCACTGCCACCGCCGGGCGTAGCGGATTTGCTGGCGAGTGCGTCGAGGAAGATTTGGATCGGTTTGTCTTTGATTTCGGTCATTGGTGGTGATTTTATTGATAATTGCTGTCGAGTTAGAGGTCTGAAATTGCTTGGCAGTTGTCGGGTTACACTACGCTAACCCGACCTACATTAGATTGGCTAAAACAGTCATTCACGCCGCCAAGAGGTTGTGCCATCAGGTTTGTCTTCAAGAATAATGCCTTGCTGTTTTAATTCATCACGGATTTGGTCGGCTAAAGCCCAGTTTTTTGATTTTTTGGCTTCTGAACGATCCAGAATTTTTTGCTCAATCCAAGAGTTTCCTCTAGTCAATTCTGCTGTGCCAGTAATAGCAGACCCTCCGCCTACTAGCGCAGCTACAACTTCATGCGTAACTTTCCCTTTTAAAAAAGCATCTGGATCATTCTGCAATATGCCCAATAAGTCGCCCAGTTTTTTAAGATTGTTTGCTAATTGTCCTGCTCTTTCAATTTCTTTTGGTTGTTTAGCTTTATTAAGCTCAGTTGCAATATCAAACAAAACCGACAGTGCAACAGGTGTATTAAAATCATCGTCCATCGCCTGTTCAAAACGATTTTTATAATCCCCTGCTAATAGCGCACCGACCGCCTCAACATCACGCAACGCAGTATATAATCGATTTAACCCCGCTTTAGCATCATTCAGTTGCTCATCGGAATAATTCAGCGGACTGCGGTAATGGCTTTGCAGAATAAAAAACCGGACAACTTCAGGTTGATATTGCTTTAGCACTTCACGCACAGTAAAAAAATTCCCCAACGACTTGGACATTTTTTCATTGTCCACTCGCACAAATCCGTTGTGCATCCAATAGTTGACAAAGGTTTCCCCAGTTGCGCCTTCGGATTGGGCGATTTCGTTTTCGTGGTGGGGAAATTGCAAGTCCATGCCGCCGCCATGGATGTCGAAATGGTTGCCCAAGCAGCAAGTGGACATGGCTGAGCATTCGATGTGCCAGCCGGGACGGCCTAAGCCCCAGGGCGAAGGCCAAGACGGCTCGCCGGGTTTGGCCATTTTCCAGAGTACGAAATCTAGCGGGTCTTGTTTGGCTTGATCGACATCGACACGTTCGCCCGCTTGCAAGTCGGCGAGGTTTTTGCCCGATAGCTTGCCGTAATCCTTGAATTTGCTGACCGAGTAGAATACGTCGCCGTTCGTCCCTACGTAGGCCAGCCCTTTGTCGATTAGGGTGGCTATCATGGCGATAATGGCGGGTATGGATTGGGTTGCCTTGGGTTCGGCATCCGGCGGCAAGACGTTTAATGCGCGTTCGTCTTCGTGCATGGCATCGATGAAGCGTTGGGTTAACGCGGTGAAGTCTTCGCCGTATTCATTGGCGCGGTTGATTATCTTGTCGTCGATGTCGGTGATGTTGCGGACGTAAGTCAGCTCGTAACCTTTATGGCGAAAATACCGCGCCACGGTATCAAACACGACCATCACGCGGGCATGGCCGATGTGGCAGTAATCGTAGACGGTCATGCCACACACGTACATGCCGACCTTGCCCGGTACGCGGGGCTGGAATTCTTCTTTTTTGCGGGTTAAGGTGTTATATATTTTCAAGATTGATCTCGGTAAGTAGAGGCAATAAATCTTTTGCCCATACATCTTTAGGTAAGCGTTTTGATAAAAGGAGTGCAATCTACCAAGATTAACGCTTCTCTTTCAAGCTAAAAACACCTAAAATTTTGGGTTTATCACCAGCACAGGAAATTAAGCTATGCGTACTTTGATACTGTCTGCCCTGTTGTGCCTTAGCGCAACTTCATCATTTGCAACGGAAAATAAAATGTCTCAACCCGTATCATCCAGTAATAAAATCAAATTGACCACATCACTCGGCGCGATAATTGTACAACTGAACACCGAGAAAGCACCGGTTTCTTCTGCTAATTTTTTAACTTATGTTAACGAAGGCTTTTATAACGGCACGATATTCCACCGTGTCATTAAAGGTTTTATGGCGCAAGGCGGCGGTTTTGATACGGCTTTCAAACAAAAAGAAGTGCATGCCTCAATCAAGAATGAAGCCGATAATGACCTGAAAAACAATCGTGCCACGTTGGCGATGGCGCGGACTAACGATCCTAATTCTGCAACGGCGCAGTTTTTTATCAATCTAAAAGACAATGCTTTCCTCGACCATACCAGCCCAACCTCCAGCGGTTGGGGTTATGCGGTATTTGGTGAAGTAGTTGAAGGGATGGATGTGGTTGATGCAATGGCGACACAAGCAACGGGCAATAAGGGCGGTCATCAAGACGTGCCGAAAACTGACATTGTGATTGAGAAAGCGGAAGTAATTAAATAAATAAGGCTAAAAATGCAAGGCCAAAGGCAAAAAATCAAAAACCTTGCGCCTTGTGCCTGCTTTTGTCATGAACACTGAAATCCTGTTTATTTCCGACCTTCATCTTGCCTGGGATAAGCCGGAAATTACCCAACGCTTCCTTCATTTTCTGGACAACAGGGCGACAAAAGCCAGCACCTTATACATCTTGGGTGACCTCTTTGATGCCTGGGTGGGCGATGATGATTTCAGTCCACCTAATCCCAAAATTCGTGAATCGCTGAAACGGCTTACAGAATCGGGGGTTAAGGTGTATTTCCAGCAAGGAAATCGTGATTTTTTATTGGGGAATCAATTTTGTAAGGATACCGGTATTGTCTTATTGGATGATCCTGTTCAGATTGATTTATTCGGTGTGCCAACATTGCTTATGCACGGCGATTTACTGTGTACCGATGACTTGCCCTACCAGGAATTTCGCAGCAAATCGCGCACTCCTGAATGGCAGCATAATGTGCTTTCCAAACCGTTGTTCGTACGATTGTTGGTTGCCCGTTGGTATCGAATACGAAGCTATTTCCATAAGCGCCAAAAAACGCAAGAAATTATGGATGTTAATCAAAAAACAGTTACCGATACCTTGGTTAAGCATAATTGTTTACGTTTGATACATGGACACACCCATCGACCTAATATTCATAATTTTGAGATCAACGGAAAAGCTGCCCAGCGTTATGTTTTGGCTGCATGGACTAAAGACAAAGGTGACGCACTGGTTTGGGATGAAAATGGCTACCGGATAGAAACCGTATGAACAGATTATCCTTAACAATTAATATCATGAAGAACTATCTATGTGGATACGTATTGACCATATAACATTAAAAGTTGACTTTTATGGCAAAATAATTAAATCTACTGCGTGGCGTGAAGTGTCCTGTACCCGAGGAGATAAAAATAATCACCCCAAAAACTAACTTTAAGTCTTAAAAAATCATAATCAGTATTTTGTCGTACAACAAGATATCAGGAGAAAAATATATGAAGAAGCCTCTTAGAAATTGGCTAATTGCGTCGAGTGTAGCTGTGTTGATTGCTGCGCCAGCAATAGCGACAGCAAATAGTGCCAATGAACAACTATCAAAGAACCCAGCCAACTGGGCAATGTGGGGTGGTAACTATGCTGGCACTCGCTATAGCGAACTTTCAGACATCAACGTTGACAACGTAAAGAATCTGCAACCTGCATGGTCTTTCTCTACAGGTGTTTTACGTGGTCATGAAGGTGGTCCGCTGGTAATTGATGATATTCTTTACATTCATACACCTTTCCCTAATACCGTGTATGCAATTGACCAAAAAACCCAAGCGGTTATTTGGGAATATACGCCTACCCAAGATGCAGATGTCACCATTCCTGTGATGTGTTGCGACACGGTTAACCGTGGCTTAGGTTACGGCGATGGCAAAATCTTCTTGCAACAATCTGATACCGTCTTAACGGCTTTAGATGCAAAAACCGGCAAACGGGTTTGGAGTGTTCAGAATGGCGACCCAAAATTGGGTATGACCAACACGTCTTCACCTCTGGTCGTTAAAGAAAACGTGCTAACCGGTATTTCCGGTGGTGAATTTGGTGTACGCGGATTCTTGGCTGCTTACAACATGCGGACTGGCAAGCTGGCCTGGAAAGGTTACAGCATGGGGCCTGATTCTGACACTTTGATTAACCCCAGCAGCACCACAACTTGGGAAAATGGCAAAGTTGCTCCAGTTGGCGCAGATTCAAGCGTAAAAACCTGGAAAGGCGACCAATGGAAAATCGGCGGCGGTACTACCTGGGGCTGGACTAGCTACGATCCTGAATTGAACTTGATCTATTACGGCTCAGGCAATCCGTCTACTTGGAATCCTGTACAACGTCCTGGCGACAACAAATGGTCAATGTCCTTGTGGGCTCGTGATGCTGACACTGGTGCAGTAAAATGGGTTTACCAAATGACTCCACATGATGAGTGGGATTATGACGGTATCAACGAAACCGTATTGGTTGACCAAGAAGTTAAAGGCGCAATGCACAAAACTATCGTGCATTTTGACCGTAACGGCTTTGGCTACACGCTGGATCGCGTGACCGGTGAATTGTTGGTTGCTGAAAAATTTGACAAATCAGTAAACTGGGCATCACACGTGGATATGAACTCTGGTCGTCCACAAGTGGTTTCTAAATACAGTACTGAACAAAACGGCGAAGACGTGAACAGCAAAGGCGTTTGCCCTGCTGCCTTAGGTTCTAAAAATCAACAGCCGGTATCTTACTCGCCGCAAACGGGTTTGTTCTACATCTCAGGTAATCACCTGTGTATGGACTATGAACCATTCGCGGTTGACTACAAAGCGGGTCAACCTTATGTAGGTGCTACATTAACCATGATGCCAGCAGGTGCAGATGCCATCACAGGTCAACCTGACGGCAGCACCAACCTCGGTCAGTTCACCGCTTATGACGCTAAAACCGGTAAAATTGCATGGTCAAACAAGGAACAGTTCTCGGTTTGGTCTGGTTCATTGGCTACATCCGGTGGCGTTGTGTTCTACGGAACGCTTGAAGGCTATTTAAAAGCAGTTGATGCTAAAACGGGTAAAGAACTGTATAAGTTTAAAACCCCGTCTGGCATTATCGGTAACGTCAATACTTGGAAATACAATGGCAAACAATATATTGGCGTACTGTCAGGTATTGGTGGCTGGGCAGGTATCGGTATTGCTGCTGGTCTTGACACGGGTAAAGAAGACTCCAACACAGAAGGTTTGGGTGCAGTAGGTGCTTACAGAAGCTTAAGCTCTTACACCAAACTGGGTGGCACACTTACCGTGTTTGCACTGCCTAACTGATTAATCTTTCCTGATTAATTGTTGAATAGAAACCCTGGTCAGCGAGCGATGACCAGGGTTTTTTTGTGCCTGTCAATGAGCCACTTCAAGTGAACTATTGAGGAAAAACTTTACCAAATCCCCTAATTTTGAGAACATACACACCGAAAGAAGTGGACCAGCTGATACTATCTCTTTATCAAAATAACACTTGTCACTTATAAATCGGTTATTGTGAGCAATACAGCAATAACTAGAAATAATCTTTAACACACGAGAAATGACCCATGACTAACTTTCCAATCGATCTTGGCGCTTATCAACGCATCAAACTGGATGCCAACGTTCCGACCTTAACGGCGGAACAAAAAACTGCCCTGCAAGCCAACATCCAACTATGCCGCGATGCCATCGTGTTCTTTACTTCCACTGGCGCAGCCCGTGGCGTGGGCGGTCACACCGGCGGCCCATATGACACCGTGCCAGAAGTCATGATTATGGATGCCCTATTCCGTGGCTCAGACAAATATGTGCCGACTTTCTTCGATGAAGCCGGACACCGCGTTGCCACGCAATACCTGATGTCCGTGTTAAACGGCGATATGCCTGCCGAAAAATTGACCGAATACCGCGCCGCACATTCGCACTTACCAGGTCATCCTGAATTAGGTTTTACCCCAGGCGTTAAATTCAGTTCAGGCCGTTTAGGTCACATGTGGCCTTATATCAACGGTGTGGCAATCGCCAACCCCAGCAAAACCTTGTTCTGCTTAGGTTCAGACGGATCGCAACAAGAAGGCGACGATGCCGAAGCCGCACGTTTGGCAGTAGCTCAAGGCTTGAACGTCAAACTGATTATCGACGACAATGACGTAACTATCGCTGGTCATCCTTCAAAATACCTTAAAGGTTGCTCAACCGCAAAAACCTTGGCTGGTCACGGTTTAACCGTATTAGAAGGCGACGGCGAAGATCTGGACAGCTTGTATGCGAATATCTGCGAAGCCATCAATACTGACGGCCCAGTTGCCATCATCAACTACCGCAAAATGTGTCCTGGCATTGTCGGCCTGGAAGGCTCCACCCACGGCCATGATGTCGTCTCCGTAAAAGTTGCTTTGGAATATTTGGAAACACGCGGTCATACTGCCGCTGTTGAGTTCTTGAAAGCTGTCGTTGCCCCTAAAATGACGGATACCTTCTTAGGTTCTAGTGATAAGTGGGATGCAAACCGTAACGTGTTCGGCGATGCTGTGGTTGCAGCAATGAACGGCATGAGCGAAGCGGATCGTAAAGCCAAAGTCCGTGTTATCGATTCCGACTTGGAAGGTTCTTGTGGCTTGCACAAAATCCACGCCGCATTCCCCGACTCATTCATTTCATCTGGCATCATGGAACGCGGTAACTTCTCCGCTGCCGCTGGTTTCGGCATGGAAGCAGGTAAACAAGGTATTTTCGGCACTTTCAGCGCGTTCCTGGAAATGCTGATGTCCGAAATCACCATGGCCCGCCTGAACAACTCCAACGTATTAAGCCATTTCTCACATTCCGGCATTGACGACATGGCGGATAACACTTGCCATTTCGGTCTGAATAACATGTTCGCCGACAACGGTTTGTCTGATGGTTATGCGACGGGATTGTATTTCCCAGCCGATCCAAACCAAATGAAAGCGGTTGTGGAAAAGATTTTCTTCGATCCAGGCTTGCGTTTCGTATTCTCAACCCGCTCTAAAACGCCCTTGATTTTGGACGACAAAGGCAACGAATTCTTCGGCGGCGACTACAAATTCGTACCAGGCAAAGACGAAGTTATCCGCGAAGGTACGGCAGGTTATGTTGTCGCTTTCGGTGAAACTTTGTATCGTGCCTTGGATGCGGTTGAACGTTTAAAAGCGGAAGGGATTGATGTCGGCTTAATCAACAAACCGACTTTGAACGTGATTGATGAAGATATGTTAGCGAAGGTCGGTAAATCGCCAATGGTGCTTGTTGTAGAATCGTTTAACAAGAAAACAGGTTTAGGTAGCCGTTACGGTTCTTGGCTGTTGGAACGCGGCTTAACGCCGAAATTCGCCCATTTAGGCACACACAAGGAAGGCTGTGGCGGTCTTTGGGAGCAATTCCCGCATCAAGGGATTGATCCTGCTGGCATTATGGCAAAAGTTAAAGAATTGGTGAAAAAATAATCCATTCTACATAAACTAAAAAAGGTCACTTAACCGTGGCCTTTTTTTATACGCTACGTTTTTAATTCAGCATTGGATCAAACAAGATTTCGGGTTTCCCCGTGAAATAGCCTTGGGCATAATCCACGCCTAAGTCCCTTAGCTTATCAAGCTGTTGGGTATTCTCAACATATTCAGCAATCGTTTTTCGACCATAGAGTTTGGCGGCAGACGTTATAAAGTTCACCACCAGTTCAGAATACGGATCAAGCAAAATATCATTGATGAACGACCCGTCTATTTTCAAATAATCGACATTAAATTTGGACAGATTCGCCAGATTGCTCGAACCAATACCAATATCGTCTAGGGATAATTGGCAACCTAAACGGCTTTTCAACAAATTCATAAAATGAATGGCTTGCTTATAATCTCGGTCAGCAACGGTCTCAGTAATTTCAAAGCAAACTTGCTCAGGATTGACCCAAAAATGCTTGAATTCTTTTGCCAAAATATCAATAAATGGGTTATATCGAATCGTGCTACCAGAAATATTAAGTGAATACAAAGCATTAGAGTTATTTTGCTGGGCGAAATAGCGGCAAAATTGATGCACGACATAAAAATCGACTTCACGGCTGATGTGGAATAATTCTGCCGTTTGCAAAAATCGATGATTGCTATCTATTTGCCCGTCACCATTTTTATAACGCAACAGAATCTCTAATTTTTGCTGCACTTCAATTTGATGAGTAATTGGCACAATAGGCTGTGAAAATAGCACAAATGATTGATTTTTAATGCCTTCTGTTATCGTAGGCAGCAGTTTTAATGAATCATAATAATCATGCAGTATGGGGTCGTCGTGTTCGATAAGTTTTACAACACTATTACCCGTCCGCCGCGCCTGAAACAAAGCCTCATCGACGGCAGCCAGTATGCGTTCAGGTGTTTTGTATTCTGGCGATAAGGGCGTTACGCCAAATATTAATTTGGGATAATAACTGATGCCTTCAATATCGATGGACTGACTATCCAACATCAAGGCTAGGTTTTCGGCAATTTCAAGGCTTTCTTCAACGGGCAGCTTAAGAATGATAGCAAACCGATTCCAACCCAATTTTCCCATGCAGGCATCAGGCAGATTTTTGACCCTGTTGAATATAAGCAATTGAATTGCATTGATAAGCTGCTCTTCTGCTGCTATCCCTTGCAACAAGCTGGCAATTTTTGGGACTTGATTGATTTCCGTATAAATCAGGGTGTGATGGGAATCATTGCCGGAAGAAATCTGTCCAATGGTTTGAATAAATGAGGGTCTGGTTAATAAATTCATGTCATCGGGCGGCTTTTTGTTCGTGTGAGTGTTGCAACTAAATTATCGAATTTAGATGCAGATGTGGCTGTAAGAATAGTAAATACCAACAAAACATACAATCGGTATAACTACCTATGTCACTTGATTACCAGACTATCTTGTGCTTATTGTGATAGCTGATACGCTAAAATGAAGAATCGCGCATCAGCTAAGTTTACCAACTAACACTTGATAAAGCATTAAAGCAACCAAAGGGCTGACTATGAACATCTCAAAAACTCGGTTGATCGGCGTAATTGTCGTATTGGTCGTCCTGTTTTTTTATTTCGATATGCAGGATTACCTAAGCCTGACTAAGTTGCAATCCCAGCAAGCAACCATTTTGTCTTACTATGCTAATCATCCCATCTTAACATTGCTTGTTTATGGCTTGATTTATATAGTCGTGACTGGGCTTTCCCTGCCTGGGGCAACTGTCTTGACATTGGCAGGCGGGGCGCTATTCGGTTTGCTGTGGGGAACGGTGATTGTATCCATTGCTTCCACAATTGGCGCGACGTTGGCTTTTTTGGCTGCGCGGTTTTTATTTCGAGAAAATTTAGAGCAAAAATTTGCCCAGCAACTGAGTGCCATTAACGCTGGCATTGAAAAAGACGGCGGTTATTATCTTTTTACTTTACGATTGGTGCCGTTAATTCCTTTCTTTGCCATCAACTTGATTATGGGATTGACCAAAATGCAGGCATCCACTTTTTTCTGGGTTAGCCAAGTCGGGATGCTCGCCGGAACGCTAGTTTATGTTAATGCTGGAACTCAGCTTGCAGCAATTAAATCCTTATCAGATATTACCTCGCCTTGGTTGATTGGTTCATTTATATTGCTGGGCATTTTCCCGCTCATCACCAAAAAAATTGTGGAACACCGCGCACATGACAAACAAAACCAGACATAACTGGATCAAACCAAAATCATTCGATAATAATATCATTGTTATCGGGGGCGGTTCTGCAGGTTTGGTCACAAGTTACATTGCCGCAGCGGTCAAAGCTAAAGTGACTCTGATAGAAAAACACCGCATGGGCGGTGATTGCTTGAATACCGGCTGTGTGCCTTCTAAAGCCTTGATAAGCACCACGCGATTACTCGCCAACGCCACTCGTGCAAAGGAATTTGGCATAGCCAAAATGACGGCAGAATACGAGTTTTCAGATGTCATGGAACGTGTACAGTCTGTGGTAAAAGCCATAGAACCGCATGATTCTGTCGAACGCTACCAAAACCTCGGTGTTGATGTCATAAAAGGCAATGCCAGGATAATATCGCCTTGGGAAGTTGAAGTTACCACCGCAACCGGAACGCAAACTTTAACGACCTTAGCCATCGTCATTGCCGCTGGCGCACGTCCTCTTGTTCCACCTATTCTCGGCATTGAAAACATCGACTACTTAACGTCTGATACTGTCTGGAGCTTACGCATACAACCTAACAGATTGATCGTTTTGGGCGGTGGCCCCATCGGTTGTGAGCTGGCGCAATGTTTTGCGCGATTAAGTAGCAAAGTAACAATGGTAGAAATGGCATCACGGCTGCTAATACGAGAAGATGAAGACGCTTCAGGGCTGGTACTGGAACAGTTCGAAAAAGAAGGCATTGATGTCCGCTTGGGTCATACCGCAAAACAATTCATCGTCGAAAACAGCGAGAAACTTCTGTTAGTCGAGCATGAAGGCAATACGATCCGCATACCCTTTGATGCTATTTTGTTAGCACTTGGTCGATCACCAAATACATCAGGTTACGGCTTGGAAGACATCGGCGTGGAATTATCGCCCAAACGCGCCATCCAGATAGACGGCTTTCAGGCGACCAATTACCCAAACATATTCGCCTGTGGCGATGTATCAGGCCCTTATCAATTTACCCATACGGCGGCACATCAAGCCTGGTACGCCGCCGTCAATGCCCTGTTCGGTAACATCAAGAAATTCCGTACCGATTATTCCGTCATCCCCTGGGCGACTTTTACCGAACCCGAAGTCGCACGAGTTGGCCTTAATGAGCAAGAAGCCAACGAACAAGGCATTAAATACGAAGTCAGCAAATACGACATAGCCGGCTTGGACAGGGCGATTGCCGATGGTAACGCACACGGTTTCGTCAAAGTACTAACCAAACCAGGCAAAGATAAAATTCTAGGCGTAACAATTGTCGGCGATCATGCTGGCGACTTAGTTGCAGAGTTTGTTCTGGCTATGAAACACGGCATCGGTCTCAACAAAATCCTTGGCACAATCCACATTTACCCAACCTTAGCAGAAGCGAACAAATACGTCGCCGGAGTCTGGAAGAAAAATCATCAGCCAGAAAAATTACTGCAATGGATAGCGCGTTATCATGCTTGGAGACGTGGGGAAAAAGAGAAATAAGAACGCCTTCCCTTTTGATGCCGCCTGATTTAGCGTTTCCACGCACACGATCACTGCCTACAGTTACGTGTTGAGATCACTTTTACTTGGAGTACAAACCTAGGTTTGCACTTCAGAGTTGAATCCGCCGAATCAAAAAACATGTTTTTTGACTCCCTATTTCTTAGCTGCGGGCAGTGATGCTCCGCTTGGGAAAGCTACAATTTTATTTAAGAATGACAAAAAAACTCTAGTTTTTACCCACATCACTTATCAAAGTTGCCCGATGCTCCCTAGCCAACAACAAATAAAATGCTGGCACCACAAATAAGGTAAACAAAGTCCCTACCCCTAATCCACCCGCAATCACCAAGCCAATATCGAAACGGCTGGCGGCACCTGGGCCAGATGCCATGAGCAGGGGAATCATTGCGACTATCATCGCTACCGTGGTCATTAAGATGGGTCTAAGGCGAATGGCGGAAGCCTGTTCGATGGCTTCCTGCTTGCTTAAGCCTTCCTTGATTTGTAATTGATTGGCGAATTCCACAATCAAGATACCATTTTTGGCGATTAAGCCGATCAGGGTAATCAAGCCGACTTGCGTATAGATATTGATGGAGGCAAATCCCAACATAAGGAACGCCATAGCACTGGCAATAGAAAGCGGTACGGATACCAGGATAATCAAGGGATCGCGCCAGCTTTCAAATTGCGCTGCCAGCACCAGATAAATTACCAATAAGGACATGAAAAAAGTGATTACCAAAGCACTGCCCTGCTGGGCATATTGCCTGGACGCACCGGTATAATCCCACTGGAAGTTTTTGGGGAACGAGGCTTTGGCTTCTTGTTCCAAGTACGCCATTGCATCGCCTAGTGCGATTCCTGGGGTCATCAAGGCAGATACCGTCAAGCTGTTAAGCTGCTGAAATTGTGTACGTTTGCTGGGCTCAACAGACTTTTCGATTTTGACCAAAGACGACAACGGCACCTGCCCGCCGGATGCCGTGTTGATGTAATATTGATCAAACTTGCTGGTATCCAGCCTGGATGCATCATCGACTTGGGGTATGACTTTATAGCTGCGCCCCAATAAACTAAAGCGATTAACATAACTCCCGCCAAGCAATGTAGCTAGGTTTTTACCAATGTCACTCATCTTCAAGCCTAAATCGGCGGCGCGGTTGCGGTCAATCACCAAGGTGGCTTTGGGTTGGGTAAATTCCACGTCTTTCATCATGAAGATGAATTTTCCGCTTTTCATGGCAGTGCCAATCAAACCGTTAGCGACCTGTTCCAACTGCGCGTAATCCGCATCAGTGACAATGACAAATTGCAAAGGCAATCCGCCACCTGATCCGGGCAAACTGGGGCGCGGAAAAACAGCCGTGTTAAATCCAGCGATCTGACTGGCCTTGGCTTGCACTTCCGGTTGTATCTCCATTTGTGAGCGTTTGCGCTCGGTAGTGGATGGCATTTTGAAGCCACCAAAAACGGTATTGACGCTATTGCCAAAACCCAGCAACAGGAAACTTTCCTTGTATTCGGGGATGGTTTCAAAAATATCGACCAACTCTTTGGTATACGCCTCGTTGTATTTCAAGGTAGCCGTCTGCGGGCCTGTGGCAATAAAAAATAGGATACTTTGGTCTTCGGTGGGGGCAAGTTCTTTGGTCGATAAGTTGAACATCAAATAAATACTGATGACAACCAAGACGGCAAATACCATAATGGCAGATGGAAATTCTAGCACCTTATGCAAACCGCGCCGATAGGTTTCTGCTAAGCTGGTAAAAAAATGTTCCACCGTGCGTTCAAATCGGCTGGGTTCACTTTTTTCTTTCAGCAATTTTGAAGTTAACATCGGCGCTAACGTCAACGCGACCACGCCGGAAATCAACACCGCGCCTGCCAAAGTGAACGAAAACTCGGTAAATAAGGTGCCGACCAATCCGCCCATGAAACCGATAGGTGCATACACGGCTATCAAAGTCGTGGTCATGGCGATAACGGGCAAGCCTAGTTCCCTTGCTCCTTGAATGGCAGCCTGTAAGCGTGTTGAGCCCATTTCGATATGACGATGGACATTTTCCACGACGACGATGGCATCATCCACGACCAAGCCTATGCCCAATACCATTGCCAACATCGTTAATAAATTGATGGAAAACCCCATCAACAACATCAAAAATGCACCACCGATTAAAGACAGCGGGACGGTTACAGCTGGGATAACAGCGGCACGTAACGAACCTAACGATAAGTAGATAACCAGCAATACGATTGCTACCGCCTCAACTAAAGTAACCACCACTTCGTTGATGGAATCTTCGATGAACTGGCTGGCATCATAAGGGAGTAGCACATGTAATTCGCTGGGCAATCCCGCCTCTATATCTTTTAAGGCAACCCGTACTAACTTGGCTACCGTAAGCGGATTCGCTCCAGGCGCTTGCTCGATACCCATGAAAATGGCGGTCTTACCTTTATACCAGTTGACTGCGTCGTAATCTTCGCTGCCTAATTCGGTTTTCGCCACATCACCCAATCGGATGAGCGTACCGTTGCGGTCGCCTACGACCAATCGCCGGAAATCCTCTTCCTTGGCTACATCGGTTGTTGCGCTGAGATTGATGGTGACGAAATCACCTTTGGTCTGCCCTGCTCCAGACAAGTAATTGTTGTCTTTCAACACCTCATTAATATCGCTGGCCGTTATCCCAAGCGAAGCCATGCGTTTGCTGTCCAGCCATATCCGCATGGCAAAGGTTTTGTTGCCTAGCATCTTAGCCTTGCCGACCCCAGGGATTGCCTGGATTTTCGGCTGGATTACCCGCAGCATGTAGTCCGTGATCTGCGCGGGCTTGATGGTATCGCTGTATAAGGCCAAGTACATCAAGGCAGTGGATTCGCCCGTTTGTGAGGTAATGACCGGATCTTCGGCTTCCTCCGGCAAGACATTGCGCTGGCTGGCGACTTTCGCCTGAATCTGTGCGACGGCGGCGTTTGGGTCGTAATTGAGCCGCATGTGCGCTTCAATGCTGGACAGCCCTTGACGGCTGCTTGACGATAGATAATCAATTCCATCCGCTTCCGCAATCGCCTGTTGCAAAGGCGTGGTGATAAAACCTTTGACCAAATCGCTGCTTGCGCCAGGGTAGTTGGTGGCAATGGTGACGACGGTATTTTCTGTTTCTGGATATTGCCGCAATTCCAGCGCGACTATCGCCCGTAACCCGACAATCAAGATCAACAGGCTGATAACACTGGCTAATACCGGTCGTTCGACGAAAATATCAGTGAATTTCACTGAACAGTCTCCCGTTCACCCGGAGCCGGTTTTTTGTCCAAAGTAACTGCCATGCCGTTTTGTAATTTGACTTGCCCGGCACTCACCACGCGGTCATTTTCATTCAAGCCTTTGACGATTTCCACCCTGCCTTCGCGAGTTTCACCAGTAACAATTTGCTTTAACTGGACTTTAAAACCTTGCTTATCGGGTTCGATAACAAACACCGAATCGCCATAAGGATTATAGGAAATGGCGGTATCGGGTACGGTCAGCACCGATTTCGTGTCATTCAACAGCAGTTGGACTTCGATGAACATGCCAGGACGCAATAACTTTTCTGCATTATCCAAGGTCGCGCGAATTTTTACCGAACGGGTCGCCACGTCAATGCCGGAATTGATGGCGGTTATATGCCCACCGAACATTTTGCCAGGAAAGGCTTGCACCGTTAAGGTCAGTTCCTGGTTAACATTGAGGCTTGCCAGATACTGTTCCGGCAGGGTGAAATCTGCATAAATCGGTTGCAATTGTTGTAAAGGCACAATGCCATCACCCGGTGCAAGGTATTGGCCTACGTTCACCTTACGTATCCCTACAAACCCAGCAAAAGGGGCGACAATCCGCATCTTTTGAATCACCGCTTTTTTGGCGTTGGCGACAGCCTTGGCTTCATCCAAGGTGGCCTTATTAAGGTCAAAGTCTGACTTTGAGATGAAATGTTTGGCAATTAACTGTTGGCTACGGGCAAATTTGACTTTCTCTAGCTGGTAAGCAGCTTCCAAGCCATTCAACTCGGCCTCATCGGTGCTGGTATCCAGTTCCACCAACAATTTTCCGGCCTGGACTTGCTGGCCTGATTCAAAATGGAGTGCCTTCACCTTGCCTGCCACTTCGCTATTGACATCAACCCCTGCCACCGCAACCAAGCTGCCAACCCCAGTCAAGTAAGAATCCCATTCACTACGCCGCACGCTCGTTGCAGCAACGACAGGCGGTGGCGGAATGGGGATATTTTTGACCATCTGGCTGATCTGGAAAAACTTCCAGCCGAACAAGCCACCAAATAGCAGCAGGGACAAAAAAATAATCAGGGCAAATCGTTTGATCATGCAGATCCTTGTGAAGTTAGCTGACGTATAAATAGGGGTCAGCATCCTGTGAGAACATCGATTAATTCTACCTTGGTCGTCGTACACCGACAAAACGTTGCCGCCAATAGCTGTTATTCATGCTGGACACCAATATCCTACCCGTACGTTGACTGGGTGCATGGATAAATTTATCATCATTAACAAAAATGCCAACATGCGAGTAGGTTTTGCCGCTGGTATTAAAGAACACTAGATCGCCAGAACGCAGCTCATAATTAGGAACGGCTGGCAAAGCAGCAGCCATTTCCTGCACGGTACGCGGCAACCGAATTCCATGTCTGCCGTAGACATGCTTAACAAAACCACTGCAATCAAAGCCCTCCTCAGGTGTTTCCTTACCATAGTGGTAAGGTATCCCTTGTAAACTCAACGCATAGTTGATTAAAGGTTGCTGAGATTGCAGTTGGGGTTGTATTTCTGGTGTACTGGCACAACCTACTAACGCCGCCACGGCCAAAACCAGAAGGATTCGGACTAATAGGTATCTGTGCAATAGTACTGGCAAGCTGTGAGTCCACATGATGCTGCTATCATTAATGAGTTATCATTTAGGTTTCTGGAAGCCATAAATATAGTACATTAACAACCTTAGCCTACTCAGCATTTCTGCGGTGGCGGTCTCAATCAGGGCAAATACGTTGCTGACGCGGTATTGTTGGCTTAAACGCCGCAGATAACGGTAGGTAGGCAAGGTGTTTACGGTGATGTCGCGCTCGGTTTGTATTGCAAAATTGGTTTTTACGGCTAATTGACGGTAATCATCCACGCCACACAAGATGTTACATTTGCCATAAAAGCCATCGCTCACGGTTTGGGGCAATTTGATTTTAGTGAACGGTAACAATACCGGCTTAGGCACAAAATCCGATAATGCCAGATAACCACCAGGTTTCAAAACCCTGTAGGCTTCCTTAAAAAACTGCTCCCGGTCAGGAAAATGAAAAATACACTCCACCGCCAGCACCACATCAAAGGACGCATCGGGTAATGGTAAAGCACAGGCGTTGCCTTGCTTGAATTCGATAGTGTTGTTTGCGAGTGGTTTGACAATCTCACGCGCTCTTTCCAACTGCCGTTCATCGAGATTTACACCGACCAAACTCATGCCTTGATAGTTCTCATTGATATGGGCAATCGTGCCGCCAAAACCGCAACCTACGTCCAGTACGCTTTGGTTATTTTGGACATGTCCCGCCAGACAAACCCGCCTGCTCAGTTCTTCTGAAGCCTGGGCAAAGTCCTCAGCGGTCAATATTGCCTGTTTCGGATTTTCCCAATAACCCCAATGCACATGCCGACCGAAGCTTTTTTCAACGGCTTCATTGCCGTCTTTAAGGGCGGCCAGCAAATAATCGAAATAAGGCAGGCGGACTTTCTCAGATTGCGGAGTATCTAACATCTCCGATGTGTTTGGTTGTGCTTTGTTAGTCATTTTTAGCATTACTTACCAGGTTAACGTACAAGCCAGCTTATTGTTGATTGTATTCAGTTATTGCCACCTTCTGTGACAAGGTATTTACGGATTGGTGCAATGCGAAAAAATATCATAATCTGCTTCATAAGCGCTTGTTTTAATATCCAACAAACCTAAGACAGAATGAAATAAATTATCATGGGAATAAGCGATGTTGCGCTGCCGTTTTATACACTCCGTATCAAGCCCGAAGCTGTCGCTAAAATCTTTGGACAACCACAGGATAAACGGAATATGTTTTTGCTCTTCTGGGGCAAACGAATACGGTAAGCCATGAAGATAAATGCCATTCTCACCCAAAGATTCGCCATGATCGGACATATATAACATGGCAGTATTATATTTATCGGCATTACTTTTCAATAACTGAATGACCTCAGCCAAAAAATAGTCGGTGTATAAAATAGTATTGTCGTAGGCGTTAATAATTTCAGCCTGCGGACAATCCTGTACCTGATCGTTGGTACACTCTGGCGTAAAAACCTTGAGTTTCTGAGGATGCCGTTTGTAATAAGCCGGCCCATGACTGCCTTTTTGATGCAGGACAATAACTGCATTATTTGCGAGCTTATCAAAATAGCTTTGCAAGCCCTGCAACATCACTTCATCAAAGCATTCTCCGTCAGCACATAAGTCCGGTATTTTTAGGATTTCTGTGTTTTCCGTCGTCACTCTTTGGCATACGCCTTTGCAACCGGAGTTATTGTCCTTCCACAATACACTTATTCCAGCATGAGCCAATACATCCAACAGATTTTCGTTTTGTTTAGCATCGGAATCACTGAAATGACTCCGTTTGAGATTAGAAAACATGCAGGGTAAAGATGCAGCCGTCGCTGTTCCACAGGAGTGAGTATTTGGGAAATTAATGATGTCTTCTTTGCTTAAGCGGGGGTTAGTTGCACGGTTGTAACCATCCAAAGCAAAATTTTCCGCCCTCGCCGTCTCGCCCACTACAAGCACGACGATAGATTTTTTACCACGAGATTGCCAAGTTTTGTTTTCTTCGGCATCGGCACCCAACCCTGCAACTTGGGTGACTTGTGTTTGCGTTGAACCTTTCAGGTATTTAACAAAGGAATAAACCGGATAATTAGGGTTTATCAAATAACGTAAGCTGTGGTTATTTCGCAGTACAAACGAAAAGTCTTTGTAGTAGGTAAAAATCGTCCCCCCCAGCAACAAAGCGGCAATCCCTATAATTAGCAATCGACGTAAAGCCTCAGGTAAAAAAGGCTGGTATTGAATTTCCGTACGATAAACCCAAATAGCAGGCAATACACCCAGACAGAAAACATGCAGAAATAGCTTTAGGTTAAATAATTCGGTCGCCTCTTTAACGTCTGTTTCCATTAAATTCTGGATCATGGACGCATCAATAACAACGCCGTAGGTGTCCATGAAGAAGCTGACCACCGCAGTAACAACCAGTATCACCATCAACAAAGGCTTAAATAGCGGTTTAATACTGGCTAATAATGATAGCAGCAAGAAAAACAGCAATGTCAAACTGACGTAGACAGCTATCTCAAAAGGGAGATTACCATGTCCGGTTATATTGATCGCGGCGAACACCGCTTTGAAAAAAGTGGTATTTTGGACGACTGTAAGATACAGGGCGCTGACGAGAGCTAGGACAGAAGCGGAAAGCTTCGGTTTGAAGATATTTTTAATAATCACGCTTGATTGGTTGTAACCACTTATTGGGTATTATAAGCTTAAAGCCCAAGCTGACGGCGCATTTTTTAGAAAATGAACTGTCGGATTATTTTTAATCCATAACAAGCCATGATACAAAATCCATCTTTTGACCTGCCCCCCGCCAGTTTTCGCTCCCTGTTATTATTCGTATTGACGCTAGGCAATTATGCCTTGATGTATCTGGCGAATATTGTCTTAGCAAGATCGTTAACCGTCAGTGATTTTGATGATTACAGCGTGGCGCTGTCAGTTGTAACTATGCTCTCAACGCTGGCGACTTTAGGGCTGGAAAAATATGCGTTACGGGCAATAGCACTATTCCGAGAGCGCCAGGATTGGCGAAAATTTCGTGGCTTCTGGTTATTTTCGCTAAAAACTATCAGCGGATTTAGCTTGTTATTGTTTGGGTTGTTGAGCATTAGCCTGAAAACTATATGGGCAATACAGAATATCGAAAATCATTTTGCCATTATTTTATTTGCGGGGTTTTTACCCATCATTGCGATTACCTTGTTTTTGGTTGAAGTCATTTCCGCACAAGGTGCTCATGTATTAGGTATCACCATCTATCGATTATTTCTGCCCTCGGTATATTTGCTATTAATTGTGGGCTGTTCTTTTGGGAAATTCCAGTTGTCCGCATCAGTAGCCGTCCTTTGCTTAGGTTTGGCATGGATGCTCACGTTAATTTTAATCTGGCAAGCAGCCAAATGGATAACAACCAGTGAAGTCAGGCAATCAATGCCATTAATAACGGGTAAAAAATGGCTTAGTCGATCATTACCGTTGGTGTTCAATAGCTTGATGCTGACAGTGATGACAAGTAGCGGCGTGGTTATCCTGGAACTACTATTTCCTTCTGGATTGGATGTTGGTATTTACGCCGTTGCCGCACAGACAGGTGGCTTTATTTCATTAATCGGCACCTCTACTAATCGCTATTATTTGCCGAAGATGGTTGTCTTGGTTGAACGGCGTGATAAATCAGCCATACAGCACTTAATCAATCAACGGTCGCTAATGATTGGCGGCCTGATCTTAGCCTTATTCCTCACCATTGCTTTATTCGGACAACACCTGCTGGCTTTGTTCGGTAGCCACTTTAGCGGGGGCTATTTGACTTTAGTGATTATTGCGGTGGGTGCATCGATCAGTGCCTTGTATGCTGATATGCCCTACTATCTGCAATATCTGGGATTTAACCGGATCGTACTGAGTTCAACTTTATTGGCGATGCTAACTATGGTCACACTGGCTTTCTTACTGGGTAAAAGCTACGGAACGCTTGGTGTGGCGATAGCTTATACGATACCCGTGGTGCTATTGTTTATCAGCTTTCGATTTATGGTGGTGCTGCACTTTAAGCGGTTTTAACGGAATGAAATCACCTTTCTCCTAAAGACCAAATTGCAACTTTTATAAAATCAAGGCTACTAAAACCAACTTGTTGCTAAAAAGTGAATCCATAACAGCTCGCTTTTCCCAATATAATAAATCTTATTTGGTTTCGGCACATAAGTTTTTGTATTTATACAACATAACTCTCATTTTGTTGCGTTGTAACACAACTGTAATATAAATGTCATAAGTCTGTCATATTACAACCTTAAGCTTTCAGCAGTTTTTATCAACTGAGAGAAATCCATGAAATTATCCAGACTTACCTTGGCAGTTGCCGCTATTTTAGGCACCGGCGCAGCATCCACGGCTTACGCCATCGACCTTTATGTTGATGTGAAAACCAAACAAATCTATGCAGAACCCGGCCCACATAGGCAACTGATGGGGGCGTTTGAACGAGTTGAAGATAAACCAGTCTCTGCACCTGCCGATATAGCTGCTGTCCAACAAGATTTGGAAATGAAAACCAATGAAATCAAGGCACTGCAAGAACATGTAGCAGAAGTTGAAAAAGTAAAAGTCAAAATGGACAAAAAAGGCTTGCAGGTTGAATCCGCAGATAAAAAATTCAAGTTTAAACTGGGCGGACGTATTCATGCCGATTCTTCGTTTTCTAGCGGCGATAATTTTGCTGAACTGGACGATGAACTCACTCCAGTTGAAGCCAATGACGGCACTGAAATCCGCCGTGCGCGTATGCGTTTTGAAGGCGTTTTTTATAAAGATTGGTTGTTTAGAACCGAGGCCGACTTTGCCGACGACAACGTCAGGGTTAAAGATGCCTTTATACAATATCTTGGCTTGAATAAATACGTGACCATTACCGCCGGTCAACAAAAACAAAACTTGAGCCGCGAGTTACAAGAAAGCTCCAACGACATGATGTTTACCGAACGTTCGTTGATGAATATCCTGAATAACCCGACCGTTGATCGGGCTATCGGTCTTAATTTTGAAACGAATGGAGAAAACTATACCGGAAAATTAGGTATTTTTGGCGATTCGATTACACCAGCACGAACAGGGACAGCAACAGAGATAGACAATGCGGGTGATGAAGGTTGGGGTATTTCTTCTCGTGTAATTTATAATCCGATAATCGATAAAACCAAACTGATCCATTTAGGGGTTGCCGGTAATTACCGTATTCCTGATGATACCAAGGATGTTGCAAAAGCCAAAGGCTTGGCATTGGCTTATGAAACAACCAATATGTCTAACTTGGACTTGATAAATCAAAGCATCAGCAAAGTAAATGATATTAAACAATTAGGACTAGAAGCTGCCGGAATGTACGGGCCGTTCTCAGTCGGTGGTGAATACACACGCATGTGGGTTGATCGCAATGACGGTGAAGACAACGTAGAGTTGGACGGTTGGTATGCTGAAGCGGCTTATTCCATTACAGGCGAGTCTCGCGGTTATAAAAACGGCAACTTCGGATATTTGGAACCTGCTAAACCGTTCAGCTTGAAAAACGGCGGCTGGGGGGCATGGGAAGTGGCTACCCGATATTCTGCTGCTGACCTGAACGATGGCGATTTTGAAGGCGGTGAGTTGTCCAATATTACGGTTGCCCTAAACTGGTACATTAACACTAATGTCCGTATACAAGGCAATTATACCCGTATGCTGGATATTGAAAATTCACCGTTAACTACCGCATCGGGTTCTCCGCTAACTGGAGATAACTCAAGCTTGGATACCTTTATGCTACGCGCTCAAGTAGCCTACTAAGTCGTTTAAATCGTAATCTTTAACTAAACAGCCGCACCGGATTCCGGTGCGGCTTTTTTTTTTGGCAAGATTTCATATATCATAGAAACCTCACAAATGTCGGCTTGAAGATATATAACCGTTCCCCATGAGGTTAGCGTTGAAAATTATTCCTATTATTAAATTGATTCCAGCTCTGTGTCTGGCAGCTTGTGCATCTGTATCTGTACCCAATAAGCCTGTAAGCTTGGGTATAGAGGGAGTTAGCCTTTATGATTCAGGGAGTGAGAAAGGCACGGAAATTGTCAGTGTACAGCAACTCACGCTCCGCGCCGTCCTCAGTAATTTTGAAACTGGGGACGTTGATGTGCTGGACGTTAGTCATCCAAAGCATTTGCAAAGAATAGCGCGTTTTTCGTTAAGTCTCGCTAAAGGCGAAGAACTAACCTCGGTCGCTTTTCATCCGACCTTGGATCTGTTTGCAGCCGTCATTGATGCTGGCACTAACCCAGGCAGATTGGAAATTCGTTCAGCAGTAACCGGTTTATTACAAGATCGTGCTAAGGTAGGGTTTGGCCCTGACGCGGTAGTATTTTCTGAAAACGGCAACCTTATCCTGATTGCCAACGAAGGCGAGGATTTTTGGTTTGATCGAATAAAAAAACAATTTTTCACCCCAGAAGGCAGTATTTCTATTGTACATTTGGACGAAACTGGCCAGATTGAAACAAACAAAACCTTGGCTCTGGCTGACATGACCAATCACAAAGGCTTTGTTATCGCCCAGGGTGGACGTTTTCTGGAAAGGGTAATAGACTGGAACGGCGACGGCAACATCAGCAAAAAAGTAGATTTTGATGGTGACGGCATGATTGAAAATAACAAGGTTAGCTTAGGATATTTTCAGGGTCATGAAGTGTTTGGCACTGAAACAAAAGGCGAGGCAAAAATTTTAATCCCGATCACAAATTATTCACCTGCCGTGTTAGAGCCTGAATACATTGCTATTTCTCCTGATGCCAGCAAAGCCTATGTGACTTTGCAGGAAGATGACGCAGTCGCAGTGGTTGATTTGATCCAGGAGCAAGTCACTAGTTATTATGGTCTGGGGGTCTCTCAACATAAAACAGACACAAATAATGATGGTTGGGTACAATTCAATCAATCAATATCTGCCTTACGGGAGCCGGACGGGATTACTACGACTGCCGATGGACGATATTTTATAACTGCTGATGAAGGCGATTCCGATACAGATTCATCCTCTAACTCAAAAGATCAATTGGTCAGTGGCGGACGGTCGGTGAGCGTGTTCGATGCGGAAACGGGCGAGTTACTAGGGGATACTGGCAATCAACTTGACGAGACTGCATTTGCCAATCATGTCTATCCAGACAAGCGCAGCAACAAAAAAGGTTCAGAACCAGAAATGTTGGTTTCTTTTGATTTAGATAGCATCCCTTTTGTTGCTGTCGGCATGGAGCGTGCCGGCGCTGTTGAGTTGATTTCACTCAAAGACCCGTCTCGTCCTAAAGTAGTCGCGTTGGGTAAAATTGCCGGTGATGAAGATAAATCACCGGAAGGCATTGCCCATTTTATTGTCGCCGATGAGCATTACCTGCTTACTGCCAATGAAATGAACGGTACAGTTGAATGTTTTAAAATTGGTCGTAATCATACCGACTAATGCTCATTCGGCTTTTGATAATTTGCCAACTGTACGAAAAACATCGGCAAAAGTATCCTTAGTTAGACGTTTGGTCTGGGTATTATAGCGGCTGCAATGGTAGGAATCGACCAGTCTGCGACCATTTGGCAAGTTATGGATTACATTATGGCCGAATTTTGCGCTGCTTATTTTTAAGTTATAAGCCTTAAGCACAGCTTGGTGCGCGATTGTCCCCAAGGCCATAATCACTGTTTGTTCCGGCAATGTTTGCAATTCCGCCGCCAAAAACGAATTGCATTGCGCTATCTCACCTGTTGTCGGCTTGTTTTGTGGAGGTAGGCATTTTACGGCATTGGTTATTCGGCAATTCCTTAATTGCAAGCCATCTGATATGAATTCAGAAGTAGGCTTATTGCTATAGCCAAACTCATAAAGCGTTTCATAAAGCAAAATTCCCGCATAATCGCCCGTAAAAGGCCGACCTGTTGCGTTTGCCCCGTGCATACCGGGAGCCAAACCAACGATTAACAGCTCCACCTGTTGATCGCCGAATGGCGCTACGGGACGGGCGTGGTAATCGGGATATTTCTGTTTGACTTCGCACAGGAAATCAAACAAACGTTTACATTGTTGACAATCTTGATCGAATATCTTGTTCGTAGTCATCATTCTCGCTTAATAATAAAAGTACTGCTTTGACTTGTCAGAAAATTACCACACAATCAGACAGCTTTACTTATAATTCTGAAGATAATCTAACGAAAATTCCTACAGTCGTAAAAAAGCAATGAAAAACAATGCAATCACTGTTTTTGGAGAAGTCTTGTTCGATCATTTTCCTGATGGAAATAAAGTATTGGGCGGCGCACCTTTCAATGTCGCTTGGCATTTACAGGCTTTTGGCGGGAATCCGCAATTTATCAGTCGAATTGGCAATGATCCGTCGGGCCTCCAAATTCGAGTAGCAATGCAATCATGGAATATGAATCCTGGTTTTTTGCAACAGGATTTTTGTTACCCAACCGGACAAGTAGCAGTGACAATTGAACAAGGTGAACCCAGTTACTCTATTTTGCCCGATCAAGCCTACGATCATATTGAAATGGCGGACTTAATTGGTATTAACCACACTGGTATTTTGTATCACGGCACACTAGCTGCTCGCTCAATCTTATCAAGACAGACCTTAACTTCATTAAAAGCATTGCATAAAGGCAAAATTTTCATTGATGTTAATTTACGGCAACCTTGGTGGAATAAGGCTGATGTTCTTGGGCTTATAAAAGATGCTGACTGGCTTAAGCTGAATCTTCAAGAGTTGCAAACTTTAAAAGATGATATGACTGACGTTAAAACTAGCATGAAAGAGCTTGTGTTGCGGTATAAGCTGGAAGGTATCATTGTCACTTGCGGTGAGGAAGGCGCTTTAGCTTTGGATAATTCTGGTAAATTCTTTTCTGTATCGCCTACTACGCCAGTAGACCTTATAGATACCGTTGGAGCGGGTGATGCTTTTTCTGCAATCTTGTTGCTTGGCCTTAATCTTGGCTGGCCTCTAGGGCAAACTATGGAAAGGGCGCAATTATTTGCCAGCGCTATTACAGGTCAACGAGGCGCAACAGTAGATGATTTGGATTTCT
Source organism: Methylomagnum ishizawai (assembly GCA_945861705.1). Taxonomy (GTDB): domain Bacteria; phylum Pseudomonadota; class Gammaproteobacteria; order Methylococcales; family Methylomonadaceae; genus Methyloglobulus. Next base: position 67,792 of record CAMAVM010000008.1, on the reverse strand, counting down.
ACCAGCCATTTATTGCGTCCTGGCAGTAGGAGTAGCTTACATTAAGCTCACATGTGGCATAAAAAAACCGGCACTATGGCCGGTTTTTAATGGGGTAACTAAGCTTTATTACAAAGAACCGACTGAATTCAATTCTTGAAAGGCTTGTTCTAAACGCGTCACCATACCAACCTCACCTGCACGTTGCCATACACGCGGATCGTAATATTTTTTGTTAGGCTTATCGTCGCCTTCTGGATTACCGATTTGGCCTTGCAAATAACCTTCATTTTTCTTGTAAAACTCCATCACCGCAGCCCAAGTTGCCCATTGGGTATCGGTGTCGATATTCATCTTAACAACGCCGTAGCTGATGGATTCTTTGATCTCTGCTGGGGTTGAACCTGAACCGCCGTGGAATACGAAGTCCAAGGTGTTTTTAGCAACGCCGTATTTTTCTGAGACGTGTTTTTGAGAATTAGCCAAGATTGTCGGTGTTAATTTAACGTTACCGGGTTTGTACACGCCGTGAACATTACCGAAAGACGCAGCAATGGTGAATCTAGGGCTGATTTTGCTCAACTCTTCATACGCATAGGCCACATCTTCTGGCTGAGTGTACAACAAGGAGTGATCCATATCAGTATTATCAACACCGTCTTCCTCACCGCCGGTAACGCCTAACTCGATTTCCAGCGTCATATCCATCTTGGACATACGTTTGAGGTATTCTCCACAAATCTCAATGTTTTCTTTCAGGCTTTCTTCTGACAAATCCAGCATGTGTGAACTGAACAATGGTTTTCCGGTAGCGGCAAAATGTTTTTCGCCAGCATCCAGCAAGCCATCAATCCAAGGCAACAATTTTTTTGCCGCGTGGTCGGTATGGAGAATGACGGGCACACCATATTTTTCAGCCATCAGATGAACATGCTGTGCGCCTGAGATTGCTCCTAAAATGGCATTTTGTTGGCCTTCCAGTTTTAGTCCTTTGCCGGCGTAAAATTGCGCGCCACCGTTTGAAAACTGGATAATGACTGGGGATTTAACTTTGGCGGCCGCTTCTAATACAGCATTAATGGTATCTGTATTGATAACATTAACGGCGGGTAACGCGAAACTATTGGCTTTGCAGATTGCAAAGACTTTTTGCACATCATTACCGGTTACAACACCGGGTTTAACAACATCTAAAATTTTTTGTGACATATTATTTTATCGTGTGTGTATAGTAAAATCGCCCCGACACACAGTGTCGGAGCGATATTGTTTTTATGTGGAACAAGCACTTACGCTAACGTGCCGAGTTCTAACTAAGCAGGGACGGTTTCTTTGTCCATGTGTTCGAGTTTTGCAAGCCTTGCAGAAAGCAATTCTTCAAGGCTTTCAAGCGCTTTCTCGAAGCCTAAAATACCTTCAGCCAGCTTATCATTAGCCATCCGGTTTTCTTGGTGCATGCGGTCAAATGTTGCCTTATCCATGTTTATCTTCGCAATAGGCGAATTTGCTGCTGTTTGCGGATCTAATTTGCGCGGTAATTCGCCTGTTGCAGCTTGCAATTCTGCCAATAATGATGGTGCAATTGTCAACAAATCAACGCCAGCCAGTTCGGTAATTTCACCGATGTTACGGAAACTTGCGCCCATAACTTCGGTCTTGTAGCCGAATTTTTTATAGTAATTGTAAACTTCAGTCACAGAAAGCACACCTGGATCTTCAGCAGATGGATATGAATCACAACCAGTATCTTTCTTGTACCAGTCCAGAATTCGACCAACAAAAGGAGAAATCAAAGTAATGCCATTCTCTGCACAAGCGATTGCTTGGTGCAAACCAAACAATAAGGTCAAGTTGCAATGTATGCCTTCTTTTTCCAACACGGCAGCAGCTTGTATGCCTTCCCAGGTTGAAGCAATTTTAATCAACACACGATCTTTAGAAATACCTTTCTCTTGGTATTGGGCAATTAATTCGCGGCCTTTTGCGATGGTTGCTTCTGTATCATAAGAAAGTCTGGCATCGACTTCTGTTGAAACGCGACCAGGAATAATTTCCAGAATTTTTAGACCGAAAGAAACCGCCAAACGATCAAACGCCAAGGAAGCGACTTGTGCGGATGTTGCATCGTTGCCGAGCTTATTTCTGGCAGCTTTCAGTGTATCATCAACAATATCTTGGTACTGTGGCATTTGTGCCGCCGCAGTAATCAACGATGGATTAGTTGTAGCGTCTTGTGGTTTGAAAGTTTCAATGGCTTGTATGTCGCCGGTATCGGACACAACAACAGTCATTTCTCTGAGTTGTTCAAGTAAATTCTTTGCCATAATTTAAGTACCTTTCAGTAAAGTTGGAAATTTTTTAGGGATGAGATATTACCATAAATTCACGAGAAAGTGAAGATGGTGAATATAAACAAAAACCAAGATAACCTTGGTTTTATTTATAAAAATCAAATATTTGGATTTACTTTTGTGCTAATCTAACAATCTACTATTTTAAGCTCTATTTAACAAATACCGTTCAACTCCCGTCGGTGCGGATGTGAGCGTTTGTTTTACTGAGCCTACTTGTTTTTCGAGATAACGCGATACACCGGTGATTTTTACCTTTGCTACGTTAACAACATCACTTTGTCTTTCAAGGTATCTTGAAACCCCTGTTGCAGATGACAAATCATTTGCGGGGATAAACTCACCTTCCAAACACTTTTCAGCTTCGTGAGTCACTTCGTATTCGAGCAAATTGCTTGTAATTTGCAAATTGGCTTTATCTTTGTCGGCTTGCGATTGTCTTTCCAAATACTTTGCCACCCCAGAAAGACTTGGTTTGTTGGTTTCAACCACTTTCTGTGACGCTAAATATCGGGCGACCCCACTTTGTACAAGCGTCACTTTTGGTGCGAATGCAGGTGCGCTAAGTTGGTTTGACAAATACCTAGCAACGCCCGTTGGCGCAGGTTTTTTACTTTGAACGACTGATTGCTCACGCAAATACTTACCAACCCCGCTAATAGTCGGCTTTTGGCTATCTAGGGCTATCTGTTTAGCTAAATACCTGCCGACTCCTGTGATCGCTGGCTTTTTTTTTGACAATGCCGCCTGTTCTTGCAAGTATCTACCAACACGAGTGGTAGCAACTTCTACCACTTCAACTTCTGTATCTTCTTGATAACCCATATTTCTTGAAGCCTCATAGGCGGCATCAGCCGCTGCTTTTGCAGAAATTAATGCCGCTTCTTCGTTATCCAAATAGCGTTTGACCAGAGCGGCAGCAGCCTGTTTTCTTGCCAGCAATTCCTGTTCGGCTTGGTACTTGGCAACCCCTGTCAATGTTGAAAAACTTCTGGTAGCCAATTCTTGTTTGGCGACATACTTGTCAACACTCGTCTTTTTTCGTACGGGCGCGTCTTTGGCTACTTTAGCAAGATACTTGGAAACACCTGTTGGGGCGGGTATGTTTTTTTCAGCAATAGATTGCCTCAAAACATATAACTCCACGCTGGTCATAGGGTGCTTTTCCTTTTTTTTCATGTACTTGGCAACACCTGTAACCAAAGGTGTTGCGATTAAGTACTTAGCCACCCCAGTAAGACCATTCGGATCAATGTTTAGAACCATAGGTAACTGCTGCGGTCTATCCTGCTGAATCTCCTGAACTTTGGCTCGTTTTCCAAATAAAAAGAAGCCAGCCATTGCAGGAATAACTGCGCCGCCAAAGTCATTTGAATTCATTGGTTACCCCTTGTCTCGCAGATATTTTTCAACACCTGTAGCCGCTTGGCTTGCAGTTTCTTTTGCTGATGAAGCCTGATTTGCCAAATACTTCGCAACACCCGTCACCGCAGATGCAGCAGGTGCATTCTTTGCATTTTTTTCTAAATATCTGGACACACCGGTACCAGATGTTTTCAGCAGATACTTAGCTACACCCGTCAAACCACCTGTTGCTTTAGCGGCACTAGCGGTGCTGCTTTTATCAGCGACACCTGGGCAAGCACCCTTCTTGAATAATACAAATCCTGCGACAGCAAACACGATTAACCCAAGCAAATAGCCCGCTAAAGATTCTTCCTTCCCAACTGTTGCTGGAGTAACATCTGAATCGGCGCTTACAGCCTGAGCCGAACCTGTTGACGATCCTGGACTAGCCGCTGAATGCTTGTAGTCAGGGTCAGAATACAGCACTTTGGGCTGAAAATTTGTCGCTGGATATTCAGAATCGCTGCTGCTAGAAGCCGCTGCTGCCGGAGCGGATTTTGCTGCAGGACTACTTTCAGATGCTTTCGCAGCCGCCTCATCCTGGTAAAGCACTTTAGGTTGAAAATCAGATGCTGGATAGTTGTCTTCTGCGCCGGCTACAGTGCTTACCAGCATTAGTGCAGCAAATACACTTTTGGTCAAATCAATATTTTTCACGCTATTCACCCTATAAGTCGTATTAAATAGGCAAAAACCATTGTCGAGGTTCCTGTCCGTTGTATGTAACAAAATCGTTGTCTACGATAGTTCAAAGCACCGCTTCTATGTGCTTGACCACATTTTCGACTGTAAATCCAAACTCCTTGAATAATTGTCCTGCTGGCGCAGATTCGCCGAAACGATTTAATCCAACAATCTTGCCATTTGTACCTACATATTTCCACCAGCCATCAGTCACTCCAGCTTCCACCGCAACGCGCTTGGTGACGGCTGACGGCAATACCGATTCGCGGTAAGCTTCATCTTGGGCATCAAACAAGTTGGTTGAAGGCATGGAGACAACACGAATTTTTTTGCCTTTTGCCGCCAATTCATCCGCTGCTTTGACTGCCAATTCCACTTCTGAACCCGTAGCGATAATGATTGCATCCGGCGTGCCACCGGCATCTTTAAGGACATAGCCACCACGATAAATCGCGCTGATTTGATCGGCTGTTCTGGGCATGTGCGCCAAATTTTGACGGGAGAATACCAAAACGCTAGGTCCATCCTTACGTTCTATCGCCGCTCGCCAACAGACTGCTGTCTCAACCGCATCACAAGGCCGCCAAACGTGCATATTGGGAATCATCCGCAAGGTGGCTGTTTGTTCTACAGGTTGATGGGTCGGACCATCTTCACCGAGACCAATGGAATCATGGGTATAGACAAAAATAGAACGGATGCCCATCAGCGCTGACATACGCACGGCATTTCGGGCGTATTCTGAGAACATCAGGAAGGTCGCGCCAAAGGGAATCAATCCGCCATGCAGGGCGATACCGTTCATGATGGCCGACATGCCGAATTCACGGACACCATAATTGACGTAATTGGCATCAGGCTTGTTTGCCCGCATGGGCTTGTGGCCTTTCCATTCGGTCATATTGGAGCAACCCAAGTCGGCTGAACCCCCAAAAATTTCGGGTAGCAGATTGGCATAGCCTTCAATAGTTGCCAGCGAAGAAAGTCTAGTTGCCGTGGTTTTTGCTTCGCTATTTACTGCACTGATAAAGTTATCGGCATCAGCCGCCCAGGTTTTGGGCAAATCGCCGTTCATACGGCGTTCAAATTCTGCGGCCAGTTCGGGATAGGCAGATTTATACGCAGCAAACTTGGCATTCCAGTCTTGTTCAGCTTTCGTGCCTTTAGCTTTAGCATCCCAACCCGCATAAACTTCGCTGGGGATAACGAATGGTTCGTGCGTCCAGCCCAGTTCTGTTCTTGTCAACGCAACCTCAGCATCACCTAGTGCTGCCCCGTGACAGCCATGCGTTCCCGCCTTGTTGGGCGATCCGAAGCCGATTGTTGTTTTGCAGCAAATCATGCTCGGCTTATCTTTGACTGATTTGGCAGACTGGATAGCCTTAGCGATTGCATCACTATCATGCCCGTCAACATCGGCGACCACATGCCAGCCATAAGCTTCAAAGCGTTTTGGTGTATTGTCGGTAAACCAGCCATCAACATGGCCGTCGATAGAAATACCGTTGTCGTCCCAAAATGCAATCAGGTTGCCCAAGCCGAGCGTCCCCGCCAAGGAACAGGCTTCGTGTGAGATACCTTCCATCAAACAACCATCACCTAAAAACACGTAGGTATTATGATCGACGATGTTGTGACCTTCTTTATTAAACTGCGCTGCCAATGCTTTTTCGGCGATTGCCATACCAACTGCGTTGGTAATGCCTTGACCTAAAGGCCCAGTCGTTGTTTCGATACCCGGCGCATAGCCGTATTCAGGATGCCCTGGGGTTTTGGAATGCAATTGGCGGAAGTTTTTTAATTCTTCGATAGGAAGTTCGTAGCCAGTCAAGTGCAATAATGAGTAAATCAGCATTGAACCGTGTCCATTAGACAGGACAAAACGGTCACGATTAGCCCATTTCGGATTAACGGGATTATGGCGCATGTGGTCATTCCACAGCACTTCGGCGATATCCGCCATACCCATAGGCGCACCTGGGTGGCCGGAATTTGCTTTCTGTACGGCATCCATGCTCAAAGCGCGTATGGCGTTCGCTAGTTCACGACGCGAAGTCATAATAATCTCCTTACGTGTAGTTATTCTAAGTAGTGACGTTTATCCTTAATGCGAATAGTCACAAAATTATTCTTGTTATTGTGCCAAGCAAGCTACGAACGAATGGGCATACCATTCGTTCGTAAGAACAACGGCTTATTCCAAATTGGCGTGCCTTTCTCTCATCACTTCTTCGGCAATCCCTTTTTCATGGATTATGTGCGATATGATGGCTTCCAAAAAAATCAGGGTAGACAGCTCGAAAACCGTACCCATCGGCATACCGACCACTTTTCCATATTGGTCAGGGCTACCAACAGCAAACACAGCATCAGCCATATCGCCAATTGTTGAGCTAGTTTTGGCAGAGATCAACACAATGTTGGCTCCCATTTTTCTTGCGCTTTTGGTAAAAGCGATCAATTGCTCGGTTTCGCCAGAACCCGAAATGATGATTAATAAATCACCATTTTTGATGCTGGGCGTAACAATTTCACCCACCACGCTGACATCATAGCCACCGTGTACCAACCGCATTGCAAAAAAATTGCCGACTAGCTTAGAGCGTCCTGCACCAGCAATAAATATACGCTTTGCGCTATCAAGCATTTCTGTAAGCTTTACGTCATGCGACTTGTCGGTCGCATCCAGGATGCTTGATATTTTATCTATGATAAGTTTCTGATGCATGTCGATCCCTAATTATGCAGCGTCAACCAATTCACGGATTTCACGAGCCGCTTCTGCTGGCGATGGTGCGCCGTAAATCGCTGCACCAACAACGATAATGCCTGCGCCAGCATGAACAACGTCTTGTACGGTCGATTGTTTAATACCACCAGCAACTGAAATTCTGACTGGAAGACCTAATCTAGCGATGTCGTTCAAGTCAACGAAAGGTGTGTGACCCGCAGCTTGTGCATCAAGACCGGTGTGAACACCAATGATTTGTGCGCCGGCATTAGCAGATGCTTTAGCGCAATCCAATTTGTCTGGCACGTTGATAAGGTCAACCTGCGCTTCTGCACCGTGTGCATTAGCGGCTTTAATTACGCCAGCAATGGTTGCAATGCCTGATACGCCCAATACGGTGCATATATCAGCACCTGCTGCGTAGAAAGGTGTGGCTTCGTATTCGCCAGCATCCATTGTTTTAAGATCAACTAAAACCAGTTTATCTGGGAATCTTGCTTTCAATTCTCTTACCAGATTAACGCCGTTGTGTTTAATGCAAGGAGTTCCGATTTCAAAAATATCAACGTAAGGAGCTACTTGGGTAGCAAGCCCTACGGTTGCGTCGAAATCTAAAGAATCTAATGCCATTTGAATTAATGGTTTTGCCATGGTATGTGCTCCGAAGGTTATAATAATTGTTGCTTACATATTCGTTATGCGGCGGTAACTTTAAAGTACAAAGGGGACGCATGTCAATGCCCAATGCTCAATACCGCTACGACGCAGCAGTAAAGACGCTAACCCAAAAAACAAAATAAACGCATATTCAATAACTGAAAATGCTTCTGCTTGTTGAGATAAAGAGGGGCTTACGACTAGCCACTACCCGCATCCGGTCAAGACTAGATGAAAATAGCGATAATTTCCTCAAACCGCTAAAGATTACTACTCCATTATATAACAAAATGGAGGTAGTCTCATTTATCACCTACTTTGAGGGTTATAATTCCCGTGTGGCACTGAATTTAATGTCCGGCCAACGTTCCTCAGTAAGTTGCAGATTGACTCTGCTCGTAGCAAGGTAGACCAAGTAGCCACCGCCATCCTCTGCCAAATTCTCGAAAGCCCTAGTCTTGAATTCTTCCAATTTTGAAGGTTTATCTGAACTTACCCAACGTACTGTAGAAATGGGTACGTTATCGTAAACGCATTCCACATTGTATTCACCTTTAAGGCGATACGCCGTCACATCAAACTGTAAAATACCGACCGCACCTAAGATAAGGTCATTATTTTTCAATGGTTTGAATAATTGCGTCGCACCCTCTTCAGTCAATTGCACCAGCCCTTTTTGGAGTGCTTTCGCCCGTAGTGGGTCTTTTAGCACAACGCGCCGGAATAATTCCGGCGCAAAATACGGAATACCACCATATTTTAAGGTTTCGCCTTGGGTAAAGGTATCGCCAACCTGAATCGTACCGTGATTATGCAGGCCGATAATATCGCCAGGGTACGCTTCTTCAACATTCTTGCGCGTATCCGCTTGAAAGGTAATGGCATTGCTGACTTGAACTTGCTTGCCGATACGGACATGGTTAACCTTCATGCCCTTATCGAATTTGCCCGAACACACCCGCAAAAACGCTACCCTATCACGATGCGCGGGATCCATATTGGCCTGAACTTTGAATACGAATCCGGTGAATTTGTCTTCTTCTGGCGCAACTAGGCGTTGTTCTGCTTGTCTTGGCCTGGGTGACGGCGCAAATTCAGCAAACGCATCCAGCAATTCCAAAATGCCGAAGTTATTGATTGCAGAGCCAAAAAACACCGGTGTCAGCTTACCTGACATATATTCAGAATAATCATAGTCATGGCTTGCGCCTTTGACCAAATCGATTTCCTCCCTTAGCTCGTCGGCCTGGTCTTTTAACAATTCATCCAGTTTGGGATTATACAAACCTTTGATGACCTCAGCAGCCGCGATTTTTCCGCCATGTTGGGCGCTGAACAAATGAATTTCATCCTTATATAAATGATAAACACCCTTAAATCGCTTGCCCATGCCGATAGGCCAAGTCATCGGCGCACATTTAATGTTCAGTACATTTTCCACTTCGTCCATCAACTCAATCGGTTCTTTACCTTCCCTATCCAGTTTATTGATGAAGGTAAGGATTGGAGTGGTACGCAATCGACATACCTCCATCAGGTTTATCGTCCGCTCTTCGACACCTTTGGCAACGTCAATCACCATCAACGCCGAATCGACCGCCGTTAAGGTGCGATACGTGTCTTCAGAAAAATCCTCATGACCTGGAGTATCTAACAGATTGATAACACAATCTTTATGCTCAAACTGCATAACCGAGGTCGTCACGGAGATGCCCCGCTCCTTTTCCATTTCCATCCAATCAGAGGTCGCGTGACGCGCTGCTTTCCGCCCCTTAACCGAACCCGCAAGCTGTATCGCCCCGCCAAACAGCAATAATTTTTCCGTAATGGTGGTTTTACCCGCATCAGGATGGGAGATAATGGCAAACGTACGTCGCCGTTTTGATTCTGAAGTTATTTCTGTTTCTGACATAATCTTATGAAAAATATGTACTTTAATTGAGGTACATATTGCTTATGAAGTTGTAAGTTGATGAACTGGGAGCGTAGGTGTTGTTAATACCTAATTATTCACTCAGGATTGCTTACAACTCAACTAAAAGCGGCGAATTCTACCGAATTTGTCAGGTTTAAGGAAATTTATCCCCAGGGTATTTTTTCTGATTTTAGAAGCCCTACGGATCTCAAAAAATTAAGACTGCCATCAGCTCGCTGATTACCGCGCTCCCTTTCTCGGAAACATAATAAAATCAATACAATGCAGAATTGTCTTCTGTACTCATTTCATACAAAGGGGCTTTCTGATCCTCATCAAACCAGCTTTCAAGCTCGCATTCAGATTCAACTCCGCTGTATAAAGCAAATTCTGACTGGCTAAAATCCCGATAATATTTATCTGACAGCTTGTTCTTTGATGATTCGTGGGTGTTTATGCTTACATCGTGCTTAGAACTAGCGAAGATAAAAGCAAATACCCATAATTTACAGATATTCAAGGTGTTCATCGTTGTCACCTAAACTAAAGATATGAAAATTAAGTGGCTCACCGATTAACCTAGCCATTTTTAAACGTGATACTGATTAACTCTGTCTAATCCAATATAGCTACCGTTTTGATGAGTTGGCACACACCGTCCAACTCATCAAATGCACACTTAACAACGTTACTAAGTACCTGTAAGAAAACATACTTGCAACTTAGCTTGCTGATGTAATTAAGGTTTAAGTTTCAGTAATGGACCTTCTTCATCGACAAAAGTGCTGGTATTCAATATCTGTATGCCGGCGTTGTGTTCACCATTGAATGGGGTTGTAGCACCTGGACAGCCAGCTTTTACTGCATCAGCAGGTGAATTAAACCAAATACCGATATGGTAAGTATGAATGGGCTTGGTAACAGGGTTCTCACCCGCATCGCCAGTGTGTGTTAGCGGCGCAACAGTCGGCGTACCGGGTGCTACGATAAAGGTTTCTTCATTGAACCGACCTACAAATCGAGCATAGCCTTTCCCGCGACCATTGGTTTGAATGTCGCCTTGATACCAAGACATGCCGAATGGAAAATTAGGCACTTGAATAACAAAGGCATCGAACCCAGTATTGCTTGGTAAGCCTTCAATTTTGACATCCATGACTTCTACATTGCCTAATGTAGTGACCTTCACTTTACCTTTAGCCTCAAGCGCGCAGGTTTGGCCTAAAACCGCAGGACGTACCAGTGGAAATCTGATGCTTTCCAAATCAGTAGCACTTGCCTGAGTACATAGCAGCATCGAATTAACCAATGCCAAACCTGCAATAACTTTAAATGAATATTGCTTTTTCATGATGGAATCTCCCGTAATAAATAATAAGATTTGTGATCAGGAAGTTTTTATCCCTCCCTGACTCATGATTCCGGTCATGTATCAAATTTGTTCAAATTATTTTTAATAGTTTCTACAGATTTTTTTGAAAACGCTATTAAAAATACAATATTTCTATTAAATCAATTACTTGAATAGCTATACTTAGGAGAGTTTATATGAAAACGCGGGGCAAGCGATCTAGCTAATTCAGAGGGAAGTCTCTACTTTTCAGTATCAAGTGCTTGCAAAATAGCCCACACATCCAATGAATGTAGCGGTGCAGCCGATTGCTGCTTACCATTACGCAGGAGCAATGCTTTGATCTGCTCAGGCGAAAGCTGGGGCTTTACCTCAAGCAATAACGCAATAATGCCACTGACATGAGCGGCTGCCAGAGAGCTGCCGGACACAAAATCGTAGCCATCGTTAGGTACAGTCGTCAAAATTTCTACGCCTGGCGCAACCACAACGCCAGGAAATCGCGCTAACCAAGCGGGTTGCGCTACCTGCCCGTCTGGACCAGTGGAAATCACCGGAATCACAAATGGCAGTTCTGCGGGGAATCCTGGCTGCGCTTGTTTTTCCAGACTTGCTGCGACAATGCTTATACCGCGCTGATGGGCGGTTTCGAGAAGTTTGCCCAGTAATTCATCATGTGACCCCGCCAAACTTAAATTGATGATACGTACCCCACTGCTAATCGCCGCATCCAATGCTTTTGCCAGCGACCAACTGCTGCATTGTGCCTTGGCATCTGAGGTTTCTGGATACCAACAGGCTTTTAAAACGCTGACTTCGGCATCCGGTGCTATGCCATAAATACCGATTCCATCGTTTGCTTTTGCGGCAATCACACCCGTTATTGCAGTACCGTGGCGATCATGAGCAAAAGCATAATCGCTGCCATCTACAAAATTGGCGGTTTCCAAATGCTGATCTTTGAAGTCGGGATGGTCTTTTTCTGCCCCTGTATCCACCACGGCTATACGGATTCCTTTACCTGTGGCGAGTTGATGGGCGGTATCTGCATGAACAAGCTTTGGGGCATAGCTAATCGCGGCAAATTCATCGCTTTCACTGCTTTGTATACCTTCAAACACTTGGTTTTCTTGCGCGAGTACCACGCGGGAATCCGCTTGTAGTTGCTGAATGACTTGTTCCAGATTTTCTTGCTCCGGCACTTGGTAAACCAGGCAATCCACGCCGATGGAAGGTAGCGGAAATTCACCGGATGTCAGTATGTCATTGCGTCTTGCCAGTTCCTCTTGTATTGTTGCCCATTCTGATTTGAGATTTTCCGGCAACGTCACCAACACTTGGCGGCTTACCATCTGCTTGGGTAGCTCGTTAATGCCCTCGAAGAAATGTGGAGGTAACTCAGCACAGCCGAGTAGCCACAACGATGTGGCAATGCACAAACACAAGCTAAGTCTTGTTGTTGTCATGAGCTAGCAGAACGCTATTCGACCGCCTGCGCTAGCCTCACTTTGGGATTTGCACGTAAGACGGACAGTGATTGTGCCTCATCCTTAGAAGCTACTTCAATCGTATAACTTCCAACCTCAGATGGACCTTGGCGAATCTGCGCCTTGGCCTGTTTCAGTAAGTCGAACAATTCCCGTGTCGTCATGTCTTCGGAGAACACCAGCCGAATGGATTTGCCTTTTGTGGTCGACGATTCCGCATTGGAGAGCGTCTCAAATACCCCGCCCGTCTTCGGAATGGGTGAATTTGGTAACACCAAAAATAAGGCCAGTGCCGCAAAAGCCAGGGTTTCAAATGCCAGTGTCCAACGCACTGGACTAGGTGTTTGCGATAAGCAAGCGCAAATACGTTGGAAAAGCCCCAACGTAGTTTTCGTACGACTGGTATCCGGTTTAGCTGTCGCAGCCTCAAGCTTATCTACATTGGCAAGAATGCCGGTAAAGTGCGCTGCCGAAGGCTTCCAAATTTCTTGTGCTGCTGGAAGTTGACCCACCAAACTTTGGCATCGTAATGCTTCGCTTTGGCATTGTTCGCACACCGCTATATGTTGTTTCACCGCCGCACTTTCCTCGGTAGAAAGCGTACCATTGACGTACCAAGGTATTAAGCCTTCCAACTCGGTATGCTCGGTAGCTATTGTATTGCTTGGTTTATTTTCAGTCATATCATTACCTTACCTTGTTCAGGCAGTGAGAAACCCTTACGTGCCAGTAGTTCCGCCAAATGCTTACGTGCATGAAACAAGCGGGTTTTCACGGTGTTGATTGGGCAACCCACAATATCGGCAATTTCCTGATAGGAGTAATCCTCGCCAAAGCACAAGTCAATCACCGCCAGATGATCGGCAGACAGTCTGGAAAACGCCCACGTCATCGCATCACCCAGCTCCCATCCCATAACCATTCGTTCTGGTTCTGAGCTTGCGGATATGGCTGCATGATAATGCTCAGGTGCATCGTCTCCGTCATTATCAACCTCACCAGCATAGTCCTCCAGCGATTGTTCACGATGTCGCCCATTCCGTTCCAGTATTTTCAGCCCTTTGTTATGGGCAATACCAAACAACCAAGTGGACAGTCGTCCCCGTTCAGGATCGTAGCGTTCTGCCGATTGCCAGATTGTCAACATCACATCATTGACTGCCTCATCTACCCAGTCTTGCTGTTTCAACATTTTCATGAGGAATCTGCCAAATCCTTCTGCATACAGGTAATAAAATTCCTCGAATGCCTTGCGATCCTTCGCCGCTATGCGCTTGAGTAACGCTATCCCCAGCGCATCATCCACCGTTTTTGCCAAATTGCTCTCCTCATCTTTTCGTTAACCAGAACCTTCAAATTGCAGTACCCAGTTAACCTTTTAAAACACTTCAAAAGCATGATTTGAATCATAACACTACAAATCTCACGATTTATATAAAATTGGCTGTTAATTTTAGCTAAAACAGTTAATCGCCCAGACCAGCATTTGAACGAAAAACTATTAACTATGATTCCTGCCAAAAGCTAAAATGTTCAATTAGTTTTTAGAATAGTTAACACTTTGTGAGAAGACAGATCGTAAAAAAACTACAATTCAGTACTGTAATTAGCAAGCAGGGTCGAACTTTTTGGCATCATGCTCCTCAGTGCTGATGCTGTTCTGATTTACTTGGATGCAGGGAACACGAATGATCGGTTGTTCCCTGTTCAATTTGCAAAGTGCTGTGATGGATTGAGAATTGCGTTCTGAGCGTGCGCATGATTTCATCCATAATTGCATCTCCAGGGTAGCCATTAGGCATGACCAGATGAACGGTTAAAGCACTTTCTGTCGTACTCATGCCCCAAACGTGCAAGTCATGAATATCAGTTACCCCGTGGTGCTGACGTAAATACCGGTCAATTGCGGATAAATCAATGTTTATGGGGACGGCGTTTAACGCCAGGTGCATCGACTCGCTTAATAAGCCCCAAGTGCCAAAAACAATGACTGCCACGATGATTAAACTAATCATCGGATCCAGCCAATACCAGCCAGTGAAGAGCATCGCCACACCCGCGATCACCACGCCCAGCGACACCAACGCATCGGTAGCCATGTGCAGATAAGCACCTCGGATATTCAAATCGTCCTTACTGCCTCTCATGAACAACCACGCGGACAGGCTGTTTATAAAAATGCCAACGATAGCGACTTGTATAACCGTGATCCCAGCCACTGTTGGTGGCTGCTGGAAACGCTGGAGAGCTTCCCAAGCAATCGCACCGCATACCACAAGCAGGAACATGGCATTTGCTAATGCGACCAAAATGGACGTACTGCGTAATCCATAAGTGTACCGCTCACTAGGCACTTTCCGAGCGAGGATAGTTGCTCCCCAAGCTAACAGCAGGCTCAAAACATCGGATAAATTGTGTCCAGCATCAGCTATCAGAGCGGTTGAATTAACAATAAAGCCGTAAGTAAATTCAACACCAACAAAAACCGTGTTGAGTACAATCGCAATAATAAAGACACCACCGTAGTTAATAGGTGTGCTGTGGTGGTGACCACTATCATGCGCGTGAGAATGACCAGTAATACCTTCATTATGTGGTTTTGGATGTTTTTTATGGATCATTTGACTTTATCGACATTTCCAAAATGCTGTAAAAAATTAACTAGCATGTATAAGTATCAAAACAGATAGCCCTAGAATGTCCGCTCTATACTAGACGCACACCCATTAACTCAAGTTCTCATTTCCTCGTTTGCGTCCGCCATAAATTAACAATCTCTTCCACGTCCAGATCTTCTGGACCTTCGCGCCAACTGGTGAAATAATCGACATCATTACTTTTCGGCTCTGGATTGGGTCGATAAATTTGCACACGGGTGGGTAACGGCGCAGCTTCGCCTAACACCAGAGCTTCACCTCGACCTAATGATGCCAAAATGTCGGTCAGATCGCCTTCTGCTTCTGGCACTAAGCCTTTAATGTAGGCTTGGTCATCAGGATTGGTGGTGCGTAAGCAAATAAATGAGCTGCATTGTGCCAGCATGGTTTCGGACAGTTCGGTAGGTCGTTGGCTAACCACACCGATAGAAACGCCGTATTTACGTCCCTCCTTTGCAATACGTTCCATCATTTTTTTGGTGCCGTCAAACTGACCGCCTTTTTCCCGTGGGATGTAGGCGTGGGCTTCTTCGCACAATAAGGTAATTGGGAATTCACGCCGCCGTGGATTCCAATAGTTGAACTCGTAAGCCAATCGACCTACCTGTGCCGAAATGGCGGGCCTGATGTCGGTCGGTACGGAGCTTAAATCAATTACGGTGATATTGGCTTTTTTGGCACCTAAGCCCACAAATTGCCGCAATAAATCCGCCATGCTGGCTGAATTATTACGAATTTTAGGTTTCAGCAAAAAATCATAACGAACATCATTGAACCGGCTTTGCATCCTAATCAAGAATTCATCGAATTGCCCGAATAAAGGACCAGTGATTTTTCCGAACTCTTTGCGTTCCTCATTAGCATTCTTAAACTGCATGTACATTTCCGCTAGGGAAAAGTAAATCGGCGTGTCGATAGAAACCGTGGGCATCCCGATTGCTTTGGCTTCTTTACGTTTAAGTTGTTGTAAAATCTCACGCATAAACGACATTTGCAAAGTCGCACCTTTGTCGTCACGGTCGATAAACAAATCCACCAGTTCCGCATAAGACATCATCCAATACGGCATTTCCATTTCCATCGCATCAACATATTGCACCATATCGTCAGGAAAAGCCGAATGCACCGTGCCATCATCATCTTTCCAGCAATATTCACCGTGCAAATCCAGCATAATGATATGGGCATTGGGCATGGCTTTGATAGTGTTTTGGATCAAGCTGGTGACTGTCCAAGATTTACCCGAACCCGACTGCCCAATAATCGCAAAATGCCTGCTAAATAACGCTCTGGGATCCAGGCTTAAGTGATAATCCTTATGCGAAGCCAACTGACCGATAAAGAATTTATAATCCCGAAACTTAGAAAAAATCGCATTAATGTCCTCAAGACCGACCGCATATACATTTGCACCTGGTGTGGGATAGTGGCGTACACCGCGAATAAACGTGCCATTTTCTTGAATCTCACCGACTGGAATCAAGGAAATAAACCGATCCGTCAAGCGCTTACCTGCTGAATCAAAGCGGTCTTTCCCCCAGGTCTTAAAAATTAACGCCAACACATTGATATTCTTTTGTTTGATAACAATGTACGAGCCAATTTGCCCCGCTAACATATCTTCGCCATCAATGGTGATAATGGGCAAGTCGCCGGAATGTTCCTCAGCGACACGTGCCTCCATGCCGTCGCCACGGACTTCTGTAAGATAGCCGATAAGAATGTTGGATTTTTCTGACATGAGTTAGCCTATGCTTTTAATATACGACAAGCTTAGACCAGTTTCGATAGGAGATAAAATCTTATAGCGTTTTGAACCCATGACAAAGCTGTAGCAATCCACAACTATCACCTTGAAGGTTATCTACGCTGCCTTTTTGCTTTATCAGCCGTGCTGCTGGACGCGAAGCTCTGCGGATATTAAAATTGCACTCCACAATAAAACCTTATATTTATTACCAATGTATACCCTGCCCTTTCAATACCGCAAATGACTGTATCCCTTACCGATCTGGAAAAAATAGTCCGTGAAGCGGGCGCAATTGCACTCTCACATTATAAAAACCTGGAGCTACTCAAAGTAACCAAAAAAAGTCCGCGTGATTTTGTGACCGAAGCCGACATTGCTGTTGAGTCTTATCTAAAAGAGACGCTTTCCAAGCACTATCCTCAGTATGGCTTTTGGGGTGAAGAAAGCGGACAAAGTGAAAACCAGACTAACCGCTGGATAGTCGATCCTATCGACGGGACGCACTCTTTTTCAAAGGGCCAGTACTTTTGGTCGATAAGCGTGGCTTTAGAAGTTAATCAAGAAACGCTTGTCGGTGCAGTTTACGCCCCTGCCCTCAATGATTATTACTGTGCTGAAAAAAATAAGGGCGTGTGGAAAAATGGCAATCCCATCGCCGTTTCTACTGAACAAGTGCTTGCCAATGCTATGGTTGCAACGGGTTTTGCTTGCGTCCGCGCTTATCTGAAAGACAATAACCTGCAACGATTTTGCAGAATTGCCGAGCAAACAACCGGGCAACGTCGGTTTGGTTCCGCCGCTTTGGACTTATGTATGGTGGCCGATGGACAAGTTGATGCGTTCTGGGAACAGGAACTGAATCTTTACGATATAGCCGCAGGCGCATTAATCGCGGCGGAAGCGGGAGCAACCATTACCGACTTTGAAGGTAATAAAGGTGTTTTCCCAAAGCAAATTTTGGCAACGAATGGGGCAATATTAGAACAATTATTAGCTTTTATGTAAGCTCGACAAGGTGCATCTATTGTTTTCAGTTTTCTATAATTAACCTAGACTTATCAATGAGTTTTTGTGAATTAGCCGAGTTATACTGTTAATCATTTCTAACCAAAACATTTGGGTTTAAATTTTATCCACAACATTTAGCTTGTAGTGTAAGCTTAGGTCAAAATATTTCTGGATAAGGTCGTAAGCTAATACGCATGTTGCAAAATAGCGATAACAAACAGCCAAACTTATGTTAAACCAGCCCGATAACACTAACCCAATATCCATCACTGAACTTCAAAATCGGCTGATTGAGTTTCAAGCGCGGCAAGTTGAGCTTGAACAACAGAATCAGGTGCTTTCTGAGCAAGTTGCTCAACTTGTTAATGACAACCGCACCAAAACCGAACACCTAAGCAAAAGTGACAATGCCTTAAGCAAAACGGTCGATCAACTTAATTATTCTCGACATCAATTGCTCGAACGGGAAGCCAAACTTAATTCTATATTAAACGCCTCAATTGAAGGCATTATCGTCATCGACACGAAAGGGACTATTGTCTCTGTAAATGCGGCGGTGGAAAGCATTTTCGGGTATAGCGCAGAAGAACTGATCGGTCAACGCGTCATCCAACTAATGCCAATAACCATCCGAAAAAAACAGGATTATTACCTGGAAAAATACCTACGCATCTTTATCCCCAAGGCGATAGGTCAAATTCGGGAAGTAGAAGGCTTACGTAAAGACGGCTCGCTAGTGCCTTTGGATATGTCCATCGCTGAGTTTCCACTCGATGGTATGCAATACTTCAGCGGTATAGTCCGCGATGTCAGCACCAGAAAGCATCAAGAACTGCAAGAAAAAGAACATCTGGAAAAGCTCGCGCACGTTACCCGTCTCGGTCTGATGGGTGAAATGGCTTCGGGTATTGCCCATGAAGTCAACCAACCTCTGTCGGCCGTCGTTAACTATACCCAGGTCTGCTTGCGGTTTCTCCAGAATGAAAAACCAGATTTGGAAAAAATTGGCGATGTCATGCTGAAAGCCAATCAACAAGCACTCAAAGCTGGGCAGATCATCCACAGTATGCGGGAATTCGTCAAACAACGGAAAATTCAACGTTCCACAGTAGATATCAACGACTTGGTATACGATGCCATCAGCCTGTTTGAGTCTGACTTCAAGCAGCACTTGGTTGCCATGCGTTTTGAGTTGACCAAAAGCTTGCCCATTGTATTTATCGACCGCGTTCAAATTGAACAAGTCCTCCTCAATTTAATCAGAAACAGTATTGATGCCCTTAAAGATCTACCGCAATTTACCCAGCGGCAACTGTCCATCGAAACCAGTTTGAATGAATTGAATTACATCGTGGTCAGGGTCAAAGATAACGGCCCTGGTTTAACGCCACTGCAACAAGAAAAAATACTAACACCGTTTTTTACCACCAAATCCTCTGGTATGGGTATGGGCTTATCGATCAGCCGATCACTGGTTGAAGCGCATCACGGCACTTTGCATTTCAATAGCAAAGAGGATAAAGGTACTACCTTCTATTTCACAATACCTACGGAGAAGCCCAATGGCTGAAACAAAAGCTAAGACGCTGGTTTATTTGGTTGATGATGATTTTTCTATAAGAGATTCGTTAAGTATGCTTATAGAATCGACTGGACAAGCCGTCAGGTGTTTTGAATCCGCAGATGAATTTTTAAATAATTTCGATCCCGATCAAGCCGGTTGCTTGATACTGGATGTCAGAATGCCCAGCATGACGGGGTTGGAACTCCAAGAAGAACTGGCACGAAGAGACTTCGCCATTCCCATTATTTTTATCAGTGGACATGCTGATGTTCCCGATTCATCCAAGGCGTTCAGGGCAGGTGCTGTCGATTATATGGAAAAGCCTTTTGACAGCGACAAACTGTTAAGTCGTATGGAAGAAGCGATCCAAAAAGACTTGGACACGCGGGTTTACCATGCTGAAAAACGCAAATTGAAACAGCGTTTAAGTCAGCTAACACCTAGGGAACATGAAGTATTTGTTTTAGTCGTCAAAGGTTTATCCAACAAAGAAGCCGCCAAAAAACTAGATGTCAGCAACCGCACCGTTGACGTTCACAGAGCCAAAATCATGGAAAAAATGCAAGCTGAGGATTTGGCGGAATTGACCGTGATGGCAATGCACTGCGGGTTAATTTGATCTACTTGGTATTGATATGACACAGCATCCTGCTGAAAATTGTCTCAAACAGGGCGATATTCTCTTCACCAGCATCCCTAATTTTCTGTACCGTCGCGTCGCCCAAACAACTGGCTCATTAACTTCGCATGTAGGAATTGCATTTTATGACCAACACATAGGCTGGCTGGTAGCCGAAAGTGCTGTCCCAACCGTGAGGTATGTCACCCTCGCCAATTTTGTATCGCGTTCAGATAACGACTGGCTTGTTGTTCGTCGAATGGGTGACGGATTGTCCTCCAATCAAATCGAATCACTGCGTAAAGAATGTGATAGCCGAATGGGTAAACTTTACCATCTTGGCTTCCATTTTTTATCATCGCGTCAATTCTGTTCAAAGTTTGTCTATGAAACTTATTTGAACGCACTCGGCGTTGAAATTGGTACACTTGAATCATTTGAAGCCTTACTGACTAGCCAACCCAAAACGCCGCTGTGGTTTTGGCGGCTATGGTTTATGGGGCGCATTCCGTGGTCACGCATTACAGTAACACCAGCAAGTCAACTTAGATCCGAGCGATTAGAAACGGTATGGGAGTCGCCTAATCCACCATCCCTAAAAAATCGAAACAATATAAATTAACCGCACAATTTACAAAACTTAACCAGCCATCACTCCATCCACCTTCTGAAATCCTTTCGGCAAATTTAAGCCTCGGTTCGCCCGATTGCCGGAATAATGGGCAATATCGATAGCTTTAAGCGTTAATTGACGCTTTCCAGCAACAACAACCAATTGACCGTTGACGGGTATTGCAGCCATAGCGACCACATAGTCTTTGCTTGATGCCAAATCTTTACTCGGTATCTGAATGATTTTATTGCCTTTGCCCTTTGTCAATTCGGGCAATTCAATAACAGGAAAAATCAGTAAACGACCTTGCAAGGTAACGACCGCCAGTAAATCGGACTGATTGGCGATTGGTGCGGGTTTCACGACTTTTGCGCCTGTTGGTAGGGAAATAAGCGATTTACCCGCTTTATTTTTGCAGACCAGTTCGTTGACTTGCACCCTGAAACCATAACCTGCGTTACTGGCTAACAAATACCAATCATCAGGATTACCCGCCAGCAAGTAGGTGAACAATGAACCTGGCGCAGGATTTAGCCGTCCGGTCAATGGTTCGCCTTGGCTTCTTGCGGAAGGTAGATCATGCGTGGTGGTGCTGTACACGCGCCCAGTTGAATCCAGTACATAAACGGGTTGGGTCGAACGGCATTTTGCGGAGTCGAGGAAGCCGTCACCGGATCGGTAACCCAAGGTTGCAACATCAATATCATAACCTTTTGCCGCCCTAATCCAGCCTTTCTCGGAGAGAATCACGGTCAGTGGCTCGTTGGTGATTAAGGCTGTCGTTTCCAGTGCTTGCGCGGCTTCCCGTGCGACGATGGGTGAACGGCGGTTGTCGCCGTATTTTTCCGCATCTTCTTCTAATTCCGATTTAATCAGGTTATTTAGCAACTCTTTTGAACCTAAAATGGCTTCTAGTTGTTGCCGCTCTTGTTCTAATTCGGCTTGTTCACCCTTTATCTTGATTTCTTCCAGTTTGGCGAGATGCCTTAACTTCAATTCCAGGATGGCTTCTGCCTGAATATCCGTTATTCCAAAACGTTCGATCATCACCGCTTTGGGATTATCCTCAAAGCGAATAATGGCGATGACTTCATCAATATTTAGAAAGGCAATCAGCAAACCTTCTAACACATGCAATCGTGCCAACACTTTATCAAGGCGGAATTGCAAACGTCTACGAACTGTTTCGGTACGGAAAGTCAACCACTCAACCAGAATTTCCCGCAGATTTTTAACCCTTGGCCGTCCATCCAGGCCAATCATGTTCATATTGACGCGGTAACTTTTCTCAAGGTCGGTCGTGGCAAACAGATGCGACATCACCTCATCGACATCAATCCGTTTCGATTTCGGCATAATGACCAGACGCGTCTGGTTTTCATGATCCGACTCGTCGCGCAAATCCTCGATCATCGGCAGCTTTTTCGCCAGCATCTGCGCGGCAATCTGCTCCATCAACTTTGCACCGGACACCTGATAAGGCAAAGCGGTAATGATGATATTGCCGTCTTCCTGCTCGTATTTAGCACGCATTTTGACCGATCCGCCACCGCTGATATACATTTTCTGGATGTCATCGGCAGACGTGATGATTTCCGCTTCGGTCGGGTAATCCGGGCCTTTGATATGCTCAAGCAGTTGTTCCAGAGGTGCATCGGGCTTATCGAGCAGATGGATACAGGCACCGGCGACTTCCACCAGATTATGCGGCGGAATATCGGTCGCCATTCCCACAGCGATACCCATCGTGCCGTTGAGCAACAGATTCGGCAACCTTGCCGGCAACATGACGGGTTCTTGTAAAGTACCGTCGAAATTATCTGACCATTCAACCGTACCCTGCCCTAACTCACTCAACAAGGTTTGCGCGTACGCCGTCAACCGCGATTCGGTATAGCGCATAGCGGCGAAGGATTTAGGGTCGTCCGGCGAACCCCAGTTGCCTTGCCCATCAATCAGCGGATAGCGGTGAGAAAAATCCTGCGCCATCAACACCATCGCCTCATAGCAAGCGGAATCGCCGTGCGGATGGAATTTGCCCAACACATCGCCCACTGTCCTGGCGGACTTCTTGTACTTGGCGAGTGCAGTTAAACCCAGTTCGGACATCGCATACACGATCCGCCGTTGCACAGGCTTCAAGCCATCGGCAATATGCGGCAAGGCACGATCCAAAATCACGTACATGGAATAATCCAGGTAGGCTTTTTCTGCGAATTCCTTTAACGGCAAACGTTCACAATTTTCTTGTACGACACTCATTATCTTAACTCTTCCTCGGTTACATCGATGTTCAATGCGCGGACTTTTTCAAGGCTTTCCTGGCGTAATTTTTTGCGTATTTCCGCTCCGGCATAACGCCGTTTTTCTGCCTCAGTTTCTAAAGTCAAACGAGATACTTCTATTGTTTTTCCGTGTTCATCTAAAGCGACCATCGTAAAATAACAAGAGGTAGTATGCCTTTTTTCATGGGTTCGTAAATTCTCGGCTATCACCTTTACACCAATTTCCATGGACGAGCGCCCAACGTAGTTAACATGAGCATAAAAAGATACCAGCTCGCCAACATTCACCTGCTGCATAAAAAACACCTGATCTAACGCCGCCGTGACCACATAGCTTTTACAGTATTTGGCAGCGCAAGCATAAGAGACTTGATCCAGCAATTTAAGCAAGGAGCCGCCATGGACATGGCCGGAGAAATTCGCCATATCCGGGGTCATTAGGACGGTCATTGTTAGGTATTTTTCTTGTTTTGGCATAAGGATTGGGGGAGATTATCTTTGAGGTGGGGTACAAATCCCACCGGCTATAAATGTGTTGTTGTTTTATTGTGCTTAAAAAAATTCAACTCAATTTAAGAACTTGCACATTAAAAAGTCCAATCCTCTTCTTTCATGAAGCGTTCTAAATCCATACAAGGAATATTAAACCGTTTGCAAACATTTGGAATTTGTGCCGCATTTTCTTTATATTTTTCTGTCGTGATAACGCAACCACCAATAGACTTAGCTTTAGCAATCACAAAAGGATCTGCCACAGGCTTGCCCCCCAAGAGTTCTTGTTTCCTAATTAAAGTTTGAAAGTGTGGAATTTTAAAAATTTCCGTAACTGTTAGAAGCTCGTCAGTTGCAGGTAGTTGAAAAAATGATTTGTTGTCTTTTACCCATTGAGACAACAAGTCATCTTGTCCTTCAAGCTCTCTCGAAACTTCTTTTACTGAAATAATTTGCTCCTCATCAACTAACTGATCAAATTTTTTCCAAAGTGATGGAAACCTTTCAGGATAATAATACTTAAACATCCATATTAATGGGCCGCTATCAAATACATACCTCACGCGGCATTATCTTTGCTGTATAACAAAGACTCCATGCCACTTAGATTTTTCACTTTAACTCCTAGATAATCAGCTAGCCTCTCGCTAGTTATTCGTTGTTGATAATAGCTACTAAAAGCTTTTTCAATATACTTCCCACCTAAATAGACTCCTTGAGTCAGATAGTAATTACCGCCACTACCTTTGCTGCTTGAATTATTGGCGGCTGACTCCCGTTTCCAAGAGAATACTTTCTCATCATAATATTTTTGGTCAATTAATTTATTATCAAAAGCTTTCCTCAATATTACTTCTCTGCTCACATGATAAAATCTAGCAAGTTCTTCAATCTTGGATTCATCAATAAGTGCATTTTTAAGTCTTAAATTAAAATCTTCGGTAGGGACTAAAAACTCACCAGCAAATTTGTTACAAAGAATTTCTATTTTTTTGCTATCGCCTTCTAGGTAATCAATGTAATCATCTATATGAGTATCTATTCCACCCGTTTTAAATAACAGATGCGCTAACTCATGGAAAAGAGTAAATATTTGCCGCGTGAATGGCTTGCTATTATTTACGTAAATAACGGGAAAAAACTCATCATATAAGCAAAAGCCTGAAAATTGATCGGCATGGAAAGCATCCTTAAAAACAAAAATGCCATGTGCTTCCAATTTTGTACGCCAAAACTTAAGTGCCTTGTCGGTGTTGTTCAATAAGCTTTGTTGCTCTATTGTTACAGATAAATAGCTTCTGACAGTTGTTGCCATATCGACTGCCGATACATTTGTGGCAAACGATAGGTCTTGAACTATCGGTTTCGTAGCAGGATTTACATTTTCGTAAAGCTCATATAAATTTAATTGAAATGCACTGGCCTTCCTCAGCAACATTCTCATCGCTGGCGGCATTATTTCTATCTCATAATCAGGAAGAGTACGAAATGATTGTTTAGGTGTTTTTTCTTCTGGCGGCTCAGGAAAAAAAAACAGCGCAAGAGGACGCTTATATACTTCATAAGCCAAACGCTCTAGTTGCGCGAATGTAGGTGACTCTATTTCAGTTTCCCATGCTAAAACAGTTTCATAAGTGATGCTTTTGCGATCAAGCTTCCCAATTACATCATCAACACTAAGCCCCGCGGTTTCCCTTGCCCAGCGCAACACTTCACCATTAACAGGTATGTACTCAGTCATCTATTTGGTGTATCTTTTTTTTCATTGCTACATTAGTATTAATGTTTGTTGATTATATATATCTAACGAGTAGTCTGGCATAAAAAATATCTCAAACCAAAATAGTACTGTCATTATATCCTGCCACAACACGGTCATGGGTCACCAAACGCATCGGTTCGCTTAAGGTTTGAGCAACGAGCAACCGGTCGAAAGGGTCGTTATGGATAGTAGTCAAGCACGGTAGGGCGGGTCGAGACCCGCCTTACGAATTCCCGTAATACAGCCTAGTTATTTCATCGTTAGCGGAATCGATATTTTCCGGCACGGTAAATTCGCCTTCGGCAATACCGATGCGGCACGAAACATCTTTTTTCTGGATGATAGGCGTCATCCGCGCAACTGGCTTACCGTTACGCGAAATCACAAATTCGCTTTCTTCCACAGATACAATTTGGTCGACCAGCTTGGACAGATGGGTTTTTACGTGAAATAAGTTAACCGTTTTCATCATGAATACCTCAATAGTTGACTAGGCTAGGTTAGTCTATTTATAGGGGCGTTATTCAATAATTTTCCGAAATATTACCGTAGCCTGTATGAAGTAAAACGTAATGCGGAAAATCAAAGCCGCGAAACCCCGGATTCCACTGCGCTGCATCCAGGCTACACATCTGCATATTGCAAGCCTATTTCACCTTGGCTTTTTTTTCTCCAAACTCGCCAAAATCACTTTCTTATCCCATTTCAACCTATCGCAATCTGTACAAGGATGATCTTTGATGTAATTTTCAATCGCTTGTATACGGTTGGCGGTATCGGGATGAGATGACATCCATTCAGGCCCATTTGCTTTGCCTTTAAAGGCTTCCTGCATTTTTTTGAAAAAAGTGACCATGCCTTGCGTGTCAATTTTGCTTTTATTCAGCAAGGCAATTCCTTTCATATCAGCATCGGACTCGGCCTGACGGCTGAAATACTGGGCGGACACTTGATGCGCCATAATCATCATAACGGCATTGGCATCGCCCAACACTAACAACACCGCTGCCGCAATGCCGGAACTGGTAATCATGTTCTTTAAAGCATGGCGTTGTTCGACGTGTTGGATTTCATGCGCCAATACGCCCGCCACTTCATTAGCGGAATCCGCCTTCTCCAGTAAGCCTTTATTGACGATGACTATACCACCCGGCAAGGCAAAGGCATTGATGGCCGGGTCATTTGAGAGGTGCCATTGGTATTTATAAGGTGAACCATTAGTCAGGCGGTCGCCGATTTTTTTGACGGCATCAACTGCAACACCCTTGTCAATTAGAGAAGTTTGGGTTTTCAAGCTGGTCAACACCGATTCCCCAATCTTGTATTCCGTCGCCAGCGGTACGCGCCCAGCCACCCAGGAAACTGCAGTATCATATTGCCAGATAACCAAGACCGCCAGCAACGCAAGGCTGCATAAGGAATAAGCGATGGATTTCCAGACCAGACTTTGGCCTAAGGTAGCACGTTTCCACTTGCCCAATCCGGCTACTTCTTTTTTAGGCAATAGCTTGACCAGTGTTTTTTGTGCGTCTGGATTCGCAGGCATCAATAACCAGCCTTGATCTTGATGTTGCCAGAACAATTGCAATTGGTTGTGGTCGAAACTGCCGACCCTGGCTTCCAGTTCGGAAAAGTTGACGTTTTGCTTATAAGCGGGCAGATAAATCCGGTCTTGCTCAATCAGGCAAGTCGTCAATTCTCCCGCACTAGGCAGTTCCGGACCAAACAGGAGAATGCTGACACCATTATTCATATCAAGGTTTGTTGTAGACAGTGGCAATCGCAACGAGAATCACGGCGAGCAGGTAAAACTTGCCCATCCAGGATGAACGGCTACTGCTTCCGGTTAAGGCCGCACTCATCAACACTTTGCTTAAACGATTCATGGGCAAGGACTGTATCCACACCTTACCAGGGCCGGAAACGGTGGCGTAAAACAAACCTTCACCGCCAAACAGGCTATTTTTCAGCTTACCTGTATATTTGATGTCGTAACGAACCGTCGATGACATGCCGACCAAGCAGCCTGTGTCAATTTTGAGTTCGTCATCAGGCATTAAAACGACTTCTTTAAGTGTGCCAGAAGCATGAATAAACACGACCCCCTGACCACTGATTTTCTGCATGATAAAGCCTTCACCGCCGAAAAAACCGACCCGCAGGCGTTTTTGGAATGCCAGTTGTATCCGTTGCCCAAGCTCACCCGCGATATAAGCCCCTTTCTGGCAAATAATCATGCCGCCGTGTTCTGATAAGTTGATTGGGATGATTTCCCCAGGGCTAGGTGCGGCAATGGCAATGGTTTGTGGCTTATTTGAGGTATTCCGGTACACGGAACTGAACATTGACTCGCCTGTGAATGATCGCTTGAGCGCATTCCAAAACCGACCAATTCCGCCCATCCGTGAAGAACTGCCATCGCCCAAGATCGTATCGACAACAATGTGCTTGTCCACGTACATCATTGCCCCTTGCTCGGCAATGGCTTCCTGACCTGGCTCTAAGATAATCTTGATGTACTGTAAATCGTTACCGTTGATGGTGTAGTTTAATTGGGACATGGCGTTTTCTATCCTCATGGTTAACATCAAGGTCGATGTTTTACGGCAATCTTAAATCACTTACCCTATGTTTTCAGTTGGTTATAAAAACACCTGCCTGTCAAAATATTTGGAAATACTGCCTTCACAAATCAATGGTTCGACAAGCTAACCACGGACAATCAGTTAAACACCCCACCATTGCGATTTTTAAGCTGAATTAACATAATCAACGAGTTACCGTTCGTTCAGAATGGCAGGTAGCGTACTCAGGAGTCTTGTCGAAGGATTTATCAAGGTTTGCTTAAGGATAAATAACCTTGGGCTTAAAATAAGCCGCAGGATAATTGGGATCAAACTGATCCGGTTGTTCTTGTGCGACTGTTGATGATGGGCTATTTGCACTTTCATCCGAATAAATCACTTTTGACTCAAAATTAGCCGCAGGATATTTCTCGTCAATCACGGGGGCTTTCGATAATTGCGTTTGCCCCGCAGCGTCCTCATCAATATATGTCACTTTAGGCTGAAAATTTGAGGCGGGATACTTGTCATCCGCAGCGGATGATTGCGACTGAGCAGCACTTTCATCGATATAGGTCACGCTAGGCTCAAAATTTGAAGCAGGATATTTTTCATCACTCGCTGCCAAAGTATTGATGGCATTCAAAGAAATAGCGCAAACAGCTAGGCCTAGGATAATTGATTTATTCATAAAAACTTATTCTCCAATCGTCGTTAGTAAAATCCAGCAAACACAATCTATAACAAGTGCTGGAGTATCGAATATTTTGCTTGAATTCGCAACCGTTTTAATAAGCTAAACGAATGCAGCCTCAACACTTTATTTTCAGGATATTGAATATCCACTAATTTCCTGATGGGCTTTTAACTTATAGAACTTTCAATGGCATTATATGCGCCAATCCGAAAGCCTCTGCAACACCTGGATGCGTGACTTGTCCGTGGTAGGTATTCAAGCCTGATTGCAATGCCGAATTTTCAATTAACGCATTTAATCCTTGATTAGCGAGTAGCAGAACATAATCAGTGGTCTGATTATTGAGCGCAAACGTGCTGGTGCGTGGGACTGCACCGGGCATGTTGGCGACGCAGTAATGGACGATGCTATCAATTTCGTAGGTTGGATTGCTATGCGTAGTCGGCTTTGTGGTTTCTATGCAGCCGCCTTGATCGACGGCGACATCGACAATCACTGCGCCTTTACGCATACTGGCAAGCATGTCACGGCTTATCAACCACGGTGCTTTGCCACCTGGAATCAACACCGCACCAATCACCAAATCCGCTTGGTAGACGGCTTCTTCAATGGAATGCTGATTGCTTTTGCGGGTTTGGATACGTCCATGATAAATGTCGTCAAAATACGCCAGCCGATCATGGCTAACATCTAACACCGTCACCTGTGCGCCCATACCGACGGCGATACGCGCCGCATTTAAACCCACAGTGCCACCGCCTAAAATAGTGACATCGGCGGGTGCAACACCAGGAACACCGCCCATTAGCACACCGCGTCCACCTTGATGCTTTTGCAGATTGGCAGCTCCGACTTGCGTCGCCATGCGCCCAGCCACTTCACTCATCGGTATTAATAGCGGCAATTGCCCTGCTTGATTCTGCACGGTTTCGTACGCAATTGCTGTTGTGCCGCTGGCGAGCAATGCCTTGGTCAATGCTGCATTGGAAGCAAGATGCAGGTAGGTAAACAAGATCAGCTCTTGCCGCAAATATGGATATTCTGAGATTATCGGTTCTTTAACTTTAACGACTAAATCCGCCGCCCAAGTCGCTTCTGCATCAGCAACAATTTGTGCACCCACTACATGATATTCTTCGTCACTGATGAAGCTACCCTGCCCCGCTCCAGCTTCTACCAAAACCTGATGGCCTTTAGCAGTTAACGCTTTGACTGCACTCGGCGTTAAGCCAACACGAAATTCGCCGTCTTTGATTTCTTTGGGAAGACCGATAAGCATGGTTAAGCTCCAAATAAGTTTGAACAGTTCATAAAGCCGTTATTCAAAAACCAACAAGCTGTTAAGTCTGGATTATAAACGATTGAAGATTTGTGCAAGGAATTGATGGTGAATAGCTTTGGGTGTAAACCACCATTGCAATACAAAAAACTACGTATTGATATGGCACACTAAATTTTAGGCAAAAAAAGGGGGAGCCGAAGCTCCCCTAATGAGCGCACCTCAAACTTGTCCGGCAGGTTTTTTGAAATCAGATGTTATTGTTGTATCCTGCTTGGGTGTTATATCGGGTTTGTTTGATGAATCGTTGCTATCAACAGGTGGCTTTGGATCTTTACCAGCCATCAAATCATCAATTTGAGCTTTATCAATGGTTTCCCATTTCATCAGGGCATCCGCCATTTTATGTAAGATACTGATGTTATCTTGCAATAAGCTTTCAGCCCTTTTGTAGTTTTTGTCGATGACTGCCCGAATTTCTTCGTCAATCTTGTCTTGAACGCCATTTGATACTTTGCTACCTGAAGCCGAGTAACCCATGAACGGTTGACCACCTTCTTCGCCGTAGACCAACGGCCCCATGATGTCGGAAAAGCCCCAACGCGTTACCATGTTACGTGCTAATTCGGTTGCCCGTTCGATGTCGTTAGACGCACCGGTGGTTACACGATCTCCACCGTAAATCATCAATTCAGCAATACGTCCACCAAACAAACTGGCTATTTGGCTTTCCAATTTACGTTTGCTAGCACTGTACTGATCGCGTTCTGGCAAGAACATGGTGATACCTAATGCCCTACCTCTTGGCATGATGCTGACTTTATACACGGGATCGTGATCGGGTGACATTTGTCCTACAATACAGTGACCTGCTTCATGATAGGCGGTGAGCCTTTTGTCGTCTTCTGTCATGACCATCGTGTGCTTTTCAGCACCCATCAAGATCTTGTCTTTGGCTTTTTCCAGCTCGTTCATGCCAACTTTCAGCTTATTGGTACGTGCCGCCAACAGTGCCGCTTCATTAATGATGTTAGCTAGATCAGCACCGGAAAATCCGGGGGTACCTCTAGCGATGTTTTTCAATTCAACATCATCACTTACTGGGACTTTTTTGATGTGGACATTTAAGATTTGCTCTCTACCTTTCACATCAGGTAAACCGACAGTTACTTGACGATCAAAACGACCTGGACGTAGCAAGGCTTTATCAAGTACGTCAGCGCGGTTGGTTGCAGCGATAATGATGACACCTTCGTTACCCGTAAAACCGTCCATTTCTACCAATAATGCGTTAAGTGTTTGTTCACGTTCGTCATTGCCGCCGCCCATGCCAGCACCACCTCTTTGGCGACCTACTGCGTCAATTTCGTCGATAAAGATGATGCAAGGCGCATGTTCTTTAGCCTGTGCAAACATATCCCGTACTCTCGATGCACCGACACCGACGAACATTTCGACGAAATCTGAACCTGAAATAGTAAAGAATTTAACACCTGCTTCACCTGCGATGGCTCGCGCTAACAGGGTTTTACCCGTACCTGGAGGTCCTACCATCAAAATACCGCGTGGTATCATGCCGCCCAGTCGTTGGAATTTTTGTGGATCCCTTAGAAAATCAACTAATTCTGAGACTTCTTCTTTGGCTTCTTCACAACCTGCAACGTCAGCAAATTTAACCGTCATCTTGTCTTCTTCAAGCATTTTGGCTTTGCTTTTGCCGAACTGACCTGCACCACCCGCGCCTTGCGTTCTACGCATGTAAACTATCCAGACGATAATCAGCAGGAACATAGGAAACCAAGCAATGAATATCTGCATTGCCATCGACTGTTGTGCAGGTGGTGTGGTTCTGATTTGAACGTCGGCACTTAACAAATCATCAATCAAGTGATTGTCACCAGGATTAAATGTCTGTAGGTTTTGACCATCAGAGGTACGAACTTTGATTGATGTTCCGGCAATCTCAACCCGATCAACCTGACCACCTTTAACTTTGGCAATAAATTCCGAATAGGCAAGCGAGTCTTGTATAGGCGGGGTTGCATTTATCCTGTTGTATATTAAAAACGCGCCAGTAAACACAACACTCCAGAGCAATGTGTTCAATATATATCTTTTCATGATTACTTTTCTCCTGACCCCATTTGACTGAAGTCTATAGTTTTGATTTGCGCCGTTCTTTTTTGAAACCTATATCCAATAACCGTAAAACCCTAGCCGTATTGCTGTCCTAATGCTTTTAGAGTTAACCCATCACTAAATACAAAAAAGCTTGTCATTTTAATTGCTTTTATAAACACTTATCTTAATATTTTACAAAACCGTTTACTTTTTAAGCTTTTACTCTGTAAAAAAATGTCATTTTTTCAGCATCTTGGCTTACAAGAAACTCAATAATTGATCGCCATAGCGCATTTTTATCTTATTCAATGCCACTACTTGAATCTGTCTTACTCTTTCCCTGGTTAAATTAAGCTCCGAACCAATTTCTTGCAAAGTCATTTGCTGGTCTGTTCCTACCCCAAAATGCGAACATAGAATTTTTGCTTCTCTTGGGTTTAAGGTCTTGATGGCGTTTTTAACCAAACCTTGCAGCTCAGATTCGGCAATCATATTGTATGAATGCGGGAAAACGTTTTGCGCTATAAAATTGATTGGTGCAAAAGATTGCTCATCTTCATCATCATCAAAAGCTTCCAAAGAAACAGCGCTTTGCGATATGGAAAGCAGCGTATTGACTTCGTCTTGAGATAACTGAGTTTGCTCAGCTAACTCTTTAGTGCTGGGTTCTGTACCGGTTTTCAGTGTGATCGCATCTTTGGTACGGAACACTTTATTAATAGTAGCGATTTGCCCACAAGGTATCCGTACCACGCGTTCTGAGCGCGACAAAGAGCGGGAAATAGCTTGCCTGATCCAATAACCCGCATAAGTTGAAAATTGGAAGCCCAAACGATACTTAAATCTATCTACCGCCTTAAGTAAACCGGTATGACCTTCTTGGACTAGATCTTCAAAGTCCATGAAGTTACCTTTGTATTGGTTAGCGATAAACAACACAAGCTTTGCATTGACTGTGGCGAGTTGTTGCCTGTGCGTTAACCAGAAATGTTCTGACAAAACCACGTCAGCCAGCAGTTGGCTCATGTCTTCAGTAGATAAAAACAAGAACTGTTCTTCATGCTCGTGCAAGGCCATCGCTTTGAATTGATCGGCCATACTTGGCGTATCGCGGCGGCTAGCGCCATGTAAGCGTTTTAGGATGATTTCATAGTCTTTCTTTTCTTGCGATCTTGCCTGAACGGAGAGACCTCTTAATTTGAACGCGTAGGTAACGATGTCAACCAGCTTCACAAGATCTTCAAAAGCAAAAGGAAATTGCTGGACAGCGAAGGTTAATCGACGTTTTGCATTGCTGTAAACCTCTTCATTTTGAGCATTCTCAGCAGCCGTCTGACTAACGAATTGATAATGTTTTTTTACATCTTTTAAGAAATCGCTAAATTCGGTTGACGCAACAGCAGCACCGTCATCTTCTTGTTCGGCTTTGTCACATTGTTGTTCATATTTGTTAAGCACCCACAACGCGGTGATAGGAAACTTGGACAGCGTGTTTATTAACTTAGTTTTTTGCTCTTCAACCCGCCGAGCAAGCTGTAAGTTTCTATTCTCGGTACTTTCTACCTCTTTATTGCTTAATGCAGGCTTCTTATCAACTGGATTGTTGTTAGCAACAACAGTGCCGTTGACTTCCGGTACAGACATATATTCAGTTAATAGTATCATGACACCAAATCCTCGCAAACATTGTTTATATCAAACATGAGTAGTCAAATTTGCGTCGGAAAATCATATAAAAACAAATGGATTAATCACCACCTTGCTAGGACAAGTTATTAATGTATTAGTTTTATAAGTTTTCTGAAGCAGTACTAATTTCGAATTCGAGGTAAATATTATCGACATTATTTATCGTTGTCAAACAATATTTATACAAAACATAGACAATACCAATTTTCCCCGATAGAAATTTTATTAGCTATTGATTTTACTTGAGAATATATTTATGGATTTCATGAGAGTTTCTCAAAAAAAATTATTTTGTGTGTATTGTTAGGTGAAGAAAAGGGATTTATATCGCCACATACTTGGACAAGACTTTTTTTGTCCAAGTATGTGGCGGCGTGGCGCAGAGCTTTAGGAAACAAATCTGGCCTGTTTCAATTCATTAACTGAAACAGGCTTAGGTATAGAGCGGTTTTACTGCGGGGATAAGCACAGCCACTTATGTCTGGTGGCAATATTAATACTTTATATTACAACATATTAGAAAGGAATATCGTCGTCAAAATCATCGTAATCCGGCGGTGGAGGCGACGGCATTGCACTTGGGTTATTTTGTGGTGCTGCTGGTTGATATGGATTACTCGCCGGTGCCGCAGCGGGAGGATAGTTGGTATTTTGCCCTTGTTCAGCCCCAAAATTGCCTGTTCCGCCGCTACGGCTACCCAACATGTGCAGTTCTTGGGCTAAAATTTCGGTCGTGTAACGGTCTTGTCCATCTTGTCCTTGCCATTTACGGGTTTGCAAACGACCTTCGACATAGACCTGGCTACCTTTCTTCAAATATTCGCCGGCGATTTCCGCTAAACGATTGAAAAAAACAATCCTATGCCATTCTGTTGCCTCTTTGCGCTCCCCCGATTGTTTATCTTTCCAGCGACTTGTCGTGGCGAGCCTGATGCTGGTTATAGAACCACCACTGGGCATCAAACGAACTTCGGGATCTGCACCGAGGTTTCCTATCAACGTGACTTTATTTAGCATGTGTTTTCCTCATTTATTGATTTCAAACATGGGTATATTTTGTAATCATCGCTTGTAATTCCTGTCGATCCAATTGCTGATTATCGACCTTCAAATAAGCCACTCCTTCCTGGTAATGTAGCGTTACGTCCTCAACACCTTTAAGTTTAAGCATTTCTGAGGCAAATTCATCCGCTCGTTGTTCAGTAACGGATTGCAGTGAAATCAGCAGATTTGCCCAATAGCGCGGCGGTGTCATGCTAAATGACAGTATCAACCAGCTTAGGGCGGCTAAAGCACAAAACAAGAACACGCCCTTTGCACCATATTCGCCATAACACCAACCACCCAAACTACCACCGATACCAGCACCCAAAAACTGGAAGGTCGAATAAATACCCATCGCCGTTCCTCGCAAATCGCCAGGCGCGGTTTTGGAAATCAAGGACGGCAGTGTGGCTTCCAGCAAATTAAAGCCGCTAAAAAATAAGCACAGAAAACCGATGATGCCAAATAATGAGGTGCTAAACTGCATTAAACCCAACTCTGCCAGTAACAAAATCAGGATCGCAGATAGAAATACCGACTTCATTTTGCGCTTTTTTTCCGCCAAGATCACAAACGGAATGATTACTGCAAACGAGGCGACAAATACTGGCAAATAAACTTTCCAATGCTCGGCAGGTAATAAACCCGCATCACGCATCAATAACGGCACGACGACAAAGCTTGCCATTAGGATGGCATGTAACACAAAAATGCCGTAATTTAATCGTAGCAGTTCAGGTTTTTTTAATACTTGAAAAAATGAACCTGAATCCAGCTCGGCATCTCGGTGTTTTTTCGATTGTTGCGGCTGCGGCACTAAGAAGATAATCACCAGAATCGCCAATAATGACAGCACGGCAATCAACCAGAATATGCCATGTATGCCGATGAATCCAGCAATAATAGGCCCTGCCGCAATCGCCACGCCAAAGGATACGCCAATACTCGCACCGATTAAGGCCATAGCCTTGGTGCGATGCACTTCCTGCGTCAGATCAGCCAACAACGCCATCACCGGAGCCGCAATTGCCCCGGAACCTTGCACGGCACGACCAAAAATAACCCCGTAAATACTGGTGGAAAGCGCGGCAATCACGCTACCTAAACAAAACAGCAGCAACCCAAAAACAATAATTTTTTTTCGCCCGACTCGGTCAGACACCAAACCGAAAGGGATTTGCAACAAGGCTTGACTCATACCATAAATGCCAATCGCCAATCCGATCAACGACGGCGTAGAACCCACCATCTGCTCGGCAAATAGCGACATTACTGGCATAATCAAAAACAAACCCAACATCCGCAAAGCATAAATACTGGCTAAAGACCAGGTTGCCCGGCGTTCCGATGCCGTCATCGGGCTGGTAATATCCTGTACTTCTGTCAAGCACGCACTCCTTGAATGGCGTTTAGTAGGTTGTAAGAAACTTTTTAGAGCTTACACTCTCTTCATTATAACAATCTTTGTTAGCTTCTTGCCTTGGCATCTGCTTAACCCCAATAGGAATATCAAAATGACTGACATCCAATCCCCTACCCTGCCTAATCCCACTTTGCTTATTCCGGTTAATCCCGCCATTGAGAGTTATATGCGCGGCTTGCTTGGTAAAACCGATCATCCCATATTAACTGTAATGGAAAACTTAGCGCGAGAGCGTAACTTCCCCATCGTTGACCGCTTGGTCGGTGCTTTTCTTGAAACTCAAGCAAGATCTATCAATGCCAAGCGGATTTTTGAATTTGGTAGTGGATATGGATACTCTGCCTACTGGTTTGCAAAGGCGGTGGGCGAACAAGGACAAGTGATATGCACGGATGGCGATCCGCTCAATAAAGAGCAAGCCGAGCAATTTCTTAGCGAAGCTAATTTATGGGATAGAGTTGATTTCCACACTGGAATAGCACAAACCCTTTTTGCACAGACCGATGGGGTGTTCGACATCTGTTATAACGATGTCGATAAGGGCGATTATCCTGAAATCTGGCAGATAGCAAAAGACCGCATTCGCCCTGGCGGACTATACATTGCTGATAATGTGTTGTGGCATGGTCGCGTGGCTATGGTCGAGTTCGAAGATGTCGTACCAGGCTGGACAGAAGCTATTCGTGATCATAATGAGCAAATATTTGCCGATCCCGATTTTGATAGCTACATTAATCCTACCCGTGACGGCGTTATCGTTGCCCGTAAGAAGCTGTAGTTCTATTTGTTAACACGCGGCATGGCTTTTATCGACTTGAAGCTCACCAGTTTTTGCGCGTCTTCATCCCATAAGTTTAGCCAAAGCGATTGCATACTTTTCCGTAAAGTCAGCGGAGCGACTGCTTGCAATGCCGGTATTTCATTGAAACAACGTTGCAGATTGTAATTGGGGATATTGGCTCTGACGTGGTGGATATGATGCAAGCCAATATTGCCGACTATCCACTGCAATACCACAGGTAATTGATAGTACGAACTGCCTTCCAAACCAGAACGGGTCAAATCCCAACTGTCATTCCGTGACCAATACACATCTTCATATTGATGCTGAACATAAAACAACCACGTACCAATACTTGCCGCCAACAAGATAATCGGAAACTGCATCAAAAGATAATTTTGGAATCCTACCGTCAAACTCATCACCAGTATCAGTGTAGCAAGGGCGACATTGGTTAACATGACACTGTGATTTTCGCGCTTTTTAGCACCCGAACTGGGGAAGCGATGGACAATCACAAACAAGACAAGCGGCGTAATACTGAACAATACCAAGGGATTACGAAAAATCCGATAAGCAAAACGTTTAGGTCTGGGTGCAGCCAAATATTCTGCCACGGTTAATGTCCAAACATCACCTATTCCCCGATTATCCAAATCCCCAGAATTGGCATGATGAATGACATGGTTGCGCTGCCAATCTTCGTACGGTGTGAAAGTTAAAACCCCAGCAATATAGCCGAACAAGCGATTACCCAATCGCCAAGGCAAAAAAGCACCGTGACAGCAATCATGGAACAGCACGAACAGCCGCACTAAAAACGCCGATGCTGCTATTGATATTAATAAGGTTATCCAAATAGAAAAGCCTTGTACGACGGTATATATCATCAACGCCCATAAGCCAACATAAGGTATGAAGGTATTGGATATTTGGACTAACGCCTTGCGATAATCCGGTTGTGCGTAGATTGATAAAGCCTGGATCAGGTCTTTTCGATTAGGTTGGCTTTGTTCAGTGCTTGGTGACATGGCTTCGAGACTGCTAAATTTCTGTGACATTCGTAAAACCTGGAGTTGCGTGTACGTGGCTAGGCTTTATCGGGTGCAATGGCTGTCCAAAACGACGATTTAATCGCGTAATCTGCAAATTAACTATAAAAATCATGGTTAGCGTTATCCTATTCCTAAAATAAGTATAAAAACTGAAAACAGTTTTGTCTTAAAGTAATAGGCGGGAAATAAGCGGGGGAATTTCAGGCGGTATACTCAGGCACTATTCTGCCTTATTTAACAAGAATAGGAAATAATGAATTTAATATTTGTTACCGTTGCGCTATCGCTCGGTTGTTTTTTCTAAAAAACATCACTACGCTGAACGTATTAAGGTCAATTGTTACCCATAGTTGACCGTATTGGTTTATAACGCACACTGTTTTCAGTTACTTTTGTGCTTAATAGCTCTTAAGCTAAACCCAGTTACTTCGACAAACCCCTTTTAGGAAAATCACTCTATGAATAACCCGTTTACCAATATCCGCGCCCTTATTATCGACATGGACGGCGTGTTGTGGCATGGCAACCAAGCAATCGCAGGATTAACTGAGTTTTTTCAAACCTTGCGCGATAAAAACCTCCGTTTTATCCTGGCAACCAACAATGCCAGCCATACGCCGCAGCAGTATGTGCAAAAACTCGCCTGCATGGGTGTTACCGTTGATCTTAAAGAAGTGATGACCTCCGCAATGGCAACGGCGATGTATCTGGCTGAAATCATGGATCCCACCCAAACCCGTGTTTTTGTGGTGGGTGAAGACGGTGCGACCCAAGCGCTGCAAGAACAAGGCTTTATCCTAACCGGATTGTACGAAATCAATAGTGCAACCAGCACAGGCGCTGACGTGGTCGTCTGTGGTAAGGATCATTCGATAAGCTGGGATAAACTGGCGACGGCGACGCTTAATCTCCGTGCTGGCGCGAAGTTTTACGGCACTAATGGGGATAACACGTTGCCCACGGAACTCGGTTTGATACATGGTAATGGTGCAATTCTGGCGGCATTGCAAACCGCAAGCGGCGTTAGCCCGACGATTATCGGCAAGCCCGAACCTATCATGTACCAGCAAGCAATAAGCCGATTAGGTGCTGATTTAGCTGAAACCATCGCCATCGGCGATAAACTGGAAACCGACATTTTAGGTGCTGTACGCACTGGGATACGTAGCTTGATGGTATTGGGCGGGGTCTCGACAGAAGCCGACCTGAAAACATCGGAATACCAGCCGACGTGGGTTATGCAAGATATTCGCGCGGTAACAGAAGCGTTGAAGTTGCTGAACTAAATCAACTCAGTCGCCTGATACGCACACTATCTTCATGGACAGTTGGTTTTGCTAAGAACCTGTTCAATATCTACTGCGCCACCGCCATTTGCGGCTGGGCGGTACTCGAAATCCTCATTTACTTCAAGTAAACTCCGGTTGACGCGCACCAATCGCCCACAACTGGCTGCGGCTCGTGACGATCTTGAACACGTTCTAACCACGCGTAGCACCGGTTTGATTTGTGGGAATACGAAAAGCATCGTCCCAGCCTACTTATCTCGCTTAAAAAACGCCCAATGCTCTTGAGATGATGGCAAGCCCAACCTTGCTCCCACTTTCGTACAACAAAGTGTCCCAGCAACGCTGGCATAGCGCAATATCTCATCCCACGACATCTCTAGCGCCACTGCCGCCGCAAATGCGCCGTGAAAGGCATCGCCTGCACCCGTCGTATCGACGACATCAACAGGAAATGCGGGTAACGCCCCGCGAGTACTCCCCTGTTGCCAGATTAAACCTATATCACCCAGTGTTATTACCACATTGGACGATATTTCTGCCAGTTGGCTGAGAGCAATTTCAGTGTCATTGTGTAATTGTAAGGCAAATTTTTCTGAGCACACCAGATAATCGACCTTATCCATTAAGGCGAGAGTGCCTTCATGCACCGAACCTGCATCCAGCACCGTCGGGATGCCCTGTGCTTTCGCATATCTGGCAAGTGGTATAGAAATGTGTGGTTCATGACCATCGAACAAGATAACTTTAGTTTTAAGTGTGGAGCAATCCACCGCAGCTTCAGGTAACGCCTTAGTTTCACCTTTATAATTGATTAACACCCGTTTGCCGTCAGGTTTCACCAATACCATTGACTGCGGTGTTGGCGATGTCCCCCGCACGATTTTTTCTACATTGACTGAATGATCTATCAACTCTTGCTGGTGTATTTCACCATAAATATCACACCCTAAATAACCTACGAAAGCCGACTTTAAACCCAGTTTTGCAACCATTACCGCCGCATTTGCTGCTGGCCCACCGCCACAACTCAAAAAACTATCAGCAACCATTTTTTCATCTTCGCGGGGATGATGTGGCACAGAGTAAACGAGATCATACGAGGCGTGACCTACACAAAGAACATCAACTTCTATGGGATTTACGGTCATCACAAACAGTCCTAAGTTGTAAGTTACAAATATTCATCGACCATGGCTAATTCGCAAATAATTAAAACTTGTAAACCACCCTTGTCTTTTCGATTTTTTCCCACATTATGTAGGGAGACAAGGTAAAATTAAACCATCAAGCAAAATTAGCAGGAAAATAAAGTGTTTAGAGGAACAACCATACTCTCTGTTCGCCGTGGCGATAAGGTCGTCATCGGCGGTGACGGTCAAGTCACCATGGGTAATACCGTGATGAAAGGCAACGCGCGTAAGGTGCGCCGTCTTTACCATGACAAGGTCATCGCCGGATTTGCTGGCGCAACCGCCGATGCCTTTACCTTATTTGAACACTTTGAAGGCAAACTGGAAAAGCATAGGGGCAACCTGACCCGCGCCGCCGTAGAAATGGCTAAAGACTGGCGCACTGACCGTGCGTTACGCAAACTGGAAGCCCTGCTTACTATTGCCGATGCCAAAACCTCGCTCATTATTTCCGGAACCGGCGACGTTATCGAACCTGAGTTTGACTTGATGGCGATAGGCTCAGGTGGCTCGTTTGCCCAAGCCGCCGCACGGGCGTTATTGGAAAACACCGATCTTAGCGCACGCGAAATCGTCGAACGATCCTTAAGGATAGCCGCCGACATCTGCATTTACACCAACCATAATCTACGGATTGAAGAATTAGACACGGAACCCAACGAGTAAGCGCATGAACCCAATGACCCCTAAAGAAATAGTTAGCGAACTGGATAAACACATTGTTGGTCAGGCCGATGCCAAACGCTCTGTGGCTATCGCCCTCAGAAACCGCTGGCGCAGGCAACACGTTGACCCGTCCATGCGTGACGAAATCACGCCGAAAAATATCTTGTTGATAGGCCCAACGGGTGTAGGTAAAACTGAAATAGCCCGTCGTTTGGCGCGTTTGGCGAATGCTCCGTTCATTAAGATAGAAGCCACCAAGTTTACCGAAGTCGGCTATGTGGGCCGCGATGTCGAGTCGATAATCCGCGATCTTGCCGATACCGCAGTCAAAATGATGCGTATGTCGGAAATGGAAAAAGTCCAAACCCGCGCTTTTGATGCCGCCGAAGACCGAATCCTCGACATTCTGCTGCCCGAAGCGGATGGCGGCATGATGTCGGATACCGCACAGTCCACCCGCCAAAAGATGCGTAAAAAATTGCGTGAAGGCAATCTGGATGACAAGGAAATCGAGGTCGATGTCAACATGATGCCGATGGGCGTTGAGATTATGGCACCGCCGGGCATGGAAGAAATGACCAGCCAATTACAAGGCATGTTCCAGAACATGGGTTCTGGGCGCACCAAGCCCCGCAAGATGAAGATAGCGAAAGCCATGAAAGTCTTGCAGGAAGAAGAAGCCGCTAAACTGGTCAATGATGAAGACATTAAGGTTAAGGCCGTGGAAGCCGTCGAGCAAAACGGCATTGTCTTCCTGGACGAGATCGACAAAATCTGCAAGCGATCCGATCACGGCAGTGGCGGCGAAGTCTCGCGCGAAGGCGTACAGCGTGACTTATTGCCTATCGTAGAAGGCAGTATCGTCAGCACCAAATATGGTGTTATCAAGACCGACCACATCTTATTTATTGCTTCAGGCGCGTTTCACCTGACCAAGCCGTCTGACTTAATCCCGGAGCTGCAAGGCCGTTTCCCTATCCGCGTCGAACTCAGTGCCTTA
This sequence comes from Methylomagnum ishizawai, assembly GCA_945861705.1. GTDB lineage: Bacteria > Pseudomonadota > Gammaproteobacteria > Methylococcales > Methylomonadaceae > Methyloglobulus. Next base: position 25,682 of record CAMAVM010000008.1, on the reverse strand, counting down.
TCGGCAGACGATTTTGTCCGCATCCTGACCGAACCCAATGCCTCACTGACAGAACAATATGTCGCCTTGATGGCAACTGAGGGCGTTAACCTGAGCTTTTCCACAGATGGCATTAAGCGCATTGCCGAGATGGGCTGGCAGGTGAACGAAAAAACCGAAAACATCGGCGCACGGCGCTTGCATACCATTTTGGAACGCTTGCTAGAAGATATTTCCTACAATGCGCCAGACCTGATGGATAAATCCATCGTCATAGATGCGGCTTATGTAGACAATCATCTGGCGGAGTTTGTGGAAGATGAGGATTTGAGCCGCTATATCTTATAGTCGCCGTTATATTTTGTTTATGGAACACGTACTCATCATCCATGAAGTTGAAGACTATAAAGCCTGGAAAGCCGTATTTGATAACGCTGAGGCTATCAGAAAAAACGCAGGTGAATTGAGCTATCAGGTTTTAAAATACGACAATAACGCCAAAAAGATCGTCCATTTTTCTAAATGGACATCTATTGCTGATGCCAAAGCATTTTTTGAATCGGATAAGTTAGTTGAAATCAGGAAACAAGCCGGTGTGAAAGCACCTGAATTTGTGTATTTGGAGTTGTTGGAAGAGGGTATGTTGTAAACACTATCCCCAACCGAACAAATTTTAGCCTAGTTGAGGATAAAGTAGCCCAACGCTTCGAAGTTATAATTGTTGGGGATAAGCATACTCACCCGTGTTCATGTTTTCTAAAGCGATCACCCTAGCAATGGCAACGGAAATCAAACTCATCCAATCCGATAATCTGATCTCAATCATCCCCATCATCCAACAACTTAACCCTTCTCTCTCCGAGACCACGCTTAAAACTCGGCTTGAGGAAATGGTTGTCCAAGGCTATCAATGCGCTGGATTGTATCTTGCCGACCGTCTAATTGGCATTTGCGGGTTTTGGATGATGACCAAATTCTACGTCGGCAAACATATCGAGCCGGATAATGTCTTTATCTTGCCTAAATACCGCCGCCTAGGTTTTGGCAAACAGTTATTGGAATGGGTGCAAGAATACGGCAAATCACAAGGCTGTATCGCCAGCGAACTCAACTGTTATGTCAGCAATGAAACGGGCAATACCTTTTGGGAGCAGGAAGGCTTTGAGAAAATCGGTTATCATTACCAGAAACCGCTTGAATAGCCTTGAAAACTAAAGCCAAAAAATGCGCTTAAAAATTGAGCCCTGCAACACCTTGCCCACCGACATCAAGCTGCATCAAGTTTCCGGCATCCTTGAAATCCACTTTGATAATGGTGAAGCCTTCAACTTGCCCTGCGAATACCTGCGGGTTTATACGCCGTCGGCAGAAGCACTAGGTCATGGGGCTGGGCAGGAAATCCTCCAGGTCGATAAAGAAAATGTTACGATTAACGAAATCAAGCCCATCGGCAATTACGCCGTCGCATTTGTTTTTAGCGATGAGCATAACACAGGCATTTACAGTTGGGATCTGCTTTATAAGCTGGGATCGGAATATCCAACTCTTTGGGCAGATTATCTGCACAGGCTTGAACTGGCAGGACATCAACGCAAACCTACAGACAACACGGTATCGCCATGATAGAAAACAGCAGGACAGAAAACACCACCCATTTCGGCTTTAAACGCGTCGCAGCCGAAGAAAAAGCCAGTATGGTGCGCGGCGTATTTGATTCGGTTGCGGAACATTACGACATCATGAATGATCTGATGTCGATGGGCGTACACCGCATCTGGAAACGGATTGCCGTGCAATTGAGCAACGTCCGCAAAGGCGAGCAAGTGCTTGACCTAGCTGGCGGCACGGGCGACCTCACCACCTTATTTGAAAAACGGGTTGGTGAAGAAGGCAATGTTGTCCTGGCCGACATTAACGCCCAAATGTTACGCACGGGCCGTAACCGCTTGATCGACCGTGGCCTGATCGGCAATGTGCAATACACCCAAGTGAATGCCGAATGTCTGCCGTTTGCCGATGACTCCTTCGATTGCGTGTGCATTGCGTTTGGCTTGCGCAACGTAACCGACAAGGATGCGGCTTTGAACTCCATGTACCGGGTTTTAAAACCTGGCGGTCGTGCCATTGTGCTGGAATTCTCCCACCCTATCGACCCGATTACCGAGAAAGTTTACGATTTTTACTCGTTTAATCTATTGCCAAAAATTGGCAAATGGGTCGCAAAAGATGAAGAAAGTTACCGCTATCTGGCCGAATCCATCCGTATGCACCCCAAACAGGATGAACTGAAAACCATGATGCAAACGGCAGGCTTTGAGCGGTGTGAATACTTTAATATGACGCAGGGGATTGTGGCGGTGCATCGAGGATATAAACTCTAAATTTTACAAGTGCATATCAAAGAACGCCCGTCATGTAATATCATGAGAGATAAATGGTTAAATTGAGGTTTAATAAGTCATGAACACCATCAACCAGTTACGTTTCGCTGTCAGTGACCGCATTAATGATGTGGAAGTCAGTCTGTCGCACGTTTCTTTAGGGCTGTTGGGCGAATTCCAAAAGGATGTGGCCGATTTTTTAAAAGGAACTAGCCGTGAAGTTGATCTAGGTAAGATTTCGGTGTCTTTAGAAGACGGTTCGCTTGCATTGGTGGCAAGTGGCTTGCTCGCAGCAAGTACACTTTGGACTGATGTCGAGCATTTGAAATCAGCAGATACCCTAAATTTGATTGACTCAAAACGGGCTAGCGTGGTGGAACGCTGGCAAACAACCGCCTTAAAAAACTCCAATAGGCGATATTTGGTTGCAGACCCATCAGGTCAAGTTTCGTTTTTGGTGGATTCAACAAGCAATTACCGCAAACAGGAAGATGCTTGGACGCATGTAGAAAAATATCTGTATGGCACCGTGGTTGACCTTGGCGGTAGTTCTAAAGCCAATGTTCACCTTAAATTGGAAAGCGGTGGAGTATTGACCATTGCTTCCACTCAGGATTTGTTGGCACAAGAAGAACAGAACCGCTTATATCGACCTGCCTTACTGCATGTCACAGCAGAAGAGAATCTATTGACCGGAGAGTTGCAAAATTTGAGCCTGCTAGCGTTTGAGGCGCATAAGCCCATTTTTGACGAAGATGAATTTAACCGCATGGTAGAACGAGGAAGTAAGGCATGGATGGATGTTCCTGATGCAACAGCTTGGTTGGAAACACTGCGAGGTGTACAAGCATGACAGTATCTGTTTTATTGGACACTAGCTTTCTGATTTCCTTGGTTGACCGTAATAGACCAAATCATGAAGTTGCGGCGCGTTACTACAAGCTGTCACTTGAACAGCAGCACCCCCTATATTTCTCAGCCATCGTAGCGGCAGAGTTTGCTATAAAGCAACCGATTACAGATTTACCTCTCAAAAATTTTCGAGCTATCCCATTCAACATACCGCATTCAATAGAAGCTGCGCGGTTATGGAATTTGTTGGGCAAGCATGATAGCAGCGATAATCGAGCGGTTGTTCGTGATGACGTAAAGCTCATGGCACAAGCTTCTCATGAGGCCATCCCATTCATTCTTACCGAAGATGCCGCTACTCTTTACAAATATTGCGAACGTCTGCGGGTTTCTGGTGGCTCGAATATTAGGGCAATAAAATTGGTTGACAGTTTTAACCCCAGCGCATTCCGTTTGGATGGTCAAAAAGACGTACCATTCGAATAGTAAGTATTCTTCATTACATGCTCATAAAACCCCTCCTAATCGCCACCCTAGAAACCGCTCTCAATCGGTACCTGGCACTGGATAACAACAAAGAAGATTTGCTTATCCCATTAAAAGGCAAAATCATCGCACTGACTATTCAGCCCTTTAATGAAACTCTTTATCTTTGCCCAGCCAGCGATTCCATCCAGATAATCGACCAAATTACTGGCCAGCCTGATACAACCATCAGTGGTTCGGTATGGGCATTAGGGTTGATGGGCATAAGTGCCAACCCGATGCGTTCGGTGTTTTCTGGCGAGATTAAAATCGAGGGCGACGTCCAGACCGGAAAGCAATTTCAGGCGGTGTTCAAAAAATTGGATATTGACCTTGAAGGCTTGCTTGCCCAATACGCAGGGGACGACTTGGCAAGCCGTATCAGCCAATTCTTTCGCTCTGGACAAGAGTGGGGCAAAGAAACCATCGAGACATTCAAACTCAACACCGCCGAATTTCTGCAAGAAGAAACCCGCGATTTACCCGCCAAACCGGAAGTCGATATTTTTTATCAACAAGTTGACGAGCTACGAAACGCTTCTGACCGCGTGGAAAGTAGGATTGAACGGTTGGAAAAACTTCTATAAGTTTACCGAAAATCGTTTATGCAATTATACGAAGGCATTATTAAATCGTGGAAAATAGATAAAGGTTTTGGTTTTATCCAACCTAATGGCGGAGGAAAAGATATATTTATTCACATTCGTGATTTAAAGCATTCAAATTATCAACCCCAAACAGGAGATAATGTTTGCTTTAAGGTTGTTGCTGATAAGGATGGCAAAATAAGAGCTTACGATGCTTTTATAAAAGGGCAAGAAATAACCCGTCAGCAAATTAGAACAAAGAGCTTTGATAAAAATCAGCCTAAAACTCATGTAAAACGGGAAGATCGGTTAGGAATGAAGGCGATATTGCTAATAGCGGCTCTTCCATTTGTAGCTTCTACTCTTCTTATTCAACAAAAACAAATCTTTTATCCATTTTTTGTTTATCTTCTCATGAGTTTACTAACATTCTTTGTTTACGCTGTCGATAAAACTAAGGCACATAAGAATGAATGGCGAACTCCAGAACAAACGATGCATCTATTTGAATTACTGGGTGGCTGGCCTGGCGCTTTAATCACTCAGCGCGTTATTCGGCATAAAAATAAAAAAACATCTTTTCAAGTAATTTTTTGGCTCATTGTCATTATCCATATATTGGTTTGGCTTGATGTATTGTTTTTTAATAGTAACGGCATCGCGGCTATTCTAGCTGTTTTATGCAAGTCTAATAATATCTGTAGATACTATTAATATTGACTAATGCTTTTCATCAGCACCAACTAACAATAAAGGTCAACCGTGTTCTATCCGAGAATCATATTTCGCCTCATCCACATCAACTGGGTGCTGGTTTCCCACGGCCTGGATGAAATCGTTTTTAAAACGCATTTGTTCCGCCCAGTACGCTATTTTGCGGTGCTTTCCCCTGGTTATTGGCTTAAGCCCAAAACCGAACCTCGCGCGGTAAGGATCAGGCGGGCTTTGGAAGATCTTGGTCCTATCTATGTAAAATTCGGTCAAGCCTTATCGACACGGAAGGACTTGCTGCCAGAAGATATTGCCGACGAACTGGTCAAGCTACAGGATAGGGTTCCCCCGTTCGCAGCCGAAACCGCCCGTAAAATCATTGAATCTGAGCTGGGCATGAGTATTTCCCAGGCATTTGCCAAGTTTGAGTCCGAACCGATGGCATCGGCTTCGGTCGCGCAAGTCCATGCTGCTGAATTACATAACGGTAAACAAGTTATCGTCAAAGTATTACGCCCAGATATAGAAGAAGGCATACAATCCGACATTGGTTTACTGTACGAATTGGCACGGATTGCAGAAAAGTTTTGGGCAGATGCAAGGCGGTTGCGGCCTATGGAAGTGGTTGCGGAATTTGAACGCAGTACGTTAGATGAACTTGACCTACTCCGTGAAGCTGCCAACGCGGCTAAACTCCGCCGTAATTTTGAGAATTCAGACATTCTTTATGTGCCTGAAATATATTGGGATTTTTCCCGTCGCAAGATTATGGTCATGGAGCGGATTCATGGCATCCCCATCGGCGAAATCGAGCGATTGAGGAAAGAAGGCGCGGATTTCAAATTATTGGCAGAACGCGGCGTGGAGATATTCTTTACCCAGGTGTTCAGGGACAATTTTTTCCATGCCGACATGCACCCAGGCAATATTTTTGTCGAGTTGCCAGCCAAATATATCGCAGTCGATTTCGGCATTGTCGGTTCTTTGTCACTGACTGACCAGCATTATCTGGCGGAAAACTTCCTGGCATTCTTCAACCGAGATTACCGGAAAGTCGCGCAAATGCACGTCGAATCCGGCTGGGTTGGCAGTTCCACCCGGATTGAGGAATTTGAATCCGCAATCCGTAGCGTCTGTGAGCCGATTTTTGAAAAGCCGCTGAAAGACATCAGCTTCGGGCAATTGTTGCTGCGGCTGTTCCAAACCGCCCGTCGTTTTGACATGCACGTACAACCGCAACTGGTTTTGCTGCAAAAGACTTTGCTCAATATCGAAGGTTTAGGGCGGCAGCTTTATCCTGATTTGGATTTGTGGCAAACCGCCAAGCCCTTCTTGGAAAAATGGTTTAAGGAACGGATGAGTCCGAAAGCTAAAATCACCAAGTTATTCAAACAATTTCCCGAAGTCGCCGAACACTTCCCAGAAATCCCCACCTTGCTGTTTAAAACCTTGGATAATGCCGCCAATGCCCAGAAACGGGCAGAAAACCAGCAACGTGAATTGGTGCTACTCCGCCAACAAATGGAAATGCAGCACCGTAATACCTTATGGTCTATTTACATTGGTGCTATTTTGATTAGTTTGGCGATTTTAATGCGCTAGGAAAGTTAGATCTAGTTGTCAATCCGTTAAAATATTAGTCGGCATCTTGTTGGAATTCCTTATTTACCCGCAAACCACAATACCGCTATTACTATAAAATAGCCTTATTTTGTAGTACATTAGCAGCATTAGAACGCAACAAAACCAATCATTATTAATCAATGAGGAACGATCATGGTATCTCTTAACCCCCCTGTCTGCGATTTTGGCGTGCAAGCACCGGATTTCAACCTACTTGGTGTTGACGGCAAAACCTGGACTTTACAGGATTGTATGGGTAGGAACGGCTTGTTGGTCATGTTTATCTGCAACCATTGCCCTTATGTAAAAGCCGTGCATGGACGTATCCTCCGTGATGCCCTTGAATTAAAGGGCTATGGCATTGAATCGGTTGCGATAATGTCCAATGACACAGTCAACTATCCTGAAGATTCTTATGAAAATATGAAACTTATCTCGGCGGAATACAATTACCCGTTTCCTTATTTAATAGATGAAACCCAGGAAGTCGCTAAAGCTTATGGCGCAGTTTGCACCCCCGATTTCTTTGGATATAACGCAGATTTTGAATTGCAATACCGTGGTCGTCTGGATGCCAGCCGCAAAGATACCGCACCCGATGGCACGCGGCGTGACCTGTTTGAAGCCATGAAACTGGTTGCTCATTCCGGTCATGGCCCACAAGATCAAATCGCAAGTCTCGGCTGCTCAATCAAATGGAAAGAAGACGCAAACCAATAACACTTTAACAACACAAAAACGAGAGTAAGAAATATGTCGATAAAAAGAATGGTTGACCTGGATTTGTCCGGCAAGCGGGTATTGATCCGTCAAGACCTGAACGTGCCTGTCAAAAACGGTAAAGTGACTAGCGATATTCGCATCCAGGCCAGCGTGCCAACCATTGAAAAAGCCTTGGCAGCGGGTGCTGCTGTGATGGTGATGTCCCATTTAGGTCGTCCGGTTGAAGGACAGTTTGATGAAGAATCTTCATTGAAACCCGTCGCTGAACGTCTGTCCAGCTTGCTGGGCAAACCTGTTCGTCTCGAACGCGACTGGCTGGACGGCATTACTGTCAATCCAGGTGAAGTCGTGTTGTGCGAAAACGTACGCTTTAATGTTGGCGAAGAAAAAAACAGCGATGAGTTAGGCAAAAAAATGGCCGCTTTATGTGATGTGTTTGTTATGGATGCTTTCGGAACTGCACACCGAGCACAAGCATCCACGCACAGCGTCGCCAAATTTGCCCCTATTGCATGTGCTGGCCCTTTGCTTGGCAACGAACTCGATGCTTTAGGTAAGGCGCTGGAAACTCCAACCAAACCGCTGGTTGCAATTGTCGGAGGCTCTAAGGTCAGCACTAAATTGACAGTGCTTAAATCCTTGTCAGAAAAGGTCGATCAGCTCATTGTCGGCGGCGGAATTGCCAACACTTTTATCGCAGCAATGGGTTTTCCAGTCGGAAAGTCGCTTTACGAACCCGACTTGATTGAAGAAGCCAAGCGTTTGATAGCCGCTGCAAAAAGTGCTGGTTCTGATATCCCCATCCCTACCGATGTCGTCTGTGCAAAAGAATTTTCGGAAAATGCGGTGGCTACTGTTAAACAAGTTGCCGACGTTGAAGCCGATGATTTGATACTCGACATCGGCCCCGATACTGCCAAGCAGTATGCTGACATCCTGAAATCTGCCGGAACGATAGTCTGGAACGGCCCAGTCGGCGTATTTGAAATCGACCAATTCGGCAACGGCACTAAAACCTTATCGATGGCGATTGCTGAAAGCCCTGCATTTTCAATTGCAGGCGGCGGTGATACCCTTGCCGCTATCGACAAATATGACATTGAGGATAAGGTGTCTTATACCTCGACCGGTGGCGGGGCATTTCTCGAATTCCTGGAAGGCAAGGAGTTGCCGGCGGTTGCCATATTAGAATCGAGAAGTTAGCAGTATAATCAATAAAATACGGTTTTTATTTAAAGCTACTCCTAACAAACCGTTGTTTTTTAGTTGATTTAATGATAAACGTGTTAGATTAGAACCAACTGACCATAGCTATGGTCTTAGCATCATTACCCAAAATATAAGGAAACAAAATGGCAAGAGTCACTATCGAAGATTGTTTAGAACATGTAGAAAACCGTTTTAAATTGGTTTTACTGGCAGGCACAAGGGCGCGCCAGTTAAGTCATGGTGCAACCGAATTTTTGCCGCGCAACAAGGATAAAGACACCGTGCTTGCCTTACGCGAAATTGCAGAAGGTCATGTTACTGAAGCAAACATCAATCTACTGCACCGTACTGGTGAAGTAATCGATAAGCCCCCTATGTTCTAAATGTAACCATGCTAGAAGTCGCTGACACTATCGAACTTGAACGCCCCCAGGACAAACTGGTACGGCGCTTGTGTTCGACATTGTCCGACTATCTGGACAAAGCCCAGATTGACGATTGTGTTCGCGCCTACGAATTTGGTGCAAAAGCCCACTCCGGTCAATTTCGCAAAAGCGGCGAAGCTTATATCTGCCATCCGGTCGCAGTTGCTATCAGCCTTGCTGAAATGCGGATGGATGCAAACGGCATTATGGCGGCTATCTTGCATGATGTCATCGAAGACACAGGGGTAAGTAAAAAAGAAATAGCAAAAATCTTTAACCCTGAAGTTGCTGAATTGGTCGATGCCGTCACCAAGCTGACTAAGATCGACAGCAAATCCCACGCCGAAACGCAGGCCGAAAATGTCCGCAAAATGTTCCTGGCAATGGGCAAAGATTTGCGCGTTATCATGGTCAAGCTTGCTGACCGGCTGCATAACATGCAAACCCTAGGGGCGATGCCAGCCGAAACCAAACGTCGTATCGCCAAGGAAACCCTGGATATTTACGCCCCGATTGCCAATCGGCTGGGTATGAACAACATCCGACATAAACTGGAAGCATTGAGCTTTCAGGCGATGTATCCACGGCGCTATAACATCCTAGAAAATGCCCTAAAAAAAGCCCGTGGTAACCGTCGTAAAGTTATTGATGTTATCGAAAGCACGTTAAAAAGCCGCATTTCACAAGACAGTTTAAGCTGTGACGTATCGGGTCGAGAAAAAAATCTCTACAGCATTTATCAAAAAATGCTGCACAAAAAAGTTTCCCTTACCGATGTTTTTGATGTCTATGCGTTCCGTATTTTCTGTAATACCGTCGATGATTGCTACCGCATTCTAGGTATCGTTCATAACCTGTATAAACCGATACCAGGTAAATTCAAGGATTATATTGCCCTACCCAAAGCCAATGGTTATCAGTCTTTACACACCATCTTGATCGGACCTTATGGCTTTCCTATCGAAATTCAGATTAGGACGCACGAAATGCACCGCATGGCGGAATCCGGTATTGCAGCGCACTGGCTGTACAAATCTGATGATGACAAAAATGATAAGTTTCAAGACCGTGCTAACGAATGGCTGCGCGATTTACTGGAACTCCAGCAAACGGCTGGCGATTCTCTGGAGTTCATCGACAACTTAAAGATCGACCTGTTCCCGCAGGAAGTTTTCGTGTTTACGCCCAAAGGCGAGATTATCAAAATGCCTAGAGGCGCAAGCATTATTGATTTTGCTTACGCTGTGCATACGGATATTGGTAATGCTTGTGTTTCTGCCAGAGTTGATCGAAAACTGGTGCCATTGCAAACCAAACTCGAAAATGGGGTGACGGTGGAAGTTATTACCGCAATTTGGGCACGGCCAAATCCGCTGTGGCTTAATTATGTCACCACCGCCAAGGCGCGGTCTGGCATTCGTAATTATCTGAAAAATTTCAAACAACAAGAAGCCATCAGCTTAGGTCGTAACCTATTAGATAAAGAGTTGCAAGCCATGAACGTGCAGCTTGAAAATATCGACAAGTCTCGAATTAACGCTTTACTCAAAATTAGCGACAAACAGACCTTGAATGAATTGCTAGAAGATATTGGCTTAGGCAATAAAATGCCATTCTTGATTGCCAAACGACTGACCCAGTCTGATGTAAACGCGGCGGTACGCCTGGAAGATAACGATCAAATCCAGAGATCACCCTTGGTTATCAAAGGTACGGAAGGTATGGTAATAACCTTGGCAAAATGTTGCCGTCCTATTCCTGGCGATTCCATTATTGGTTTTTTTAATCCTGGCAAAGGCATCGTCGTGCATCATCACGAATGCCGCAATAGCAATGAAGTAAGGAAAAAACAAACCAGTTGGTTAGATGTGGAATGGAGTCAAGATGCAACAGGCGAATTTCCGGCTGAACTTCGGCTTGAAGTCCTAAATCAGCGCGGATCGCTGGCAACTGTGGCATCCACAATCTCAGAACATGATTCCAATATTGAAAATGTCACCGTAATCGAGCAAGATTCCCGCCTTTCCGTCGATTTAATCACCGTCAGCGTAAAAGATCGTGTTCATCTTGCTAAAATCATGCGGAAGCTGAAAGAACTGCCGATTGTGATAAAAATTACACGGGTAAAAGCGTAACCTAAATCCTTCTATGCTTACGTGTCTGCTACTTAATCGACATACCCGCCACCCTAGTGCCACGCTAACATGACTAAAACCATCATCAATACCGAACTAGCTCCCCAAGCCATAGGTACGTATTCTCAAGCAATTAAAGTTAATGATACGGTTTATTTATCAGGGCAAATTCCTTTAGTACCTGAAACAATGGTGTTGATTGAAGGTGATATTTCCGCGCAAATTACCCAAGTTTTCAACAACTTGAATTCCGTTGCAGAAGCCGCCGGTGGCAATCTATCCGATATTGTAAAACTGAATGTTTTTTTGGTGGATTTAGCGCATTTCCCCATCGTCAATGAGATCATGGGGGGCTTTTTTCAAGCACCTTACCCGGCGCGTGCCGCCGTTGGCGTTGCTGCTTTACCCAAAGCTGCACAGGTGGAAATGGATGCTATCATGGTACTCAATCAGCAAGATTTTTCAAACTGATAAAATATAACGTCCGTTCAAACATTATTCTTGCAAGAATCTGGTAGCCGATCATGAATGTGCCGGACACTCTTAGGCAATCCGTTACAACCTTGACGGGAATAGGCAGCCGAACTGCGGCTAACCTGGAAAAACTTGGAATAACAATTATCCAAGACCTGTTGTTTCACCTGCCCATCCGTTACGAAGACCGGACCCGCACTTACCCAATAGCTAAACTTTCGGCTGGAATGTCTGCACTCATCAGCGGTAAGGTTGAATTTATAGATGTGCTACCACGAGGCCGCAAAAACCTAATCTGCCGGATTAACGATGGCACGGGCTTTATCGACCTACGGTTTTTCCATTTTACCGCCCAGCAACACAATACGCTCAAGCCGGGAGCAGCGATTAGTTGCTTTGGGGAAGTCAGGTTTGGCTATGCTGGATTGGAAATGGTTCATCCTGAATACACGGTCATTTCATCACCTAACAAGGCAATCACTGAATCCCATTTAACCCCTGTATACCCATTAACAGAAGGGCTTAACCAGAATGTTGTCAGAAAAGCAGTCAAGCAAGCACTAGCCATTTGCGATGATAAAGCCCAAGCGTTAAGGGACTGGCTTCCCGATGTCGTCCTTAAGCAGCACCATTACCCGTCATTAGCGGGAGCGATTAAGACCTTACATGCGCCAGATGCAACAATAACCACCGAAGCCCTGCAAAACGGCAGCGTCCCCGCACTTAAACGGTTGGCATTTGAAGAGCTGTTAGCTCATCATCTAAGCCTCAAACTCTCAAAACATAAGGCAAAAGCCTGGCAAGCGCCTCTTTTTGCTACCGACTCCGTTGCCACAAAACCATTCATTGACGCATTGCCTTTCAAATTGACCGAAGCCCAACTTAGGGTAATGGTAGAAATTACAGCAGATTGCACACAGCCCCATCCTATGATGCGCTTGGTGCAAGGCGATGTTGGTTCCGGTAAAACCATAGTCGCCGCTTATGCAGCCTTGCTGGCTTTGGCTGCTGATTATCAGGTCGCCGTCATGGCCCCAACAGAATTACTGGCAGAGCAGCATTACCGCAATTTCAGTGCATGGTTTAACGATTTCAGTACCCAAATCGTTCTGCTCACTGGGCAAGTAAAAGGCAATCCACGCAAAGAAATTTTACTGACGTTGGAAAATGGCTCGGCAGGCATCATCATCGGCACCCATGCCTTATTTCAGGACGAGGTATTTTTCCATCGCTTAGGCTTAATCATCATCGACGAACAGCACCGTTTCGGTGTGCATCAACGACTGGCATTAAGGGCTAAAGGTCAGCAAGGTAGTATCAGACCGCATCAATTGGTGATGACTGCCACGCCTATCCCGCGTACCTTAGCGATGTTGCAGTATTCCGATCTGGACATTTCTATCATTGATGAACTACCCCCCGGCAGGAAGCCAGTCACCACCAGCGTGATTCCGGGAGAACGACGCAACGAGGTCATTAGCCGGATCAATAACTGGATAGACAGCAAAAAGCAGGCCTATTGGGTGTGTACGCTGATCGAAGAATCGGAAATGCTCCAATGCGAAGCCGCCGAAAAAACGGCACAAAAATTAACGGCGGCCTTGCCTGACGTACGTATCGCACTCTTACATGGACGGCTGAAAGCATCAGAAAAAGAATCTATCATGCTGGCTTTCAAAAACCATGAAATTGACCTGTTAGTCGCCACCACCGTCATAGAAGTGGGCGTTGATGTGCCTAACGCCAGCTTGATGATAATCGAAAATCCCGAACGACTAGGCTTGTCACAACTGCACCAATTACGGGGACGAGTAGGGCGAGGCAATGACGACAGTTTTTGCCTGCTAATGTACCAATCGCCCTTGTCCGATAATGCCCGTCAGCGATTAGGTATCCTGCGGGACAGCAACGACGGCTTCTTGATCGCCGAAAAGGATTTGCAGTTACGTGGCCCAGGTGAGGTCATGGGTACCCGCCAGACTGGACAAGTGAATTTTAGGGTTGCCGATTTGGTCAGGGATGCCGATTTGCTGGATAATATCCCGACCATCGCCGATTCTCTTTTTGTTGATATGCCCGAAGCCATAGTGCCATTAATTGACCGCTGGTTAGGCCACAATCCCGATTATTCCGAGGTTTAAACCCCATTGACCACCAAAAGTATTTTGTTCGACCATGAACCCGATTGGCATGAACACAGACGAGGCAGCCATCACACCCTGCCCGAATCCGTCCAGTCCTGGACTTACGAAGCCGGTTCGTTGACCCAGCGACTACGCGACTATTATGGCAACACTATCACCGTGAACATCCTTTTCCACCAGTGGCGCACACCGTTCTTGAGTGAGCGCAGGCAACTCCATTTGCCGTTATCCCGATACTGCTTGATCCGCGAAGTTGCGTTACAGTTAAAAGGTAAACCATTGCTGCTGGCAAGAACCATTATTCCTGAAGAAACCATCAAGGTCGCCCACCGCAACCTCGCGCATTTAGGTACTCGTCCATTAGGTGAAGTGATTTTTTCGTATCCTGATTTGGAAAGGGTAACGATGGATTTAACTTCAATAAGCCCAACTGATTGGACGGCACAAACACAAAAAAAAGCACACATCAACCAAAATATCTGGGGACGACGAACCGTCTACGCCATCCAAAAGCGACCTATGTTAGTGAGTGAATTTTTTCTGCCGGAAATATTGGCACATTAGCTAATGCGGAATCCATTAGTCGTACATACCAAGTGAAGAAAGATAAAAACGGCATCCGACTAATGTATCAGTCAGATATATAAGCGGTGGTGAATATCGCGCTGACGTGTTATTTTTCGATTATCACAATGGCATGTACGGCAATGCCTTCTTTGCGGCCTTCAAAACCCAGTTTTTCGGTGGTGGTGGCTTTTACGTTGACCTGGTTGATTTCGACTTGCAAATCAGCCGCAATATTCCCGCACATGTCGGCGATATATGGTGCCATTTTGGGGGCTTGGGCGACTATCGTAATGTCCGCGTTACCTAGGCTGTAGCCTTGTTCTTGGACGATGCTATAGACATGCCGCAATAACACACGGCTATCCGCACCCTTGAATTCAGGATCGGTATCAGGAAAATGTTTACCAATATCACCCAATGCCGCCGCACCCAGCAACGCATCGCAAAGCGCGTGCAGCACCACATCACCGTCTGAATGCGCTTCCAAGCCTTGTTCGTAAGGTATTGTTACGCCGCCTAAAATGATATGCTCGCCATCGTTAAAGCGGTGTACATCGTAACCTTGACCTACTCGTATCACTGTTGCTCCATATAAAATTGCGCTAATGCTAAGTCTTCAGGTCGGGTGATTTTGATATTGTCTGGACGACCTTCGACGATTTTCGGGGTAAATCCCATTAACTCCAATGCGCTGGCTTCGTCGGTGACTCTAAGGTTGCCAGCGGTATCTTCCAGTGCAGATTTTAACATCCCGTAACGGAACATTTGTGGCGTTAACGCCTTCCATATTGTGCGTCTATCTAAGGTATCAAGAATGTTCCCATCCTGAACGCTTTTTAAAGTATCGTGCGAAGATAGCGCCAAAATACCGCCAACATCATCATTAATCAGCGTATCAATCAATAACCGAATGTCGCTGGCAGTCAGGCAAGGCCGCGCGGCATCATGTACCAGCACCCAATCGTCATCGTTAGCTTGATCGCGTATCGACTTTAAACCCGACAACACCGAATCCGCCCTCTCCTTTCCGCCCGGTGCAGTGATGATAAGCTCATGATTAGCAATGCCAAGTTCAGGCCAGTAAGGGTCTTCGACCGAAATGGCAACCGCAATTTTGGAAAAAACATCCGCTTGCAGTAAACGACCTAAGGTCTGCTCAATGACCATAAACCCAGCCAATTCCAGGTATTGTTTCGGTCTGTCGGCGTTCATTCGTTTGCCTACGCCAGCGGCGGGTACGACTGCCCAGAATTTTATAGTTTGGTTCATTATGATATTTTTTAAGGCACTGTTAAACAAGTCCTTCGGCAAGGCGCTCCTGAGCGAAGCCGAAGGACTCAGGACGAGAGGTATCGGGTTGATTCCGTTAGTCCTGAGCCTGTCGAAGGACTTTTAATAATTCCTACACAAAATCAAACAATCACCCCATCTTCCATGTGCAATACCCTGCCCATTTTTCCTGCCAGTTCGTGATCGTGGGTGACGATGAGGAAGCTGACATTCAGCTCCTGATTCAATTCCAACATCAACTGAAAGACATCTTCGGCGGTTTTGCTGTCTAGGTTTCCGGTCGGCTCGTCGGCCAAAACCACGCTCGGTTTATTGATTAACGCCCGGGCGACTGCTGCCCGCTGCCGCTCACCACCGGATATTTCGCCGGGTTTGTGTTCAACTCGATGACCTAGACCAACCCGTTGCAAAAGTTTTGTCGCATGATGCCGAGCTTCTTCAACCGAGTGACCGCCAATCAATAAAGGCATAGCGACATTTTCCAGCACGGTGAACTCGCCTAATAGATGGTGGAATTGGTAGATAAAACCCAGGGAACGGTTTCTTAAGCTGGCTAATTGTTTACCGCTGACATCATTCAAGTCGATACCATCCAGTAATACTTTACCGCCTGTAGGCTTCTCAAGTCCGCCCAATAAATGCAATAAGGTGCTTTTACCAGAACCTGATGCGCCCATGATGGCGACACATTCGCCCTTATTGATGTTGAAATTAACGCCTTTCAATACCTCGACATCCAGACCGCCCTGGGCATAGCGCATAGTCAGGTTTTCGCACTGCAAAATACTGGCGTTATTCATAGCGCAACACTTCCGCAGGGTTGATTTTTGAGGCTTGCCACGCGGGGTAAATGGTCGCAAGCAAAGATAATACAAAAGCAACTCCAGCTATCATGTAAACATCAGACCAGATCAGTTTTGAAGGTAAGTCACTGATGTAATAGACATCTGCGGGTAAAAAGCGGGTTTTAAATAATTTCTCCAAGTCGCTGACGATATGCCCAGCATTGAGTGCGAGCAAAATCCCGCCTATCGCTCCTAAGATTGTGCCAACCACACCGATTATCGTACCTAACACCATAAATATGCCCATCACCGAGCCTGATGTCAGCCCCTGTGTCTTAAGGATGGCAATGTCGCCGCGCTTATCGGTGACCACCATCACCAACGTGGAGACGATATTGAAGGCTGCAACAGCGACGATTAGCAGCAAAATGATGAACATGACCATTTTTTCGGTCTTGATAGCCTTGAAGAAATTTTCGTGCGCCATTGTCCAGTCGCTGACCAGATACTCGTCAGACAACTGCGAACTCAGCGTTTGGGTTATTTTGGGGGCGTTGAACACGTCATCCAGCTTTATCCGCAAGCCGGAAACCGCCGACTCCAGCCTGAATAGCTTGGCTGCATCGTCGATATGGATGAGTGCCATGTTGCGATCATACTCGTACATGCCAACCTTGAAAATACCCACAACGGTAAACCGACGCATCCTGGGAACGATACCCGCTGGGGTGGAATTGACCTGTGGACTGATGATAGTGATCTTGTCACCCATGAAAGTGCCGAGGTATTTAGCCAATTCTGCACCTAAAATAATGCCGTATTCACCTGGCACTAGAGCAGCCAGCTTGCCCTCAACCATGCGATTACCCACCTCCGACACCTTGGGTTCGTTTTCTGGCATTACGCCATTGAGCATGGTGCCGCTCACGCGGCGGTCAGCATTTATCATGACCTGACCGCTAATGAACGGTGCTGAACCCTGAATGTGCGGCTGATTTTTGATGCGATTTTCAGCTTCCGGCCAGTTTTCTAACTGTCCGTATTTGCCCGTCAAGGTCGCGTGGGATGTCATACCAAGAATACGTTCCCGCAATTCCGCTTCAAAGCCGTTCATCACCGACAGTACGGTAATCAGTGCTGTCACACCCAGCGCGATGCCCATGACGGAGGTTAAAGTAATGAAGGAAATGAATTGGGTGCGGCGTTTTGCCCTCGTGTAGCGCAGGCCAATGTAAAAAATTAGGGGTTTAAACATGAAGAACTTAAGTTAATGAAAGATCAGGATTTTTTGCAGTTGGGGCAATAGCCGTATAAATATAAACCGTGCGCGGTTAACTCGTAGTCTAAGCGGTGAGCAATCTTCTTTTGTTGGGTTTCGATGATTTCATCCGTAAATTCATCAACTTTACCGCATTTGATGCACATGATGTGGTCGTGATGATCGCCGTCTGACAGTTCAAACACAGAATTACCGCCCTCGAAATGATGCCGAGTAACCAACCCCGCCGCTTCAAACTGAGTTAACACGCGATACACAGTTGCCAAGCCGATTTCTTCATCTTCACTGAGCAGGATTTTGTACACTTGTTCTGCGGTAAGATGGCGGTCGGTAGCCTGATTTTCCAGGATTTGCAGGATTTTAACCCTAGGCAAAGTCACTTTCAGACCCGCGTTCCGTAGATCATGAGTTTCCACAGTTATCTCCTTTAAGCAACGGTTAAACAATCGGGGTGGGGTTTGGCACATTGTAGCCTGTTTTTGGCAGTTGGCGCATGACTGTATTTAGGATAATTGGTTGACATCCTGTATGATTCTGACTTTTGATTCTATCCCGTTAGACTATGAGAAGCGTTTTTTTCTGTATTGCCCTGGTGAGTAGCTTGTTGCTCGCCTCCTGTTCGTACATACTCAACAACTTGCCGGGCGTGTATACCATACCCATCCAACAAGGCAATATCGTTGACCAAGCGATGATCGACCAACTTCGTCCTAACATGACAGAACGGCAAGTCTTGTACATTTTGGGATCGCCCATGTTGGTGAATACTTTTCACCAAAAAAGCTGGGATTACCTGTATTCCAACCAGCCCAGCGGCGAAGACCGCCAGCAAAAAAAGGTTTCCGTGCTGTTTAATGCGGATGGCTTAGTTTCTGGGATTCAAGGCGACTTCAAACCCAATTCAACGCCCGTCGTCAAGCCGTCCGAGGAAACCACGGTCGATGTCCCTAAACGGGATATTGAACTGACCATGTGGCAAAAGATTAAAGGCTTATTCGGCTTTGATAATATTGATGATGCACCAAAGAAAGACCCTGATGCGAAACCTGCGGATAGTGGATCGCAGATTAAGACACCGTTGTGAACGTAGCTACAAGGTTTAATGCGAC
This sequence comes from Methylomagnum ishizawai, assembly GCA_945861705.1. Lineage (GTDB taxonomy): Bacteria > Pseudomonadota > Gammaproteobacteria > Methylococcales > Methylomonadaceae > Methyloglobulus. Next base: position 6,884 of record CAMAVM010000008.1, on the reverse strand, counting down.
TCAGTTCTTTAGCGCCCGTTGCCGCCTTGCTTCTTTGGGATCGTGAATTAAAGGTCGATAGATTTCAACCCTATCGCCTTGTTTCACAAACTGATCTGGCTTGCATGAACCCCCAAAAACGCCAATTTTCAATTCTGAATTGCTTATTTCAGGAAAACGCATCAGCAAACCCGATAGTTCTACCGCTTGTTCTATCGTCGTGCCTAGCAATACGTTAATCGTAACAATAACCTGCTCTTCCGGTGTGGCATAAGCAACTTCGATTTCAATCAAGGTCTCGTCGTTGTCACCCATCTCGAAAGAATCTCTGAATAAGTCCTTCGACAAGCTCAGGACGAACGGCAATGGGTTGATTCCGTTCATGGTGAGCCGTGAGCTTGTCGAACGGTCGAACTATGCGCGGAATCAACTTGTTCAGCACTTCTCTAACCATAAACTTCCTTAGCGCGACTGGTAAAAGAAGCCACCATCGTATTGCAAATCTGGTTGAACACCGCGCCAAAGGCAAGGTTTGCCAATACGCTGGACATTTCAAATTCCAAATCCAGGGAGATTTTGCTGGCATCTTCGCGCAGCGGTATAAAATTCCACACGCCGTCGAGACGGGAAAAAGGCCCATCTAATAAAGACACGGTAATTTTTCCACCCATATCAATAGTGTTCCGTGTGGAAAAAGACTTTTTAAAGCCACCTTTGGAAATCATCAATTCCGCTTCGACGACATCGTCTTCGCGCTTGATAATACGACTGCCTGAACACCAAGGCAAAAACTGCGGATACGCTTCAATATCATTAACTAAATCAAACATTTGTTGTGCAGAATATTTTACCAATGCACTTTTTTGGACAAGCGTCATGCCTTAAAGCACCCCGACTACATTCAAAAATACTAAAAACACGGCAGCAGGGGCAATATACCTAACCAAGAAGTGCCAGACTTGATAGCTTAAGTCGTCAGGACAATCCAATTCCTGTTTGCTGTGTTCCTGCTTCATGATCCAGCCTGCAAACACGGCAATGCAGAATCCGCCAATAGGCAACATCAAATTGGCGGTTAAATAATCAATCAATTCAAATAGATTGCGTTCAAACAGCTTAACGTTAGCCCAAACATTGAATGAAAAAATAGTGGCAAAACCCAATACCCATGCCACTAAACCCGCCCACAAACAGGCTTTTTCACGCGTAAAGCCCTTATTCTCAATCAACCAAGCCACCGCCGGTTCAATCAAAGCAATGGAGGAAGATAAGGCCGCAAACACCAAAGCGACAAAAAACAACACCCCAACCAGCCAACCGCCAAACATGTTGCCAAACGCAATCGGCAAAGTCTCAAACACCAAGCCTGGGCCGGAATTGGGATGCAAGCCATTGCTGAACACAATAGGAAAGATGATGATGCCTGCTAGCAAAGCGATAATCGTATCTGCTCCGGCAATTATCATTGATGCTTTGGTTATGGATACCTCTTTGGGCAGATACGCGCCGTAAACCATGATGGAACCCATGCCCAAGCTCAAGCTGAAAAACGCCTGACCCATTGCGACGAGGATGGAATCGGCGGTCAACTTGCTGAAATCAGGTCTGAACAGGAAGTTAAGCCCTTTAAAATAACCCTCTGTGGTCATCGCATAACCGACCATCAAAATCATCAAGGCAAACAACCACGGCAATAAAAATCTGACTGATTTCTCAAAACCTTTCTCAATCCCCCTCGCCACAATCAACATGGTTGCCAACATGAACAGGCTGTGCCAGAAGATTAATTGCATAGGGCTGGCGACAAAATTGTCGAATATTGCCTTGATTTCACTGGGATTAGCACCGGAAAAACTGCCAAAAAAGGCTTTGACCACGTAAGCTGAAGCCCAGCCCGCGATCACACTGTAATAAGACAGAATTAAAAATCCGGCAGCTACGCCTAACCAACCAAGATAATGCCAGTTTTTATCAGCACCCGCCTCTTTGGTCAGAATCTCCATCGTGTGTATCGGATTTTCCTTGCTACGCCGACCTAACAGAGTTTCTGCCATCATCAGGGGAATGCCAATCAACAGCACACACAGCAAATACACCAGCACGAATGCCCCGCCACCATTCTCACCGGTAATATAAGGAAACTTCCAAATATTGCCTAAACCAACCGCCGAACCCGTCGCCGCCAGAATAAACGCAAACCGCGAAGACCATTCTCCGTGTTGTGATTTTTTTTCGTCTGCCATGTGTTTGAAGCCCTTAATAAATAGCCATTATCGTTAGTATATCGAGTAAAATGGCAAGATTATACTGTATACACCGGAAAATAATTTCGCTATCCCATTATGGCCGATAAAAAGCCCAACAAGAAAAAACCGCCACAGAATGCAACCATTGCCGTCAACCGTCAGGCAACGCATGAATACCATATCGAAGAACGCTTTGAAGCAGGGCTAGTTTTGGAAGGTTGGGAGGTCAAAAGCCTGCGAGATGGCAAAATCCAGCTTAAAGAAAGCTATGTGGTTATAAAACGAGGTGAAACCTGGTTATCCCGCGCCCATATTTCGCCATTATTGTCGGCATCAACCCATGTTAATCCCGATGCTATCCGCAACAAGAAACTACTGCTCAATCGCCATGAAATTAATAAGTTGATTGGTGCTGTCGAGCGCAAAGGCTATACCATCATTCCGCTGTCTATGTATTGGAAAAATGGTCGCGCTAAAATCGAAATCGGCTTGGCAAAAGGCAAACAGCTACACGACAAACGCGCCGCCTCCAAAGACCGCGACTGGCAACGCGAGAAAGGTCGCATCATGAAGCACGGCTAAATCAACAAAACCAAATAGTTGCTTATGACATTAAAAAAATTTATTGAAAAAGCCTTACACGGCGAACTTATCAGTTTTCATGAAACCATTATTGTTATCACCGAAAACTACCACTACCAACCCACTGAATTCAGTAATGGATTAAATGACGACCTGGTGGTTAACCCTGCTGGCACGAATGAAGGTTCTTGTAAAATCTTTGCCTTTGCAAAACTCCACCATCTTAATCAGCAACAAACCCTAAACCTGTTTGGTGATTATTACCGCACAGATGTATTGCCTAACCCCAGCGGCACAGACCACCAAAACATCAGAACTTTTATGCGCTATGGTTGGGAAGGTATTCGTTTTAATGGCGAGGCTTTGACAATAAAAGTGCAATAAATTTGGATTTAGCAGTTTGCACATTAGCTGCCTACTTACTAATAGACATTATTAGAACAATAAAAAACCCGCTATGTCTTGCAACATGCGGGTTTGATGTATTTCGTTGAATCATACAATGGTGCCCAGGGGCGGAATCGAACCGTCGACACAAGGATTTTCAATCCTTTGCTCTACCGACTGAGCTACCTGGGCGGCTGTACAAAAGAGCGCCATTAGACGCGATTATGCCGTTGTAGTCAACAGGAAATTGATTACTGATGCATATTAAAATCCGGCGGACTGTCTTCCTTTTGGAACCAAGCAATAATAAAGCGAAAAACTCTTTTTACACTCGTCCAAATTCTTGGCAATAACCAGATCATCAATATCACAAACAAAACGAGTGCAATCAAAAATGACACCGGATGGTTGATGCTCGCCCAAACGCCAGTAACAACTATGACATCTTCTCCGATTGACGCAATCCAGTTGCTGAAAGGCTCAGGCGAAGTATTAATCATCACGCGTGTACCCGCTTTAGTCGCATGTGTTCCAGCGGCAAGACTGCCACCTAACAAGGCGGCGGCGATTTCAACGGCAGGATTCAAGTCACCGACTGCACCAGCCGCCAGCATTGCCCCAGCGGGAATGCGGATAAAGGTATGTATCGCATCCCAGCCTGTATCTGCTCCTGGGGTTTTATCGACGAAGAATTCAACGAAATACATAATGCCAGCAGCACCCATAACCAAGGGATTTGCCACAATTTGTAAATCTGGCGGTAAGTCGATATTGCCACTGTTGGCAAGAAAGCCCAAGGTCAACAAAGTAGCATAAAGGTTAATACCACTAGCCCAAGCCAAGCCCATTGTTAGTGCCAATGTTGCCGTTATTTGATCGAGTGCTTCCATTGATAAGTCCTCATTGTTGATACTTGTATTAGCCTAACATGCTGATTATGAATGGCAGCTAAATGAACAATTCCCAAACTGGTTTAATATTGACAGGCAATGACGCAAGTCTACCTAGCTCAATCCACGGGTTCGCCGGATTGTGAAAATCCGAACCGACAGATCCTGCCAATTCGAATGCAATCGCATATTTAGCGGCTACGTTAATTTCATCAACATTGCACCTACCGGTCACCACCTCTATGCCCTGCCCTCCTGCCAGTTTAAATGCAGTCAGCAAACGGTTCATCCATTTTGGGGTTAATTTGTAACGCAATGGATGCGCCACTACCGCAACACCACCCGATTGGGTAATCCAATTAACCGCCAAGTCGAGATCTGCCCAAGCCGCCGCTACATACGCAGGTTTGCCCTTGGCAAGATAACGGTCAAAAGCATCCTGTTGGTTGGAGACATGATTTTGTGATACCAGAAAATCGGCGAAATGCGTGCGGGTAATCATACTATCCCCAGCCGCCTTGGTAACGGCTTCCAAAGCACCAGGAATACGTTTTTTTTCCAACTTGGCGGCAATTTGCTCGGCGCGTTCAAGCCGAATCACTTGTAAATCACGGGTCGCTTCGAGCAGCGGTGGATAATCAGGATCAATGCCCAAACCCACAATGTGCAAAGTTTTATCTTGCCAGCTTGCAGAAAGCTCAATACCTGCAATCAGTCTAACGCCTGTTTGAGTTGCGACCTTTGTAGCCTCAACGAGTCCTGCCGTCGTATCGTGATCGGTCAATGCCAACGCGGTCACACCTTGTTCATGCGCTCGCTGTACTAGCTCGGTTGGCGATAACACACCGTCAGATAGGTTTGAATGGCAGTGTAAATCGTATTTTTCGGTCATGAATCTCTATACTAGCATGAGAAAAACAAGCTGCAAGCTGGAGAAACATAAGTCTCATCGGTGGAAAGCGTGGAGAACAAAATCATTACCTCCTATATTTAACCATTATTGCATTATAGCACTGCTATGATCGCAACCCTTACTATCAAGTCAATTGTCGTGACTTCTTTAACCTGCTGATTCAGATAAAAAACTGCGTACGCATATAGTACAGAACAAATGGTTAACCACATCAGGTAAGTTGGCTTTTTTCCTGAGCAGCATCTATTCGCCTTATTTTTTATAATAGCCTTGCAAATACTACCCAAAATCCAAAATAGCGTATAATTTAGAGCATTGTTTCAGATTATTCATCACTCCAAAAATCAAGCTTATGTCTATTTCCTTAAGAAAAATCACCCATCAAGTATTGGTCGGTAATGTCAAAGTGGGTGGCGGTGCGCCGATTGTGGTGCAATCGATGACCAACACCGATACCGCCGATGCTGCTGGAACGGTTAACCAGATTATTGAGCTGGCGGATGCCGGATCTGAGCTGGTACGGATTACAGTAAATAGCGAAGAAGCGGCGTCGGCAGTTTGGGACATAAAAAACCAATTGCTCAAGAAAGGTTATTCCGTGCCAATTATTGGCGATTTCCATTTTAACGGACATCGCTTACTGGAAAAATATCCCGATTGTGCGGAAGCATTGGACAAATACCGCATCAATCCAGGCAATGTTGGTCGTGGCAAAAGCCGCGATCCGCAATTCCAGATGATGGTGGAATTTGCCTGTAAATATAATAAGCCCGTGCGGATAGGCGTTAACGGCGGCAGTCTTGACCAAGCAGTATTTACCCGTTTGCTGGACGAAAACCGATTATTAGCCAACCCTGAGCCATTACCTGCCATAACTCGCAAAGCCATCGTATTATCGGCACTGGAAAGCGCGGCGAAAGCGGAGGAATTGGGCTTAGGCAAAGACAAGATTATTTTGTCCTGCAAAATCAGCAATGTGCAGGAATTAATCCAGATTTACGAAGACTTGGCTAGCCGTTGCAACTACACCTTACACCTAGGTTTGACCGAAGCAGGCATGGGATCTAAGGGCATGGTGTCATCTTCTGCGGCTTTGGGTGTGCTTATGCAGCAAGGTATCGGCGATACCATCCGCATTTCGCTCACACCTGAACCCGGCGCATCACGCACCAAGGAAGTCATCGTCGCCCAGGAATTGCTGCAAACAATGGGCTTCCGCTCGTTTACCCCAATGGTTATCGCCTGTCCTGGTTGCGGACGCACCACCAGCGATTATTTCCAACATCTGGCGCAAGACATCCAAACTTATCTACGTGACCAAATGCCAATCTGGCGCACTCAATACCCTGGCGTAGAAGCAATGGAAGTTGCAGTTATGGGCTGCGTGGTCAATGGGCCTGGTGAAAGTAAAAGTGCCAATATTGGCATCAGTTTGCCTGGTACTGGAGAAACACCCGTAGCACCGGTTTATGAAGACGGCGTGAAAACCGTCACCTTAAAAGGCGACCATATAGCTGAGGAATTTCAAGGTGTTGTGCAGCGGTATATTGAATCGCATTATGGTGAGCAAGCCAGAGAAAAATCTGTGGCTTGATTGACTTCTAGCGTCGTTATTGCTCAATGTTATAGAAAATAGCGAGTAGCCTCAGATGCGGTTTGCGTAACCTAGGGTTTTAGGACTTCGATATTGCTCGATTCCGTTACCCTTCATCGAGGCTACTCACTGAAAGATTTGGGGTTAACCCACCAACTCATCCAAATACTTTTCCGCGTCCAATGCCGCCATACAGCCTGCACCTGCTGAGGTGATGGCTTGTCTATAAACCGAATCCATTACATCGCCCGCCGCAAATACACCTTCCACGCTGGTGCTGCTAAAGTTTCCGG
>CAMAVM010000007.1 GCA_945861705.1 Methylomagnum ishizawai | reverse complement strand
GTTCGAACTACAATGACGAGTACGGATAGCGGGGAGTTCAATCTACGAGACAGGCTTTAAGCCTAAGGATGGGTACGACTTCCCCGTTACCCTCCCGATGATCAACCGGGGATTCTGACCTTTTGAGAGCTCAGAATCAAGATATAAGGGTGGGTTGGTAAACCCAGCAATCATGGCCTCCGTTGGGCTATGTGCTGGGTTTCCACTAAGGCTTCAACCAACTAATGAGCTGCCCACAGTTAAGAAATACGGAGTCAAAAAACATGTTTTTTGATTCCTTACAAACAGCGAATGCCGGAGTGCAAACCTAGGTTTGTGTTCCAGGTGATAGGGGGTCTCAATGCTTAACTGTGGGCAGTGACATCCAGCGTGGTGGGAATGAGTTTTGTACCGCTCCAGCGGTACGGGACGCAGAGCGTCCCTATCGGCATTCCCACGCCGGAGCGTGGGAACGATAAAAATCTCGGTATTTGACTAATAATACCAATTTCATAAGCAGTGCATTTGTCGTTTTTGGTGCATGGAATGCACCTGACAACCTGTAGGCTGGGTTGGTAAACCCAGCAATCATGGCCTCCGTTGGGCTATGTGCTGGGTTTCCACTAAGGCTTCAACCAACCAATGAGCTGCCCACAGTTAAGAAATACGGAGTCAAAAAACATGTTTTTTGATTCCTTACAAACAGCGAATGCCGGAGTGCAAACCTAGGTTTGTACTCCAGGCGGAAGAGGTCTCAACGCTTAACTGTGGGCAGTGGCGCTCCGGCGTGGAAATGCGTTTTGTACCGCTCCAGCGGTATGGGACGCAGAGCGTCTCTATCGGCATTTCCACGCCGGAGCGTGGGAACGAAAAATAACCATTTTTGGTTTGTAGGCTGGGGCAGCAATGATTCCGTAGCATTGTCTGCACTCCCACCATCCGTGGTGGTCGTTGGTTAACTCAGCAATCATGGTCTCCTGGACTATGTGCTGGGTTTCCCCTAAGGCTTCAACCCAGCCTACAGAACTACAGAGCTTAACGATGAACTCTACATTTTTCCGGCGTAACTGTCTTAATACTGTATTGGTCATATCGCGCTCTGTAGTTAGCTTTATGGAGGGTAGCTGTGTCAGGTGCGGCATACACTACCATGCCTCCTCGCCGTACAAAGTTACCCGTGAAGCCAGAAACAAAAGGAAAAGAACCCAAGCAGTCATCGTCTACAAAGAAAGTCATTTTACGAGTGGCAAAATTGGTCTCCACTGCCAGATTATGCCATTCGCCTAGCTCGATGCGTTTGCTGGCTAGAAAAACCGGAACATTATCGTTGCCAGTAGCCCCGTAGACATGCCCATCTGACGAAATCGTAATTTCACCGTTGCCCGTTGTATCTCCGCCATTAGTAGAGGCAATGTCTGCACCTCTGCTCCCGAAGCTGGCTGAGAAGAAGTTATTGCCACTAGTCAGCCGACCATCCACCCGAACATGCGCCGAAACGCGCACGGTCTTCGTTCCTCTCGTATCATAGTCAACCGTCTTCCGGTAAGAGCCTATGGCATCGTAATATCCTCCTGTGACTGAGTTAACAAAGTCCTGATGTATCAAATTTGCACCTGACACCAGCACTGACTGTTGCCCTTGGCGCGGCCTGTTAGTGGAAATGACTGCGGCGGTAGGGCTGAGGAGGCCTTCAGGAGTGCCTCCGACAACCCAGCCATCTTGACTCGGCAACGTCAGATTAGCCACAAACGGCGGATTCTCAAACCCCGTCTGGTAAATCGGGGCAGCCTGCGCGGTATTTGCCATGCCCAGTGAACCGAGCACACCCGCCAACGCAAGCGCGGCAAGGCTACGGCACTTGTGCTTGTCAGTGCCTGTTAGATTTGTTTTTATATTGATATTCATAGTATTAGCTCCCAAAATTATTAGTGTAATTAGTACATTTCGGTTATTTGTTTGTTTCTATGATTTGTTTTTTCCTCCTGTGACTACGGCATCAACATAACAAACAATCGTGTTGCTTACACCCACCCTAGGGGGGATATTGGGTGCAATTGGCAATAATTGGTTTAACTCTGCCCCCAATTGGCGCAAAATATTGATCGGATGGGTAAAAGCTGGGCTTCGTGCCCCAGCCTTGCCTACGCAATATGATAATTGCCACATTGCTCCCTCTCCTGCTGGAGAGGGTTGGGGTGAGGAGAATCAGGAATGTCGTGGTTTTTTAATCCCCTCATCCCAGCCTTCTCCCTCAAGGGGGAAGGGGTTAATCTGAAGTAGGCTGGGTTGGAGTTTACGGAAACCCAGCAGGGGCGGCGGCGGTAAACGCTGGGTTTCGTGCCTCAACTAAGCCTGAAAAAACTCTATCGTGCAGTTTTCTCGCTTTGCAATGCCTGAACCAATTCCTTAGCCGGCAAATAACCCGGATAGATATTGCCATGTTCGGTGACAATCATGGGGGTGCCTTTCACGTCAAATTCGGCAGCCAATTGCATGTGCTTATCAATTGGATTGGTGCAGGTTTTCTTTTCCAGCTTCTGGTCTTTTTTCGCTTCTGTTAACGCCGCGTTGCGGTCTTTAGCACACCAGACTGAGACGGCTTTATCGTAAGAATCTGAACCTTTGCCAGCTCTTGGGAAGAACAGATATTGGATGGTGATGCCTTCCGCTAGGTATTGGTCGATTTCGGAATGCAGTTTACGACAATAACCACAATCAATGTCCGTGAAGATAGACACCTTGTATTTGCCTATTTTGGGTTTGAACACAATCATATTGTCCACGCCCATTCTTTCTAATGCCGATTTACGGGTTGCACCCAGTTTTTGCTCTGTCAGATCCGTGCGGTTTGCCACATCAACCAAGCGCCCTTGCAGCAAATACTTGCCGTCTTCGGATACGTAATAGATGCTGGAGCCTAGTACAACTTCGTATACGCCTTTGATTTCAGACGGTTTGATGGATTCGATTTTTGCGGTCGGCATGGATTTGCCTAATGACTGCTTGATTGCCGCTTCGTCTGCGTTGGCAAAAGGAAGCATCAAGATTAACAGCAATAATCCGGTGATCTGGGTGATTTTTTTCATAGAGTTTCTCAGGTGAAAAGTGAAATGATTAGAGGCTAGGAGTTATTGGCTTGCAATTCGTTCAGATAATGACGATAAAATTTTGCACATATACGATCTAATTTTAAGTCCTTCAACATCAGAGCGAAAGGTAACTAATTCGGGGTTTTTTAATCAAACAAGCGTTGTACATCAACAACTACTGCCGTTACCATCAGCAGCATTAACAATGCCATACCAATTTGCTGGAAAAAAATTTGTATTTTTTCTGAAACTGGACTGCCTTTGATGGCTTCGACACCAAAAAACAGCAAATGACCACCATCGAGTACAGGTATGGGCAATAAATTTAGTACACCTAAACTTACGCTGACCAATGCCATGAATCTAATGAAATACACCAGCCCCATGCTGGCTGACTGTCCAGCAATTTGAGCAATGCTGATGGGTCCGCTCAAATTCTTGACAGATGCCTTGCCGATAAGCATTTTGCCCATCATCTTCAAAGTCATTATGGAATAATCATAAGTCGTTTTGAATGCTTCTGGTATAGCATCAAACGGTGATAAGGAATATTCGACCGTCATGGATTTCATCAAGCCTTCCGGCATAACGACGGAAGCTCCAATTTTACCTTCAGTTTCCTCGCCATTTTGCTCACTTTTTGGCGTTATCGGCAAGGTTAAGCGTATTCCTTGGCGTTCTACGATTACGCTGATCGTAATATCAGGGCGTTTTTTTACGTAATCTACCCATTGCATCCAATCGACTATCGGTTTGCCGTCTGCACTGATGATTAAATCGTCTTTTTTTAGGCCAGCAGCTAAGGCTGCGCCATTAGGAAGTACTTCATTGAGAATTGGCTTTATCTTCGGTGACCACGGCTTGAAACCTAAACGGTCGAAGAGCTTCTCGGAATCTTGTGTATCGTTTTCAGTAAATGTCAGAACTCGCTCATTCTGTTCATCAGCAAGGTTTTTTACCTTAACCTTAATGCTTGGATCGCCATCCATTGCAGAGGTAACGATAGTACCCATTGCCTCCGTCCAGGTTTTGGTGGCTTTTTCATTAACGGAAATGATCTCTTCGCCTTCAACAAATCCCGCTGTCGCAGCAAACGTGCCTTGTTTTACTTCACCTAACACAGGTTTCAGACCCGTTTCGCCCAGTACCAACACACCCCAAAACAGGGCGATTGCTAGTATCAGATTGAATGTCGGGCCTGCCGCGACTATCGCAGTCCTGACCCATAACGATTGGCGATTGAAGGCAAAAGGCAGGTCTTCCTGTTTGACTGCGCCCTCGCGTTCATCGACCATCTTAACGTAGCCTCCTAAGGGGATTGCGGATAAGACATATTCGGTATCATTGGGCGTTTTTTGGTGAGACCATAGCACTTTGCCAAAACCCACGGAAAACCGTAATACCTTTACCCCAGTTTTACGCGCAACCCAGAAGTGTCCGAATTCATGAAATGAAACCAGAATGCCTACGGCGACGATGAAAAAAAACAGGGTATGCAAAAAATCCATCAACTAACCATATCAGCAATAATCTGTTTGGCAACAACCCTAGCTTGTTGGTCGTGATCCAATATAACCGCCAAGGTGTCCGCTACTGCAACGGCGATAATATCCATACATTGCTCGATAATAACGGGAATATCAGTGAATTTTACCCGTCTATCCAGGAAGGCTTCGACGGCTATCTCATTTGCGGCATTGAGTACGGTAGGCATTGTCCCGCCTGCATTGATCGCTTTGTAGGCCAAGCGCAGACACGGGAAACGCTCAAGATTCGGCTCTTCAAAATCCATCCGTCGGACATCAAAGATATTAAGCGGCTTGGCACCTGAATCAAAGCGTTCCGGCCACGCCATTGCATGGGCGATGGGTATCCGCATGTCGGGATTGCCCATTTGCGCTAGCACAGTGCCATCGACATAATCGACCATGGAATGGATGACGCTTTGGGGATGGATAACGACTTGTATCTGGTCTGGCGACATATTGAACAACAAGCAGGCTTCGATCATTTCCAGACCTTTGTTCATCATGGTCGCCGAATCCACGGAGATTTTTTTGCCCATATCCCAGTTGGGGTGGGCAACGGCTTGTTCGGGCGTGACATCAGCCATAAGCTCTACCGGCATTTCGCGAAACGGTCCGCCCGATGCGGTCAACAGGATGCGCCTGACCTGTTTGCCGTCCGTGCCTGTTTGATAATGGGCTGGCATACATTGGAAGATGGCGTTATGTTCGCTATCAATGGGCAACAAATGTGCGCCTGATGCCGTAACCGCGTCCATGAAAATATCGCCGGACATGACCAAGGCTTCTTTATTGGCGAGTAGCACGGTTTTTCCGGCTTTTGCGGCGGCAAGACTGGGCAACAAACCCGCCGCGCCGACGATTGCAGCCATCACCGAATCCACCTCGTCCAGGGTAGCAACTTCTTCCAGTGCTTTTGCACCTGTCAGTACTTTAATATCGGCTACGGCAGAATTGCTGATTTTATTCTGAAATTCCTCAGCTTTGCCCTCGTCTACAACTACCGCATACTGAGGATGGTGTACGAGGCATTGTTCGAATAAATCATCAACGTTCGTGTTTGCCGTTAACGCTACAATTTTGTAAAGCTGCGGATGTCGCGCTGCAACATCCAGAGTGCTTACGCCGATTGAACCCGTTGCTCCCAAGATGCAAAGCCCCTTCATCCAGCCGCACCCGTGGCTTGAGCATCTTCAATTATTCTGTAAATCAAGTAGATACCGGCGTAGAAAAACGGTGTTGCGGCAATCAGGCTGTCTATCCTATCAAGAATTCCGCCATGTCCAGGCAATATTGAACCGCTTTCTTTCACACCACTTTGACGTTTGACCACGCTAAAGAATAAGTCACCGAATATTGAAATTAATACCGTCAATATCGACAGTAATACCACGTCAGAAGCGTTCATCAGTGGGAAGCCGTAAATCAGGCATAATAAAACGCCACAGACTAGACCTGCCACCAATGCACCATAAAAACCCGCCATGGTTTTGCCTGGGCTAATTTCAGGCGCTAGCTTTGCTTTGCCGAACTTTTTTCCGACGAAATAAGCGGCAATATCGGCTGCCCAGATCAGCACCAAGAAATACATCGTCATTTCTGCGCCGTAAAGAATTCTGAGACGGACTAAAAACAACCACGCAGACAGCAAAATAAACCAACCAATTAATGCCTTGTTACGCGGCTTTAATTCCAACTGAAGTACGCCTGTAGGCGAGTGTTTGATGAGTATCATAACCAACACCCAAAAAATCACCGCTGGAATCACAAACCACTCTAATACGCCCGAATATAACCTAACATCCGGTATATTAAGGTATTCCATGAACGTGCTAATGGATGTCCAACCCACTTTTTTGACGTATTGATAAATGTCTTGCTGTCCAGTTTCGATGACATATTGCAAGCCTTCAAGAAATTGTGTCCAGAAATGTAACCATAACATCGGCACAATTAGGCTTAGTAGAAATAAGTATTTCTTGTAAGGCGGGTTAATGCCAATAAGATGCGCCCATTCCCATGCGGCCATCAAAATAATAATGCCAAACACCAAAGTGAAATATTCCCCTGGCAATTGAAATACTGCCATGACGACTAAAGGCACCAAAATGGCGGCCGTAATTACGCGCTGTAATAACATTTTTTTATTGTCTAAGGTTAAAGTGAAGCGGATTTATTGAGTATTTGCTCACCCGTATGTCCAAAGCGCCGCTGGCGACCTTTAAAACTACTGATGGCATCGTCTAATGAATTCTGGTCAAAATCCGGCCAGAGTGTTTCTGTAAAATAGAGTTCTGTATACGCTAATTGCCATAGCAAAAAGTTACTTACCCGTTTCTCCCCCCCAGTTCTTATAAAAAGGTCAGGGTCTGGCAAGCCAGCGGTAGATAGGTGTTCGCTTATTAATGGTGAACTAATGGGTTGTTTGCTTAATTCTCCCGCCGCCATTTTATCAACAACTTTCTGAAACGCCTGGCACATATCCCAATGACCACCATAGTTAGCAGCAATCACTACAGTTAATGCTTGGTTGTTTTTTGTTTGCGCTTCCCATTCTGCCATTTTAGCTTGCAAAATATCGGGGAAAGCCGATCTATCGCCGATAAACCGCAAACAAATGCCATTTTTATCGAGCGTGTTGATTTCACTTTGCAGCGTTTCAACAAACAGCGACATTAACAAGGTGACTTCTTCTTTGGGGCGACGCCAGTTTTCGCTGCTAAAGGCGAACAAGGTTAGCACCTCAACTCCTAATTCAGCGCAGTGTTCAACGATTTTTCTGACCGCTTTAACACCCGCTTGATGACCGAACGCACGCGGCATAAATCTTTTTTGTGCCCATCTGCCATTGCCGTCCATAATAATCGCTACATGGCGCGGAATACCATTTTCGGTTGCCAAACTAGGATTATCAGCAGCAGCCATTGGTCTTCCTTGCTAAATCGACAACAGGTCGGCTTCTTTGGCTTCCAACAATTTCTCGACTTCTTTGACGTACTGATCGGTTAATTTTTGAATTTTTTCTTCACCACTATGGGCTTCATCTTCCGAAATCAGTTTTTCTTTCATTGCTTCCTTAATTTCTGCATTGGCATCACGACGAATATTTCGGATAGCAACGCGACCATTCTCGGCTTCATTTTTAACGACTTTTACCAGAGTCCGGCGGCGTTCTTCAGTAAGCGAAGGCAATGGGATACGAATCACCATGCCATTAGTGGCAGGATTCAAGCCCAAATCGGATTTTAATATAGCTTTTTCTATCGCCTGAACCATCGCTTTTTCCCAAGGCGTAATGGTCAATGTCCGCGCATCTTCTACCGCTATATTAGCAACTTGCGACAAAGCCGATTCGTTACCGTAGTACGAGACGGTAATTTGATCCAGCAAACTGGGGTGCGCGCGCCCCGTCCTGATTTTGGAAAACTCATGTTTCATGGCTTCAATACTTTTACCCATCCGAGTAGCCGCACTCTGTTGAATATCACTAATCATCTTACGTTCCTCGTTCAATAAGCGAACCTATCTCTTCGCCCAACATCAATCTTTTTATTGCGCCCTGTTCAAAAATATTCATCACCCGCATGGGGACGTTATTGTCTCTGCATAATACCAATGCCGTTGTATCCATAACGTTAAGTCGTTGATCCAACGCCTCATCATACGTTAAGCGCGGGTAAAAAATCGCATCTTTGACTTTTTCAGGATCGGCGGAATACACCCCTTTAACTTTAGTCGCTTTAATCATCAATTCCGCGTTAATTTCGATAGCCCTAAGACTGGCGGCGGAATCGGTGGTAAAAAACGGGTTGCCTGTACCCGCCGCAAAAATGACCACCCGACCTTTTTCCAAATGGCGCACGGCGCGGCGGCGGATGTAATCTTCACACACCTGATTGATTTTCAACGCCGACATAACTCTGACTTGCTGACCCAAATGTTCAATCGCATCTTGCATCGCCAAGGCGTTAATCACAGTTGCCAGCATACCCATTTGGTCGCCAGTTACGCGATCCAAACCTTCAGCAGCTTTTTGAGCGCCACGTAGAATGTTGCCGCCGCCCATAACCAAGCCCACCTGAATGCCCATGCTGGATAACTCTATGATTTCCAAAGCCAAGCGCTTGAGTATATCGGCATCAATGCTACCGCCAGCTTCACTCATTAACGCTTCACCGCTCAATTTCAGCAATATTCTTTGGCAGATCAATTTTGTCATAACATTTTCAGATGAATGTTTTGTGGTTTAGGATAAATTAACGTATTCAAGTGAACGGATCATGTTCTTAAAATCAACTATCAGTTACTATCGTCATCGTCAGTTGACTTTGCCTCTTCACTGGCTCTTACTTGCTCCATTACTTCATCAGCAAAATTGCCTTCTTTTTTCTCGATGCCTTCACCGACTTCAAAGCGGGCAAAACCGACGACTGAATTGCCTTTAGATGCCACTAATTTGGCGATTGTTAGCTTGTCGTCTTTAATAAATGGTTGACCTAACAAGGTAATTTCACCAAAAAACTTACTGATCCGGCCAGCCACCATTTTTTCAATAATGTCGGCAGGTTTGCCGCTTTCCGCCGCTTGCGCACGGAAAATTTCTTTTTCTTTTTCGATAGTTTCTGGTGAAACTTCGTCTTCAGACACACAAATAGGTTTACTAGCAGCGATGTGCATGGCGATGTCTTTGCCTAGCTCAGGATCGGCTGCAGTCAACTCAATAATTACCCCAATTTTGCTGCCATGTAGGTAACACGCTGTGCCACCGCTTGCGGTCTGGTATTTTTGAAAACGTCTGACGGTTATATTTTCACCTAATTTAGCAATCAGACTCCTGCGTAATTCTTCAACCGTCTGTCCATCAGCTAACGGCATAGACGATAACTCATCGTCAGTCTTAACAGATGCAGTTAACAGAGCAGTGGTGATACTGCCGACAAATTTAACGAAATCATCCGCCTTGGCAACAAAATCAGTTTCGCAGTTAACATCCGCCATAACGACTGTCTTGCCATCGTCACTGACTTTTACGCCAATAATGCCTTCAGCCGCTATACGACCTGATTTTTTATCCGCTTTGGCTAAGCCGGATTTACGCATATTTTCAATGGCTAATTCCATATCACCGTTGGTTTCAACCAAGGCTTTTTTGCATTCCATCATGCCGGAACCCGTCCGCTCACGCAGCTCCTTAACCATAACTGCACTAATTGTATTGCTCATGTTTGTAATCTCTCGTTATTCATCACTATAAAAACGCCCCCATAAGGAGGCGTTTTGAACTACATATCACCAGTCGCTTTAAGTTGCGATCTGAATAAACCGCATTAGCAAAACTTATTCTGCTATCGATTCTTCAACAAAATCATCAGCTTTAGCTGACAAGCCCAAGCCTGCCGATTTAGCATCCATGACCGTTGCAGAAACGCTTTCACAATAGAGCTTTACCGCTCTGATTGAATCGTCGTTGCCAGGAATGATGTAATCAATGCCTTCTGGTGAATTGTTGGAATCAACAACGCCAACCACGGGGATGCCTAATTTTTTTGCTTCACTGATGGCATTTTTTTCGTAACCGACATCCAGTACGAAAATAACGTCAGGAACGCCTTTCATGTCTTTAATTCCGCCTAAGCTGCGTTCAAGTTTTTCCAGTTCGCGCTCCATACCTAATGCTTCTTTTTTGCCAAAGCGTTGGTATAAAGTGCCATCTGCTTTCATGGCTTCAAGTTCTTTAAGGCGGGTAATTGATTTTTTTATGGTTTTAAAATTGGTTAACATGCCGCCTAACCAGCGGTGATTAACATAAGGCATACCGCAACGCGCCGCTTCTTCAGCAACCAGCTTACGTGCTGCTTTTTTGGTACCAACCAAAAGCACAGTGCCTTTGTTTGCTGTTACTTGACCGAGATAGTTCATCGCGTCATTAAACATTGGAAGCGTTTTTTCCAAATTGATAATATGGATTTTGTTACGGGAACCGAACAGGTAATTAGCCATTTTGGGATTCCAATAACGGGTTTGGTGTCCAAAGTGGACACCCGCTTCAAGCATTTGACGCATTGATACTGCTGACATTCATTACTCCTAAGATTATATTTCCGAAACCTTGATTTCGGGTTGGGTTAAGCCTCCGCTTATCCCGCCTGGTAACCAGCCTTAACCCAGTTAAGTCCAGCACCCTACCAAGCGTGACGATAGGCGTGAGTATTTGTTGTGTAAATCAACTCGTCTTTATACCATAAACCGCTTTTTACAACAAGCCGAACTCTGTTAAACTCAGGAGATTATTGGTACAAGGCACAGGATTTAAGGTTCAAAACAGCATGTTTTTTGCCTCATATCCTCCGCTTTGCACCCTGAACCTTGTACCTTGAAACTGTTCTTCCATGTCCATCATCATTAAAACCGAAAGTGAAATCGAGAAAATGCGTATCGCCGGAAAGCTGGCATCCGAAGTGTTGGAAATGATTGAACCACATGTTGTACCCGGCGTGACGACGGACGAGTTAAACGCCATTTGTCATGACTACATCGTGAATACCCAAGGCACTATCCCAGCTCCGCTTAATTATCGCGGCTTTCCGAAATCCATCTGCACATCTATCAACCACACGGTATGCCACGGCATTCCTAGCGATAAAAAAATAAAATCCGGCGATATTATCAATGTCGATATTACCGTGATTAAAGACGGTTATCACGGTGATACCAGCAAAATGTTTTGTGTCGGTGAAGTTAGCCCTCATGCCAAACGGCTGGTTAAAATCACGCAGGATGCCATGTATCTTGGCATTAAACAGATCAAACATGGTGCAACCTTAGGGGACATTGGCGAAGCCATACAACAATTTGCCGAAAGTAACCGTTATTCCGTCGTCAGGGAATTTTGCGGACACGGCATCGGCAAAAATTTCCATGAAGACCCTCACGTTTTACATTACGGTAAAGCTGGCGAAGGCGAAGTGCTTGAAGCCGGCATGATTATCACCGTTGAACCGATGCTTAATCTAGGTAAACGCCACGTTAAGGTTTTGGCTGACGGCTGGACAGCCGTCACCAAAGACCACAGCTTATCCGCACAATGGGAACATACCGTGCTGGTCACCAATAATGGCTACGAAATCTTGACCTTACGCCAAGAAGAAATGGATTTAGCATGAATACCGCCATTGCTTTCAACGGCTGTTCCGCGAGAGAAAAGTTGCAGGAATTCAAACAGCTTATTAAGCAAAACGATCTTAAACTACAGCAAAAATTTGACCCACACCTTTCGGTCAAAGACCTGCTCAATGAAAATTCCGATTTTATCGACGAAATACTGACCGCAAGTTGGCAGCATTTTCTTGGCAACCAAGCCGACAATCTCTGCCTAATCGCCGTTGGTGGTTATGGCAGACAAGAGCTATTTCCGCATTCCGATATTGATATTGTCATCATTTTAGATGACAAGAATGTTTCCGTTTACCAGGAAATGCTGACCAATTTCCTGACCTTCCTTTGGGATATTGGGCTAAAACCGGGGCAAAGCGTACGCACGGTTGGGCAATCGGTCATGGAAGCCCAATCCGACCAAACGATCATGACCAGCCTCATGGAAAACCGCTTGATTACTGGCAGCACAACACTGTGCCAAAAATTGAGGGCTGAAATTACGCCGGATAAAATCTGGCCTTCCGACCAATTTTTTGCGGCAAAGATGCTGGAACAACAGCTCCGCCATGCCAAATACCACGACACCGCTTATAACCTTGAACCCAATATTAAAGAAGGCCCCGGCGGCTTACGTGACATGCAAGTCATCACTTGGGTCTTCAAACGCCACTACAATTCCAAGACCTTACGGGAATTGATCCAATACGGCTTTTTGCCGGAATCCGAATACAAACAACTCATATCCGCCCTGCATGTATTGTGGCGGATACGCTACGCCTTGCACCTGCTTACAGGCCGCAGCGAAGATAGGCTGATATTCGACTACCAGCGCGATCTTGCCCAACAATTCGGTTTCAGTACGGAAAACCAGAAATACAACGAAGATGTCGAGCAATTCATGCAGTTTTATTTCAAGACCATCTTGGAGCTGCAACGCCTGAATGAAATGCTACTGCAATTGTTTAATGAACGCTTTGTCCTCGGCGAATCCAGCAAGGCAGCCGAACCACTGAACGACCATTTTGTCGTCATCAACCATTACATAGAAGCCAAAGATGATAAGGTTTTTGAACGCCAACCCTTAGCCTTGCTGGAAATCTTCCTCATCCTGCAAAAAAACACGGCACTTAAAGGCATTCGGGCGACAACTATTCGGCTTATCCGTAAGAATCTGCACCTAATTGACGATGCTTTTCGTGCAAACAAAGCGGCTAACCACTTATTTATGGAGATATTTCGGCAACCATACGGCATTACCACGCAACTTCGGCGAATGAACCGTTATGGTGTGTTGGCCGCTTATCTACCCTGTTTTGCCAACATCGTTGCCCGTATGCAATATGATTTGTTCCATATTTACACGGTGGATGAACACACACTATTCGTTATCCGCAACTTACGGCGCTTTTCGCTCGACAAGCATAAGCATGAACTACCGTTCTGCAATGATGTGTTCTCCTTAATCAACAAGCAGGAAATTCTGTTTATTGCCGCGCTATTCCATGATATTGCCAAAGGCCTAAAAGGAGACCACTCGACGATTGGCGAAGATATAGCTAGGGATTTTTGCCGCCAACACGACTTTTCGGCGTATGACACTAAGCTCGTTACTTGGCTGGTACGCAATCATCTGGTGATGTCCATGACAGCGCAGCGCAAAGACATCAGCGACCCTGACGTGATCCATGAATTTGCCCAAAAAGTCGGCAGTATTGAGTACCTAAACCATATCTACCTGCTAACTGTCGCCGACATCCGCGCAACCAGCCCGGAGCTTTGGAATGCTTGGAAAGATTCGCTACTTAAAGAGCTTTATTCAGCAACGCACAGCGCACTAAGACGGGGTTTGCAAAATCCATTAGCTTTAAAAGACCGTATTCTCGAACACAAAAAAGAAGCCCAAGATGCCTTGATTGAACTCGATTTCACTGAGTCTGTGGTCGAGCAATTATGGCAACACGTCAGCGATGACTATTTCTTGCGTTATTCTAGCGACGAAATCATCTGGCAATCATCTGCCATCGCATCAGCCAACGAGCGGGAATTGCCTTTGGTTATCCTGCGCTCACAAACCCGCCGAGGCAGTGCGGAAGTCTTTGTTTATGCTAAAAATGTGGGCGCGGTGTTTTCGTTAAGCACGGCGACATTAGACCAATTGGGTCTGACCATTCTGGATGCCCGAATTATGACCACTAACGATGATTATGTTCTGAACACCTTTCAAGTACTTGAACAATCAGGCGAACCGATCAACGACAGCTACCGGATCAAGCATATCTGCAACGTCCTGCGGACTAATTTGCAGCAGCAAAACGTAAAAGAGCAACGAAATATCCATCGTCAATCCAGGCAAGCCAAACACTTTCCTATCCCCACCAAAATCAAGTTCCACCCGGATCCGCTAAACAAACAAACTATCATGGAGCTCATTACAACCGACAGGTCCGGGCTGCTTTCCCAAGTAGGTAAAGTATTTAATAAGCAGGGCATTAACTTGCACAGTGCCAGGATCACCACCATAGGAAGCCGAGCTGAAGATATGTTTTATATCACTGACTTGCAGTTACAACCCATCTCTGATGCCAGCAAACAAGAACAATTGCGCGAGGAGCTTATCTATGTCTTGGATAACATCAAGCCTAAGAAAGCGGCCTATGCCGTCAAATAATTAGCCGCTTAGATTAATGGCTTTTTTTTATATCTAGCCATGTATCGTAAGCGAGATGCGCCAAAAAACCCACAAAACCAATCATCATCACAGCAAGCAAAATACTATTCATTTTCCAAATCCTCCAACAACCGTTTTATTTGTTTGTAACTCCAAAACGCAAAAGCCAAACTACAAAAAAAACCCATTGCCGCTACCTGACCAGTCTCGTAGTTTGATAATGGCTTTGCTTTTCCAACGCCAGCAACAAAGGCAACAACTCCTCACGCCGATAAATATTCAGCTTAGCAAATATTTTGCTGATGTGCTCTTTCGTCGTAGACAGCTTGATATTCAGGCGTTCCCCGATTTTCTCGTTGGAAACTCCCTGTGCCAACAACACGGCGACTTGTTTTTGGACGGGCGACAGCGGCAAACATTGCAGCGCACGTAAAATTTTAAGCACCAACGGTTCTTGATGCTCAATGGTCATGCTGATTAACCTGTCCTGCTCATTATTTAATCGGTTCAACCAGGAGGCACGGAAGGTGAAGCGGCCACGGTCATTGGTATGGCACCAGGACGGCGGCGCGGCGTGTTTACCTTGAAATATGGCTTGCAGGTCTCGGCACAACTGCGTCAGCTTCGATAATACCTGGTCTTCCTGGTTACGTGCATCTAGGGACAATATCGGTTGACAGGCCAGTGCCAGCAAACTCTTGGCCTCGTTGGTCAAATAAAGAATCGTTCCCTGCGTATCCATGACAATCATTCCCAACGATCCGTTGTCACTGTATTGAGTGCCATTGCCTCCGCCCCGCAGAGCATGAGCCACATAAGGCAACAATCGTGCGAGCAGCACTTGCTCGTAAGCATCGAAGGGTTTTTGTTGGCGTGAACGATGTAAGCCCAGCATACCGACTGGTTTACCATCTACCATAACGGGGGCATATAGCGCATGATGCTGGTCAAAGCGGCGATAGACCAAGTTATACAGGTCAGACATAAAAAACGTCTCATCCACTAGTTTCCAGCCTGATAACACTGGCTGTTGCCTGAACCATACCGCAGCAAGACTCAAACGTTCCGGCGTAAGATAACCGGCAAGCACTAGGGGAGTTACTTCATCTAATTCGTCAACGACAAATTCGGCAATGTGGTAAGTCGGGTTTAATTTTTCATCAACCCCAGAAAACGTGTTGCTACCAGACGGAATCACGGTTTGCACGGCGCGGAGAAACTCCGTGATCACGGTTTCCTTGTCCAGCCCAGAACAGCACAACTGACGAAGATAAGCGATGGCGTTGCTGTGTTTCGGGTTTTGCTTCATAACTTGCACTCCCCTTTTTTATTGTTATTAAGAAGCCCACTAAAACTCCCTTTTCCCTCGTGGTAATAGCTATATCCCTTGCAACTAAGTGATTTATTCCTACACTTCAATAACATAGGATTCAGTGATGCCGCACAAATCAACGCTATATGACCAAATACCCTCCACAGGTAGGGTATCAACATTGAGGTAATTATGTATCATAGAAACGTCTATAAGTGAAGGGTAATACCCACAAATCGACAAAAAGATAGTAAAGCTAGCTAACGAAGAAACAATAACTCTAACCACAAGGAGCTAATACTATGAATATCACTATAAAAACAAATCTAACTGGCACTAACAAAAACAAGTGCCGTAATCTTGCCGCGCTTGCGTTGGTTGGGGTGGTCGGAATGTTAGGCATGGCTAATACGGCGAGGGCGGAAACGGTTTACAAGACCAGTTTCGAGCAACCGATATTTCTGCCTGGCAATCAACTGTTAGGAACGGATGGGTGGTCAACGGCAATTCCACCGTTCTTAAATCTTACGGCGGCAACTATTACGGATGCTGTGGCAAAAAGCGGAAAACAATCGGTTGAGGTTCGTGGTGATGCTCTAATAGGTTCTGAGGGAATAACAGCACCTTACGATGCCGTTGGTTCGTACCGGCATCCCGTCGATTTCACAGTGACACCAGCTAATACCTTCGCCCGCGTCGATGCAGACCTACGAATTGCCACGTCGAAACCAAAAACAAACGGCGAATTTTTTTCGCAAACGATAAGCACGCGCTCAGGTGCTGGCGAAACCCTAGGCGAAATCGGCTTGTCTTCAGCCGGAAAAGTGGAGGCCTGGGATTTTGGCGCAGTTCCTGGCAGCGCACCTAAGTTCACCACGACTATCCGCCTGAATAAGTGGTACCACATCACGATGCTTCACAATTTCGTCCGCCACACAACAACGTATTACATTGACGAACATCGTCTAGGAAGGATATCCACCCCAAGCGCGTCGGGTATCCTGTTACGTAGTTCGATGGGCGTGTTCGCACGTCCAGATAATACTGCGCCCGATCTGGGGAGTTTCCGTGCGAACTACTCCGCCCGTTTCGACAACTTTAGGATAAGTGTACACAAAGATGCACCCGAAGTGGATTGAATGAGTCCATAAGCTGGGTTGAAGTCTTTGCGGAAACCCAGCATGGCGGTGTTTGCTGGATTTATCAACCCAGCCTACACACTCACAAAACATTAAATTCAACAATAACAGTAACGTGGAGATATATCATGAATAAATATAACACGAAATTACGAAGTTTAGGGGTGCTGCTAGGCATAGTTTTGCTAACGCTGGCAGCAAGTTTTAGTTTTATTACGCCCGCAAGTGCTGATGACTTTCTGTATATCGGTGATGGGGCTGACGATTCGGTAAAGCGATTCGATGCCAGAACGGGGGAGTATCTGGACAATTTTGTAGCACCCGGCAGCGGTGGGTTGGAAGGGCCGAGAGGGATGATTTTCTTAGAAGACCGCCTACTCGTCGTAAACCAGAATGTCTTTGAAGATTTTGCCGGTGAAATTCTGCGCTACCGGGATAATGGGAGTTTCCTAAATGCGTTGGTTCCCTGTAATCCGCCCCTTGATCGAAACACATGTGATCCTGATTCCCCGTTTATTCCCCGTGGCCTTATTCGCGGCTCGGAAAATACTGTCTTAGTGGCCGACTTGTTCAGCGTAGGCCCTAATTTCCAACCGCCCGGACATGTCAAGGAGATCAATGCTAAAACCGGCAAATTTCTTAGAAATTTCGATACTACCGGCTTCACCGCTCCGTTTTTTCCTCGCGGTATAGTGCGTGGTCCTGACGGCCTGATATATGTGTCGGTTATCGGTAGCCTAGAACCAACTGATCCCAATTTTGACCCTATCTCAGGCTATATCCTGCGTTTTAATCCACGCACGGGTAAATTGGTCGATACTTTTGTCAATAATCCTGCTGGTAATCCAGGCAGTGGTTGTACTCAACATCTTCACCGACCAGAAGGCTTGGTGTTTGGACCCGATAAAAAGCTCTATGTCACCGCCTTCCGTGCAGCCACGGACGACAACGACAAAATTCTTGTATTCGATAGAAATGGTAGTTGCGTAGACCAGATCAATCTCGCACTGCCTCAATCCCAAGTGGGAGCAGATGGCCGGGCATTCGCCCAAGCCCTGCTTTTTGGCCCGCAAGGCCGCCTCTTTATTCCGATCAACGGGCCTATAGCGGGTGTCAGTGGCCCGGTGACGAGTATCCACGCAGGTGAAGTCCGCCGCTACAACGTGAGGACTAAGACCTTTAGTATTTTCGTACCTTCTGCTGCAAATGGTGGCTCTTTGCAACAGCCGTGGTATTTGACCTTTGGGGAAACTAACCCTAGCACACTGAAATATGATCACTAACCTGTAAATCGGTAGCCAGTAGCCTGGATGGGGCTTGCGGAATCCGGGTTTTCGTGGCTTCGATGCCCCGTATTCCGTTACACTTCATACGGGCTACTTTTATCGTTCCTCTGCTTCGGCATCACTGCCCACAGTTAAGCGTTGAGGCAGCGTTAACTTGGAGTGCAAACCTAGGTTTGCGCGTCGGCATTCGCTATTTATAAGAGACCAAAAAACATGTTTTTTGACTCCGTATGCCTTAACTTAATGGCAGAACTATAGGATGTGCTGAACGAAGTGTGAAGCGCATCGTTCGCGATTGATGCGCCTCGTGCCTCGGCACATCCTATGCGCTGATAACGATCAACTTAGTGGACCGAACAGCGTACGCTCGGACTACACTGCCCGTTTCGACAACTTTAGGATAAGTGTACACAAAGATACACCCGAAATAGATTGAATGAGTCCATAAGCTGGGTTGAAGTCTTAGCGGAAACCCAGCATGGCGGTGTTTGCTGGATTTATCAACCCAGCCTACACACTCACAAAACATTAAATTTAACAATAACAATAATTTGGAGATATATCATGAACAAAAATAACACGAAATTACGTAGATTGGGGGTGCTGCTAGGGATGGTTTTGGTTTTTTCCTCTGCGTGACGGGGTATGTTGCCCCGTCACTCACGTTTTGCCGATGGATAGGTTTTGTGCCACGTCGAAACCCTACGAACGGGGCAACATGCCCCGTCCGGCAGAGGCGATTTCCCGTATTCCGTTACACTTCATACGGGCTACTTTTATCGTTCCCATGCTTCGGCATCACTGCCCACAGTTAAGCGTTGAGGCAGCGTTAACTTGGAGTGCAAACCTAGGTTTGCGCGTCGGCATTCGCTATTTATAAGAGACCAAAAAACATGTTTTTTGACTCCGTATGCCTTAACTTAATGGCAGTGACGCTCCAGCGTGGGAACGCATCTTGTGCCGCTAGCAGCGCATAATGCAGCAAAGTAGGGTGCGTTTTACGCACCAACATCATCGGTGTTTGAAGCAACATCACCAAATCCGACAATGCCACGATTTGTCGTTTTATGGTGCACGGAATGCACTCCTCTCGGCTTGCGCGGTTATATAATTGGCTCGCCTTTTGCCAGTTTAGGCAACTTGCCTTCCAAACCCATCGCCATCCGCATCATTTTATGTTTAGCTGGCAGAATTCGTTCAGCAAGACCCAAACCCAAATTCCGCGCAATTTTCATGGGCAGGATTTCGTTGCTGAACACCTGATAGAACACGTCCATCACTGTCATCATTTTCAGGTTTTCATTGCGGCGCATGTTTTCGTACTGTTTTAATATTTTTAACTCACTGGGATCAATGCCTTGCTTGACGGCATCGACCAGCACTTCACCCAAAGCGGCAGCATCCAGTAGGCCTATGTTAACCCCCTGCCCTGCCAATGGATTTATCATGTGCGCGGCATCGCCTACTAATACCACGCCGGGCTTGACGTAGGCTTGTGCGTGTTGGCGCTTCAAAGGGAAACTTGCCGTTGCTAATACGTTTTTAACCTGACCTAAAGCCTCTGGAAATGCCGCCATTAATTCGCTTTTTAGCTCATTAAACGGCAAGGCTTTCAATCGGCTGACCTCATCCGGCGAGTGATACCATACAATCGAGCCGTAATGCCCGTTTAACGGCAAGAATGCTTGCGGCCCTGTCGGCACAAAGCGTTGCCAGGTAATATCCTGCTGACCGTATTCGGTTTCGATATAGATGACCAAGGCGTGTTGTTTGTAATCCCAACTCGTCACGCCCAGACCAACAGCTTGCCTCACGCGAGATTGCCCACCATCTGCGGCAACCAGGATCTTTGTCGATAACACCCGACCATCATCCAAGACTATTTCCGTTGATTTGCCAATGGAATACTGAATCTTATTGATGACCACTGGCGATATAAGGGTGATATTGTCAAAATCCGCCAAACGATCAAGCAAAGCCAATTGAATCACCCTGTTTTCTACGATGTAACCTAACTGGGGATAATCAATATCATCGCTGCAAAACTCGGTGTCACCCGCCGTTTCCCACACGCGCATACGGCGGAACGGGCAAACTCTGCGGTTTTCTATACCTTGCCAAGCACCAACGGTTTCAAGAATTTTTCTGGACGCAATACTGAGCGCAGACACCCTCAAATCATGGGGTTGCTCTGGCGAAAACGGTTGTGGCGGGGCATTCTCAATCACTGCCACCTGCAAGCCACTACCGCCCAAGCTACAAGCCACCGCAGCACCGACCATGCCGCCGCCTACAATAATTACATCAAAATTTTGCTTCATGGTTTACCGATAATAAAACTTGATAATGCAGACAATCTAAATTTCCACCTAAATCGTCTAGCAACAGCCACCCAATAGCATCTTGGTAGATGGATGTATAATGGCACTAAAGATAACATAGATCATCCATCAACAATAAAAGCACTTTTCCGTATACAAATTCAACCGCCATTAAGTCCACAAACAACAAAACACTACGTGACAAAAATGCTGAGTATCCGTATAATTTAGTGGTTTTGCCGCACAGTGACCTTCGCAAAAATAATCGAAATGGGTTGCGGCACAAGGGTTTACAGGGAAGTCTTAGCCCTTAGATCAACATACTTCAGAGGTGTCCCATGAGTCAAAGTAATCTACCGCCCAGACAAGGTTTGTATGACCCGCGCAACGAACATGATGCGTGTGGCGTGGGCTTTATCGTCCATATAAAAGGGCAAAAAAGCCATGCGATTGTGCGTCAAGGATTGGATTTACTTGAGAATTTAACCCATCGCGGCGCAGTGGGTGCAGACCCTTGTGCGGGTGATGGCGCAGGAATCTTACTACAAATTCCCGATGCTTTTTTCCAAGACGAGTGCAGCAAACTCGGAATTTCCCTTCCAGCAGCCGGAGAATACGCAGTTGGCATGGTGTTTTTGCCACGCAATGAAGCTGACCGCGCTACCTGCGAAACCTTACTGACTCAATTTGTCGCCCAAGAGAAAGCCACCTTGCTCGGCTGGCGTGATGTGCCTGTTGATAACCGCGAACTCGGCTATTCGGTCAAGCCTGTCGAACCTTTCATCAGGCAGATTTTTATTGGTCAGGGCACAGATTGCGTCGATCAAGATGCCTTTGAACGCAAATTATTCATCATCCGCAAACAGGTGGAAAATGCCGTCCGTGACTTAAAATTGGACGGTGGACATGCTTTTTACATGCCGTCCCTATCTTCAAGAACAATCGTTTACAAAGGGATGCTGCTCGCCAATCAGGTAGGCGCTTTTTATCCAGATTTAAGCGATCAACGCATTACCAGTGCTTTAGCATTGGTGCATCAACGTTTTTCCACCAATACCTTCCCAACCTGGGATTTGGCGCATCCATTTCGGATGATTGCCCATAATGGCGAAATCAATACCTTGACAGGCAATGTCAATGGCATGGCAGCACGCCGCCATTCCATTTCCTCCAAGGTGTTAGGGGACGACATCCACAAGCTCTGGCCCTTAATCGCAGAAGGCCAATCTGACTCCGCATGTTTCGACAATGCGCTGGAACTATTAGTCGCTGGCGGTTATTCCATGGCTCATGCCATGATGTTGCTGATTCCCGAAGCGTGGGCTGGCAACGATTTGATGGATGAAAAACAGCGGGCTTTTTACGAATACAACGCCGCCCTGATGGAACCTTGGGATGGCCCAGCCGCCGTTGCTTTTACCGATGGTCGCCAAATCGGCGCAACCTTGGATCGAAACGGCCTGAGACCTGCCCGTTATCTGGTGACTGACGATGATTTCGTCATCATGGCATCAGAAATGGGTGTTATTGAAGTTCCACAACACAAAATCATCAAAAAATGGCGTTTGCAGCCCGGCAAAATGCTGTTGATTGACACAGAACAAGGCCGGATCATTGATGATGCCGAGCTTAAGGCTCAATTGGCCCAGGCGCATCCTTACTCGGATTGGCTGAGCAAAACCCAGATACATGTTGCCAAACTCCCTGCTGAAGTTTCCGCAATGGCACCTGATGCCCGTACTTTGCTGGACAGACAACAGGCATTCGGCTATACCCAGGAAGACATTGAATTCCTGATCAAACCAATGGCGCAAACCGGTCAGGAAGCCATCAGTTCGATGGGCATTGATGCGGCGCTGGCGGTATTGTCACAACGCCCTCGTATGCTTTACGATTATTTCAAACAGGGCTTTGCTCAAGTTACTAACCCCGCAATTGACCCGATTCGTGAAGAATTGGTGATGTCCTTGGTTTCGTTTATTGGTCCTCGGCCTAACTTGCTAGGCTTGGATGAAGGCGGGACGCACATGCGCCTTGAAGTCGAACAACCTATTTTAACCAACCAGGATCTGGAAAAGATTCGCCGTGTCGAAACCCGTACTGGCGGCGCATTCAAGACCAAAACCTTAACGTTATGTTATCCCACGGACATGGGTGCAAGCGGCATGGAAAGCGCAATTAACAGACTTTGCCTTTCGGCAAAACACGCCGTGGAAGACGGTAATAACATCCTCGCGCTTTCAGACCGCGATATGGATTCTACCCATATTGCCATACCTGCTTTATTGGCCACCTCCGCCGTTCATCATTTTTTGACGCAGGAAGGTTTGCGCACTAAAGTCGGCTTGGTGATTGAGACGGGCGAAGCACGGGAAGTACAGCATTTTGCTTTACTTGCGGGTTACGGCGCAGAAGCGATCAATCCCTATTTAGCCTTTGATACCCTTTCAAACCTGAGTGAAAACATCGCTGGCCTGAGCGAATACGAAGCGCATAAACGCTACGTGAAAGCCGTGTCTAAGGGTTTGCTCAAAGTCATGTCCAAAATGGGCATATCGACTTACCAATCTTATTGTGGCGCACAAATTTTTAATGCCATTGGATTATCAGAACCATTCTTGGAAAAATATTTCACAGGCACGACCAGCACCACCGAAGGCGCTGGACTTGCAGAAATCAGCGAAGAAACTGTGCGCCGCCATCGACTTGCATTTGGCAATGCGCCTTTGCTAAGAGAAGCCCTAGACGTGGGCGGTGAATACGCTTATCGGATTCGCGGTGAAGCGCACACTTGGACACCCGCTTCTATCAGTAAATTGCAACATGCAACCCGCAGTAACAGCCGCGAATTGTTTGATGAATTTTGTAGCCTAATCGACGAACAAAATGAGGCGCTGTTGACGCTGCGCGGCTTAATGTCCTTCAAGGAAGATACAGCCCCAATTCCTTTAGATGAAGTTGAACCCGCAGCCGCAATCGTCAAACGCTTTGCGACTGGAGCGATGTCATTTGGTTCGATTTCCTACGAAGCCCATACCAACTTGGCGATTGCCATGAACCGTATCGGTGGCAAATCGAATACAGGCGAAGGCGGTGAATTGTCAGAACGCTTCAAACCATTACCTAATGGTGATTCCATGCGTTCAGCCATTAAGCAGGTTGCGTCCGGACGTTTTGGTGTGACCACCGAATATCTGGTCAATGCCGATGACATTCAGATAAAAATCAGCCAAGGCGCTAAACCGGGTGAAGGCGGACAATTACCAGGACACAAAGTGGATGCTGTTATCGCCAAGGTGCGCCACTCCACGCAAGGGGTCGGTTTAATATCACCGCCACCGCATCACGATATTTATTCAATTGAGGATCTGGCGCAGCTAATCCACGACTTAAAAAACGTAAACCCTCAAGCCAGAATAAGCGTCAAGCTGGTGTCTGAAGTGGGTGTTGGCACGGTAGCAGCAGGTGTTTCCAAAGCCCATGCTGATCATGTCACCATCGCGGGCTATGATGGCGGCACAGGCGCAAGCCCGATGACATCTATCAAACACGCTGGCTTGCCTTGGGAAATTGGCCTTGCCGAAACCCATCAAACCCTAGTGCTTAACCAACTTCGTGGTCGTATAGCCGTACAAGTTGACGGTGGCTTACGTACTGGTCGTGATGTCATCATTGGTGCGTTATTGGGTGCTGATGAATTTGGTTTTGCAACCGCGCCGTTAATCGTTTCTGGCTGTATCATGATGCGTAAATGTCATCTCAACACCTGCCCAGTAGGCGTTGCGACGCAAGACCCTGAACTCAGAAAACGTTTTACTGGACAACCTGAACATGTGGTCAATTATTTCTTCTTGGTAGCTGAAGATGTACGCCGCTGGATGGCTAAGTTGGGTTTCCGTACCATCAATGAAATGATTGGTCGTTCAGATAAGCTGAACATGCAGCCTGCGCTTGCCCACTGGAAAGCACAGGGACTTGATTTCAGCCGTATTTTTTACAAACCAGCCGTTGCCGAAAATACGGCGGTTTACCAATGCGAAAAGCAAGATCACGGTCTGGAGAATGCTCTCGACCATGAGTTGATAAAACAAGCCAAACCTGCGTTGGAAAACGGTAAACCTGTGCAAATCAATATCCCCATCCGTAACATCAACCGCACGTTTGGTGCGATGTTGTCAGGCGAAGTCGCCAAACGCTATGGGCATAAAGGTTTACCTGATGACACTATCGCTATTCATGTCAAAGGCACTGCCGGACAAAGTTTTGGTGCATTTTTAGCCCAAGGCATCAGCATTGAGCTGGAAGGCGACGGGAACGATTACGTTGGTAAAGGTATGAGCGGTGGACGTATCGCCATCTTACCGCCTAAAGAATGCAAAATTAATCCGGCTGAAAACATCATTGTCGGCAATACCGTTTTATACGGCGCAATCAGTGGTGAATGCTATTTTAATGGTATCGCGGGTGAACGCTTTGCTGTACGCAACTCTGGCGCTATAGCTGTCGTGGAAGGCGTGGGCGATCATGGCTGCGAATACATGACGGGCGGCGTGGTAGTTGTACTGGGACAAACTGGGCGTAACTTTGCTGCCGGCATGTCCGGTGGAGTTGCTTACGTATTGGATGAACTCGGCGACTTCGACAGACGTTGCAATATGGCGATGGTCGAACTCGAACCCATTCCCGCAGAAGATGAAACGCTAGAAGCGATTGCCCATCAGGGCGGCGACATGGAAATCCATGGTCGCGTCCATATTATGTCGGACATGACCCGCAACGATGCCCAAAGGCTGAAACGCTTGATACAAAACCACAAACATTACACAGGCAGCCAACGCGCCCAGCATATCCTAGAAAACTGGGATAGCTATTTGCCGCGCTTTGTCAAAGTCATGCCAGTTGATTACCGTGAAGCGCTCAAACAAATTCAGGTATTGCAAGCAACCGCAACCGCATAAAGTCAATTTAAGTAGAAGGTATTAACAATGGGTAAACCAACTGGGTTTATGGAGATTCCGCGTGCTGAACGACGCTATAAGCCGGCGAGTGAGCGCATTCAGCATTATCGGGAATTCACACTCGTCCCTAGTGATGCGGAAATGTCCCAGCAAGGCGCGCGCTGCATGGATTGCGGCATTCCTTATTGCCATAACGGTTGTCCGGTCAACAATATCATCCCAGATTGGAATGAAATGGTGCATCGGGGTGACTGGCAAAACGCCTTGGCTATTTTGCACAGCACCAATAACTTCCCCGAATTTACTGGCCGAATTTGCCCTGCGCCTTGCGAAGCCGCCTGTACGCTTAACCTGAACGACCAACCCGTCACTATCAAGTCGATTGAATGTGCCATTATCGACAAAGGTTGGGAAATGGGCTGGGTTAAACCCCAAATTCCTTTACATAAGACTGGCAAAAGAATTGCTGTTATTGGTTCAGGTCCGTCAGGTATGGCCTGTGCTCAACAACTTGCTCGTGCTGGTCATGATGTGGTCGTCTATGAAAAAAATGACCGTATCGGCGGCTTGTTACGTTATGGCATCCCCGATTTTAAGATGGAAAAACATCTTATCGACAAACGTATTGCCCAAATGCAAGCGGAAGGCGTTAAATTCAGGCCTAACAGCCATATTGGCGCGAACATCTCATCAAAAGCGTTGCTCGCTGACTATGATGCAGTCGTGTTAGCGGTGGGTTCTGAAAAACCACGTGATCTGGAAGTGACAGGCCGTAATGAGCTAGACGGCATTCATTACGCCATGGACTTCCTTCGCCAACAAAACAAGCGCAATGCTGGCGACGTTATTCCCGAAGATATAGCTATCAGTGCGAAAGGTAAGCACGTAGTTGTCATTGGGGGTGGCGATACGGGTTCTGACTGTATCGGCACGTCAATTAGACAAGGTGCAGCATCTGTCACGCAGATAGAAATTCTTCCCAAGCCGCCCGAAAAAGAAAACAAAATGATGACGTGGCCGCTGTGGCCGAACAAATTGCGTACCTCGTCTTCTCAGGAAGAAGGTTGCCAACGGCATTGGAGTGTCAACACCAAAAGCGTTACTGGCAAAGACGGTAAAGTCACTCACCTCAACGCTATTCAAGTTGAATGGAAACAAGAAGGTGGTCAATGGAAAATGGGCGAAGCGCCTGACAGTGCGTTTACCCTGCAAGCAGATTTGGTACTCTTAGCAATGGGCTTTGTCCATCCCGTCCATGATGGTTTATTGCAAGAACTCGGTGTAGAACGTGATCCTCGCGGCAACATCAAAGCTAACGAAAAGCAATATCAAACTTCGATAGATAAGGTCTTCGCTGCTGGCGACGGACGGCGCGGACAATCACTTGTAGTATGGGCAATCCGTGAAGGCAGGCAAGCCGCCCACGCTGTGGATGAGTATTTGATGGGTTATTCGGAATTGCCTAGATAATTAGCACGTCAATAAATACCCTCTTCCCAGAACAATGCCGATTTAGTTCCTTCTCCCTTGAGGGACGACCGCCAGGGATGGCGGAAGTGGTAGCAGGTAGGGAATCTGCGCCGCTAAGATAGGATGAGAGGGATATAAATAATCCATGCCAGAACTACCCGAAGTCGAAACCACAGCTCGTGGGATCGCGCCACATATTCATGGTCAGATTGTCAAACAAGTCATTATCAGGCAACCGCAATTACGCTGGCCTGTACCGAAAACGCTGAATGAAACCTTGACTGGCTTCAGCATCAGGTCAGTCTCCAGAAGAGCTAAATACCTGTTGTTCACTACTGATGTAGGTACGGTGATTTTGCATTTAGGCATGTCCGGTAGCTTACGGATTCTTCCTGAAGATATATCTGCCGGTAAGCACGACCACATCGACTTCCTCTTCAACAATGGCACGGTGCTACGTTATAACGACCCCCGCCGCTTTGGTGCGGTGTTGTGGACAACATCTCCACCAGCAGAACACAGTTTACTCAAAGACTTAGGCCCAGAACCGCTACTGCCGGATTTTGACGGCAAGCATCTTCACCAACAGTCCAGGAATCGCAAAATGCCCGTGAAATCATTCATCATGGATAGCCATATTGTCGTCGGCGTTGGCAATATTTACGCTAATGAAGCCTTGTTTATGGCGGGAATCCATCCCTCACGCCATGCCGGGAAAATTTCGCTGGCACGTTATCAACATCTGGCTGGCTGCATCAAAACCGTATTACAGGATGCCATCCAACAAGGCGGGACAACGCTGCGGAATTTTGTCAATGAAGCCGGAAATCCCGGCTATTTTAAGCAACAGCTACGTGTGTATGGTCGTGCCGGACACCCTTGCATACACTGCCAGCAGCCTTTGAAGGAAATAAGAATCACTAACCGTTCGACAGTATTTTGTATTAATTGTCAGCATTAAACCAACTGCGGGGCCTACATAAAATTGTCCTTAAGAATGCCCTGTGAAGCCTCGACAGACTCAGGAAGAACGGTAACACGTTGATTCCATTTGTTCATAGCTTGTCGAACCATAAGTGGAATCAACTTATCCAGAGATACCATAATCCGATAAGAATACGGTTCATCGCTTGCTTTATCAACATAAATGGCTATAATCGCCACCTGCTTTAAGGTTCCGTACGGTTTCACCACCTGAGGATTAAACGGGAAGTCGGTAAGATTTAATCAAAGCCGACGCTGCCCCCGCAACGGTATGTCAGTAAAGAATCATCTTGTGCCACTGTGTTTTTGCATGGGAAGGTGATGATTCAGGCTAAATCTATTTAAGATTTAGCCACTGATAAGCCCGGAGACCTGCCTGTAAGCATATTCGGTACAGCGGAGGGCTGTGTTGCGAAGTAAGTCGATGTCTATCGGCTTGCGTCTTCGTCTGTCCTCCCCTGTGATTAAGTCACTATCATGCGCGGGCGGCGCAGAGGACAACATGAAAAAACTCTTATTCAGCTCATTATTACTTACGGGTGTTAACGCACCACTGTTACACGCACAAACCGATCCAACACAAAACATAGTCGATTTACCTGAAATGGTGGTTACCGCAACGCGGTCAGAAACCCCTAAAAAGCAGCTATCAACAGCATCCACCATATACACCCGTAAAGATATTGAGCGATTGCAGGTTAAAACTCTGCCTGAGCTTTTACGGGGTACGACAGGACTTGATATGACCCAAAGCGGCGGCTTGGGAACAACCACCAGCGTGTTTATGCGCGGCACCAATTCCGATCATGTGTTGGTATTGGTCGATGGTATCAAAGTGGGGTCTGCAACCTTGGGTTCTACGCCTTTTGAATTTGTGCCTATTGACCAGGTTGAGCGCATCGAGATTATTCGTGGTCCGCAGTCTAGCTTGTATGGTTCGGAAGCTATCGGCGGTGTTATCCAAATTTTCACCCGCAAAGGTGGTGATTCCGAAAAGCCCCAGTTTAGCCTGGATGCAGGTGGCGGCTCTTACGATACTTACCGTACTGCGGGTAATGTAAGTGGTAAATGGCGGAACAATTGGTACAGCTTAGGTGCATCTTCGATTGGTACGGAAGGCATAAATGCGCGTCGGCCTATTACAGGGCCATTCGGTTTTAGCCAACCAGATCGGGACGGCTACCAAAACACTGCCATGAATGCACGAGCGGGACATCGCTTTGACAATAATGCCGAAGTGGAAGCCAACTTTATTCGCGCTGAAGGCGATACCGAATTTGATGCCAATTTTGGCGGCGATCATTCAGAATTTATTACCCAAACTGTTGGCTTGTCAGGCAATATGTATATTGTTGATAACTGGCACACAACGCTACGTTTAGGGCAAAGCCGCGATGAGTATGATACGTTTTTTACGAACAACGCCTTCGACAGCCGTTTTAATTCCACGCGCTGGAATGCCAGTTGGTTGAATGAGGTCGCTTTAACCGATGAACATAAACTAATCCTTGGCTCGGATTATCGTCTTGATGAAGT
Source organism: Methylomagnum ishizawai (assembly GCA_945861705.1). GTDB lineage: Bacteria > Pseudomonadota > Gammaproteobacteria > Methylococcales > Methylomonadaceae > Methyloglobulus. The sequence goes on along the minus strand of CAMAVM010000007.1, from coordinate 72,625 downwards.
CGAAAGCACAGTAGCGTACACTGAAAAATCACGTTATGACATAGGTGTGTTTGGTGAATACCACGGCCAATTTTTAGATAACCATTTTGTGAATGCCTCAGTGCGCTGGGACAAAAACGAACAATTTGGCAATTATGTGACCGGCAATGTCGGATGGCGGTCTAACTGGGACTACGGCATCAGCACGTTTGCCAATTTTGGCAACGCCTTTAAAGCACCGTCTTTTAATGATCTTTATTATCCTAGATATGGCAATCGAAATTTGAAGCCTGAAGAGTCCACTTCGGTTGAGGTAGGGCTTGCGGGAGACCATGATTGGGTGCAATGGGAATTACGCGCTTACCACACCAATATCGACAATCTCATTACGCCAGTACCGGACAAAAATTTTAACTACAGTGCCCAAAACGTCGGCAAATCACAAATTGACGGCTTAGAAGCTGAAATCGGCACACAATGGCAAGGCTGGAATGCCAAGTTGAACATGACCATGCTAAATCCTGAGATTAGGGAAACCAATAAACGACTGCCTCGCCGCGCCGATAAATCACTGTCTTTCGACCTATCCCGCTCATTCGGGCAGTTTGATTTGGGTGCTAATGTAATGGCACAAGACCATCGTTTTAACGATCCTGACAATAACATCAAGGTTGCAGGCTACGTCACTCTTGATTTACGTGCTGCTTACCATATCGATAAAAACTGGATGTTAAGCGCCAAACTCAATAACTTGTTGGATAAAAACTACCAAACAGTCGACACTTACAATCAGCAAGGTATGAACTACTTCCTGTCTATCCATTATAATAACTAGCACCACAGCCAAGGATGGCTTGTTTTTAACCTTTACCGTTTCACAGTAATACCTCGCCCAGCAAATTGGTATCCATTGCATACCTGATGGATACCTTATAAAATGAGCTTGTCTACTACCCAAACTAGCGAGGTTAACATGGCTAAAGAAGTGCAAATGTCGATCAAGATGGAATCGGAGCTACGCGACCAGTTTATGGTCGTTGCTGCAAACCGCCATCGCCCCGCCGCTCAGATCATCCGTGACCTGATGCGCCTTTACATTGCAGACAGCGAAACACCCAACGCATTGACCGCTGAAACGATTCGCAAGTGTCGCCTAGGTGAAGATGTGTTCAGTGCCACCAGTGCGGAAGACCTGTTCAAACAGTTGGGTATTTGATGCGGTTGCCAAAATACACCAATCAGTTTAAACGCGACGTGAAACTAGCGGAAAAACGCGGCAGGAATATGAACAAGTTGCGTGACGTTATCGGCCTGTTGTTGGCTGACCAACCTTTGCCACGCGAGCTGGATGACCATCCACTAAAAGGCGAATGGAAGCCAAGTCGTGACCTTCATATCGAACCTGATTGGGTATTAATTTACAGTGTGGATGGTGAAGTAGTTTACTTTGAACGTACCGGCACACATTCCGACCTTTTTGGTCAATAAACTTTGGAGATACTTAAATGAACAACAAATTCTGGCAACACATTCAATTTTTACCGCTTGCACTGGTGGCAATCATGGCGTTGACACGCTTCCACCACTTCGGTTCTGCCTTTTCATTGCCAGATGCCACATTGGCGGTATTTTTTCTGGCTGGTATGGCCTTTAGCGGGTTCTGGTTTTTTGCTTTGTTATTGCTTGAAGCTGGCATGATTGATTACCTGGCAATCACGCAATTTAGTGTCAGCGATTTTTGCATTTCCCCAGCCTACGTCTGTTTGATCCCGACTTACGCAGCGATGTGGTTTGCAGGCAGATACTGTTCTACATTCAAAGCCTTGCGCTTTGCTGATTCATTCAAGACATTTGGGCTGGCAACAATCGCAACAACAGTGGCATTTGTTGTCTCGAACGGCAGCTTTTATGTTTTATCCGATCGTTTTGGACAATTGTCTTGGACCCAATATCTTACCCAATCAGCCCAATACTACCCACTTTATATATGCGCGGCCTTGATTTATATAGTTATTGGATTGGCGATTGTTAAACTGTGGAAAGCTATGCACCTAGTTACCACTGTTGAATCATAACCATAATCAAGGATAACTAAAGAAAACGGACAACATTAGAAAATAACTGGCATAATTAAGCGGTTTTTTAGCGGAAGCAGCACCGTTCGGGCCGCTTGTTATTAACCTAAAACTGAATACTCAACCTTCGATAATCCGTTTACCCTAAGCTGATAGTTTTTGCGGCGATTTATGATTACAGGGCAGTTTTATACCCATATTAAGAGTTGATGGAAGAATTATTTGTCGGTTGGCTTAAGGATTACGGTTATTCAATCCTATTCCTTTGGAGCATATTAGAAGGCGAAATGGGGCTGATTATGGGCGGAATAATGGCCCATACCGGCGACATGAGTTACTTCATGGCAATCTTTGTGGCGGGTTTGGGCGGCTTCGCAGGAGACCAAATCTATTTCTACATAGGCCGCTTCAACAAAGGCTTTATCCAGCGCAAGCTCCACAGCCAACGCCGTAAATTTGCGATTGCCAATTTGCTGTTAAAAAAATACGGTTGGCCGATTATCTTCGCACAGCGATACATGTATGGCTTGCGTACTGTCATTCCGATGTCCATCGGCATCACCAAATACCCTGCCAAACAATTTGCCATCATCAACTTGCTGAGTGCCTGGGTTTGGGCGGCCATCACGATTACACCTGCTTATATCTTCGGCGCAGAAATTTTAAATGTCTTGTCAGTATCCAAAGACCATTGGTATTTCGCACTGCCTATAGCAGGGGGATTTCTTTTTGCTATCCATACTTATTTTAAGAAGTTGGAAGAACATTTTTTGCAGAAGCGGCGAGATCGTAATCGGTAGTTGTTCTTGTTGCCTAGTCTTGGCTGTTACTTCTATTTTTTTAGATCAGCCAATATCTTATCCCTTACCAATTGCCCTGACAGAGTGACCATCGGCATACCACCGCCGGGATTGACACTGCCGCCGACAAAATAAAGATTGCTGAATTGCTTACTGCGCTGCGGAATTTTAAAACCCAGATTTTTGAATCGATCCGCCACGACCCCGTAAATTGAGCCTTGATTAGAATAATAGCGCTGCTCAATATCTATTGGTGTCCAGGTTTCTTCACAGACGATATGTTTCCTTAAATCGGTCAAACCCATTCTTTCCAGCTTAATCAGAACCCGCTCACGCATTGCCGCATAATCTTCTGCTTGCAAAGGATGGTCAGGATTAAGATGGGGAATATGCGGCAATATCTTAATAATTTCACAGCCCGATGGCGCTTGGCTGGGATCGCTTTTGACAGGCGCAACCAGATAAATGGTCGGGTCTTCAGATAAGCGGTTACTTTTAAATATTGCATTAAAATGCTCGCGCGGATGATCCGAGTAAAAGAAATTATGGTGGGCAAGCTGATCGTAAATACGGTCTACGCCCAAATGCAGCACCAAGCCTGAACAGCTAGGCTCAAAACGTTGCAGTCGCTGGATTTCTTTTTCCTGGTCTTTAAATAGCTTTTTATAAGCAGGAATAGCTTCCATATTGGAGACGACAATATCCGCAGGTATGATACTGTTATCGCTTAAGCGCACCGCAGTTACGCGGCCTCCGGTATGCTGAATTTCGGCAACTTCTGCATTTACACGAATATTGACACCCAATTCCTCAGCCAATTTTTGCAGCCCTTGTGCCATGCCATACATGCCACCTTTGATGTACCAAAGGCCATAACCAAATTGAATGTAAGGCAACAAGTTCATCAAAGCGGGCGCATCGTAAGGTGATGAACCAACATACTTAATAAAGTAATTGAGGATATCAACCAGTTTAGGATCTTTGATAAACCGCCTGACACCTTGATCCATAGAGCGGAAAACATCAAAATCCAGTAGGCTACGTACTGCGCCGTAATGGTTGATTAGCTCCCAAAATGAATCTATGCCCTTCTCAAAATAGCCTTGCTCGGTAATTTCACAGAGTTTTTTCGAATAGGCCAAAAATTGCTCAAACTCTTCTGCCGTATTTGGGCCGAGTTTGTCCAATTCTTGTTTCATACGGACGGGATCTGAACTTAAATCCAGCGTAGAACCATCCTCAAAGAAGTTACGCCAGTGCGGTTCAACGGTTTGGATGGTGACGTAATCTTCCATTTTTCTGCCAGCGTGGGTAAACAGCTTTTGGAAAATATGCGGCATGGTCAGGATCGAAGGCCCTAAGTCAAAGGTAAAGCCGTCTTTTTGCAACACATTCAGCTTGCCACCGACCTTATCGTTTTTTTCCAGCAAATCAACAGTAAAGCCTTCGGTAGCCAATGAAATAGCGGCTGATAACCCACCTAGGCCAGCGCCAATCACCACGACTTTTTTATCAACCATCGGTTTATTAGGGTTGGTGTTCATTTAGTAATCCCGTCTTCTTAATAAAAATATCAACAAATTTTCCCAATGCTGCCGAGCATTGGATTGGGCATAGCCGCGAAATGCCTGTAATGCCTGCCAATTCCGTACAGTCCGTTGCCATAATGAACCATTGCCAAAGACAAAATCGATAAAGCCGCGCATTTGTAAGTAGCGTTTGTCAGAATAAGGAAACCAATTGGGTTCGTCATTAAGTTTGCTACGACTTGTCAGCCCCGAAACGGTGTAAGTGAAATTTCGCAAGCCTTCTGCACCGTGGTATCGTCCAAAACCGCTGTTCTTGACTCCACCAAAAGGCAAACCGGCATGACCGATATTTTTGATGACATCGTTAACCGCCCAATTCCCCACCTGTAATTGTCTGGCTACATGTTCAGCTTTATTAATATCGGCACTCCAAACGCTGGCATTCAAGCCATATTCGCTGTCGCTGGCAAGTTGGATGACCTGTTCTTCTGTGGTGAATGCCATGACGGGCAGCAATGCGCCAAAAGTTTCTTCTCGCATAATTTTCATATCATGCGTCACATCCCATAGCACGACGGGCTTCAAATACCGTCCGTGTAATTGTAAGGGGGCAGACGCTTTCGCACCTTTGGCTATGGCATCTTGATAATGCGCTTTAACAACAGCGTACTGATCCAGGGAAGTTAACGCACCTAAATCACCTTCTTCACCATGACCTAGAGTTAGCGTTGCCACTGCATCTTGTAGCATTTGTACAAATTGCGGGTAGCAACTGTCCTGCACATACAAACGCTCTACCGAAACACAGACTTGCCCACTATTGCTGAAAGCACCGTACAGCGCAGCGTTACAGGCACGCGTTAGGTTGGCATCATCAAACACCAGCATGGCATCTTTGCCGCCCAGCTCCAGTATGACGGGTATGGGATGCTGCGCGGCTCTCGCCATGATAGCCCGCCCTGCCCTTACCCCACCCGTGACAAATACCAAATCCGGCCTGCTGTCAATCAAGTGTTCTCCAACATCCGATCCACCGATAATGTGTTGCACCAGTCCTGTGGGTAGGTCAATGCGGCTTAATAGCTGCATGATTAACTCGCCAACCGGAATGCTTAATTCAGACGTTTTAAAAATCGCCGCATTACCACTAAAAAGCGCAGTGAATAAGGGACTTAAGGTCAACTGAAAGGGAAAATTCCAAGGCGAAATAATGGCTACCACACCATGAGGGCGACGTTCAAACTGTGCGCTGGCATTGGGGAATGCCAAAGGCGATGTGCTTAAACGACAAGGTGCAAGACTACGTGCGGCATTCTTTTCGTAAAACGTAAGCAATTCCAACACCGGATAAATTTCGCCCAGCAGGACTTCGGTTTTTACCTTGCCCGTCACGGTCATGATGGTCGAAACTATGTCATCAAGATCCGCAAGCACAATCGCTCTTAGCCGGGATAGCAACGCAACGCGTTTTGGTACGGCATACCCAGCCCAAATAATTGCCGCTAACCGAGCAGCTTCGATTTTCTGCGCTATTTCGTCTCGGCTAGTGATCGAATACGACTTAAGAATTCGTTCATCCAGCGGCGAAATGACTTGAATCGTCTCGCCCATTGTTAAACCGGAGCGGGACGGCAATCCACTTCGGAATAACTCACGCCGTATTTCTGGCAAATCAAGTTAGTGGAAATACGTGCCGATTCATAGATAGTCGGCAATCCACTACCATGGTGCGTACCACCACCCACCAGATAACAATGGTCAAGCTCCTGAAATTTATTGCGCGGTCGCCAGTACAAAAGTTGGCTGAATTTATGCGAAAGGCTGAAGGTCGCGCCCATAAACACATTTTCTTCTGCCGCCCAGGTTTTTGGGGTAATGATTTTTTCACACACAATTTGCTCGCGGATGTCAGCCATGCCCAGACGTTTCCCCAACGCATCCAACACTTGCTCGCGCATGTCGGCACAGATGTTATCCCAGTCAATACCACTTTCATTATTCGGCATCGGTACTAACACATAGAGCGCGGATTTTCCTTCCGGCGCTAGGCTTTCATCAGTAACAGAAGCATTATGTACGTAAAAGGAGAAATCTTTGGTTAAGGTCTTTTTGCGGAAAATATTGCCAATATTAGTGTTGTAATCATTAGCAAAAACAATGGAATGATGCGGTAAATCATAGCGTTTGTTCAGCCCCAGATACAGCATAAATGTCGAACAGGAATAATCCTTCTTTTTAAGCTGCTCTGCGCTATGTTGCGTTAGTACACCGGGTTTGACCAGATGCGTCATGGCATAGGCAAAATCGGCATTAACCACAACCTCATCAGCTTCCACTACCGTTCCATCCTGCAAACGTACGCCCTTTACCACCTTGTCCTCAATGACTAATGCTTCGACCGGACTGTTGGTATGAATCGCACCACCCTGCTCCGCTATCACCTTAGCCATTGCTGCGGCAATCTTATTCAACCCACCTTTGACGTGATAAATGCCATATTCATGCTCCAGATAAGCCAACATGGTAAACAAAGCGGGACACTCCCAAGGCGACATACCTAAATATTTGGACTGAAATGAAAATACCAGACGCATTTTCTCTTCTTTGAAATACTTTCCAAGATTGGAAAAAACACTGTGATTAAGTGCCAAATACGGCACAGCCTTAATCAAATCCCAGGAAAAAAAAGCTTTCAGGCTGCTGTAATCGCGCTTTATGCAGGGGTATAACTTGCGAAAACGCTCCCCTTCCTGCTTGATATAGCGATCAAAACCTGCGCTACCTTCAGGAAAAGTCCGCTGTAATTCAGCACGCATTTTGTCGCGGTCAGAATAAACATCTACCTCACGATCTGAAAACAATAAACGGTACATCGGATCGAGCTTGATAAACTCCAAATAATCTTCGCTTTGTTTACCGCAAAGCAGGAACATTTCATCCAAAATATATTTCATCAACAAAAACGTCGGCCCAGTATCGAACACAAAACCATCCAGACGAATCGGTCGATTGCGCCCACCGACTTCGGAATTTTTTTCATAGATAGTTACTTTAAAACCGCGCTGGCTTAACAGCATTCCTGCACACAAACCGCCAGGCCCCGCACCGACGATTACGATATGTTTTGTTTTTGACATGTTTAGTAGGTTAATTTTTGAATTATTATGTGGGGATTGATGACCAGCCATCAAATGTGCCTTTTGTAGACGATATAGTCAAGACAAAATACGAGTTTTAAACTCGATAAGTCATTGCATGGCAAATTTGCAATTAAGTGGCAGGTGTAAGTAACTGCTAATAAATCCACGGGAGCAATTTTTTTGTACGTAGGCAATAATCATCATAGATTTTACCAAAATGTCCAGCCAGCCACTGTTCTTCAATGCTTATCCGTTGCATTAGCACATAAGCAACGGGACAAAACAAGGCCAATAAAGCCAAACCATCACCCATAGCCAAGCCCGCAGCGAAAAAACTGATTAGCAAACCCGTATAAGCTGGATGTCGAATAAATTGATAAGGACCCTTTTCAATTAGAATATGTCTGCTTTGTGTAGCCACTGTGGTGCTGAAAAACTGCCCTAAGCTAAATACTGCATAGCACCGCAGTACGAGTCCACTTATAAAAATTACGATAGCAATCACCTGGCGATTAACGGCTTGTATCGGTAATGCTATCAAGTGCATTTGTTTAATCCACAGCGATGCAATCAAAGCAATAGCAACAACCAACCAGATTAACCGCTCAGAACGGTATTCTAGCGAACTTGTCGATACAAACTGAACCCGAGTTTTGAGTGCGATAACCGTTTCAATCATAGCCCAACTTGTGCCAAGCGTGAGCCAAAATAGCTGTATTGAGGTCATCGTCAAGCTATGAGGTTGTACGCTTGAACACAGAGTTATGCCTATGTTCTAAGATGAAGATCAATTTTATATACCCGCTTATACATATTTTGATTAATTACTTTCGATAGCTGATCTAATATTTCATTAAGATCGGACACATATTGAAATGGCTTTTGGTCTTCATCGTCTAGAAGCGTAAACAAGTACGTATCTAACTCTCTAAAACCACTTATTATTTCTTGGCTAAGAACTATCTGACTCTCATCAATAGCTTTTCTGAACGTATTTAATTTTTCGAGAACTTCATCACGATTCTGCGCTATCCAATCAGTATGGCCTAATGGAATTTTTCTAGCATAGATATTCTTAACTTCGAAGAACGAAGACCAAATTTGGTTCAAGCAAGATATACGTTGTTTGAAAACTTCATTACTACAGTGTGCTTCTCGATCAATCCACGATTTAACCCACGCAGAAAATAGAGCAATAGCTGCTCCCGCTATAAGCAGCAATAGTTCTTTCACTTAATATCTCCATTTATTATGGCATGACGTGTTGTGTGCCTTGTAAGAGAAGCACAGTATTTTGTAAAGAAGCTACATGATAGAATCTAAAGGTTTATCGCACAACTGTATTATTTATCTAATAATCTCTGCACATGCCCCACATCATAAATCTCAAAAATGTCTCTAAATCTTACATGAATGGGCAAATCAGTCAGCCCGTTTTATTCGATATTTCCTTGAACATTAGCGCAGGTGAATTTGTCGCTATTGTGGGGCCGTCTGGCAACGGCAAATCGACTTTATTGAATTTATTGACAGGAATTGATCGCCCCACGCAAGGACAAGTGGATATCTGCGGTAGCCCATTACACAAACTAAAGGAAGAGCAATTATCGGTATGGCGAGGCGCTAACGTTGGGATTGTTTTCCAATTTTTTCAATTACTGCCGTCGTTAAACTTATTGCAAAACATCATCCTGCCTATGGACTTCGTAGCAAACAAACCTAAACGCCAACGTTTGGAAAGAGCAAGGTATTTGCTGGATTTGGTGGGCTTATCCGATCAAGCACAGCAACTACCCAGCCAAGTTTCTGGCGGACAACAACAACGTGCTGCCATTGCACGGGCATTGGCAAATGACCCGCAATTGATAGTCGCCGACGAACCTACCGGGAATCTTGATTCTGAAACTGCCGATGCGGTATTTGCGTTGTTTTCAGAGCTAAATCGGCAAGGCAAGACCTTGGTGATGGTCACCCATAATGAAGCATTGGCGGAATCGGCATCACGCCGCATTGCCATTCATTCTGGGCGCATCCATGATGATTTGAAGACTGCACGGACTATCTAAGCCCTTGAATAGTTTTTGGCACAAAATCAGCGCAGACCTGCTTGCCCATAAATCCCGCACTTTGCTGGCAATAAGCAGTATTGCCATAGGCATATTCGTGGTCGGCACCCTATTGGGAATGATCGATCTTCAACTGAGCAAGATGGATGCTTCACACAAATCATCCCAGCCTTCGCACATTAATTTAATCCTTAAAACCGATGCTGATTTTACTGTCGCAGAACAAATCAAAGCGATTAGCGGTGTCGCCAATGTTGATACGCTTACGCAATTTACTGTACGATTTAAAACGCCCGATAACAAGCAATGGCAAACGGGTACGGCGATATTTCGCCCTGATTATCAGGCGCAGAAATATGACTTACTGACTTTGTTATCAGGACACTGGCCGCATGAAAACGCACTAGCAGTGGAACGCTTATCGGCAAAATCCGCAGGGATTAATTTAGGTGACGAAATCTTGTTTGAAACAGCAACTGGCCCACAGGCGTTTGCTGTCGATGGCATTATCCGTCACCCTTTTGTCAAACCGCCACCTTTTGGTGGGCAGTTGCATTTTTTTATCTCGCCTGAAACAGCCGTTGCTTTTGGTATCAATCCCCACACTTTCCGGCAATTATTGGTTCAGGTAACGCAGCCTTATAGCGAGGGAAAAGCGCGTTTGATTGCGGGCGAAATCCGCGCAAAATTAAGCGTTTTGGGATTAGGCGTTAACGCGACCTTATTACAAAACCCTGAGCAACATTGGGGTAGGCCGTTTTTTTCCGGCATAAATTTAATTTTAACGATCATGGCCTGGGCATCTTTAGCCTTAAGCTCGGTGTTAATCCTTAACACTATCGCGGCTTTGATTACCCAACAAACTGACCAGATTGGCATCATGAAATCAATTGGTGCGCGGCGTTCGACCATTGCAGGCATTTACTTGAGTGTTGTATTGATTTTAGCTTTGCTCGCCATTGCCATAGCAGTGCCTCTGAGTTTGCTAGGTGCTTATTTCAGTAGCCGCTGGTTACTGGACTTGTTCAATATCGAAATGAATGGTTTTGAATATTCATCTCGTACTTTGTGGCTGATGATCGCAGGTGGCTTGCTTGCACCCTTATTAGCTTCCTTATGGCCTATCTGGCGTGGTGCATCCATGTCGGTTCGCAAGGCTATCGCCAGTTACGGACTGGGAGTCGACTTTGCCAGTAACCGCTTCGACAGATGGCTTGAGGCTAAAATATTCAGCACCTTACCAACACTTTATGCAGTCTCCTTAGGCAATTTATTTCGCCGTAAAGCACGTTTGCTATGGACGCAAAGTGTACTGGTTATTGCTGGCGTTTTATTTATTGTAATTATCAGCTTAATAGAATCCGTCAACCTAACGTTGGATAACGAGCTGGCACGTAGTCGATTTGCCGTTCGCCTGGGTTTTAGCGCCGATCAACCTACGACTGTAGTTAAAGAGCTGATCAGTACCGTACCACAATCCACAGGCATGGAGTTTTGGAACAGGATACCTGCCGAACTAACGCAAAATGACAAGCTACTTCACCAAACGGGCAGTTTAGGCGCACAAATCATAGCCTTGCCAGTTAATACGGCGATGTACCAACCACTTATTGTCGCCGGACGCTGGTTTGAAAACAGTGATGAAAATCAAAAAGTGCTGGTACTTAATGCTGAAACCGCGGCAATTAACGGCATTCAAGTCGGCGATACCCTTAAGGTAAATCTATTTGGGCGAGTAAGTAGCGAATGGCAAGTCATCGGATTATACCGCTGGTTTATAGGCTCTGGTTATTCGGTAGAACCAGTATATGCGCCTTTAAGCACTGTCCAAACACTTACAAAGAACAACCAAAACAGCTCATTTGCTCTGGTTTCGGCTAATGTTAACTCTCTGGTTGAAGAAAACACTTATGCCGATGCCTTAAAACAAACCTTTCAGGATCAACACATTAAACTGGATTTTTACACCACCATCGCCAAACTGGAACAACGGAACTACGCCAAAAATCAATTCCGACCAATCACCAGTATGCTATTGGGATTAGCCAGCTTAATTGCCGCAGTCGGTGCAATCGGGTTGTCTGGCACGTTGGCTATCGGCGTGTTGCAACGTACACGCGAGATCGGCGTACTTCGCGCCATTGGCTCAAGCTCAGGGGCGATTTTTAAGCTGTTTATGCTGGAAGGTTTTTTTCATGGCATCATGGCTTGGCTTCTCAGCATTCCAATTGCTTATTTGCTGGCTGAACCGCTTTCCAGGAAATTGGGTGAAATTATGTTAGGCATACAGCTCGATTTTACTTTTTCCATAATTGCCGTATGGCTTTGGTTAGGGCTGGTAAGTGTGCTGGTATTGCTAGCTTCTTATTGGCCGGCACGTCATGCAACTCAGATTGCCGTACGCTCTAGCCTTAGTTACTGAGCTAGTGATTTCTGACGTTGAGTAATCGGGGACATGTTTAGTCCCGACAACCGAACAATGTGTCAGGATTTTATCAGCCCACCCACTCCACCCTCAACAGGATTCAAAACTACTCCCCGTTCAGTCACAATCGCTGTAATCAATTCCGCCGGAGTGACATCAAAAACGGGATTCCACGCGCTTACAAAAGCATTATCCTTATAACAAGCGGGTAACAATTCGCTTTGCTGGCGCTGCTCTATTTCAATTTCAGCACCGCTTTTCATGCTGCCATCGATTGTCGATGTCGGCGCGACCACCATCACTTTAACGCCATGCTGTTTAGCCAGCACAGCCAGTGAATACGTACCGATTTTATTAGCGACATCGCCATTCAGCGCAATGCGGTCAGCACCCACGATCACCCAGTCGATTACTCCCGATTTCATTAACCAAGCTGCGGCTGAATCGGCAATCAAGGTTACAGGAATTTCATCTTGCGCTAATTCCCATACGGTTAATCTGACCCCTTGCAACCAGGGGCGGGTCTCGCCAGCATATATTTTGACGGGATTCCGTGCATACACGCTTCTTATCACGCCTAACGCAGTGCCGTAACCCCCCGTTGCCAACGCTCCTGTATTGCAGTGCGTTAGGATACCTTTTGCATTCGCCAAAATATCCGCCCCCAATTCACCCATTTTGTAATTGGCGGCTATATCGTCGGTATGGATCTTTTCCGCACAAGCAAGAATGGCTGTTCGAGGATCAGTTTTCTGCTTGTCTAAAATGTCTTTCACCTGATTTAAAGCCCAAAATAAATTTACTGCTGTCGGTCGTGATTCTGCAAGCAGCTCAATATCCGCTAGAACATGCTGCCGCCAGTTATCTACCGATTGGGAATAATGCTGATAAGAAGAAAGCACTACACCATAAGCGGCGGCAATCCCTATAGCAGGTGCGCCACGTACACGCATGGTGGCGATGGCTTCGGTAACGCCTTGGGCATCGGTATATTCATCATAAAAGATTTTTTCGGGTAACTGCCGTTGATCCAGTACTTTTAAGGAATGTCCTGTCCAATGCAGGGCTTGTACGCCAGCAGGTTTATTTGTCATTTGTTTATAAGAACTCAGGCTATAAAGTTATAATTCACTATCTAAATCTGGAAACTATCATGATCGTCGATACCCTTATCCACGCCCGCTGGATTATACCCGTTGAACCGGAATCCGTAACCTACGAATACCATAGCCTAGTCATTGATAAGGGTCGGATTATCGACCTAGTACCCACGGATGTCGCCAAGCATAAGTATCAAGGTACAACCACAGAAAACCTTAGCTCACACGCCCTACTACCTGGATTCATTAACTGTCATACCCACGCAGCAATGACTTTAATGCGTGGCATTGCCGACGACTTGCCATTGATGGACTGGCTGCAAAACCATATCTGGCCGCTGGAACAAAAATGGATGAGCGATGCTTTTGTAAGGGATGGCACTGATTTGGCGATTGCCGAAATGCTACTGGGTGGGACGACGTGCTTCAATGACATGTACTTTTTTCCCGATGTGACGGCTCAACAAGCCATACAACATGGCATTCGTGCCTGTGTGGGCTTGATTGTGATCGACTTTCCAACGGTTTGGGCGGAGAACAGCGCCGCCTATATCGCAAAAGGTCTAGAAGTTCACGACCAGTTTCGTCACCAACCACTCATCACAACCTCTTTTGCACCTCATGCGCCTTATACTGTTTCCGACGACCCTTTACAAAAAATCAGGACGCTGGCGGACGAACTTGAAATACCCATTAATATGCACGTCCATGAAACCTTGCATGAAGTCGAACAAGCGCAAGCGAATACTGGGCAACGGCCTTTGCAAAGGCTAAATAACCTTGGGCTGCTCAACCCGTCCTTTATCGCAGTCCACATGACACAACTGACAGACGGCGAAATCAGCCTGGTTGCCGAATCCGGTGCCCATATCGTCCATTGCCCAGAATCTAATCTAAAGCTCGCCAGCGGCTTTTGCCCAATTGCCCAGTGCCTTAACGCTGGTATTAATGTGGCATTAGGCACTGATGGCGCAGCCAGCAATAATGACTTGGATATGATGGGAGAAATGCGGACTGCCGCCCTGCTTGCCAAAGCCGTCGCCCAGGATGCCAGTAGCGTTCCCGCCATGACCGCCTTGCGTATGGCAACTATTAATGGTGCGAAAGCCCTTGGACTGGAACACGAAACAGGCTCATTGACTATCGGCAAATCCGCCGATGTTATCGCCATCGATTTAGATCACCTGGAAACGCAACCCCTATATTGCCCAATTTCGCAAATCGTTTATGCCGCTAGCAGACAACAAGTTACCGATGTGTGGGTTGCGGGAAAACAATTGCTAAAACAACGTCAGTTAACTACCGTAAATTTAGCGGCTTTGAAAGCACGGATTACGGAGTGGCAACATCGGTTATCAAGCTAATCGACTATTTCCTCAAATAATTCTACGACTAACTGCATATCCAATATATTATTGTCAGTAGCAGATAGCTTTTATAGTCTGCACCGATCAACTATAGCTGAGGTCACACATGCAATTTACCCAAGACAACCTAGAAGAACTCAACATCCTCGTTCGCTATAAACTGACCACGACACTGGAAGGAATAAAAGTCCACACAACGGCAGCACCAACGACTATCGAGGCGACTCGGCGGCTTTTTAACAAAGGTCTGGTAACACTGGAAGACGGCGGTTATTTGACTGCGCTAGGACTTGAAGCCGCAGAACGCGCCCATGTGCTATTGGGGTTAATGAATCCGGCTTAAACCTCCTAATCCCACAGTTAAGGAGTGCAAAGTAAGCTTTGCGCTTGCTCCACACTGGCAAAGATTGCTTTGCACTCCAATATCTATCATTAGATGTTAATTTAATGGTAATAAAAAAGGCTTAGGACTTTCGCCCTAAGCCTTTGTAATGATTAACTTGAAACTATCAAGCCGCAAAAACCACCGCTTCCCGCAATTTTTTCATGGCATTCTGTTCCAATTGCCTGATTCTTTCGGCAGACACTTGATGGCGTTCGGCGAGTTCATGCAGCGTTGCCTTTTCTTCGGCTAACCAACGGCTAGATACAATATCCAGACTGCGTTCATCCAATCCACCCAATGCTTTAGATAGCAATTTCTGCTCATGCCCTCGCCATTCGGCATTTTCCAGCATGACCGCTGGATCATCATTTTGCTGGTATAAATAGCTGGCTGGTTCAACATACGTTTCTTCGGATTTCTCATCCACCGGCATGTCATAAGACGTATCCCTGCTACCCAAACGCTTTTCCATTTCGAAAACGGCACTGACTTCAACATTCAGGTCAGTGGCAATCGCTTCTGCTTGATCGTTTGATAACCAACCTAAATCCTTCTTGGATTTACGTAGATTAAAGAACAGCTTACGTTGCGCTTTGGTTGTAGCAATCTTGACGATGCCCCAATTTTTGATGACGAATTCATGGATTTCTGCTTTGATCCAATGCACCGCAAACGACACCAAACGCACACCCATTTCAGGATCGAAGCGTTTGACAGCCTTCATCAAGCCGACATTGCCTTCCTGGATAATATCCGGCATGGACAGACCATAACCGCTGTATCCACGGGCAACATGAACGACAAAGCGCAAGTTTGCCATAACCAGCTCACGCGCCGCCGCCAAATCGCCATTGTCTCTGAATCTAATCGCCAGCTCGCGTTCTTGCTCAGGTGTCAATTTAGGCATTTGCCTAACGACATTCAAATACGCATCAAACGTACCAACCGATAAATTCACGGGCAATGTAATCGCATCACTCATCAACAACTCCAAAAAGTTAAGATATGCCATAATTTTAGCACTCGATTACTAAGAGTGCTAATAATTATGGGAAGTTCAACCACTTTTTAGCCTCAAACGAATAAATAAACTGTTAAATATTCGTTCGTCCATTCTTCACCAAAACTACGATTCATTAACCGAGTTCCTGGCGAATTGATTTTATGATGATGCTTGTAGTTTTCCAGATTGGTTTTGTGTAAAGCCGCCGTTTTTTTATCGAATATTTCAGCATTCTGAAACAAATTGGTTAAATGCCCAACCAGCGTTAAATGTATCTCACCTAACGCCGAAAACTCACTAATTTCGCGTGGTCTGATAAAAAACTCCTGCCCTGACCGGCATTCATCAAACCATTGAGGAAGCGCTTCACCTTGACTAAAATCCGGGTAATTCGTGTGTGCAAAATCCATAAACTCTTTAACTACAGCCGAAGTTGTCATTGGCTGGATTAAGCACACAGTATCCATAAGGGCGATGATCGGCTTTTGCCCTAACAGCACGAACTCCATGCTGTATACGGGTAATTGATAAGCGCATTCTGGAAAAAAGAATACCGCCATAATGTTGATTTTGGGGGCATGAGTGTGGGCAATGCGTAATTGCCCAACATCACCGATCTGGAAAAAATGATTCTCAATGGTTAAAACACCGTCTTGTTCATGGCGTTCAATCCTGGAAAATTGATTAGGTAATTCAAGTTGTTGACATGATAACCCGTCAAAAACTGCCACTGTCTTTTCTATAAGGGTCTGAAAAACCATAATATAAGCTCTTAAAAGCCCCTCATCTCAACCTTCTTCCTAAGGGAAATGGCACTTTTGGATTATTCGGTGTAGGCGGGTTTTCGCAATTGCTCTTTACACCATAGCAATGCCGATATACTGATGTCGGTGAAGTAGGCGGGCGGGTGGATAAGATGCACTCTTGCTATGGACTGAGCCAAAGTTTCGTTATGGACATAATTTAAGGCAGAAGCCGCAACCAGCGGGGATCGCGCCAATCCACGATGGCAGAAAATACTGGTTGAACTCTCGTTTTCAAGTTGCGTGATTAGCATTTTGACAGCCGCCAATAATGCGTTGCGGTGTTTCAGCTCTGAAACATTCTTATACTGTTTAATGTCAAATTGTTCGAGCTTGGAAAAGTCAGTCAGTTTCTCCCCATCGGTAAAAACATCGGCAAAATCAAACTGCGAAATGGTATATGCCAATAGGTTTGGCTCAGGATAGATTTGGTGAATATCTATGCCTGATACATTGATCCAATATTGTACATGTGCAATGCTGTGCTGACGCTCTAGCTCTTGAAGAGACGGCAAGCTCGATATGTAGATGCTTTCCTTGTAGGTATAGCGCACAATGTTAGGCAAGATTCAGAACGGGAAAATCATTTAGTACATTACGTAGCATTGACTCACGCGTCTTACTTTCAGGTAATTGTCTGTCAGGATGATTGCACAGGTGAAAACCTTTCCAGGTATTCTGACTTAAACATTGCTGTTTAACTAAAGCTTCAGTCAATGTCTGCAATGCGGCATTTGGAAAATCGACGACATCCCAAACGATAGAAAAATCAGTCATTAAGGGGTAAGCATCGGCAAATAATGCGCCGTCGTTGATGTGAACTAATGCCGTCACCTTCTCAATAGGACTATCCACGGTAGCAACTAACGACAATGCTGCAATCAGCGAATCCATTGTTGTGGGTGGATTGGCGGCTAGAATGATAGGAACATTTAAGCTCTGGGGTTGATAGGCCAGCATGTGCAGATTCATTCCCGGTCTTAGCAATCTGACTAAGCCTCTACGTTTCTCGTGCCTGCCAAAGACATCGGCGAACCGCGATCCCAATCCCAGCTCCAGAAGCATTTCATCCTCGGTTTTTATCAACCCTAACGCTTCTAGCTGATAAATTGTCCAGACATGTGAATAAAATAGGCAATGAATGGGTCTTGTTGTGGACATTTATGACTCCCCGTTATTGAATTGTGTGATTACCGCTTGATTTCGGGTTACTAAATCCAGCATCACGGTATATAAACCGTCAAACGATACCGCGAAATGTGTGCTTGTTTGGGTAAAATTTCCGAGCAATTTTTGTTGTAAGTCTACACCACAACAATATAACTTGGTCTCTTGCGTTAGCCAATATACCGCATTACCAATACAACTGATTTGTTTGATTTGATCGGATAATATGGTTTTTTTTGCTTCCTCGGTCTCGTTCAAACGCCAGATCGAATATTTATTGTGGTCTTTAACATTCAAGGTAACACCAAGGACAATGTCATTAGATCGCGTCATCGCTAACAAAGGACCATCCAATACCCAATTAAACGTTACTGCACCCGCACCATCGCGCTTGACCAGCTTATCGTTAGCCAAGCCTTCACTCATACAAAATGATTCCGTTTCAAACAGGCATATTTCTGGATCAAAAAGATAGGATGGCGAGCGAAAACTAAAATTAGTGCCATTTTTTAAGTTGTGATAACAAACATTAAAATCATCCGTAAACACTAACCTATTGTTATGATAATGAAAATTCTTAGGTCCATTGACTTTATCTAGCAATGTCGTCGTAGCCATCGTATTCAAATCAAGCTGTTGAATACGGGTAGGCGTTGCATACACGAGTGTCGCCGCGCCAGTGACCTGAATGGAATGTGTATTCGTCAGGGTTTTCAGCACATGATTTGGAAATTGTAGATCGATTATATCCGTATACGCTGCATAGGTCAGAGCTACGTACACCCGTCCCGCCACGTGAAAACAGTTAAGCCCCAACACATTGTCTTCCAGGGGCAAATTTAATTGCCGTACTTTAGCCTCTAGCCGTTGTAACGGAGTGAACTGTTGCTCAGAACGTGCATCGACAAATTGTTTTTGCAACTTGCTTAAATAGGCATAAGCCAAACTGGCGGTTTCAATTCTTTTTTGGGGGGATTTTGTCAATAAATGATCTATCAAATCCCGTAAAGGTTGATATTTGATGGCTTCAAGAGAAGGTATTTGGGCTAAATTTGCTTGGGTAATTTCCTCAACATTACCTGTAAAGGGTCGGTAACCGGTACATAGCTCGAAAGCAACAATACCTAGGCTGTATAAGTCGCTGTTAAAAAAAAACTGGCTACGAATTCGTTCAGGTGCTATATAGGCTGGCGTTCCGGTAACATGATGCCCTTCTTGAGCTTCACGCAGAAAACAGGCGGCGCCCAAATCGCCCAAAACATACTCAAATTGACCATCCGACGTAGGTCGCAAAAAAATATTTTCCGGCTTAATATCGCAATGGATACGATTAAGCGCATGTAGGTAAATCAGCGCCGCTGAAATATCGTGCAAGCAACGAAAAACCAAGTCAATACTCAGATTCCCACGGCTTGCAAGGTAATCAGACAAACTACCGCCGGAAAGATACTCATAAACCAAGCAGGACTCACCGTCAGTCCGATGAAAGGTGTTTAAGCAACGCACCAAATGATGGTGTTTCATGTCATAAGCGGCACCTATTTCCCGCAAATAAGCACCTTTCGCATGTTGTTTAAAACACTTGATGATTACCTTGTAGCCTGTTTTTTCATCGATACCTATCAGAACACTGCTGGTCGAGCTTTCTCTTAAAAGCTCAAGTACGGTATATTCTTTCGGGAAAAGATTGTTATCAGGTAAAGCGCAGTCTTGCCAATGCTTCATCGGGAGTTAACTCTTGCGCGAAACCGGATTGTTCGAAGGAATCAATTCGAGCCTTGGCGCTAATCAGAAATTCACTGGTCTCAGTGCCAGTGCTTTCATAACTCACTTGTAAGCAACTTAAGTCATGCCCACTAATCGTGGAAAATACACCTTGCAACATGCCTGCCATCATGAATTCTATCGGGCTATATATTAAATTAGGCAAGCAGAATGACGAGACTGGGTTTTAGCGGCGGCATGATTTTTTACCGCTTACTTAGGAGGGTGAACTCAAAAAAACGTTGGACTGCCTTGTGTTGCTTATTCAGTCAACGACAGCAAATAGCTGTGCAGGTTATTGGCTTTACCATCCAATTTTAATTTCTTGCGGATATGCTTTCTGTGGTTGTTTATGGTTTCTGAAGATAGATTTAAGGTCGTAGCAATTGCTTTTGTGGATAGTCCCTGTCTAACTAATGATGCCACCTGAATCTCGACGCGGGTTAATTGCAGGTACACGGAAGGGAGATTATTTTCAGCCGACCCAAATGATTTCGTTAGCTGATTGAGATTGTTTTCAATAATATCGACAAGCCGAGTGGATTGAATCCGACCAGTATCCGCCGCTTTCAATAACTTCAGGAACGGTAAGATGGTTTCTGCAACGCCTTGTGAGAGCGCAATTTGGGCTTCAGATTTATCCGTTTCTCGGTGT
Organism: Methylomagnum ishizawai; assembly: GCA_945861705.1. Taxonomy (GTDB): domain Bacteria; phylum Pseudomonadota; class Gammaproteobacteria; order Methylococcales; family Methylomonadaceae; genus Methyloglobulus. The sequence goes on along the minus strand of CAMAVM010000007.1, from coordinate 52,367 downwards.
TTAAGGAGAATATTAAGCGCAGAATTAACCTCCACCGTTTCTGTCTTAACCTTTTGAAGCTCTTCTTTGTTTGTAACAACTTGATTTTCCAAGCGTTCACGAGCATCAAGCAAGATTCTCTCAGCTTGCTTCTGAGCGGTGATGTCGGTAAATGCGCCTACAAAATGCGTAATCAAGTCTTCTGCATCGGTAACGGCGGTGATGGTCAGCCAAATTGGGAATACTTCGCCATTCTTTTGCTTCGTCCAGATTTCACCTTGCCAATAACCATTGTTTGCAACCGATGCCCACAACGCCCGATAAAAGTCTTCGTCGTGCAGATCAGAATTGAGCAAAGCTGGGGGCTTACCTATTGCAGCTTCGGCGCTATAACCCGTAATGCGGCTAAATGCTTGGTTCACTTGCAAGATGAGCTTGTTTGCATCGGTCACTATAATGCCATCCTGGGTTTCAAACGCTACCGCCGCAATACGCTGTTTTTCCTCTGCTTGCTTGTTTTGGGTAATGTCAGAGAGCATAACGCGCATTTGGATACCCGCATCAACCGAGTTAATACACATGCAATCAAGACGGACGTATAGGGCGGTGCTGCCTTTATTGTGGAGTGCCAGTTCACAATATTTATTTCCCTCTTCTTGCATTGCGTGAAGACAATATTGCTGCCAATGCGCTTTATAATCATCAGCAACAAACTGCTCAAAACGTCGATTGATAAGCAGCTTACGATCCATTCCGAGCAATTTGGCAGCGGTTAGATTAATTTTAGCAATCATGCCTTTTGCGTTGAGCGTGAGATAGCCCACTGGGGCAAAATCGTACAGTTCGACATAATAGCTATGCGAGACTTCAAGAGCTGCCTGCGTCCGCAGTAATTCCTGGTATTGCATTTGCAGTTCTTTTTGCTGTACATGTAGTTCGTTCAAGAGTTCCGTTGCAACGTGAACCCAGACCGGCTTATTTGAGGCTTCAGCGAGTGCGAATTGCGCCTCGGCTCTCGTCCGTAACTCTTCTTCTAGCAGGGGGTTAAATTCGTATGTCTTTGGGTTCATGAGAATACCGTCCGTAAATCTCGCAAAATAGGTGTTTTTTGAATATCACACTGGTTTTTCACAGAAACAACTCTTTTATGTTAAAAGGCAATCACTACGATTCACAAGATAGGGCTACAGTACCCGTGAAGGGTAGACTTATAACTTCTATTTTACCAACCAAACAAAAATTTTATCGTACTGCCTGCTATTTTTATATTTTTGCAAAGATTGGATAATCGTCTAACCTTAAACCATTACTGCATGTGTTTTCATTATTTTATGTGGCTTCCACACCCTCACATTGCCAAAAAGCCTTATAAGAGAATCTCTAAAAATTCAACCAATAATTACAACATGAACCTAAATCAAAGCGTTCGTACCCATGAAACAGCTAGGGGAGAACAACCGCCGCTGATTATGTCCCTGCTTAAGGCAGAAACCGCTACTGCCCATAGGCAATTAGAACGCACTAACAGTTTTATTAGGCTGTTCTCGCCAGATTACGCAATGCCGGAATATAAGCAATTGCTGTGCTTGTTTTATGGCTTTCATGCTGCGCTTGAACCGATGCTGTTTGATGACCTTGCTGAAGCTCACCAATTGGTATTAGGTCATAAAGTAAAAACTGGCTTGTTAGCAAGAGACATAGCCACATTCGGCGAAACTGAAGCAGAAATAGCGAAGATTCGTCGCTGTGCCGAATTACCACAACTCTCTTCATTTGCTCGGCAAATGGGTGCGTTTTATGTGCTGGAAGGATCGGTTTTAGGTGGTCGGATAATTTCCAAACAGCTCAAGGAGCATTTTGGTGATGCCATTGTCGATAAATTGAATTATTACACGTGCTATGGGGAGAATGTTGGCTTTGAATGGAAAAGCTTCCAAGCTTTCATGGGCAGCCAATTTGCGGATGATAGTAACCAAATACCTGAGGTAATAGCCGCAGCAAATGATACTTTTATGGCTTTATATCAATGGTTTAACAGGGCGTAACAGCTGACGTTTTGTCATCGGTTAAGCCCTTATCTTTAACTATAACGGCTGTTAGGCTAACTACCCTCACCCTTGGGCTTCGTAATTTTTTCGGCGTTCTTCTATATTTTTCAAATACTGTAGCCGCGTATCCTTATCTGCTTTCGGCCATTTCACCACTTCAATGAAAGATCGATAACAACCTATGCAAATATCATCATCGTTCATAACGCAGTTATCGTTGCAGGGTGATGGCACTTCTTCTTCGATTGCAGGCATTAACTATTCTCAAGTTTTACAATGATTAATTCGGAAAGTGGTGAGCCATTCAACACTATGTCCTGTTAAACATACTATAAAAATCAATTTAATCAACTTTCAAACACTTTCGATTTACCGCATCAATGCGTCGCGTTATATTTTTCTTTAACTTCTTTATAGTCAGCTAATGCGCCTTTTACCAATTCCCCGCCACTTTTCAGGTCACCATCGTTAAGGGCGGTACGTGCTTGCCCCAATTTGTTGCTGCCTTGGGCTTTCTTTATTGAAACTTTCGGATCAGATGTGGAGATAGGTTTTTGTAATTGCTTGGCTTCTAGCACCATTTCGACAATGGCTTTGGCATCTTCGCCTTTATCCACGGCGGCTACGGCTTGTTCTAATTTAGCGACGGTTTGCTCGATTGCCGCTTTTACTTGTTCGTTGTTTTCTGCGTAAGCGAGCGTGCTTGCTGATGCGAAACTGATTATTACTAATTGGAACAGTATTTTAATTGCATTCATTATGTTAAAGCCTCGTGGGTTGATGTTTTTGTCGAGCAGGTAACCGTTGCTCATTAAGCCAGACTAGTCCTTTGAGGTCAATTCTAAGGCTAGCTGGAGCTTAAGTCCACGCCTAATACTGTCGCCCAAAGTGGGCTGACTTAAATATGGACTGTTTTTCGCCATCCAACAAAACCTAAGGCTATAATCTCCATAACAGTTAATCTACGTTCTTTCCAAGCAATTAGTCGATAGGATGAAACCAACCGCTATGGCACTACCAATATTTCGCACCAAACGAGTTCAGTCTTACGATGAATCCGAGCAAAGTCTTAATCGCTGCTTGTCCGCCTGGGATCTGACTTTCCTCGGCGTAGGTGCCATCATCGGCACAGGTATTTTCGTGTTGACGGGCATTGCCGCCGCTACCCAAGCTGGGCCTGCCGTCGTGTTATCGTTCATCATTGCGGGGTTTGCGTGTATCTTTGCAGCCTTATCTTATGCCGAACTATCCGCAGCCATCGGCGGTTGCGGCAGTGCTTATGGCTACACTTACGCGGCATTTGGCGAGCTGTTCGCCTTCATTATCGGTTGGGATTTACTACTGGAATACGGCATAGCGGTCGCTGCGGTCGCAAATGGCTGGGCTAGCTATCTGAACAAAGCCTTATCAGCAATAGCCATACCTTTGCCAGAAGCCTTGACCAAAGCCCCCAAGCTGGGCGGCATCATCAATCTACCAGCAAGCCTTATCATCTTGATATTGATGGGCTTGCTTATCATCGGTGTAAAACAAAGCGCCAAAGCCAATAATGCGATGGTGTGCGTTAAATTGATTACTATCAGCATTTTTATAGGTGTTGCGGTATTTAACGTACACCCAGAAAACTGGCAGCCGTTTATGCCATTCGGCTGGTTTCAGACCCTGCCCGACGGCAAGACGACAGGCGTGTTGGCTGGGGCTTCCATGGTATTTTTTGCTTACGTCGGCTTTGATGCGGTTTCGACGGCGGCTGAGGAAGCCAAAAATCCGCAACGCGATTTGCCCTTTGGTATTATCACCTCATTGGTGTTTTGCACGGTGGTTTATATCCTGGTTGCCGGTTTGCTGACCGGCGTTGTGCATTATTCCCAGCTCAACGTTGAATCGCCCGTCGCTCATGCCCTCAGCTTAATTGGTTTTAATTGGGCTTCTGCCCTGATTTCTACAGGCGTGATTTCAGGATTAACCACTGTAATGCTGGTACTGTACTATGGCTTAACGCGTATTGTCTTCGCCATGTCGCGTGATGGTTTGCTGTCAGCGTTTTTCAGCAAGGTCAACCCAACCACCCAAACACCTGTGCGTATTATTGTGCTGTGCGGCATTATTATGTCGCTGATAGCAGGATTAATGCCGCTGGGTGATCTCGCCGAGTTAGTCAACATTGGTACATTGGCAGCTTTTGCCTTCGTCTGCCTGGGCGTAATCATTTTACGCATCACCCAACCGGAGTTGCCCAGACCGTTTCGTTCACCATTTAGCCCATTATTTCCCGTATTGGGCATGTTGTCTTGCGGTGGTCTCATGCTATTTTTACCCGCCCTCACCTGGCTACGCTTTGTGATTTGGCTGGTTATCGGCTTAATCGTTTATTTCACTTATTCTTTGCACAACAGTGAATTAAACGAAAATCAATAGCATTACATCTTTAGGTAACTATGAGCAAATCAAATTCCATAATGTTTCCGCTTGCGCCAAAAAGTCGCCCGGCTCATGCCCAAAAGATTCGCGGCTTCGCCCGCTTTGCCACGGCTTTGCTCCAGGGCTTGTTTGATAGCGGATTCCTCATCTTCGGGATTTAATTTGGCAGCTACCTTATGGGGTGAATACGTGAACCCTTGTGATTTTGGTTCCCTGAATTCGGGGGGTAGTTCCGATAAGCGCAAAGTCGCGCCCCTCCCCACAGCAAAGGCGTATTCCACGACATTGTGGAGTTCCCTGATATTACCAGACCATCGGTAGTCAAGCAGCACACGCATCGCATCAGGGTCGATTTTTTCGATTATACGAACCCGTTGGTCATTGTGCTGGTCAATGAAATGCCAAATCAGCAGGCTAATATCTTCCCTGCGTTCCCTGAGCGGTGGCAGGAAAATGGGGACGACCCGCAACCTGTACATCAAATCTTCGCGGAAATGCCCGTTTTTCACTTCTTCCCTTAATGAGCGGTGAGTTGCCGCAACAATCCTGACATCCACGTCAATGCTACGGTTTCCGCCTACCGGGATATAGTTCCTTTCCTGTAATACCCTGAGCAATTTGGCCTGTAATTCCAATGGCAGTTCTGCCACTTCATCCAAAAACAATGTCCCGCCGTTGGCGCGTTGAAATAAGCCGTCGTGGTCTTTTATCGCGCCCGTGAAAGCCCCGCGCACATGGCCGAATAATTCGCTTTCCAGCAGGTTGCTGGATAATGCCGCGCAATTGATCGCCAAAAAAGGTGCCGTACGGCGCGAACTCAATGTGTGGATGGCTTTGGCAACCAGTTCCTTGCCGGAACCGCTTTCCCCCCTAACCAGCACGGTGGCTTCTGTTTCTGCGGCATTTTGGATAATCTGGAAAACATCCTGCATAGCCGGTGAACGGCTTAAGAGGCCGTGGAAGTTTTGCTTTAATGTACTCGGTGCTTTGGGCAAAAAAACAGTTGATGCTGATTCTGAGGGTGCGGCGAGCAAGCCTATGCCGCCAGCAAATATCCCGGACTTATCATTTAAAACCTGGGCTATTTTTCTTAGTTCGATAGTGCCACCATTCGCTTGGGATAGCCTTATAAGCCGTCCTTCATCGCCACTGGCATCAACAATGGCGCATTCTTGCAGACACGTTTTACCAACCACGTCCTCCTGTCGTAAGCCTGATAGTATTTCCAACCCTAAGCTCCAGTAAAGCACTTGTTGATTTTTATCGACAATGTATAGGGCTGATGATTTACAAAGATTAAGCATTGTCGATAACAGCGTCGCGTTATCGAACTGCCCCAACCATTCGGTATGGTGCCTACAAAATGTCTCCGCCTGTCTTGTTTGTTTCATAATCGTCTCACTGAGCCATATTTAAGTTTCATTGGAACAATATATGAAACATACAATTTGTACAACTATTATTGAAACTATATAAATACTCTATAAAAAACAGATAGGTAACGCGCATTATATTATGTTGGCACGATTTTAGCTTAGTAATTAATGACAGTCAATAATTCTGGCTCGTCATAACAACAATTACACACTTTTTGGGAGGATCCAAATGAAATTAAGATTATTATTCGTCAGCGCTTTACTGGCATTAGCCAGCGGTTGCGCGACAACGGCGGCAACCTCTACAGTAGAGTCGGCGCATAACCATGCTGCGATGCCTGTTTCAGGTCAGCCTAAATACAATACCACCATGAACCCCAGGCAAACTGAACACCCGAATACCTTGGGTTTTAACGACTTGCACATCCAGGCTATCCGGCATCTAAAACCCGATGTCTTTAGTGCGGATGACCCTAAATTGCAGGCCATTGTCCATCATCACTGCAAGGCTTACGATGACGGTACATTAGTCTGCCTGATGTTCCCAGGCGGCATGAAAGACCAGGACAAACCGATTGGTTTTGAGTACATCATCAGCACGGCCCAGTACAACTCGTTGCCTGAAAAGGAAAAGCATTACTGGCATTACCATAAAACCGAAGTGGGCAGGGCTTGCGCCACCTTCCCTGATTTGACCAAGGAAGAAACGGCCAAGTTATTGCCGGTCGTACACGAAACTTACGGCAAGGTCGTGTATTTCCAAAAGCCCGAAGATAAACTACCGTTAGGCGAACCGTATGTGCTGATTGTCCAAGACATGCCGGACGTAAAACATTAATTCCATCCTCGCTGTGTACTAAAGCCACACAGCCTCAGCCAGCGGATCAAGGCTTCTTGGTCTCCGCTGGCTCTTTTTAACTGTCAAAACTGTCATCCTAATTTACGAGATTAAACCTAAGCCATTGCTATGAAAATTCAAAGTTTTTCGTTGAAAAATATAGGCTTAATATTGTTCATATTGGTTGTGGGCAACAATGCGAACGCAGGATGGTCATTGAAAACCGACAATAATGCGTTTTACACCGACGATGTGGCGTTGTTCTCGGTCACACGACGGCTTTCCCTTAAAGACGACCCGACCCAACCCACTGTTGACCGACCCAGCCAAGGCGGGGATTTCGTGTATGAACCTAGCGCAGAACTGGAATGGGCTGGTAATGATGCTTTCGGTGAAATACTGTTGTCATTGGATGCCGGTGGCTATGTTTTTTCTGGCCAATCGGCATTTACCCACGGTTTATACGAATTTCAATTGTCCCAAACATTCGCGACGGACACCAAAATAAGCCTGCATTACAACTTTGTGCCCGATCTTTTTTTAGGGCAAAATATTTTTAGGCAAGCGAACGGTGAAGAATCAGAACATGATGAACAGCTCACCAACCATTACTGGTCGATTCATGTGGACCAGCCGATAGCCAACAATCTGACCATCCGCTTGCTGGGTCGCTATGGTTTACGTAACTACAATGCGCCATTCCAGCATCGTGACACCGCGTTTTGGACATTGGGATCGCATCTTGAGTGGGCAATTAGTCCAGATATAGAATTGTTGCTCGGCTATCACTATGAGCGTGGCTTATCTGAACACGAAAAGGTAATCAACTTTCCTGACGATGTTTCCTATATCAACCACTATGCCTCGGCGGAGCTTAAGATACGTTTGCTGGAACGGTTAAGCAGCGTGTTTATCTTTGATTATGAAACAAATGGGTTCACTAGCGGACTTGTCAATGATGAACATTATCGCGCTTCGGAAAGCGTCTATCAGGGCGAGATAGAACTTTTGTATGAATTAGATGAATCGGCAACCGTTAAATTGGGTTGGCAACATGGCAGCAGGAAGTTAACAACGGAACAACAAAGTGTCAAAAACAACAACGTGTGGTTAGGGTTTGCGTATTCTTTCTAAACTGAATAGGGGTTTCCGCATTTTGGAGGCTGTATGCGATTTTTATTAAAGCTATTATTAGGACTGGTATTTTCGGTTTGCGCGTTAGCGGATCCTTATCTCGGCTTGCCGCCTTTGCCCATACCCGCCGATAATCCACAAACATCCGAAAAAATAGCGTTAGGCAGGCTATTGTTTAACGACAACCGCTTCAGTTCAGATGGCACCGTAAGTTGCGCCAGTTGCCACCACCCCGATAAAACCTTCATTGATGGCTTGCCCGTAGCTAAAGGGCTAAATGGGCAAACGGGTACACGCAATGCCCCTACCGTCGTCAATGCGGCCTTTTATGAAACCCTGTTTTTAGATGGACGAGCCAAGAGCCTGGAAGACCAAGCCCTAGGCCCTTTTGTCAACCCCATTGAACACGGCCTGGAGAACCATCAAGCCATTGTTGATGTTGTACAAAAAGACACAAATTACCCCCAGCAATTCAAGAAAGTGTTTGCCATTAAAGCAAGTGAAATAACGATTGATCACGTGGTCAAGGCCATTGCCAGTTATGAACGCACTTTGATTTCCGGGGGTTCGCCCTTCGACCGTCATCTTTTTGGTCGTAATCACGTAATGTTGTCGGAGAGTGCTGAACGAGGTCTAGGGATATTCAAGCGCAAAGGCAATTGCGTAACCTGCCATGAAATATCCTGGAATAACGCCTTATTTACCGACAACCGCTTTTACAACATAGGTGTTAGCTTTAAGCAGTTAACGCCCATCTTGGATGATTTGATCGCTTATGTTGACCAAGGCAAAAATCCTGACGGTTTTCCTTTAACAGCACTTCAGCGTTCTGAATTGGGACGCTTTAATGTCACCAAAAATCTTTCCGACATCGGCAAATTCAAGACCCCTACGTTAAGAAACATCGCCTTAACTGCACCTTATATGCACGATGGCAGCATGAAAACTCTGGAGGAAGTCGTTGAGCATTACGATAAAGGCGGAGACAAAAATCGTTTTATCGACACCAAAATTTTCCCCTTGCACCTGACGCAACAGGAAAAAGCGGATTTGCTTGAATTTATGCGGGCATTGACCAGTCCATAATATATTGTCTCCATACCCGTATAATGAAACGTGGATTCACCTCATAAGCGCAATAGTAAGGAATGCCCAAAGGCTTATTTTTAACGATTAACAATAGGTACACCATGGAAAATTTCACCCCCTTTTCGGCATTTTCAGGCGGCATCCTGATAGGGCTTGCCGCCACCCTGTTGTTATTGTTCAACGGGCGGATTGCTGGGGTCAGCGGCATCATGGGCGGCATGATGAACGCTGACCGAAAAGAATTATTTTGGCGTACCGCTTTCCTGGCGGGCATCGTGATCGGCGCATTCTTGTTCAATCAGATAAAGCCCGGTTTTTATCAGCCACGCGAAAACTTTCCGGTTTGGCTGCTGGCGTTTGGAGGTTTCCTAGTCGGTTTCGGCACCCGCATGGGCAATGGCTGCACGAGTGGACACGCGGTATGCGGCATAGCCCGATTTTCCGTGCGTTCGATTGCCGCCACTTTAACCTTCATGGCAAGCGGGTTTTTGACGGTTTACATTATTCGCCATGTATTGGAGGTATCGGCATGAAACTAATCATGGTCGCGTTAATCAGTGGCATACTGTTTGGTGCTGGTTTGGCGTTATCCCAAATGACCAATCCCGATAAGGTACTTAATTTTCTGGACCTTGCAGGCAACTGGGATCCCAGTTTGATTTTCGTTATGGTCGGTGCGCTTGCCGTCACGACACTTTTCTTCAGAAAGATACTCAAACGTCCAAGACCGCTATTTGATAAAGGATTTTACCTATCGAGCAAGCCTGCCATTGATAAACCGCTGCTTATCGGCGCGGCAATTTTTGGGATAGGCTGGGGGATTAGCGGATACTGCCCTGGGCCTTCCGTTGCCGGATTGGGCTTAGGAAATTTTGAGGCAGTTGTTATGATTTTTTCTATCTATCTGGGCTTTATCGCACATCGCCTGTTTAACAAATAAGGTTGTTTTCAAAAGTGTAATCAAACCTTTAATCATGTTTCATTTGTTTCATAACGATTTAGTGAAACACCAATATGTTTCATTGAAACACTTAACGCAGCCGACAAATCGGTTAAATTGCCACATAACCTAATCATAACAATGTGTTAATAACACACGTTTATTTTGGCATACGTTTTGCTTTTATATTTCCATCTGATTAGCGCTATCACGTGTCAATAGTGTGAATAGCCCAACAACGAGGAGAAACATCATGATATTCAAACAATTATTCGACCAGGAAACCTGGACTTACACCTACCTGATTGCCGACCCTATCAACAAAGATGCCGTATTGATTGATCCAGTAAACACGCATATCGACGATTATCTGGCTTTATTGGCAGAACTGGGGTTAAAACTGAAATATACCTTGGAAACCCATGTCCATGCCGACCACATCACCGCCAGCGGCTTGTTGCGGCAGAAGCTAGGCTCACAAACGGGCGTAGGCGCATTATGCGGGGCAGAAACGGCGGATTTCCAGATGAAAGACGGCGACGTGTTTACTTTTGCCAACAACGAACAGATCAAGGTTATCGCCACGCCAGGACATACCAAGGGCAGCATTTCCTTTTTGTGGCGCGACCGCGTGTTTACGGGCGATGCCTTATTGATTGGAGGTTGTGGACGCACTGATTTCCAAGGCGGCGATGCTGGTGTGCAGTACGACAGCATTACCCAACGCCTGTTCACTTTGCCGGATCATACCTTGGTGTATCCAGGTCATGATTACCAACAACGCTGGGTTAGCAATATCATGCAGGAACGCACCACTAATCCACGACTGGCAGGCAAAAGCCGTGAGCAATTCATTGAGATCATGAATAACCTTAACTTGCCTAAACCCAAGCTGATTGATGAAGCCGTACCAGCCAACCGCTTTTGCGGCCTGGAAGAAAAGCAACGGCAGGATGCTGTTGCCCACAGGGAAAGCGTACGGGAAAGCGCAAAAACAGGAGACGTTCCCATTGTCAACTGTGGTGGTGATATGCCGAAAACTGGCGGCATTACCGTTCAAGACATGGTTTCCGCTGCCAAACAGCAGATCACCGAAGTCAATGTAGAAAAAGCCAAGCAACTGATCGCCGAAGGCAATATTACCGTCATCGACACCCGCGAAGAAAGCGAGTATGCCGCCGGACATCTTGATAAAGCCGTGCTATTGACGCGCGGTGTGCTGGAATTCAAGATCGGCAATGTCCCAGAATTGGCGGATAAAAGCAAACCTGTGCTGATCTACTGCCGTACGGGAGGCCGTGCATCGTTGGCTGCCCTAAGCATGAAAGCCTTGGGTTACACGAATGTGCTTTCTATTGCGGGCGGTTATGAGGCTTGGCAGAAAGTGCATTGATGCTATCGTCATAAAAACAGTTGACTGGCAAGCAATTTTAGGTGAAAAAGGGCTTGTAATTGGTTGGTCAAAATAAATTAAAACTACTATAAAAAACACTGGAGGAATCATGTCTCAACACCATACCCTATTAATCGTCGGCGGCGGTGCTGCTGGCGTTTCTGTCGCCAACAACATGCGTCGGCAAAACCCAACGATAGCCATTGGCTTGATCGAGCCTTCTGAAAAACACTATTACCAGCCCGGCTTCACCATCGTCGGCGGCGGTGCATATACCTTAAAACAGGCGACAAAAGCAGAAAAAGACCTCATCCATCCCAGCGTTACCTGGATCAAGGAGTATGCTGACTCTTTCCAACCGGATGCAAACAGCGTAACCCTGCGTTCCGGCGATAAGGTCACGTACGACTACCTGGTCGTCTGCCCAGGTTTGCAACTGGATTGGGACAAAATCAGCGGCTTGAAAGAAACGCTGGGCAAAAATAATGTGTGCAGTAATTATTCTCCTGATACTGTCGAATACACTTGGGAATGTATACAAAACCTGCAATCAGGCATCGCATTGTTCACCCAGCCACCCATGCCGATCAAATGTGCTGGTGCGCCGCAAAAAATCATGTACCTTGCTGCCGACCGTTTCCGCAAAAAAGGTATCCTGGATAAATTCAGCATCGAATTTTTTACCGCAACCCCTGGCATGTTTGGCGTACCGTTTTTTGCCAAGGCACTAAATAAAGTGGTCGCCGACTATGGGATTAAGACCAACTTCAGCAGTAATTTAGTCGCGATTGATGGTACAGCAAAAACAGCAACATTTGAAGTCACAGAAGGCGATAAAAAATCAACCGTTACGAAAAATTTCGACATGATCCATGTCACCCCCCCGCAAAGCGCACCGGATTTCATCAAGCAAAGCCCGTTGGCGAACGCCGCCGGATGGGTGGATGTGCATCCAAAAACCTTGCAACATAACAAGTACCCCAATATTTTCGGCTTGGGCGATGCCACCTCAACACCCAATGCCAAAACCGCCGCCGCTGTCCGTAAGCAAGTGCCGATTGTGGTCGATAACATCCTTAACGTGATGAATGCTAAGGCAGTTATTGAAAAATATGACGGTTATGGCTCCTGCCCACTGACCACCTCGCTCAATACCGTCATGCTGGCGGAATTTGCTTATGATGGCAAAGTAACGCCGTCCTTCCCTTTCCTCGACCCACGCGAAAACCGTTTTATCTGGTGGCTGGGCAAAACCTGCGGTTTTCCATTTTTGTACTGGCACATCATGGTTAAAGGCTTGCGGATTGATATTCCGCATTTGGAATCTTATGCCAAGAAGTTTATGAAGGAATAAGCATTAGTCGCTTTTAAATAGTTCCTACGCTGGAGCATCACTGCCCACAGTTAAGCGACAAGCCCCTTCTCCCTTGAGGGACGACCGCCAGGGATGGCGGAAGTGCGGTAGCAGGTATGGAACATGCGCCGCTAAGGCTGGGATGAGGGGGCGTTTTTTCAATCTCACACTGAGGAGTAAAACCGTGCAAACCTATCAATTTGATGACTGCAACATCCGTTGGAACAAACTGGGCGATTTCGAGCATCTGCTTTACTCCATACTAGATATAGATGAAGGCAACAAAATCATTGATGTGCTGTTCAAATTTGCCGCCAACCAGCAGATTGTGTTGCACAGGCATAAGGTGCATAACAATACCTTCGTCATCCAGGGCGAGCATCGCCTGTATGAAACCAACGGCAGGCTCAAGGAAGTCCGGCCAGTCGGCAGCTATACGCGCAGCCCTGCCAGTGATGATCCACATCGGGAAGGCGGCGGCGACCAGGATGTCGTGGTGTTTTTTAGCATTCGCGGAAGTGATGGTGTGTTGTACGAGGTGTTGGACGACGACCAAAACCTGATCGCCACGTTGAGTTTTGAGGATTTTATGGGCTTATTTCAAGCGCAAAAAATGATTTTAGATACACCAAAGTAAATAATGCCACACGATCTCATAGCCCTTTCAGCCAGTTTTTTTTTATTGCTGGCATATTACCTTTATCTCGGCTGGCGCACTCACCGCACACCGGATGCTAGCATACACACGCACAATGCCAAGATCCGGGAACAATGGGTGGGCATGGTGATGGGCAGCGGCAAGATGGACATTCTTGCCATTCAAACTTTACGCAACTCGGTGATAGCCGCCAACTTCATGGCTTCGACCGCCGTGCTGTTAATCATCGGTACTTTAAACATCAGCGAAAAAATAGGGCAATGGACACTCACTTGGCAACCTTTTGGTATGGACGCTGCAACACTCGGCGTGATCTGGCAAGTAAAGTTGGGCTTATTGCTCTTGGTGTTTGCTATTGCCTTTCACTTTTTTGCGATGGCAATACGGTACTTCAATCACGTTGGTTATATGATTAACCTTCCCAGTGATCCCACGAAAGACAGTCGGTTATACCGTCAAACCTGTACTTACTTAAACAAAGCTGGTAGCTATTATATGTTTGGAACACGAACCTTCTTCTTTAGTTTGCCGATCATCTTGTGGTTTTTCGGTTCTACTTTTTTAGTGTTGGCGACAATCGGGCTAATAGCAGGACTTGCCATGCTGGATAGGACACCCAGTTGAAAGCTAATTAACACATTGGCACGGGTTATTAATCCTACTTACGGGAACTTCTAAACATTCAAAAATCTCCTTCTCCACTATTGGAGAGGATATTTTTAGAAATTCCCTTATTTGATAAGGTTAAGCTTAATCAGATATTTAGATCGTCTGATACGTACTCCAAAACAATCAACCATAACCCATTTAGACGGCTCATTGAATTCACCTTTCAAAACCCCAACTCAGAACTTTTGCTAATTGCCCTCGATGTTATGCGATAATTATCGTAGAAAATAATAACAAGCCTTACGGCAACTAAATAAGGAAGGCACATGTTCTCATTGCAAACCATCTTCGGCAAAGGTGATAAATTCTACGGCTTGCTTGAAGCCAGTGCCGAGTCAGCGCGTTCATCGGCTACCGCATTAATTGAACTTTTGAGTACGCCAGCTTCACAGCAGTCATTGGGAAAGTTTAAACAGGCGCGGCGGCGGGAAAAAGATTTATTCGCGCAAATCAGTGAAGAACTGGTCAATACCTTTGTTACCGTGTTGGAACGTGAAGATATCGAAGCCCTTAGCAGTGCGCTTTACAAAATCCCTAAAGTCGTAGAAAAATTCGCAGAGCGCTATACCTTAGCTATGGCTCGTGTTGGTGATGTGGATTTCACTAGCCGCGCTGTCATGCTGGAACAAGCCTGCGAGGTTGTGGAACAAATGGTTGGACAGTTACGCAACGGAATGGACTTGGACAAAATCAAAAAATTAAACGACCAGCTGCAAACCATTGAAGGCGAAGCCGACCGTCAAATACTTGAGTTATATCAAGAAATATATACTAATGAATCCGATCCGTTATTTGGTCAAAAAAGACTTATTTGAATTTCTCGAAAAAGCCATTGATCGTTGCCGTGATGCCGGTAATGTTATTTATCATATCGTGTTAAAAAACTCATAAAAGGATTGTCATGCTGACTATGCTCTTGCTTGTCATCCTGGCGGCACTGGTATTCGAGTTTATTAACGGGTTTCATGACACCGCAAATTCGATTGCCACGGTGGTTGCCACCAAAGTATTAACACCCACACAAGCGGTCATGCTCGCCGCTACCACTAATCTGGTCGGTGCTTTATATGGAACGGCTGTTGCCAAAACCATTGCATCAGGGTTAGTTGACACTAATGTGGTGACTGTCACTTCCGAAGTCTTGATCTGCGCGTTGACCGCTGCGATTATCTGGAATCTTATCACTTGGGCATTAGGGCTACCTTCGTCCTCCAGCCATGCCTTAATCGGTGGCTTATGCGGTGCTGCGCTGGCGGCGGGAAACAATAATTTCGATGTGTTGATCTGGTCAAAAACTGCCGCAATCTGGACAGAAAACAAAGGCTTACTTTGGAAAGTCGTCATTCCCATGGTCAGCTCGCCGGTTGCTGGCTTTTCCTTAGGGGTCATCATAATGGGTAGCTTGATGGCAATCATCAGCGGGATGAATTCCGCTGGCGGCATCATGGCGCGTATGGCACGACCGAAGTGGGTCAATGTGGTGTTCGGGAAAGCCCAACTTTTATCTGCGGGATATATGGGTTTTGCACACGGCAGCAACGATGCCCAAAAAACTATGGGTATCATCGCCTTGGCGATTTTTTCTGCCAATAGTGCCGGAACACTCGATCACTTACCCGCTTGGGCTGAATTCTTACGACCAGACGGCGGCGAAAAAGACATCGACACCTGGATCATCTTTACCTGCGCGTTAGTCATATCGCTAGGCACGTCGGTAGGCGGGTGGCGCATTATCAAAACGCTAGGTCATAAAATGGTGAAACTGCACCCGATTAACGGTTTCGCGGCGGAAACCAGTTCAGCTACCATCCTCTTGATTGCTGCTCATTTCGGTATGCCGGTTTCCACCACGCACAGCATTTCAACGGCGATTATGGGCGTTGGTTTTGCCAAAAATCCTTATGCACTTAAATTAACCGTTATTGAACGGATCATTTGGGCTTGGGTTTTAACAATTCCAGCCGCAGGTGGTATAGCCTGGGGAATGGTTAAGCTATTGTTTTTGTTGCATTAGCAATAAGAAAGCTACCTTAATAGAGATTACTTTATTTTTCTGGCTACATACGCAATGTAACTGCCAGACCGGAGAACACAATGATAAAACAAGTGCTGTCATCGTTAAGCGTTATTATCCTGTTGAGTGTTGTGCCAAGTTACCAAGTCGTTGCAAATACTAGCCCTAGCTTTAAATCCTCTGATTTATTTAACCGTCCTAGCTATGCAAATAACAGCACGTTGACCAGATCGGATACGATCTCAACTAAACAAGGCGGACGCTATGATGAGTCTAATGACCCAGCCTTACGTAAAGGCACAGAAAACTGGGAAGAACCCCAAGGCAGCTTCTTCATCATACCTGCTGTCGTGGTTGGGCTTATTGTTATCGTACTGTTTTTCAATAGAAAATAGCATTTAGACTTAACCCTTTCGGTGGAGACAACACGGCTAATATTGAGTTATCCGTATTGATAGGAGGGCTGATTAATTAATCAACCCACCTAACAAAGCATCAAAATGATGATGTGTGGTTATTTTTTAATGTTCTTATAATTATCTTCGCTTTCACGAATGATTTTATTGCCTTCTGCAATTAAACGATTTCCCTCGGCAATCTTGGCCTCACCTTCACTCACCATATTCGTACCACTATCAACCATTTGCTTGCCGCTTTTCCAGCGATCACCCAAGCTGGCAATGCCTTGACTTTCGCGGAGCATGGTTTCACCGGAAATAATCGGCTCTGATTTTGGCACAGGGACTGGTTCAGAAGCACAACCAAGTACGAATAATGGCCAACAAATTAGGGGAATTTTGAGTTGGGAATGGAAAGATTTTTGCATCGTTATATGCTCCTTGGTGTGATGGTTAATGGGTAATACTACCAATGTTACAAAACACCGTACAGCTTACAAGCTGTTTTTTTCGGCACAGCCTACAAAAAAGCAGGTAATGAAGTGTAATCTTAGACCTCAAATTAAAACCTTTCACTCATCCCAAATTTGGCTTAGGCGACGGTCACGTCCGCAGGTAAAGCGATAAAACTTATAAGATTTTGGATTATTAAGGTAATAATCTTGATGGTAGTCCTCTGCTGGAAAAAACTTGCTGGCAGGCTTAATCGTGGTGACTATGTGTTGGTTAGCTAACTTTTTGGTGATTTCTATTTTAGAGGTTTCGGCAAACTGTTTTTGGGTCTCGCCCTGGTAAAAAATAGCGGCTTTGTACTGATCGCCTTTGTCGCAAAACTGCCCATCATCATCAAAGGGATCTATATTGTGCCAAAACACATCGAGCAGTTTTTCATAACTGACTTTAGCCGGATCATAGATCACTTGCATTGCTTCTGAATGACCCGTTTTACCGTTTGAAACTTCCTTATACATTGGGTTTTCGGTATGTCCGCCTGTGTAACCCGAAGTCGTGCTGATAACGCCGTCCAATTCATCGAAAGGGTGTTCCATACACCAAAAACAGCCGCCCGCAAATATGGCTACCGCTGGCTTTGCAATAATTCCGTCCTCAGCTATTACACTGCCACTGAACACCAACAAAGCAACTAAAACAACGTTTAGGTAACCCTGAAAAATCTTTTTTATCACTTGATCACCACCCTATTATTATCACGTTTATGTGGGTTTTAATCGTCTCGACATCCTAAAGTGTGGTTACGATTCCTTGTTAGCCAACCACTTTATTTGTTTTGGCAATCTTTGTATAACTGCTTACTTATATCCTTAAACAGGAATAATTCAAGTAATTTTCTGCCCAACCAATAATCTAAGCAAGTGTTGTTCTACCAAGAAAAAACTTAAGGAATTATCGACCTCCAACACTTTTTTTGTGATATTTAAAAATTTGCAATTCTTGCCAAAGTGGATAAAATTGAATCTGACATTTTATGACTTTAATAGGCCAGGGTGGGCTGCTTATGCTTGATAGGAGAGCGTGTTATGTACCATTTCGACATTTCCAGGCCAGTTATAGGCAAGGCCAGTATCGAAATAAATCAGCCCATCACCTTTGTGTTTTGCTTTGTAGGCAAGCACTTTTTTGATAATTACCCCAAGTGGGCAGTTGAGGTTTCGGAATTTAAGCCCTTGACTGGGAAGGATATATTTGTCGGTGCAAGGGCGCAGCAAACCCGTATCGAACAAGGCCAGAAAGTAGAATCTACTTTTGAAGTATCCGAATTTGAGGTGATGAAAAAAATGACTTTCGTTGGTGTGGATGCTCAATTTCGTAACACCTATCATTTTTCGGCACACGATGACCAGGATTTAACCGAGTTGGAGTTCTCCTTTGAACTGCTGGAACTGGAGCTTTTCATGCGGCCATTTGAGAAGCTGATACGCATGTCCATTGAAGAAGGTGCTGAAAATACAGTGGAAAACATCAAAAATTTACTGGCTGACGGCTGTCAGTAATCGATCTAATTAGGAGTTTGACATGAGTTTTGTTGTTGAAAAAGATAATGGCTTAATCCCACAAATTCTTTCGTCCATTTTGGATGAATGCGTCAATGGCGTAACACTTGCGGATCCTGACCTGGACGGGATGCCGATTGTGTATGCCAACAAGGCGTTTGAAAGGTTAACTGGCTATTCGCAGGAAGACATCATCGGCTACAACTGCCGCTTCCTGCAAGGACCAGACCGTGAGCAAGAAGCGAGATTCCAGCTTGCGGATGCCATCAAAAACCATAAACCCATTGAAGTTACCCTAAGAAATTACAAAAAAAACGGCGAATTGTTTCATAACCATTTAAAAATTACCCCGCTGTTTGATCGCAAAGGCCGGGTCATTTATTACTTGGGCGTACAGTATGACGTGACTTATCAGGAAAACGCTAAAAATGAGATCAGCAAACTGACCAAGTTATTGAATGATTCCCTTTCTCCTGGAGCTGACTTTTTATAGTTAAGGGATCTGGTAATGGAATAAATCGTGACTTGATTGATAGGCGGACTGACAAACCTAGGTTTGTCAGTCCAAAATACTCATGAATTACAAGTATGAAACCAACAAGACCATCAAAAGAGACAGATTTAACCCACTACTAGGAATCTTTGAACAAATTGATTCTTATCACCCTTCGACTTAATTTATAAAGAGATAGCAACCATGCAAAACGACCCCGCCAGTATGCTTCCTAGCCAGATATTGTTTGGTATTGCAATATTGGGTTTTATTGCTTTGGTGGTTATGGAAAAGCTCAAGCCTTATCGACGCTTCACCAATAAAATCGACAAGGCTTCTTTCATAACCAACACGGCAACCTTCGTATTTAATAACATCATCTTGACTGCGTTAAGAGCTACGTCGCTGTTTTTTGTGGCACAGCAATTCTCGTCGCATGGGCTATTAAGTGCTATGGAAGATAATAATCCGGTCAAATGGCTATTCGCCTTTCTGCTTTATGATTTGGCGATCTACGCTTGGCACGTTGCCAGCCACAAGTACGAATTTTTGTGGCGATTCCACAAGGTACATCACAGCGACAAAAGCTTTAACACCTCTACGGGATTCCGTTTTCACGTATTCGACCTGTTCCTGGAAATCCCCTACAAATGCCTATTTGTTGTGCTGATTGGGGTTGATGCCTATTTGGTGTTGGCAATTGAAACTATCCAATTGTTTTTTATATTCTTTCATCATTCCAATTTGACGTTCGACAATGAAAAAAAGTTCTCTGAAGTCATCATCACGCCTTCACTCCACCGCACCCATCATTCAACCTTGCGTAGTGAACACGACAGTAATTACGGCATCGTGTTGGCATTTTGGGATAAATTGTTTGATACCCGCAAGGAAGTTGTGCCTGAAAAAATCGGATTGGACATTATCGTCGCGGAAAATTTCCTGCAACTTTTCTTTCTGGCTTTTATTACCGAACGACACATCAGAAGGCTATTACAGATTATTCCAAGAGGGCGAAATTGATACCCTATGCAGATCCAAGTAGGTCATCAATGCCGTTAAATTAGGTCTCAATAGTAGCAACAATGGAGTGCAAAGCAAGCTGCACTCCAGAATATGGCTTAACTTAACGGCACTGGGTAGGTGATTAGTTTGACAATTGGTCGAAAACCGTTAATGTGTGTAGCGTACACAAAACCACTATAACAACACGATGAGGCATAATAATGAAACAAACGAATTGCTTATGGGTTTTTGCTTTAATGATTTTCACCAGCACTTGCTGGGCTTACGGCGGTGGCAGTAGCAGTTCAAAAGCCTGTGACAAACCCAAATTTACCGAGTTTACTCCAGCAGAAAATGCCCAAGTTGCAGCAGGTTCAGACTTTTCTTTCACTGCATCCAAGAACACGTATCCGACGACCATCAAGGTCACGGTAAAAGGCGAAGCCGCTACCGTAAAAGTTGATAAAAAAAGCGACAGCACCTTTGCCGTCAGCGGCAAACTGCCTGCAACTGCAAAA
This sequence comes from Methylomagnum ishizawai, assembly GCA_945861705.1. Classification (GTDB taxonomy): domain Bacteria; phylum Pseudomonadota; class Gammaproteobacteria; order Methylococcales; family Methylomonadaceae; genus Methyloglobulus. The sequence continues at coordinate 32,028 of CAMAVM010000007.1, read as the reverse complement.
GGTGGTTTTGCAAGAATAGCCATTAATGCCGATGCACAAAGCAATTGCAAGGGTTCTGGCGGTTGGTTAGTTAAAGTTGCTGAGTGATTTAGTTATTGCGAACTTTGGTTTGTAGGTCGTAATAGCGTACGTATTGCGACACACAGCAGGCGCAATATGCCTAAAAACTATTGCGCCTTACTCAATAAACGGAAATATTTCAGCAGCTCCTCCTCAAAACGAAGAAAACTCCTATTGGCTATCAACGCCAAATACAAAGCCAGCATGATGACTGCAAACCAGCGTAGGTTCATGCTCAGCAGCAAGCCAACATGAAACAAAATGCCAATCAGGATGCTTAATTTGCGCGTGTTTGTGTTCAGCAACAAGAGCGGAAACAGCAGCTCCCACCACCTTATAAACCCAGCAAGCCCTGTCAATAATCCCGTCATCATCGGTTTGTCTATGATTGCCCAGCCATCCCAGCGTGAATACTGCAGATGGATCAACACGTATTGCATAATCGTGCCATCCAGCCATTCAGGGCTTTGGAATTTAACCCAACCTGATACGAAATAGATCAATGCAATCTGAAATTGCACTAACCGTAACGGCCAGATGGCAACAGTTTGCGGCTTACTGCATAAATTAGCATCCACTGACCAACAATTTCCACTCGGCGACAACATCAGGTAAAAGCACATCATTTTCAGCACGGCATCGTCGCCGTCGAGCAGCAGCGGATTGCGATTCCACAAGGAAACCCAGACCAACCAAGTGATACCAACAGCAATGCGGCTGTGCCAGCCGACCATCATCAGGAAAGCCGATGCCATTCCCAAAATGACAACGGCATAAGCCAAGCTTGTAGCCTGTTCTGCTACTGGTATAAAAAACAACGACCAACTACCACCGTTTTGTATGGCTATTTGTTGAACATCACCCAGCCAACCCGTGCCACTAAACTGCGCTTCCACATACGGCAACAACTGGATGAAATAAACAAGAGACAAGCCCCCAAATGCAATACGTAACGCAGCATATTGCCTCGCGTCTATCGACTTAAACCAAAACTTGTCCCACGCGCTGCGCATGTTAGCGATTGTCAAACAACAGCTTATCCATGCGATAGCCTGCTTTGGGTAAGTCATTTAGTTCGGGATGTAACTCAAATTGATGCAGCACAAGTTGGGTTGATGGGCTGTTAGTCGTTTGATGCGTTTGATAATACCGGGCAAATCGCGCCAGCAAATGCGGATCATCCAGATTGACCAAATTTTCAGTCAAACGGTACAAGCGGCTGCGATCACTACCAAAGCGTTTGAAACCAGTAATATTTTCGTCAAGATTGCTGAACAAAGGCTTACCTTTGCAGCTTATTCTTTCCTGCTCAGGATAAGTAATAATGCCATTGCAAACAGACAAGTATTGATGAAACTTGGGGCTTTGCGGAGCAAAAAAATCCCAGTATTGCTGGCTACCTGTGAAATCAATATAGCCATTCAACAGTGCAGTAACGCGAGGGTTATCATCCAACATTAACCATTTAAGCAACTTAGTTTCAATAGTGTTTTGCTCATTGCTTACCAGCACCATTTCGCCAAAACTGTGTGGTAACGTCCACCAGAAAATGGCGACCATATGCAATAAGCAGAAAACGGGGATTAGTTGTTTTTTCAAATGCTACTTGAAATGGAGTGAGCCTGAACAGAGGGAAGAATACTATTGAGAATGCAAACCTAGGTTTGCATTCCTATTATGTCATTAATATCAACAACATGGAAATTATAAGGCTAGTTTACAGTGATTTTATTTTGCTTTCACAGTCTCAGAAGTACGTGCTCTAAAACTTAACATTGATATTCGTCAACCAGACATGGTTGAACAAATCTTGTTTGCCATAATTATTGACGTATTGCAGTTGATAACCGGTATCGACATTAATATGCGACGTTATTTTATAGCCAACACCTACATAAGATCGATTTTGATTAATGCCTTGTTGCACAGAACCTTCGCGCGGACTGTAATTTAAGTCGTTAAAATAGATAAACAACTCATCGAACGCAATCAGATAGGCTTTCGTATCTGGAATGGAATACTGGAAACGAAACCGTTGACGTAAACGGTGTGCCACATCGGCATCGGCAAAAAACCGTTGCTCAACACGAAAACGGTATTGGAAATTCAGCTCTGGGGTAAGGTCATGCACCCATTGCAATTGCTCTACGATGTCGTTGGTAGCGTTATCAAATTCATCATCATGGCCTTTGGTGTATTCACCTTGCCAGGTATAGCCCAGCCATAATGACAGTTCCTTGGTCAATTTATAGCCGACTAACGGCCTGATGATAAATTGCTGGAAATCGCCGCTATCATGTTTAAAACGCGGTGCCAATTCCAGAAACGCCAAGTATTTGCTGCCGCCAAAATCGGTTTGATAGGTGTTACTAATCCATGTACCCCAATCATCACTGGCGCGAATGCCAGATGAAAACATCAGAAAAATAGTTAATATCAGGATTTTTCTCATTATTGTTCCAATAATGATTTTTAAAGTGCGCGATTTTATCAAATTTAACGCGATAAAGTTGGTTTTGAGCAAAATCACTCAATTAACAGATTAACCTGCGCGAATTGTCTTTACTGAAATGACGGGTAAACTAAGCTAACACGTACTCTTTTAAAAGGAACGACCATGTCCTATCCGTTAATTTTTTCACTGGTGCTAGTTTCAATGTTAACTATGTCCGCACCTCTAAGGGCGGGTCAATGTCCCGAATTTTTAAATCAGAATATCCAGAAATTACATTCCTCCAAAACCCTTAATATCTGTGAAACTTATGCGGGAAAGCCGTTGCTGATTGTCAATACCGCCAGCCATTGTGGTTTTACCCCGCAATTCAGTGGAATTGAAAAGCTGTACAAGCAGTATAAAGACAAGGGATTGGTGGTGCTGGGTTTTGCCAGCAATGATTTCAATCAAGAAGCTAAGGACGAGCAAGAAATTTCCAATGTTTGCTTTATTAATTATGGCGTTACCTTTGATATGTTTGCGCCCATCAAAGTGACTGGAGAATCTGCACACCCATTATTTAAAGCCTTGGCTGCACAAACAAGGGAACCCGCGTGGAATTTCAACAAATATTTGGTGAATGCCGAAGGTAAGGTTGTGCAATATTTCGACAGCCAAGTCACTCCGAATTCCCCTGCTATGAAACAGGCGATTGAACAACTTTTAACCCAATAATCTTACTTTCATGCTGATCTTTGCCCTGCATTTCCCTAATGGGCGAGGACGAAATCACTACTAAGCTGTAATTACGTTGCCGATAGTTTTGTGTTATTAACTTGGTTTGAAGATCGCTAGCCCCTGTTATCTTAAAATCCGGTTAGAATAAGCACTTCTGATTTACCTACGTCCCCTCTTATCCGAGCAGACTCTTCAGTGACCGAATTAAAGTCTTTTTTTAGCAGCGATGCCGCATTGGCCGATATTTTAGAAGGCTACCAACCACGGGCAGCGCAAACTGAAATGGCAGAAGCCATTGCCAATGCGATTGATGAAAACCAAAATTTAATTGCAGAAGCAGGGACGGGTACAGGCAAGACCTTTGCATATTTATTACCTGCTATTTTATCAGGCAAAAAAGTGGTCATTTCGACGGGCACCAAAAACTTGCAGGATCAGTTATTCAATAAGGATTTGCCGATTATCCGCAAAGCCTTGAAAACCCCTTTTGCCGCGGCATTGCTTAAGGGTAGGAGCAATTATTTATGTAAGTATCGGCTACAAAATTCGCTGGATTCAAGTTTTGGTTTCAACAAGGAAGAAGCCGCAGCATTAACAAAGATTAAGTCGTGGTCTAAGCGCACTAAAATTGGTGACATTGCAGAAATGGCCGAACTCACTGAGGGCGATCCGGCTTGGTATTTGGCGACTTCCACGGTGGATAATTGCCTAGGCCAGGATTGCCCGGATTACAGTGAATGCTTTCTAATGAAAGCCCGAAAAAAAGCCCAGGAGTGCGATTTATTGGTGGTCAACCACCATTTGTTATGTGCGGATTGGTCTATCCGCGAGAGTGGTTTTGGTGAATTATTGCCCCACGCGGAGGTGGTGATTGTCGATGAGGCGCATCAATTGGCAGAAACTGCATCCAACTTTCTCGGTATCCACATCGGCGGCAAGCAGTTGATTGATTTGGCTAAAGATACGTTAATCGAGTATTTCAAGGATGCAACTGACTTGCCGGAACTCAGGACTGCCTGTGAGGATCTCGAACATGAAGTTAAAGATTTACGGTTAGCGTTTGGGCTTGAGCTTAAACGTGGTGACTGGAAGGAGATCAAAAATAATCATAAAGTAATGTCTGGCCTGAATGCTGTAAAGGAACAGTTACAACGCTTATGCGGACAGCTTAAACTGGCATCGGTCAAAACCAAGGAGCTGGATTTATGTTACCAACGGGCTGAGAACGTTTCCCAACAATTACAGGATATTGTTGATGATAAATCAGGCCAGTGGATACGCTGGTACGAGACGCACCGAAAAACTTTTACTTTAAGCCGGACTCCGCTAGACATTGCCAAAGAATTCAAGGCGTTCATGGAACAACATAAGGCGACGTGGATTTTTACCTCGGCGACCTTGAGTGTAGCGGATAAATTCGACCATTTTGCCAAAAATCTGGGTTTAAACGATACCGATGGCAAACAATGGGGCAGCCCGTTTGATTATGCCAATCATTCCCTGTTTTATCATCCTAAAGGCTTGCCCAAGCCGGATGATCCTAATTTTATTCCGGCAATTGTCGAATACGTTATTCCGGTATTGGAAGCCAGCAAAGGTCGGGCATTTTTCCTGTTTACCAGTCACCGTGCGCTCAAACAAGCGGCGGAATTGCTGGAAAACCGCATCGCTTTTCCCTTGCTTATTCAAGGTAGCAAGCCCAAAGCGCAATTATTGGAGCAGTTTAAACGCAAAGGTAATGCCGTTTTGCTCGGTACCGCCAGCTTTTGGGAAGGCGTGGATGTCCGTGGCGAAGCCTTATCTTGCGTCATCATCGACAAATTACCGTTTGCATCCCCAGGCGATCCCATCCTCAAAGCGCGATTGGAAGCCATCACCGAACACGGCGGCAACCCGTTTTTTGAGTACCAATTGCCTACAGCGGTAATTGCGTTGCGGCAAGGCATAGGCCGCTTGATCCGCGATGAAACCGACCGTGGTGTGTTGATGGTGTGCGATCCGCGCTTATTAAAACGCTCTTATGGTCAACAGTTTTTAGACAGCGTACCAGCTATGAAGCGTACCCGTGACATTGCGGATGTCCGCGCCTTTTTTCAGGTAGAAGAAACCAAAGATAAACCCGCAGAACTCGTCCAATGAGATTACTTGCCATCGAAACCGCTGCCGAAGCCTGTTCCGCCGCTTTAATGATAGACGGTGCAATCACCGAGCAATTCACCCTGACCACGAACGGACACAGCAAGCTTATCCTGCCGATGATAGATACCTTGTTGGCTGAAGCGAACCTACAACCTGCCGACCTTGATGGTCTGGCATTCGGCTGCGGTCCCGGTTCATTTACCGGCGTACGGATAGCAACTGGCGTTATCCAAGGTATTGCTTTCGCACTCGATTTGCCTGTCTTCCCCGTATCTAATCTGGCGGCAGTCGCGCAGGATTTTTTTGACCATAATCCCGAAAATCTGGCGTTTGTGGCGTTGGATGCAAGGATGGATGAGATTTACTGGGGGGTTTATCAGCGCAATGTGTCAGGTTTTGCTGATTTAATAGGAAAAGAAACTGTATTGCCTGCAAACGCCATTGAATTCCCCAATTTATCTGGGGTTGGTATAGGTTCGGGCTGGAAGATATATCAGCAAGAATTAACAACCCACCTATCCCACCGTGTGATCCGATATGAATCCGATAAACTGCCCAGAGCCAGGGCAGTTGCTCGCTTAGGTTATGAAGGCTTCAAACAAGGTTTAGCGGTCTCCGTTGAACAGGCTATGCCCGTTTATTTAAGGGATAAAGTAGCTAAGAAAGAGTCAGAGCGCTAATAATTAGCTTTTTTTAACGAAAGGCGGCGGAAAATATAGCGACTTACCCTTTGTTTTAATGGCTGTAATAGTAAAAACACCTACCTCACTGTTTACAACAACTCCAACGCAAACATAATCGCATCTTCCCTGCCCTTTTCAGCAGGATAGTAGCCTTTCCTCACGCCAATCTCATTGAATCCTAACTTCTGATAAAGCGCAATCGCACCGGGATTGGAGGGGCGGACTTCCAGGAACATAGTTTCTGCTTCGCCTTTGGCTATCTCAATTAGAATATCCATCATCCTGCGACCTACGCCTTGACCTTGCTCGTCGGAAACGACCGAAATATTTAAGATATGCGCCTCGCCTACACCCATTGTCATAATGCTATAGCCCAGAATTTTGCCATTCTCTTCACAAACCCAACAGCCATAACCGACTTTAAAGCAGTCGATGAAAATATCTTCATCCCAAGGGAACGGGTAGTTTTTCCGTTCAATCTCTAAAACCGTGGGCAAGTCAGCGTAGGTCATGGTACGTAGCCTTAGCAAGTCTGTTCTGGACAGCGACCCAGGGAAAATTTTGGCATAGAATTCCTTGTCGGCATCGTAAACCAAAACACTTTTTATTTTATCCATCCATCCACGCATGATTAACCTTTCTTATTATCATTTAATAAAACTCCTTCTCCTACTGGATTCCTACATGGACAGATATTTGCTCTTGCAATATCTGCATTCACCACATCCATGTGGATTATGTAGGTTAGTAGGGCAACGTAGGAGCAGTTGCCGAGAGGGTTGGGGAGGAGATTAAAATCAAGTGTTTAAATTCCCCCTCATCCTAGCCTTCTCCCTCAGGGAGAAGGGACTAATGCAAATTAACTTAAGGCATCCACCTTAACTATCGTTAACCGTTCGTACGGCTAATAGTAAATCCTGCCACGCCTTGCGTTTTTCCAGCAATGAACGCAGCAAGTAGGCGGGATGATACACGACCACGAGCGGCGTACCATCCAACTCATGCACTTTGCCTCTTAGTTTAGCCAAGGGCGCATCCGTGTTCAATAAGGTTTGGGCAGAAATACGCCCAACCGCAAGAATTATCTTCGGTTTCACCAAAATCCGTTGTTGCTGTAAATAAGCACTGCAACTTTCAGCCTCTTCCGGCTTGGGATCACGGTTGCCCAGCGGCCTGCATTTTAGGATGTTGGTGATGAACACGTCATCCCGCTCCAACCCAACCGCCCTTAGCATTTCGGTCAACAGTAAGCCTGCTTTACCGACGAACGGTTTGCCTTGTTCGTCTTCATGCTGCCCCGGCGCTTCGCCGATTATCATCCAATCGGCAGTTTTATTGCCTGTGCCAAACACGGTTTGGGTGCGGGTTTTACAGAGATCACATTTGGTGCAGCCAGCGACTTCGTTTTCCACATCAGCCCAACCTGTTGGGGAAATATTGTGCAATTCTGGTTCGCGGATAACGTGTTCAGTTGCCAACTCTGATGCCGCAATCAGTTTGGAAACAATGGGCGCAGATGATCTGGGTATCCAGACATCAATGCCCATTGCTTCGAGATATTGGAGTCGAGTGGGGTTATCCATACGTGAGAAATTAAGCAAGAAGGAATGGTGGAATTAATTTTTTATAATTGGGTATTCCGCTACATGGTTATATCTTAACATACAGACGTAGGTACGATTAGCACAGCGTAATCGTACGCATGTGGTTAGATTCTCTTCCGATTATGTAATCGCTGATATTAGCCATATACAAAAAGACTTTTTTACGCCAAATTAACGGCTTATGCCCAATTACAAACGCGCATTTGTGCCGGGCGGCACATGGTTTTTTACCGTAAACTTGCTGCAAAGGCAGAAAAACGATCTTCTTATTCGTGAAATCGAATTGCTGCGGCAAACAGTCAAGCGGGTTAAAGTAAAATATCCATTTACCATTGATGCCTGGGTCGTATTGCCCGACCACATCCATTGCGTATGGACATTGCCGCCAAACGATGCCGATTTCAGCACCCGCTGGCGGCTGATAAAAAGCGGATCTTCCAGAGCATTACCAAACACCGAATACCGTTCCAAGGTGCGAATCGCGGCGGGCGAACGGGACATTTGGCAACGGCATTATTGGGAACATTACATCCGCGACGATTTAGATTATCAACGACATATTGACTACGTGCATGTAAACCCGTTGAACCACGGTTATGTCCGGCGCGTAACCGATTGGCCTTACTCGTCGTTCCATCGTTACGTGGAAAAAGGCATTTATCCCGAAAATTGGTGTGGCGATGTTAATAACATGGATGTTGAAGGCGGCGATTGAACATGCGTACGATTACGCTACGCTAATCGTACCTACGGCTCTCAATTGACGCGCCTCGGCACATCATATATATGGTACATCTTACGAGTTATTCGCGTAATGGTTTGATTCCTTTTTCAAGGAAATCATCATAGCAACGATCACAAAGATCAGGATACCATTCCTCATATTTATTATTATCTCTACCAACTCGCCATTTTCCGTAATAAGCAAGATGGCTTTCGCTCTTAAACATGCCGATGCCGCATTCTTGACAGACTGTAGTCGGTTCATCAAAGCCACACAGGAAACACCGCTCAAACCCTGGCTTGTCTACATAGGTATCGTGCCAGCATTTGATGCAAGTTATTAAGCTCTGCGGAGTGATACCTTCGTCCGCAATTTGCTTTTCGGCACGACGACATAACTCCGACGCATAGCGATCAATAGCGATTGCTTCTGCCCAAAGTGAATCAGATATAATCGAACTAATCTCTATTTGTAATTGACGGCGACTAAACTCAACAATAAACCCAAGGAGACCGGCGAAGACTACCTTGACTTGTTCGACGCTAATATTGACATCATGATGAGCAATACTATTACGGATAGTTGCTGCAACTCTGATGTTTTTCATGTCCTCTGAAGTGAGGCCAACTTATTCAACTCGGGCAAGCCGAGCTAAAGCACGTTCAAGAGATACGCTTAGCTTTGGTTTATCAATATCAGCGTAAATTAGAAGTGGATGTTCTTTGCGTAGCCTTTCCTTGAGCGAAAGTTCAATTGACTGCACTAGATTGAACAGCGCAAATTTCCATTCACTCACCTCTTTTTCAGCAAGTACAGCTTTTGCAAGGGCTTCTGCAAGAAAGCTCACAGCATTTTGTTGCAATGATAATGTTAGCTGTGTCACAAGAAAACTCGATTAAATGCTAGATTCATATATGTTTTTCAAACATCCCCTTTCTGAGGATGTCTGCGCTCAGGACTGAGCAATTTGTTTACTGCATTAATATAGGCCTTCGCAGAAGCGATCACAATATCGGTATCTGCACCCAAACCATTGACGATGCGTCCGGCTTTTTCAAGACGAACGGTAACTTCACCTTGGGAATCGGTGCCATTGGTGATGTTATTGACTGAATACAGCGCCAAAACTGCATTGGTGACAACCAACTTTTCAATCGCTTTCAAACTGGCATCAACTGCACCACCACCTTCTGCGTTCCCAGTCACTTCCTTATTATCAATACGTAAGGTGACTTTAGCATTAGGGACTTCGCCCGTTTCTGAGCAGACTTTCAAGGCAACCAATTTGATATGCTCATCTTCCGCCTCAAAACCGACTTCCGAAATCAAGGCCTGCAAGTCTTCATCGAAAATCTCGTGCTTTTTGTCGGCCAGTTGCTTGAACCGCGAGAAGGCTTCGTTCAGATCATTTTCCGATGGGAATTCCACGCCCAATTCAGTCATCCGGCTTTTGAAGGCATTCCTACCGGAATGCTTGCCCAATACCATCCGGTTGGCAGACCAACCCACATCCTCAGCGCGCATGATTTCGTAAGTCTCGCGGCTTTTTAAGACACCGTCCTGGTGGATTCCGGCCTCGTGGGCGAAAGCATTTGCTCCCACAATAGCTTTGTTGGGCTGCACTGGAAAACCAGTAATAGAGGACACCAACTTGGAACAGGTCAAAATTTCGCGTGTATCTATGCGCGTCTGACAAGTAAACACGTCGTGTCGGGTACGCACAGACATGACAATTTCTTCAAGCGACGCATTACCTGCACGTTCACCCAAGCCATTGATAGTGCATTCCACTTGCCTTGCGCCATTCATCACGGCCGCCAAGGAATTCGCCACCGCCAGGCCTAAATCATTGTGGCAATGCACAGAAAAAATAGCCTTGTCCGAATTGGGAATGCGTTGGATCAGGTTGGCAATGGTCGCGCCGAATTGCTGCGGTACGCTGTAACCGACGGTATCGGGAATATTCAACGTGGTCGCGCCAGCATCGATTACGGCTTCTAAAATCCGGCACAAAAAATCTTCTTCCGAACGCCCCGCATCTTCCGGTGAAAACTCGACATCGTCGGTAAATTGTCGGGCGCGTTTGACGGCTTTTACCGCGTGTTCAACGACCTGGTCAGGGGTCATGTGCAATTTCATTTGCATGTGGATGGGCGAAGTGGCGATAAAGGTATGGATACGCGACCTTGCCGCACCTTTTAATGCCGCACCTGCTTGGTCGATGTCCTTGTCTAATGCCCGTGCCAAGCCACACACAACGCTGTCTTTAATGACATTAGCTACAGACTGTACGGCTTCAAAATCACCAGGGCTTGCGGCAGGGAATCCGGCTTCAATCACATCGACTTTCAAGCGTTCCAACGCTTTGGCAATACGTACTTTTTCGTCGCGCGTCATCGACGCGCCTGGGCTTTGCTCACCATCGCGCAAGGTGGTGTCAAAAATAATCAAATGGTCTTTCATGGGTTCTCCAGCAATGGATACTATTCGGCAATCTCAACAGTGCCGAGCATAAAAATAGGGTTGTATTGTGTGAAAAACGAATTGGATGCCCGCTAGGGCAGGATTCTTAGGAGCAGGAATAAGCGCAGGCACAAGCAAACACGGGACTTTGCACCAGCAAAGTCGCTTTCTGTAACACTGTGTTTGTTGTTTTGGGGATACATAGCAAAACTATAACTTAACGCGCCTTAACTCTCAAGCAGAATCTACAATTTGCGTCCTTGTAATCGGCGCTTACGCATGACTAAGGTAACAACAGGCCCCGAAACGGCATAACCTAAAAATATCAAAAACAGCATGGTTTCCGGCTGTGCCATGACAAAAGCGATGGCAAGCATCACCGAAATCGCCACAAAAAACGGCACTTTCCCACGGAAGTCTATTTCCTTAAAGCTGGAATAGCGGAAATTACTCACCATCAACAAACCTGTGCAAATCGTTAATGCAATGGCGGCATATTTAACCACATTAATATCATAGCCATGTTCGATTGACATCCAGATAAATCCTGCAAGGACCGCCGCTGCCGCAGGGCTAGGTAAACCTTGAAAATAGCGTTTATCAGCAGTGCCTACCTGGGCGTTAAACCGTGCAAGTCGCAATGCCCCACCCGCCAAATGGACAAAAGCAGCAAAAAGCCCAGCTTTGCCAAAACTGGCAAAAGCCCAAAGATACATCACCAAGGCAGGTGCTGCGCCGAATGAAACCATATCCGATAAGCTGTCGTACTGTACGCCGAATTCACTCTGGGTATTGGTCAATCGAGCGACACGACCATCCAAGCCATCCAAAATCATGGCAACAAAAATAGCGATTACTGCCGTTTCATAACGACCGCCGATAGCTGAAGTAATCGCGTAATAGCCAGAAAACAATGCGCCTGTGGTCAATAAATTGGGTAATAAATAGATGCCGCGACGACGAATTGAGCGTTTTTCGGGTTTGTTCATTGTTTATCTATGCTTGTTTTTAATCTGAAAAAATTAGGGTCAAATTATACAACGTGCGGGTGTTTCACACCCAAGTTTAATAACCGCTTGTTACAAGCTTATTAATCACGGCATTTCGCAGTAAAAATAACCGAACAAATGAAAAGATTCAATTTCAACTATGGTAAAATTCGCGCACCAAAGCGTGGCGAAAACCACATCTGATAAAGAACATTCGCTGCCAAGACTTAAAATTTAACTTAAAACACACGAAGAACACTCATGAATAAACCAAAAAAAGTCGCAATACTTACAGCGGGTGGTTTAGCCCCGTGCCTTAACTCAGCTATTGGTAGCCTTATCGAGCGTTACAGCGAAATCGACCCGTCGATTGAGATCATCTGCTACCGCAGTGGCTATAAGGGCTTATTACTGGGCGATTACTATAAAGTCACGCCAGACGTGCGCGAAAAAGCAGGCTTGTTACATAAATTCGGCGGCTCAATTATCGGCAACAGCCGCGTCAAACTCACTAACGTAAAAGACTGTGTTAAACGTGGACTTGTGAAAGAAGGCCAAGACCCACAAAAAGTTGCCGCTGACCAATTAGTTAAAGATGGCGTGGACATCCTGCACACCATCGGCGGTGACGACACCAACACCGCTGCCGCCGATCTCGCCGCGTTCCTTGCTAACAACAACTACGGTTTGACCGTCATTGGCCTACCCAAAACTGTCGATAACGATGTCTTCCCCATCAAGCAATCGCTAGGCGCTTGGACGGCTGCGGAGCAAGGCGCACGTTATTTCATGAATGTGGTGGCGGAAAACAACGCCAATCCGCGCATGTTGATCGTCCATGAAGTCATGGGACGTAGCTGTGGCTGGCTGACGGCAGCGACCGCACAAGAATACCGTAAACTACTAGACCGCGCCGAATGGCTACCAGAATTGGGGCTGAATCGTGCCACTTATGAAGTCCACGGCGTATTTATACCGGAAATGGCGATAGACCTGGCAGCAGAGGCCAAACGCTTACGTGCCGTCATGGATAAGGTTGATTGCGTGAACATTTTTGTTTCCGAAGGTGCAGGTGTTGAATCTATCGTCGCGGAAATGCAAGCCAAAGGCCAAGAAGTCCCCCGCGATGCGTTTGGACACGTCAAACTGGATGCCGTCAATCCCGGCAAATGGTTTGGTGAGCAATTTGCCGAAATGCTAGGCGCGGAAAAGACCTTGATCCAAAAATCCGGTTATTTCGCACGGGCTGCCGCTTCCAATGTTGAGGACATCCGCCTCATCAAGTCTTGTGCCGACCTTGCCGTCGAGTGCGCTTTCCGCCGCGAATCAGGCGTTATCGGTCATGATGAAGATCGTGGCAGTGTATTGCGAGCAATTGAGTTTCCGCGTATTAAAGGCGGTAAACCGTTTGATATTAATGCACCTTGGTTTAACCAAACTTTGGCTGAAATTGGGCAAACCAAGGGTTCAAGGGTAGCAGTCGGGCATTAAGCAAATGCGCGTGGGGCAACTGTGGCTTCGTTTACGAACTGCCTAACGACGAATCCATATCTGATAAGCCAGGTAGGATGCCGATTCGTACTACCTGACTGAATTTAAACGAACTAAAAACTTCAAGGCATAAAAAAGCCCGTCATAAACGGGCTTTTTATTTCCAATAAAAATAATTTCTTACTTAGTTCTTGGCCTTATCAACTATCTGATTAGCTTTAATCCACGGCATCATACTCCGTAGTTCCGCGCCGATGACTTCAATAGGATGCTCGGCATTCAATCGACGTTGGGCGGTCATTTCGGGGTAGTTGCTCATGCCTTCCATGATGAAGCGTTTTGCGTAGTTACCATTTTGGATATTTGCCAACGCTTCCTTCATCGCCAAACGACTTTCTGCGTTGATGACCTTGGGGCCGGTGACGTATTCGCCGTATTCTGCGTTATTGGAGATGGAGTAGTTCATATTGGCGATACCGCCTTCATACATGAGATCGACAATCAGTTTCAATTCATGTAAGCATTCAAAATACGCCATTTCAGGTGGGTATCCAGCTTCCACCAGGGTTTCAAATCCGGCTTTGATGAGTTCGACTGCACCGCCGCATAAGACCGCTTGTTCGCCGAACAAGTCGGTTTCTGCTTCATCACGGAATGTGGTTTCGATAATGCCTGAACGTCCGCCGCCGATAGCCGAAGCGTAAGACAAACAAGTCGCTTTGGCTGTGCCGGAAACGTCTTTATGGATGGCGATAAGGTCAGGAACGCCGCCACCGCGCACGAATTCAGAACGCACAGTGTGACCTGGTGCTTTGGGAGCGATCATGATGACATCCAAATCAGCGCGTGGCACAACTTGGTTGAACAGGATAGAGAAGCCATGTGCAAATGCCAAGGCCGCACCTTGTTTGATGTTCGGCAAGATCTCGTTTTTATACAACTGGGATTGGAATTCGTCCGGTGTAAGGATCATGACAATATCTGCGCCAGCAACTGCTTCCGGCACGTCTTTGACGGTTAAGCCATGCGCCTCAGCCTTGGCAATCGATGGCGAACCTTTACGCAACCCGACGACGACTTCAACACCGGATTCTTTCAGGTTAAGGGCATGGGCATGGCCTTGTGAGCCATAGCCAATAATAGCGACTTTCTTGGAGCGGATAACCGAAAGGTCGGCATCTTTGTCGTAATAAACTTGCATGTATTTTCCTGTGTATTTAAAAATTAATTAAATTCCTTAATATAAATCTCCCCCTATGAAAAAGGGGGACTGAGGGGGGATTTGTTTTAAAAAATCTCCCCTAAACCCCTCTTTGCAAAAGAGGGGAAAATTTCATAGCCTATAAGTGCAATCCCTTCTCGCCCCTGCTTATACCCGTCGCGCCGGAACGGACGACTTCAATAATACTGTCGGCATCAAGGGCGGCGATAAAAGCATCCAGTTTTTCGGATGGCCCGGTCACTTCAATAACGTAAGTTTCAGGCGTAAAATCTAATATCCTGCCACGAAAAACATCCGCCATGCTTTTCACTTCAGCTCGTGTTTTCTCAGTGGTTTTGACCTTAATCATCATCAGTTCACGTTCGATATGGGCAGATTCAGCCAAATCAATTAGTTTAACCACATCAATCAACTTATTGAGTTGTTTGGTAATTTGCTCAATGACATCATCACTGCCCCTGGTCACCAAGGTCATTCGTGACAGGCTGGCATCTTCGGTGGGTGCGACTGTCAACGATTCGATATTGTAACCACGCGCTGAAAACAATCCTGCCACGCGTGACAACGCGCCGGATTCGTTCTCCATTAATATTGAAATGATATGTCTCATTATGCCAATTCCCTATCCGTAGTCGTCCCTGTTGCAGCAATCCGCAATTTCATATCGTGATGGCCTTTGCCATTTTCTATCATAGGGTATACGTTTTCGGTCTGGTCCGTAATGATGTCCAGGAACACTGTCCTATCTTTCATGGCAAACGCTTCTTCTAATGCTGGCCTAACTTGTTCTGGCTTGTCGATACGCATCCCGACATGACCATAAGCCTCGGCGAGTTTAACAAAGTCGGGCAACGTATCCAGGTAAGAATGCGAATAGCGGCTTTCATAAGAAAATTCCTGCCACTGGCGCACCATGCCCATAAAACGGTTATTCAAGTTAACAATCTTGATTGGCGTTTTATATTGTAACGCCGTGGACAATTCCTGGATGCACATCTGGATACTGGCTTCACCCGTGACACAAGCCACATCGGCATCGGGATGCGCCAACTTAACGCCAATAGCGGCTGGCATACCAAAACCCATCGTGCCTAAACCACCGGAGTTGATCCAACGGCGCGGCTTGTCGAACTTATAATACTGCGCCGCCCACATCTGATGCTGGCCTACGTCTGAGGTAACATAAGCATCGCCTTTGGTCACTTCATACAATTGCTCGATGACGAATTGCGGTTTAATCAGTGGGCTTTTACGATCATATTCAAGGCAATCAATGGCTTGCCAGTCCTTGATCTGTTTCCACCAAGTTTCCAACGCTTTTTTATTGGGCGTTTTTTTGCTTTCTTTGATGAGATCAATCATCTGCTCCAGCACTGGCTTGACTTCGCCGACGATGGGAATGTCGACCTTAACGGTTTTGGAAATGGAAGCCGGATCAACATCAATATGAATAATTTTGGCATAAGGGCAAAACATGTCCAGCTTGCCAGTAACCCTGTCGTCAAACCGTGCACCGATAGCGATAATCACATCGCTCTCGTGCATACCCATATTGGCTTCGTACGTACCGTGCATACCCAACATGCCGATAAACTGCTTGTCGGTTGCAGGGTATGCGCCCAAGCCCATCAGGGTATTGGTGACGGGATAACCCAACAACTGGCTGAATTCCGTCAGTTCCTTGCTGGCTTCGCCGATGACCACACCGCCGCCGGAATAAATCATCGGACGCTCGGCAGTCAGCAGCAAGTCTACCGCTTTCTTGATCTGGCCTTTATGTCCCGCAACCGCAGGGTTATAGGAGCGAATACTGACCTTCTTAGGATATTTGTACGGCACTTTAATGCGCGGGTCGGTAATATCCTTGGGAATATCGACGACCACGGGGCCAGGACGACCCGTCGTGGCAACATAAAACGCTTTCTTGATGGTTTCCGCAATCAGGTTAACATCTTTAACCAGGAAGTTATGCTTCACGCACGGACGGCTAATGCCAATCATATCGACTTCCTGGAACGCATCACTACCGATAACGGGCGATGGTACTTGTCCAGAAATGACCACCATCGGGATGGAATCCATGTAAGCGGTGGCGATGCCCGTGACCGCATTGGTTGCGCCGGGACCGGAGGTGACCAGCACCACGCCGGGTAAGCCAGTCGCGCGGGCGTAGCCGTCCGCCGCATGGGTAGCGCCTTGCTCGTGGCGCACCAGGATGTGCTTGACATCATCCTGCCTGAACAGCGCATCGTATATATGCAACACCGCCCCGCCGGGGTAACCGAAAATATACTCTACACCTTCGTCTTTAAGACTTCGGATCAGTATTTCTGCACCGCTTAACTCCACGCTCACCTCAATATCAATAACGACTTCTCAGCTTCGAGAAGATAATTTGACCAGCTAAATGTGTCGGAATTACTCGACTTAGGTGAAATCAGGATAAATCCGTTTTTTCCTGATTCATTAGCGGGTATGTAACTCGATATTGTACAAGTTTCTGCACGTAATTGGTATGATGACCCGTTTATTTTTGAGATTTACTTGGTTTAATTGTCTTCGTTATCAACAAGTGAAAAACACAAAGTGTGGGATGTGTTCGTGAATAAGGCACATAAATCGAAACCATGCAAACGATGCGCTTACCTTCGTTCAGCACATACGCCTAGCGCATATTACGGGTTGCAAACATATCATTTCATACTCACCTGCTTACATCAAACCCGAAAATGGTTGGACTTTGACCCATTCGCCTGTTTTGATGACAGTCTGGTCGTGGTCGAGAATGATAAAGGCATTCGCAAGGCTCATCGAGCGGAGGATGCCGGAACCTTGTTTCCCCGTCGTCTTAACAGTCCACATTCCATCAGCATTTTGTTGAATGATGCCGCGCTGTATTTCAGTGCGTCCTGGTTTTTTGCGTAAGTCTTCGGTAGTTTGCGCTAAAAAAATAGGTGCAATTGGCTTGTTTTTGATACCTAGCATTTTCTCCAGAGTGGGCAACACGAACTGGTAAAAAGTCACCATTACAGCAACCGGATTACCAGGTAAGCCGAAGAAAATGCAGTTATTGATTTTACCAAACGCCAAAGGCCGTCCGGGTTTTATGGCAATTTTCCAGAACCGGATTTCACCAGTCGATTGTAACGCGGCTTTGGTGTAATCTGCTCCCCCTACCGACACGCCACCTGTAGAAATGATGACATCGGCGTACTGACTGGCTTCTTGGAAGGTTTTTGTTAATTCTTCCAGATTATCTTTATGGATACCCAAGTTGATGATTTCAATATCGGGTCGATCCAACAGGGTCAGCAAGAGATAGCGGTTGCTGTCATAGATTGCTCCAGATGTTAGTGCTTGACCTATGCTGTGGATCTCATTGCCAGTTGAAACAATCGCCACTTTGAGCTTTCGGTTTACGTTGACTTCAGCAATCCCCAACGAAGCCATCAAGCCAATATCGGCGGGAGTCAAAAACCTGCCGAGCTGTAAGATTGTTTCGCCAAGTTGAATATCTTCCCCAGCTTTGCGGATGTTTTGACCGAATTTGTGGCGATCGTCAATAACAATAGCGGCATCATGTGTTTCTGCATGTTCTTGCATTACGACGGCATCGACATTATCGGGGATTATTGCGCCGGTCATTATGCGTATGCACTGACCTGATTTTAGGATGTTTGTAAACGGCTCGCCCGCGTACGCTTCCCCTACAACTTCAAGTTTGGTTGTGCCATCTTGCGATAAGTCGGCACAACAAATAGCATAACCGTCAACTGCTGAGTTGGTGTGTGTCGGCACATTAAAGGGCGCGGTGATGGCTTCTGCTAGGGTGCGTTTGTTAGCGTTTTCTATGGCAATTCTTTCGTAACCGCTGGCTTTTTGGGCATCGGCTAGAATCAGGGATAGCGCTTCATTTACGGAGATCAGCCCGGTCTCGTCAATATCGGTACAGCTGGGTTTTGTATTAATCATTTACGTGTGCTTGGCCCAGATATGGGGATGCCATTGCCCATATAACTCAAAAAATATTCCAGATTGCGAAATTCAATGCTTTGTTCTGGTAAAGGTTCGGCTTTTATCTGCGTCAAGCATTCGGCAAAACGACGGTGTAAGCTGCCCATTTCACCCCACTTAAGACGATATGTCGGCCAGTTATTGGTATGCCCTAATGATGCGCTGAGGATTTCAGAACGTAATTTTTTACCTGCATTTTGCACATGACAGGTGGCGCAGGAAAAATTCAACTGCCCGTGGCGTTGATAGTAAAAGGCTTTGCCTTGTTCATAAGCAGCTAAGGCGCGTGGGTCGTTTTTGGGGATAACAATGTCGATGGGTTTGCCGCGTGAGGTAAATGCCAGATAGGCCAAAAGGCTAACCATATCGCTTTTTTCGTAAGACAATGTTGATTCATGTTGGCTGGATCGGCAGTCGTTAATCGTTTTGACTAAGGTGACAACTTCACCTTGGGCTTTGCTCCATTTTGGGTATTTGTTGGCTTTGATTAAGCTCTCTGGAAAACAGTCAGCATAATGTTTGCCGTTTGCGAACGGTTTGTTGAAAAGGCTTTTTCCTTGTTCGATGGCTGCTTCGTAAGGAGGAAATTCTTCGATAGCTAACCAGGATTGTCGGGCAATATCATCTATTGCGTAAACCCCGTTGGCGTAGTCCATAAGTTTTAGTTCGGGGAAGCGTTGCTGATAGTGCTTTCTGAACGCTATTTGGTCTTGCTCAGGCGTTGCATATAAAGGTAATGCCATTAAATAACTAATAATGATTAATAACAGTTTGTCAAACAAAGCAATTTTTATAATTAACCGACTATGTTTTAGGCGATTGGAAAGCACTTGAAAAACAATCATCACAAAATCTGATAAGGCCGTATTAAATAATCGTATGCTGTTCAGAATCTTTGTTCCCCAAATTATCAATCCAGTTGATGACGATCACATCTCCCGATTTGCCGCCTTTTAGCAAAAATGCAAAGTAAGGGTCTTTAGAAATGCCTGCGCCAATATTGCAAGTGGCGATGGTTTTACCATTATGGGTGACGGTCAGTACTTGAATGTAATGGGCAGGAATCAATTTGTTAGTCGTCTTGTCCTTGTTCCTGCCATGCTCCATTGGATGTGAAATCAAGGTGCGGATTTGGGTGTTGCCATCCAGCCGTTTGGTGCGTATTTTTATACTCGACATGTTAACCCCCGCAGCCGCCGATGGTGACTTTGACCTTTTTCTTGATGCTATAGCAGACTTTTTCACCTTCAGCGATGGCGAACACAAAGGAAGAACTGGCGATTTTTAACCGCGCTGACAGTAAAGATTCAAGTTCAGGCATTAACATAGCCTGGATTGCTAACGGTACGGGGTTTTGTTCGACAACGATGGCAATGTTTTTAATATCTTTAAGGCTGCTGGTCACAGTAACAGGCACTAATGCACCATTTTCCGCAATTTCAGGAATATTTAAGTCGATTTTATCGGTTTCAATAATAGGTTTGCCTTTAAGCAATTGCTTCATAGTTGCATCAAATGAGCTGGGGACAAAGTCTGCTGCTAGCCATTCTGCGTTTGCTAACGACGTTTCCAATAATGTTAACCCTGCCGCACTGTACACCAGTGATGTTTTTAGAAATTTTCTACGATTAACTTTCATAGCAATTCTTCCCCTGTTTCTCGAAAGGTTATTTTAAACCCCACAGATAGTCAACGACTTGGTCAATTTCGTCTTCGCTGATAATTTTGTGCTTCCCAAACGGTGGCATACTGGTTTCTGGGTTGAACTGGGTAGCATCCCAGATTTGTTCGCGCAGTTGTTGTTTATTCTTGAATCGGGTGGGTAAGTTTTTCAGTGTAGGACCAATATTGCCAGGAAACTCACCGTTTTCGATTTCATGACAAGCCAGACAATTACCTTTTTCGCGGCTAAAAGCGATTTGTTTGCCTGGGTTGAAGATTGATTTTGTTGTCTGTATCTGTGTCTGTGTCTGTGTAGATGTGGCACAGGATAGTAGCAGTAAAAAGGTAAAGCTGATGATGATTTTCATCGATATTGCTTAGTCTTTAAACAAGCATTGATAAGACAACGCCGCTGATTTCGGTTCGTGGTCAAACACACCTCCGATAACGGCCAATAAATCAGCACCTGCCGCCAGCAATTGACCGCCATTTTCCGGCAAGATGCCACCTATGGCAACAATGGGAAGATGAATTGCGGTTTTTGCTTGGCGTAAGGTATCCCGGTCTGCGGGTGCAGCTAAGGGTTTAGATGATGAAGGAAAGAATCGACCAAAAGCGACGTAAGTAGCTCCCAGTGCTTGTGCCGTCATTGCTCGGTCTACAGAGTTGTAGCAGGACACGCCAACGATAGCTGCATTCCCTAAGTGTTTCCTGGCTTCAATGATTTCGCCATCGTCTTTGCCAAGATGTACTCCATCGGCATTTGAGATGAGCGCAAGTCCTATATCATCATTAATGATAAGCGGCACGTCGTGTTGATGGCAAATTTTTACTAGCTCACGGGCAATATAAGCTGCATCTACTGGGTTTTTATCCCGATACTGGATGACACAAGCCCCTCCCTGAATGACAGCAGCCACGACTTCAAAAAGGGCATCGGTTGAGTT
The DNA here is from genome assembly GCA_945861705.1 of Methylomagnum ishizawai. Classification (GTDB taxonomy): domain Bacteria; phylum Pseudomonadota; class Gammaproteobacteria; order Methylococcales; family Methylomonadaceae; genus Methyloglobulus. The sequence goes on along the minus strand of CAMAVM010000007.1, from coordinate 10,858 downwards.
TGGTTTGTTTGAGTCTCTCTGGGTTTGGGTTATGGCGTAAAGACCACGGGCTGGAAACGGCTTCATACATCATCTACCCAATAAAAACGGTTTGGATTGTACTGACCTTTGCCCGTTTGGTAGGCGGCGTTTAAAGAATTCCAGGTGAATTCTTGAGCTTCGGAAATGGCTTGTACGGCATCCAAACCTTGCGCCAGTAAAGCCGCTATGCTGGCGGCGAGTGTGCAGCCGGAGCCGTGATAACTGTAAGGTAGGCGATTCCAGGAGTAGGTTTCTATTGCTTGTCCCGCATGGAATAGTCGGTTGCTGACTTCCGGTGTGGATTCATGGGAGCCGGTAATTAATACATACTTACAACCTTTTCCCAGTAGTTTCAACCCGCATTCGGTAAGATCATCTAACCCAGTTAGCCTACGGGCTTCTTCGCTATTGGGCGTTAATACGGTTGTATAAGGTAATAATAAGTCCTTGATTGCTTTGATTAGGTCTTCATTCGATAAGTCTGTGCCGCCGCCAGCAGCAAGTACTGGGTCGAAAACGACTGGAATATGTGGGTTTTGCTTGAGTATTGTGTGTACTGCCAAAACGGTTTCTGGATGACCGAGCAAACCAATCTTGATAACTTTGACGGGGATGTCCGCCATCAGAGTCGTTGCTTGGCTGATAATATTATCGGGATTTTGAGGAATAAGCTTTTTTACATTCTCAGTATCTTGCTCTGTTAACGTCGTTATGACACTGACAGCATGACACCGATGGCTAACAATTGTTTCGATGTCTGCCTGGACACCTGCACCGCCGCTGGGGTCGTGACCTGAAAAAGACAGGACGGCAGGGCGGTTTTGAATCATCCTGGTTATTTTGCGGACATCACTTCATCGAATACCAAAAAAGCAGGCAGCCTTCACCTTAACTGCTTTTTTTAGGCATTAAGGAGACCACTTTTTCGAACAACAATTTGGCTATCGCTAAAATCGATTGCCGTTTCATAATCAGCAAGTAACAGCCTAAACCGAGTAATAAGCCGTAAAAAAACTTAACCGTCGGGGTATCTGGTTGAGTAACCATTGCACTACCTGCCGAAGGTACGACTGCTGGTTTTTGTACAGCTACTTTGGAAGGCTCAAATTCGGCATTCAAGTCGGGGAGTCCCAAACTACGGAAAGCATCGTAATCTTGCCAGATGGGATATTTGCTCTTCCAGAAATTTTTGGTGAAATACGGTGTAAGGCTCATGCCGTGCGAAGCCGGAATGCCTTTATCATCAAGAAAGCCTTTGTAAACCACTAAGCTGATGTCACCACCTTCTCCGATACCATTGGTTGTGAACGCTTTTTCGACGTGGTCATGAAACATCCAGATGCCTTGACCAAAGCTATGCAAGCCATCGTCAACGCCGCTAAGTTCCAAGTCCATGCGTTGTGCCGGCACCATACCGTGAACATCACGAGTGATATAAGAGCTTGGGCCATTATCGACACCATCATAATGGGTGATTGTGGGTTTATGCCCGTGAATGTGCATAGCTAACGATTCGGTATGCCCATTTAAAACCCGCAGTTTGACTTTTTCATCTTTTACCATGTGGATCAGCGATTCACGTAAGGTATAAGGAAAAGATCGACCATTGAGCATGAAGTAATCATCCGTTGCATCGGTGATGTCATATTCGGTGTTCATGTGTTTGGCAATTAAGCGCGGATCATTGGCTGATCGTGCGACCACTTCATGCAATTCTTTGTCTACCGATTGATAATGTAAGTCATATTCCCTGGCGTATTTTTCTAAGACCGCTACCGAAGGGTGGCGTACTTGTCCTGCACCGACGTTAAAAGTTTGTACCCAATTGTTCGGGCGATTTTCTTCCACGACAAAAATGCCTTGCAAGCCCATAGGAATATGGACATGCGGTTGGACGTGGCAGTGGTAATACATCGTGCCAGCCTGACGGGGTTTAATCACGTAAGTCTTGGTTTCACCAGGCATGGTGTCCATGTTGCTGGTTTGTCCAACGCCATCGTTACCCATGCCGCTGTGATCCATAAACGGATGGTCGATGCCGTGCAGGTGGATAGAGTGAGGTAAATAGTGGGTGTTTTCCAAGACTATCCAAACGACATCATCTTGTTCAACACGAATAACGGGCGATGGCGCACGTAACAAGGGATTGGCGACGGGTTCGTACAGGCTACGGGTGGACATATCGCGCGTCTTTGGGGTAAATACCCAAAAGGTAGGTTGTATGCCGGGTGCAATATCGAAAGTTGTGATCGGTTCTTTAACGTCAGGGGAATGCCCATTGATTTCGACAACTTCCAGTTTGATGACGATTTTGTCGGGGTCACCATCTTTGTCTACGTCGTCAGACATGGTGATGGCATCCGATGCCAACTGGGTTGCCATCAATGTTTCCATAGAAATATTGTTGGTGCCTTTGACAAAAGCGGCAATATCTTCTGGCGCATCAGGGTCGCACAACAGTGATTCTTGAATTTGTACCCCATCAATAACCTGGGCTTTACGGGCTTCTGGAGAAATAAAGTTGGAACAGACGGCCTCAACAGGCCCTGTGTCAACCTTGGCCGACGGGGGCAAATCGGTAGCCGCAACGCTTACTGAGTGGACAAGTAGCAGGAGAACAATACCCCATAAGGTGTGGGGAAGCTTTTGTTGCATAGGTTTGCCTCGGAAAATCATTCTATTTAAGCCTGGTAATGCCCGAAAGGGACAGCGACAAATTATTTCTAGGCTATTTTATCCGAATATCAATAATATGAAAGTGTAGACTTGCTAAATGTAAGAACTCGCTTACTTGGGATTGCGATGATTTTGAACGAATACAACAATAGTTGACCGCGAAACAGGTTTTTGAACAGGTCACTGTGTGCACAAAAAAGCCAGGGTTTATTTGCTGACTCAACCTTTTGAGTGAACTTTAATGTTTTTCTGAAAAAACAGATTGTTACTTTAATAACAAATAGTTGTTTAATCTTCAGAGAGTGGCAATGCGAAGATTTTACGGTGCATATTAGGTAGCGGAACTACTCGTGAATCTAATTTACACAGGCTGTACATTTCATAAAGTTAGTTATTCAGGAAACAAGTAAGTGAATGCCACGAGGAGCGATTAGAAAAAAAATTCATTTCTGATCGGTTTTTTTGTATATAGCTTTGACACAACCCCTTGTCTCGTGTTAAAAATTACACCGTTGAAAATACTTCGACAACCTACTCACAGAATTTGTTGAGTTGCTCCCTCGTAAGAGGGGGGGATAAAAAAATATTAATAACTATAGAGGATTTTAAAATGGCTGAAGCACAAGAAAAAGATAACACCTGGGTATGGGTTGGTTTCGCAATCGCTTGTATCATTCTGTTGGTTGTAATGCTGAAGAAAGATGAAACTAAGCATTTGTCAAGTGGTGCTGTTGCCGCTAGTAACGCTGAAGTTGATGCTAAATTAGCACAAAAACATACATTGAAAGGCGCGAACGATACCGCTAAGTAAAGCTTTGTGTTTTAATGTTGCCCTTTAGGGTTAACCTATAGGGCAACATATTTAAATTTAGACCACCTGATTTTTCTCTCCAAGCTACATCTCTCTAATCCTCTTCACGTAACCTAGCTTTTATTTTGAAGCTGTCGGATTTCTTCTTCTAACGCTTTTACCCGTTTAATCAAATCCGGTAATTTGCTGATGGCAATTTGTTCTTTGTAGGCAGTTTTCTTGTCTTTTGCAGGACTCCCAAAGTATTGAGATCCCGCAGGTACGTCCCCTGCCACACCTGATCTTGCCATCACCACTGCACCTTGCCCTATAGTGACATGGTCGGCGATGCCAGAACTGCCTGCCAAAATCGCATAATCTTCAATAGTACAAGAACCTGAAACGCCAGTTAGACCGCACATGATGACGTGCTTGCCGACTTTATTGTTATGGCCGATTTGCACCAGATTATCTATTTTGCTGCCCATCCCAATAACAGTACTACCCAAAGCACCTCGGTCGATACAGGTATTGGCACCTACTTCAACATTATCTTCAATCACCACATTGCCCACTTGAGGCACTTTGTAGTGGGCATTATTTCTGAACTTATAGCCGAAGCCATCGGCACCGATTATTGCCCCAGAATGGATAGTCACATTGTTGCCGATAACGGTATCATCGTAAATTACGGCGTAAGGATGAATCCGGCAGTTTTGCCCTATGCTGACGTTGTTGCCAATGTAAGCACCCGCCAAAATTGCCGTGTTATCGCCGATGGTGGTGTGTTCACCTACGATTGCGTAAGAGCCGATAAACAACCCGTCACCTAATTTTACAGAGCTGTCGATAACGGCAAGATCAGCAATCTGATTTTGATATACTTTAGCCGGATGCAATAGTTCAACTGCTTTGATAAAGCACATTTCAGGATCGGCACAGATAAGTAAAGCGGTGTTTTCTGGAATGCCATCAACATGAAAACCTTCAGCAATAAAGCAAGCTGTAGCGGTCGAATCTTTGATATGTCTAGCATATTTGGCATTAGTCAACTGAGTAACTTGACCTTGATGAGCGCAAGTTATATCCGCCGCAGAATGGATGCTAGCCGACGGATCACCACCTTCAATTCGGGCATTGCAAAGGTCGGCGAGTTCTTTTAATGTAATTGGCATGTAGGTCTCTGATGTAATTTTTGTTCGTTGTCGAGCATTATCAAGTGTAGTTCGATTTAGTTTTCGGGTTTGTTTTTCAGCAAGTGAAATAATAAATTGACCGCCAATGCAATTAGCAACAGCAGAATGCCTAATGCTAAACCTAATTCAAAATAGCCTTTACCCGTTTCCATTGCAATAGCGGTTGTCATGGTGCGGGTAATGCCTTGAATATTGCCACCTAGCATCATTGCCGCGCCGACTTCGCCGATGGCGCGTCCGAACCCAGTAATGATCCCCGCACTGATGACGTAACGTAATTCGCTCAAGGTTAAAGCGATTTGTTGATGGGTTTTAGCACCCAAAATTTTTAGGGTAGTCAACATTCGCTTATCGGCAGAATCGACTGCCAGTAAAGTCATGTTCATGATAATGGGTAGAATCAGACAAGCTTCACCCAGGATAACAGCATCTTCGGTATAAAGTAGACCAAACTCTCCCAACAGCCCCTTTCGACTTAGCAACCCATAAAATATCAGACCGATCATCACGGTAGGCATTGCCATTAAGGTGTTGAGCGTGTGCCTGACCAGCGTTTTGCCGATAAAATCCTTTAACCCTACCCAAATTCCCAATAACACGCCCAGTAAACCTGAAAAAGCAGTGGCTATTAATGCGATTTTCAATGAAGTCCAAACTATTTCGTAAACATTCGGGTCGAATTTTAAAATAAGCTGAATGGCTACCGAAAGGGAATCCGAAAAATAAGCCATCACTCACTTAACCAATGACCGGATTTACCGCCTTCTTTTTCCAATAGCCGGACGGATTGAATCACCATACCGCGATCCATGCCCTTACACATATCGTAAATAGTCAGCAAAGCGATTTGGGTGGCGATCAACGCTTCCATTTCTACGCCTGTCTGCCCAGTGGTTTTGACCGTAGCTTGGCAGCGTACACGATTGTTATTAATTTCTGGAGTCAGATCAATTTCGACATGAGTGATGAAAATAGGATGACACAGCGGGATCAGTTCTGCTGTTTTCTTACAGGCCATAATGCCAGCAATACGCGCTATGGCAAAGACATCGCCTTTTTTGTGTCCCATTTCTGTAATCAGTTTCAAGGTTTCTGGCTGCATCGCAATATAACCTTCAGTGATTGCGATACGCTGAGTAACTGATTTCTCGCTAATATCGACGATATGGGCTTCACCCGCCTGATTAAAATGTGGTGTGTTGGTCATTTGTGAGTAGAATTTCCTTTTACAGCCGTTTAAGGCATCATAGTTTATGTGTTTATTGTGTGACCACGAGAATCTCCATGTCAATTAAAGTCCGTTATTTTGCAAGTTTGGGTGAACAAGTGGGTCGTTCTGAAAGTGAGTTGACGTTTTCGCAAGCCATGACGGTGCGAGACGTTTGGCAGCTCGATACCATAGAAAAATCCATTCCCGATAATGTTCTGGTAGCAATCAATATGGAATATGCCGATCTTGATATTCAAGTTCAAGATGGTGATGAAGTAGCCTTTTTCCCGCCCGTAACTGGAGGCTAAGGTGAAGGTAAAAATTTGTTCAGCAGCATTCAATCCCTGGCAAGAAATACAAGCTTATCAAGCGACATTGGCAACCTCAGCTAAATTCGGCGCGACCAGCATTTTCATAGGTACCATGCGGGATTATAACGAAGGTGACGCTGTTCAAAGCATGACCTTAGATTACTACCCCGGCATGACCGAAAAACAACTGGAGAAAATCCTTACCGATGCCGAGCAATGCTGGCAAATCATTGATGCTTACATCGTCCACCGTGTGGGAGAAATTAACCCAGACGACACCATTGTTTTAGTCGTCGTATGGTCGTCACATCGTGGTGATGCGTTCGATGCAAGTCGGTTTATCATGGAAGCCTTGAAATCGACCGCGCCGTTTTGGAAAAAAGAACTGTTGGAATCAGGTCAAACCCGTTGGGTGGAAAAGAATACCGATGGTTACCAAAAAATGTGAATCAATCCTTCCTATGGATTAAAGCAGCAGGCTTAAGGTTAACTCTGATTAAGTCCTTCGACAAGCTCACCACGAACGGTAAGGTGTTGATTCCGTTCGTGGTGAGCTTGCACCATTGGCACTTCTTCGGTCGTCGAACCATGAGCGGAATCAACTTGTTCAGAGATTCCCTAGAAGCAGTTACTACCAACCCACATAGAGAACCCGAATGCAAGGACATTTAAGAAAAATGCGCGTCAAACTGGACAAGCCAGTGCAATATGAATTGCTATTAAGCGATCAGGCTATGCCGCTGAATCCCGTAATCGGCAAGCCTATCAAGCTGACTTACACTGGCAAGATTTTTTGTGTGCATTGTGGGCGGGCGACGAAAAAAAGTTTTAACCAAGGCTATTGTTACCCGTGCTTTATCTCGCTCGCCCAGTGCGATATGTGCATCATGAAACCGGAGACCTGCCATTACGCCGCCGGAACCTGCCGCGAACCCGCTTGGGGTGAGTCCTTCTGTATGCAAACCCATTATGTTTATTTGGCGAATTCCAGCGGCATCAAAGTCGGCATTACCCGCGAGAACCAGATCCCAACCCGCTGGATAGACCAAGGCGCGGTGCAGGCTTTGCCCATTTTTAAAGTGAAATCTCGTTATATTTCCGGCTTGGTTGAAGTCGCAATCGCCAAGCACATCAGCGACAAAACCAGTTGGCAACAAATGCTCAAGAATAATGTCGAGCAAATCGACTTGGCCGCGAAACGCGATGAGTTGATGTCTATCTGCAAAACCGAATTGGCCGACATCACTCAATGCTTTGGTTCACAGGCTATTGAATGGCTGACCGATGAGAAAGCAGTCGAACTTCATTACCCCGTCATCCGTTATCCTGATAAGGTCAAATCCTTCAATTTAGATACCAACCCTATTGTTTCGGGTATCCTTGAAGGTATCAAAGGTCAGTATTTGTTGCTCAATACTGGCGTGATTAATCTGCGTAAATATTCTGGATATGAGCTTGATTTTTCTGAGTCTGATAAGGTTGATGAATTGTTGCAATGAGTAGCTTAATGGTATGGACTCCTCGCCTTCCCAACGGCATCGCGATGTGCCAAAGTGGGAGGGTAAAACCACCACTTAACAGAAGGCGAGGAATCCGAGATGAATACTACGACAATTGGTCTGGACATTGCAAAAAACATATTTCAGGTATACTTCTCAGCCGAACGGGGCATGTTGCCCCGTTCGTAGGGTTTAAGCGCGGTTCAAAACGAACCATCAGCAAAACGTGAGTGAGTTCAAAAACGATACCATCGGCAAAACGTAAGAACGGGGTAACATACCCCGCCACGCGGGACACCCGTCCCCGACCAGCATAATCATCTGCATATATGGTAACACTTTCCGCCTATTACAAGATTAAAACAACGACTCCCTTCATATCCTACGATAGTAGCATTTTCTATACTCGTAATCGCTGTAGTATTTATTTTATTACTTAACGATGTTGGTTCCTTTGGCGTAAAATCTAATGAACTTGGACTCATTGGTGTAAGATTTCCGGAAGAATCGAGTGCCAATATAAATACTAATTCATCTTTAACCAAACCCTCAATTGATTTGACCACATCGTCAGTCAATTTTAAATCATTTATATCATTACAAACTTGCATTTTCTTACTCCTTATTGGCATTATTTAGAAATTCAAAGAAATGCGTACAAACAACAAACGCTCAGGTATCAAATCCGTTGAACGCACTTCATTCATTATGAAGCTACGATCTCGGTATTTGAATTTTTTATCAAGCAAATTTTTGCCTTCAAGACTTATCATGCCATACTGCTTGGGAAGACGGTAACCAACAGATGCATCAAATAAGAAAAAATCACTGTTGACATTTTCTGAGCTAGATTCTGAAGTTTTTTTAGCTATTTGGTGAACAAATTGTCCGCCTATGTCGAAAAAAAATCCGCTAGCATCGTAAAATCGTACATTTAATGGGATATATGCTGTTTCTAAAGATTTTACATTGTCTACAGCTGGGCCTTTAAATTTTTCAAACCGTAATTCCGAACTAATAACCCAATTATCGTAAGGTAACCAATTGATATAAAATCTATAAAGCTCTTCTTTCCTCTTAAAAATGCTCGACTGATTATCAACTATAAATTGCGTTTTCAAATCCCTCACATATGCTTCAGCTCCACCAAAAATATTATTAGTTGGATTCACGTCTAGACCCAATCCGTATTGGGTAGTGCGAGTTCCATTAAAGTCATCAAAAAACTGATTAAATCCAGCAATCTGACTTGGTTGTAGGGTCTGGTTATTTATTATTGGTGCTCTTACGGATTGAAACCCAGCCATCCGTAAGTTAATAAATTTAAAGACCTGCCACTGTAATCCAAATTTTGGACTCAATTGGCTGATATTAAGCCTACTGGTTGTTGCGCTATCATTGTAATCATCGTAAGCTAACCCGACAGTAGTTTTTAAATTTTCTAACGGATTAATATGGGTATAAATATAACCAAAACTTTGATCAAGCTGTGAATCACCGCCTCCAGGCAAATTAACTCCGTTAATACCTATCTGATTGAATACCTCCGTTTTATAAATACCACCACCTAATTGCATATTGAGCCTACTCGAATGAAAAATATACTGAGATTCAAATTGATAATTTTTTGAGTTATCATTAGCAATGAGTATTAAGGACAGGTAAAGGCTGAGTGGCTATAGCTTCTTTTCTATCGGCATACATAAAAGAAAATAAAAAATCCGAATGCTGTTCCGGGGAATATTTACCTCCAAAGCGGTAGGTATCCTGCAGTAAATTTCTTCGGTAAGTGTTATCAAAGTTACTGACACTCCCCTTCATTTGAATATCGCCTTGTTCCGTTTCCCGATGCCGGTATTCAGCCTGTAGACTCAGTTGCGGTGAAACCTCATATTGGGTGAAAACATTGTACAAATTATGTTTTAGATCAGCATTAGACCGAAAACCATCGGTTTGATAATGCATTTGCCCTAAACTATACGCGAACTTATCATGAATGCCCGATACTGCTACCTCGTCGGCACGGGTATCATTTGAGCCATATAAACCTGTTGTCGTCAAACGATGTTGATTGCCTTCAAACAAACGGCTGTATTCATTAAAAGCAGTATCTGCAAAACCAGCACTTTTGGGTATGTTTAAGTCCGTATAAGCCAGTTGAGGCTGAATAGGATTGTAATTTAGTGGTTGTAATAATTGTGATTGCAGTACTTCACTAGCTCGAGACACTTCCTGACGTGGGCGGTAAAGATAACTATCTGCCAACAAGCGATGAGCGGAATGATTACTGGGATCAGTTGCCAAAGATGTTGTAGCTTTTTGACGCGCCACATCATCAAAGCCTAAATTTTTATAGATTCGTCCTAAACTCGCACTCCGAACTGCTTTATCTTCGTCCAACAACAACCTAGACCGATAAACCCCCCTGTTATCATTCAACTCAATCGCCTTTTGCATATCATGCAGGGCTTCCACGGGGCGGTTGGTGGTTTGTTTTAGGATGGCATCGTAGAAGTAAGGGGTGGGGTCTTGGGATCCATGTCTTTGGCGATTTCAAACTCTTTGCCGGCGTAGTCTTTGTTTCTGAGTTCGTAATAGGCTTTGCCGAGGTAACTTCTGATGACGGCGTTGTTGGGGTCGAGGTTGACGGCGGTCTCCAATTCGCTTTTGCCTGCTTCCAGGTCGCCTTGCCTGATTTTGGCGAGTCCTAAGCCTAATCTTGCTAATGGGTCGGATGAATCGAGGGTTAAGGCTTGTTCAAAGGCTCGTTTTGCTTGTGCTATGTCGGTTTGGGCAAGGTCTGCAAAGCCTAGGATGGTTTGGGTGCGGGCGATGTTGGGGTTGAGTGTTTGGGCTTGTTGGGCGGATTTCAATGCGGCTTCGTGGTCGCCTAGTGATAGCTGTAGTTCGGATAATCTTGCCCATGCCAGGGCGTTAGCTGGGTTTAGTTGGGTGGCAGCTTGGGTGACTTTTAGGGCTTAGTCGATGTTGAACTTGGACTGGTAAGCGTAGGATTGGGCTATTTTGGCAATGGCTGATTGTGGGTTGGCAGCAACGGCTTTGCTTGCCAGTTCCAATGCGGCTTGCTGGCGGTTTTTGGCGACGGCGATGATGGCTTGCAGGGCGAATGCATTGCTGTTGTTGGGTTCAAGCTG
>CAMAVM010000006.1 GCA_945861705.1 Methylomagnum ishizawai | reverse complement strand
AGAGTCAAGTAGAGGCTGTCATGCAAAAACTTAATCACAGACCACGAAAAACGCTAAACTACAAAACACCCCATGCGGTATTTTTTGGCGTCGACAAACGACAAGCCGCATGAATACTAGAATTGCACTTCAGAGTTGAATTCGCCTGTTAATGAATTCATAATCTAAACCTAATAAGAAAAAAGTACGTAAATACGCTTCAACATCTTGTTCTTTATTTGTCCTAATTGGATCGTTGCAATCCTCCTTTTCATAACGGGAAAAGCGCTTGATTAAAGAACGGAATGTTAAAAAATCTTTTTTTTCCGATAATGCAAATGCGCCGCTATTGTTTAGCCATTCGCGGTAGGCTTTTAAAGAAATTTTATTATTATCCAATAGTAAAATATTACCATCGCCACTACGTTCAATGCAGTGTTCTTGCCCTTTGATTTCAAAACGCAAAGTAAATACCCAATCCGGTATTTTTTCTTTTAAAATGCTTTGTGCATTTGCCCCTAAACAATGATGAACCAAACCTAAGGCTAATGTTTTTCCAACACCGTTGCCGCTTCCCTCGGCATCTTTATTTGTTGAACCTCGAATAAGCGTCAAACCATTTCTATTAAAGCGAATGGTTTTGAAACTGGGCTTGTTGGCAGATAATTCAATCAGTTTCATGATTGGCTGAAACCTTCGGTAAGCTCAGGTTGTGTGGAAATAAATTGGTTCATTTGATGATTAGCCCGTCTGGATTTCGAACGAACTTAATTTGTTCAGTGGCTTCTCAACAAGGTGCAACTTATTGTTATCTGTTTCGGCAATTTGACCAATGGCGAATAATACAACGACGGCAGATACCACTTGTTCAAAAGAAGGTTTATAGAGCCAAACAGAATTTGAGCTATTTAATATTGAATATAAATCGTCTACTGTACGCGGCTTATCTAATAATTGTCGAATACAGCCAGCTAATCCGATTAAAGACTCGCAAAAACGAATGTGTTTATGAGGAAGTAATTGTGCTGGGATGTTCATAAATGTCACAAATTTCAAAGTATTTGGCGAGTATGACTTGGGCTGCTTCTCGATAGGCTTTAAGGGTGTGTGGATGACTCCTTGCCTGTTTTGGAATGAGCTTTTCTACCATCCAGACATACCGGATATTGGCTGTATCATCCCCATTATCGGTAATTGTTGTGCAACTTTCTTTATAAATATCTTGCATTTCCATTGCAATGCTTTGTTTTAAGGCAATTTCGCGGTTATTCAAAAAATCATCCACATCTTGGGTTTGGTAAGAAAATGACTTTAAATAAATAGACACGGGTGGCGTCAATCCATTTAGTTCGATTTTTGTATCAAAAACAGGCGCTTGCTCATCTAGTAGCGATATGGTTTGCAAAGCATTATCGGCTAAGTGCTTTAATAATTCCGCGACCATTCTTGAATCAATAAAATCAGGAATATCCGATGGGACACTGCCCAAAATAGCCTCCTTTTTGTCTTTGTCCAACTCCATAAACATCTGTTCCAGTTTACGGCTATCCCATACACTGGCTTCTTTTAAACCATGTTGATTTGTTAAAGCTAACATCTTTTGTCCAATGAGTGATGGCGCACAATCAAATCGGTCGTTATAAACAAAATGATAGCAATCTATTTGACCCCAATTTTCTTGTAGTTTTTCAAAATCATCCGTTACTTTCTTAAGGATATAAGGCAGATTTGTTTCAGAACTGGCCTTTTTACCGTATACCTGACAATAGCGGTTTTCATCTGGAATCCAGCCATCATTACCACCATCGCCTTGATTGCCATAAGGTGCAACTGCTTGAAAGTTGGGATAGCGATAACTGGCAATGTCGATGAACAATCGCTGAAAACTTTCGCCCGATACTTCATAAAGCTTTAGTTTGAACAATGTACGAAACCAAAAGTTTTCATGACTCATAGAACATAACCCAATGTTTGTGCGTAATGACTATAGCAGAATGTCTCTGGCTTGACGATAAAAGCCCCGCTTGGTAATTACAGAAAGCAGTCTTAAGTATGTGCGGTGTTAATTTTTGCCACACTAAGCATTTTTTGTGGTGGCGGGGTAGCGCAATTCGTGGGTAAAGGTTTGCACGATGTCATCGTCTTTTTTGCGCTTTTTGCCGACATCGCTATCCGAACAAACGGCAAAACTGTGCAAGGGCGTGGTGGATTCTTGCGTCCATTCGGTCAAGGTCTGCGATAACAGCGATAGGCTTGGCACCAAAAACAACACGCGCTTGCCTTTTCCGGCGAGTTTTTCGGCTGGTAAAGGTTTTGCCCGTGCCACACGCCATAATGAGCTTGCCGCGTACCGCAGTTTGCAAGCCGTGTTCTACGCCAGTTAAAGCGGCGGTTTGGTGTTTGCGTAGCTGTTTTTTGGGTTTCAGTGCTGGCGGTTGCTGCGGTTGGTAGCTGACCCAATCAATTTGGCTGTTTTCAAGGTCGCTAAGGTCAATTTTGCTGATGGGTGGCTGCTGATCCTGTAGCGCGTCTTCGGCGTGTTCGCTCCAGTTGTTAGTGGTGCTGATGATAATCCGGTGCGTGAACGGCTTTTTACCGGATGCGGTAAAGAAGCTGTCAATGTCGCTTTTTTGCACGCGGTAATCTTCTGCATAGAATTTGCATTGGATGGCGTGGTGCTCGTCCGTGCCGGTGGTTTTTGCCACCAAGTCTATGCCCGTGTCCCGCGCATCTATGCCTTGTTCATGCGCCCAATCAGCATAAGTCCATACATGGCTGTACAAGTCCTTATAACTGGCTTCATTGCGGAGATAAGTGCAAATCAGGTCTTCAAAATACGTGCCTTTTTCGCGGTGGGTTTGGGACGCTGCGCGGTAGGCGTTGAGTAGGGTTTGTAAGGCGGTCATAGTGTTTGGGATTGTTGGGCAACAGGCGATAATAGTCAGGACGGTTCTGTTTTGATAGGAATGCGGCTATTTTGCCACAAAGAAACCTGCCATTTACGAAAGCATGGTTTATTCACTGTAGTAAAATAGGGCATGTAATAAAATTTCAATTTGTCTGCTGTATAAATTATTGATTAATACTTTTTTTGGTATATAATCATGGGTTATTTGGGTTTGTCTGAAACAGGTCAGTAGTTCAATTGGTAGAATGGCGGTCTCCAAAACCGTTGGTTGGGGGTTCGAGACCCTCCTGGCCTGCCACTCAGACGATAACAAACACTTAATATTATTACCTTTTCGTAAATAACATTACATGAATACTCAAGCGGAAGCGCAGCAAACGCCGGTTTTTGATATAGTCAAGCAAGTTTTTTCGGTTCTTCTTGTGGTTGCAGGTATTGCTGCATTTTATTATTTCGCTGAAGTTTCCGTTTTATACCGTGTTATTGGGTTATTGGTTGTCGCTCTGGTTGTTTTGGGTCTGATGTTCACCACTAATCTTGGGCGTAATACTTGGAACTTTTTCCTGGAATCCAAGCAAGAAGTCAGAAAGGTCGTTTGGCCTACCCGCGAAGAAACCAGTCGCACCACGCTGCTCGTGTTTGCTATGGTTTTCACTGTAGGTCTGATTTTGTGGGTGCTGGATATGGCTTTATTCAAGGCTGTGCAGCTCTTGACTGGGCAAGGTGGATAACGGTATGGCACTACGTTGGTATGTTGTTCACGCGTATTCAAACTTTGAGGGCAAAGTTAAGCAAGCCTTGGAAGAAAGAATTGCACGTGAAGGATTGGAACAGTTTTTTGGAAAAATCCTGATACCGACCGAAGAAGTTGTTGAAATGCGATTGGGTCAGCAGCGCAAAAGTGACAGAAAGTTTTTCCCAGGCTACGTGTTGGTGCAAATGGAATTGACTGATGAGACTTGGCATTTAGTAAAAGATGTACCCAAAGTATTGGGGTTTATCGGTGGTACTTCAGATAGGCCTGCGCCTATTTCTGAAAAAGAGGCAATGACTATTCTTAACAGAGTGGAAGAGGGTGTCAATAAGCCGAGACCAAAGACTTTGTTTGAGTCGGGTGAAGTTGTTCGAGTTATTGATGGGCCATTCAAGGACTTTAATGGTGCTGTTGAAGAAGTTAATTACGAAAAAAATAAGCTAAAAATATCGGTACTCATTTTTGGTCGCTCAACCTCAGTTGAGTTAGCTTTCGGTCAGGTAGAAAAAATCTAAGTTAAGCTGAAAATCACCGTTATCTGTGTTATTCGCACATAAATTTTGTTGAATCCCTGCCTTTTGTAAGGTCGGGATTTTTGTGTCTAAGGGGAGCTGAAATGCGTTTGTACCCACATCGGAGAGAAAAATGGCAAAAAAAATAACTGCATACATCAAGTTGCAGGTCAAAGCAGGTGAAGCAAATCCAAGTCCGCCAGTCGGTCCAGCACTGGGTCAGCGCGGCGTAAACATCATGGAATTCTGTAAAGCGTTTAACGCAAAGACTTCAGATGTCGAAAAAGGATTGCCTTTGCCGGTAGTTATCACTGTATACAGTGACCGTAGCTTCACCTTCATTACCAAAACACCACCAGCAACAATTCTTCTCAAAAAGGCACTCGGCCTAAAAAGTGGTAGTAGCAATCCAAACACCAAAAAAGTAGGGACTGTAACAGTCGCTCAGTTAGAAGAAATTGCGAAAACCAAAATGGAAGACCTGAATGCCGCAACTTTGGAAGCGGCCGTTAAAACGATAGCTGGCAGTGCGCGTAGCATGGGCCTGAATGTGGAGGGCTTATAATGGCTAAGTTGACCAAAAAAGCGAAGATAGTCAAGGCAAAAGTCGATAAGACCAAGCAATATTCAATTGCCGAGGCAGTTCAGTTATTGAAAGAACTCAGCACAGCAAAGTTTGGCGAAGCAATTGATGTCAGCGTCAATTTAGGTGTTGATCCTCGCAAATCTGACCAAAACGTTCGTGGCGCAACCGTACTACCTAACGGAACTGGCAAAACCGTCAGAGTGGCAGTTTTCACCCAAGGTGCAAATGCCGAAGCAGCTAAAGCTGCTGGTGCTGATATAGTCGGTATGGATGATTTAGGCGACTTAGTCAAAAAAGGCGAAATGAATTTTGACGTAGTTATTGCTTCTCCAGATGCGATGCGGGTTGTCGGTCAATTAGGCCAGATATTAGGCCCAAGAGGTCTGATGCCTAATCCAAAAGTAGGTACAGTGACGACTGACGTTGCCACTGCGGTAAAAAATGCCAAGTCCGGTCAGGTACGCTATCGTACTGATAAAGGTGGCATTATTCACTGTACGCTCGGTAAGGTTAGCTTTGATGCGGCTTCCATTCAAGGAAACCTGGAAGCATTGCTTACAGACTTGAAAAAGGCTAAACCAACTGCTGCAAAAGGCATTTATATCAAAAAAATTACGCTTTCTTCAACCATGGGTCCTGGGCTTTGGTTGGATCCTAGCAGTATCACCAGTTAAGAAAAGAACTTTGGGTTGTCGGTAATCGACAACCGTCAAAGACCGCAGGAGTTGAAAAACTTAATATTTCCTGCGTAGACGGAAACCTGAACCTCATTAGGGAATGGAACCGTAGGGGTATCCATCTGGATATGTTTAAGACACTGAGGTGTCAAATAATAATGGGGGTCACCTGTGGCATTAAATTTAGAGGGTAAAAAAGCGGTTGTGGAAGAAGTTTCCAAATACGCCGCCAAAGCCCACTCTGCCGTGGCAGCAGAATACCGTGGTTTGACAGTTTCGGAATTTACAGAGCTTCGTAAAACTGCCAGGGAAACCGGTGTTTATGTACGCGTAGTAAAGAACACGCTGGCAAAAAGAGCGGTAGCAGGAACCGAGTTTGAATGTATGGGAGATGCGCTAGTGGGTCCGCTACTGATTGCATTTTCTATGGAAGATCCAGGTTCTGCGGCACGCTTGATTAGCAATTTTTCAAAAGGTCATGACAAACTAGTCACTAAAATAGTGGCGATTGGCGGACAGTCTTATGGTGCGTCTGAGTTGGCACGGTTAGCGCGTCTACCAACGCGTGATCAAGGCATTAGCATGTTGATGTCAGTTATGAAAGCACCTGTTGAGAAGTTGGCTCGTACTCTGGCTGCAGTCAGAGATGAAAAACAAGCCGCGTAAACTTTACTAAACCAGTTAAATATTTAAGAATTAAGAGGAAATACAATGGCAATTGGACAAGAAGACATCCTGGAAGCAGTTTCAAAAATGACTGTGATGGAAATTGTTGATTTAATTTCAGCAATGGAAGAAAAATTTGGCGTTTCAGCAGCAACCGCTGTTGCTGCTGCACCTACTGCTGCTGCCGCCGTGGTCGAGGAACAAACAGAGTTTGATGTCATCATGACCAGCTTTGGTGAAAACAAGGTCGCAGTCATTAAAACAGTCCGTACCATCACCGGTCTGGGTTTAAAAGAAGCGAAAGATGCGGTTGAAGGCGTACCGACAACCATCAAAGAAGGTGTGCCTAAAGCAGAAGCTGAAGATGTTAAGAAGCTGCTTGTTGAAGCAGGCGCGACTGTTGATATTAAGTAACAACTTAATGCAAGACCAGGCTTCGGCCTGATAAAAATCCGGTCGGTGGCAATGTTGTCACCGACCTTTTTCTGTTTGCGTCAAGCATACAGCAAAAAATAATTCACAGCGAAAAAGGTCTGGAAGCAATATGTCCTACTCTTTTACAGAAAAAAAGCGTATCCGAAATAACTTTGGGAAAAGTACAGAAGTACTTGAGGTTCCCTATCTCCTGGCAACTCAAATCAATTCTTATGCTGATTTTTTACAGGCTGATTTGCCGCCTTTAAAACGCATAGACAATGGCTTACATGCAGCATTTTCCAGTGTTTTTCCTATAGAAAGTCATTCCGGCTATGCAGTTCTGGAGTACATCAGTTATCGATTAGGCGAGCCCACTTTTGACATAAGAGAGTGCCAGCAACGTGGGGCGACTTACGCCGCGCCGTTGCGCGTGTTGGTGCGCCTGGTAATCTACGATAAAGAATCTGCTGTCAGCGCGAAGGTCGTTAAAGACATCCGCGAGCAAGAAGTCTTTATGGGCGAATTGCCGCTGATGACCGATAACGGCACGTTCGTTATTAACGGAACTGAGCGCGTAGTCGTTTCTCAGTTGCACCGTTCACCTGGCGTGTTCTTCGATCATGACAAAGGCAAAACTCACTCATCAGGTAAGTTGCTGTTTAATGCCCGTGTCATTCCTTATCGCGGTTCATGGCTAGATTTTGAATTCGATCACAAAGACTGTGTATACGTCCGTATAGATCGCCGCAGGAAAATACCTGCAACTATTTTGTTAAGGGCTTTGGGTTACAACAACGAAGAATTGATAAACATATTCTTCGATACTAACCATTTCACCTTAAGTTCTGAAAAATGTTTGTTTCACATCATTCCAGATCGGATGCGCGGAGAAATCGCAGCATTCGACATCAAGCATGATGATAAAATTTTGGTAGAAGAAGGTCGCAGGATCACCGCCAAACACATCCGTGAAATGGTTAAAGCGGGTCTTGCTGAAGTTGAAGTGCCGAGAGAATATCTGGTTGGTAAAACCATTGGACATAATCTTGTCGATCCAAATACCGGCGAGCTGGTGGCTAAAGTCAATGATGAATTGACCATAGCAGTGCTGGATCGTTGTATTGCAAACGGCATTACTGAAATAAATACCCTGTTTGTCAATGACTTGGACAACGGTCCTTATATGTCCAACGCAATGCGCTTGGATTCAACCACAAATACCCTTGAGGCATTGGTTGAAATTTATCGCATGATGCGCCCTGGTGAGCCACCGACCAAAGATTCTGCTGAAAACCTGTTCAAAAACCTATTTTTTACTGACGAACGGTATGATTTATCGAATGTCGGTCGAATGAAGTTTAATCGACGTTTGGGTCGTCAGGAGATTACTGGGCCAGGGACGTTAACTAATGAAGACATTATTGATGTACTTAAAGAGCTAATCAACATCCGTAATGGTGACGGCAACGTAGACGACATCGACCATTTGGGTAACAGACGCGTACGTTCTGTTGGCGAAATGATTGAAAACCAATTCCGCGTGGGTCTGGTCAGAGTAGAAAGAGCTGTCAAAGAAAGGTTAACACTAGCTGATTCAGAAGGTTTGGTGCCGCAAGAAATTATCAATGCGAAGCCGGTTTCTGCTGCGGTAAAAGAATTTTTTGGTTCCAGTCAGCTTTCGCAGTTCATGGATCAAAATAATCCTTTATCACAAGTGACGCACAAACGCCGTGTTTCGGCATTAGGACCAGGCGGCTTGGCGCGGGAACGTGCAGGCTTTGAAGTGCGGGACGTACATGCCACCCATTATGGTCGAGTATGTCCTATTGAAACGCCAGAAGGTCCAAACATCGGCTTGATAAATTCCTTGTCGGTCTATGCCAGAACTAACAGCTATGGCTTTTTGGAAACGCCTTATCGGAAAGTAATTGATGGCAAAGTAACCGATCAAGTTGATTATTTGTCGGCTATTGAAGAAGGCGAATTCGTCATTGCTCAGGCCAGTGTTGCCGTTGACAAGAAAGGAACGCTGGTCGATGGGCTGGTTTCATGCCGTCATAAAGATGAATTTACCTTGGCGATGTCTGATACCGTTCAGTATATGGACGTGTCCTCGAAGCAGATTGTATCGGTAGCTGCATCCATCATTCCATTTCTGGAACATGACGATGCTAACCGTGCACTTATGGGTTCTAACATGCAGCGCCAAGCTGTGCCTACTTTGAGAGCTGAGAAGCCTTTGGTCGGTACCGGTATGGAACGGACAGTCGCTAAAGATTCCGGCGTAACGGTTGTTGCTGCGCGAGGTGGAAGTATTGAAGCGGTTGATGCTGCGAGAATCGTTGTTCGTGTCAATGACACGGAAACGGAAACCGGCACTCCTGGTGTTGATATTTACAACCTGACCAAATATACAAGGTCGAACCAAAATACCTGTATTAATCAGAAGCCGCTAGTTAAAAAAGGCGACATCGTTAATGCGGGCGATATTATGGCCGATGGTCCGTCCACCGATATGGGTGAGCTGGCATTAGGGCAAAATATGCTGGTCGCGTTTATGCCGTGGAATGGCTATAACTTCGAGGATTCGATCTTAGTGTCAGAGCGGGTAGTCAAAGAAGACCGTTTTACGACTATTCATATTGAAGAAAAAACCTGTGTCGCACGGGATACCAAGCACAGCCCAGAAGAAATAACCGCCGACATTCCTAATGTCAGTGAAGAAGCCTTATCCAAGTTGGATGAGTCTGGCATTGTTTACGTTGGTGCTGAAGTCAAAGGTGGCGATATTCTGGTCGGTAAAGTCACGCCCAAGGGCGAGACCCAGTTAACGCCTGAAGAAAAACTGCTGCGCGCTATTTTTGGTGAGAAAGCCGCTGATGTAAAAGATACCTCCTTACGCGTACCCGGCAGTATTGAAGGTACTGTTATCGACGTGCAAGTGTTCACCCGTGATGGCGTTAAGAAAGATAAGCGTGCGCTCGACATTGAAGAGCAAGAAATCAAGCGTTATAGAAAGGACTTGGACGATCAACTAAAAATTCTGGAAGGCGATATTTTTGCCCGTGTAGCCAAGCTATTGTTAGGCAAAGATGTAAAATCAGGCCCAGGACAGTTGAAAGCAGGCGCTGAGATTACGCAAACCTATCTGGATAGCCTAAAGCATTCAGAATGGTTGAAGATTAGAATGAAAGACGAAGACTTGAATGTTCAGCTTGAGTTGGTTGTTTTGCAAGTTGAGCAGCAACGTAAAGCGTTTGATGAAAGGTTTGAGATAAAACGTAAAAAAATCACTATGGGTGATGATTTGCCGCCGGGTGTACTCAAGATGGTCAAGGTTTATCTGGCAGTCAAAAGACGTATTCAGCCAGGTGATAAGATGGCTGGACGACACGGAAATAAAGGTGTTATCTCCATGATCCGCCCAATTGAAGATATGCCATATACGGCTGATGGTAATCCTGTCGATATCGTCTTGAATCCACTAGGCGTACCGTCTCGCATGAACGTTGGTCAGGTGTTGGAAACGCATCTAGGCTGGGCGGCTAAGGGTTTGGGTATCAAAATTGGTAAAATGTTGGAAGCAAGAGCCAAAGTCGTTGAAATCAGAGAATTCCTAGACAAGATTTACAACGGTAGTGGACGTAAAGAGGATCTGGATTCATTCTCGGATCAAGAGATCATCGAAATGGCTACCAACTTGATCGATGGTGTGCCGATGGCAACACCCGTGTTTGACGGTGCGAGTGAAGATGAAATTCGCACGATGCTTAGATTGGCTGATCTTCCTGAGTGTGGTCAAGTAACTTTATATGATGGCTTGACTGGTGAGCCTTTCGAGCGTCAGGTTACAGTCGGTTATATGTACATGCTGAAGTTGAACCATTTGGTAGACGACAAGATGCACGCCCGTTCAACAGGGCCTTACAGCCTTGTTACGCAGCAACCATTGGGTGGTAAAGCCCAGTTTGGTGGGCAACGTTTTGGTGAAATGGAAGTCTGGGCACTGGAAGCTTATGGTGCAGCCTATACCTTGCAGGAAATGCTTACCGTTAAATCTGACGATGTCACAGGTAGAACGCGTATGTATAAAAACATTGTCGATGGCGATCACAAAATGGAAGCCGGAATGCCGGAATCGTTTAATGTTCTGATTAAAGAAATCCGTTCGTTGGCTGTCAATATAGAGTTGCAGCGGGAATAATTACCCTAGTGAGCAAACTAACTGACAGCTTGTTCTGGAACCTACCAGAAAATACTTAAAGAGGATAAATTCTTGAAAGATTTAATGAATTTCTTAAAGCGCCAAGGGCGTTCGGATGATTTCGACGGTATTCGTATCGGCTTGGCTTCGCCTGATATGATTCGTTCGTGGTCGTATGGCGAAGTAAAAAAACCGGAAACCATTAATTACCGTACCTTCAAGCCTGAACGGGACGGTTTATTTTGTGCGAAGATTTTTGGCCCAGTCAGTGATTATGAATGCTTATGTGGCAAATATAAGCGTCTAAAGCATCGCGGCGTAATCTGTGAAAAGTGCGGCGTTGAAGTCACGCTTTCCAAAGTTCGCCGTGAGCGGATGGGTCATATTGATCTGGCTAGTCCCGTGGCTCACATCTGGTTTTTAAAATCACTACCTTCCCGTATCGCCCTGTTATTGGACATGACGTTACGCGAGATTGAGCGCGTCCTGTATTTTGAATCTTTCGTTATCCTGGATTCAGGTACAACCCCATTGAATAAAGGTCAATTGCTGACGGATGATGAATATCTGGATGCGGTAGAACAATACGGTGATGATTTCACTGCAAAAATGGGTGCAGAAGCTATTTATGATCTGTTAAAGTCAATTGATTTAAAAGAAGTTGTTGGCATTTTGAAAGAAGATATTGGAGCCACCAATTCGGAAACCAAAATCAAAAAACTATCAAAACGTTTGCGAGTCATGGACGCGCTGATTGCTTCCAAAAATCGTCCAGAGTGGATGATTCTGAAAGTATTGCCAGTATTGCCGCCCGAATTGCGCCCCTTAGTTCCTTTGGACGGCGGTCGTTTTGCGACTTCTGATTTGAACGATTTGTATCGTCGAGTCATTAACCGAAACAATCGTTTGAACCGTCTGTTGGATTTGAGTGCCCCAGACATCATTGTTCGTAATGAAAAGCGTATGTTGCAAGAGTCGGTTGATGCGTTACTAGATAATGGTCGTCGTGGACGAGCCATTACCGGTACCAACAGAAGACCGCTGAAATCTCTTGCCGATATGATTAAAGGCAAACAAGGTCGATTCAGACAAAACTTGCTGGGTAAGCGAGTCGATTATTCAGGGCGCTCGGTTATTGTGGTGGGGCCAACATTAAGGCTTCATCAGTGCGGCTTGCCTAAAAAAATGGCGTTGGAGCTGTTCAAACCGTTTATTTTTAGCAAATTGCAATTCCGTGGCTTGGCTACGACCATTAAAGCAGCAAAGAAAATGGTCGAAAGGGAAGGGCATGAAGTCTGGGATATTCTCGAAGAAGTCATCCGTGAACACCCGATTCTATTAAACCGCGCACCAACTTTACATAGGCTAGGGATACAGGCGTTCGAACCGATCTTGATCGAAGGCAAAGCCATCCAGCTTCATCCTTTGGTATGTAGCGCATTTAACGCTGACTTTGACGGCGATCAGATGGCGGTGCATATACCATTGTCCATCGAAGCCCAATTAGAAGCACGGACTTTAATGATGGCGACGAATAATATTTTGTCGCCAGCGAATGGTGAGCCTGTCATTAACCCGTCGCAAGACGTGGTATTAGGGCTGTATTACATCAGTCGAGAAAAAATAAATGCCAAAGGTGATGGCAGTATTTTTGGTAGTATTGGTGAAGTTCATAAGGCTTTGCTTGCCAAATCTGTTGAATTACAATCAAAAATTCAGCTACGCATTACTGAAAAAACAGTTAACGAACAGGGCGAGACTGAGAGCAAGACGCATCGGGTGTCCACTACTGTTGGTCGTGCCTTGATTTGGGAGGTTGTGCCTGATCGTATGCCGTTTGATATAGTCAACTGCGATATGACCAAAAAGAACATTTCGCGTATGGTCAATTACAGTTACCGCCATTTGGGTAACAAAGACACAGTTGTCCTTGCTGACCAGATCATGTACTTGGGCTTCCGTTATGCGACTATTTCGGGTGTATCTTTTGGTATTGAAGACATGGAGATACCTGCTAAAAAAGCCGACATTATTAAATCGGCGGAATCAGAAGTGGGCGAGATTCAATCCCAATATGCTTCTGGCTTGGTAACCGACGGCGAACGCTATAACAAAGTTGTAGACATTTGGTCTCATGCGAATGATCAAGTCGCCAAAGTGATGATGGACGGTTTGGGTGAAGAATCTGTCGTCGATGCGGATGGCAAAACTGTTAAGCAGAAATCATTCAATTCCATATTCATGATGGCTGAATCTGGTGCGCGTGGTTCAGCGGCGCAAATTAGGCAGTTGGCTGGTATGCGTGGACTGATGGCGAAACCGGATGGCTCAATTATTGAAACGCCTATTACCGCAAATTTTAGGGAAGGTCTTGACGTACTACAGTACTTCATCTCGACTCACGGAGCTCGAAAAGGCTTGGCCGATACTGCATTGAAAACTGCAAACTCTGGTTATTTGACCCGCAGGCTGGTTGATGTCGCTCAGGATCTGGTGATTACTGGACAAGATTGCGGAACCTCCGATGGTTTAATCATGACCCCTATCATTGAAGGGGGCGATGTTGTTGAGCCGCTTTCAGAACGTGTGTTAGGTCGGATTGTTGCCGTTGATGTTATGGATGCAACAGGTGAAAACCTTGTTGTGCCTAGAGGCACTTTGCTCGATGAACATTGGGTTGCTGTCTTGGATGAACACAGTGTGGATCAGGTTTTGGTTCGTTCAATCATTACCTGTGAAAATAGGCACGGGGTTTGCGTTGCCTGTTATGGCCGTGATTTGGGTCGTGGGCATTTGGTCAACATTGGTGAAGCAGTGGGTGTTATTGCTGCACAGTCAATTGGTGAGCCAGGTACGCAGTTGACTATGCGGACATTCCATATTGGTGGTGCGGCTTCACGATCTGCAACAATTAATAATGTACAAGTAAAATCAGCCGGAACTTTGCGACTAAACAACTTGAAGTCGGTAATTAACCGCGAAGGCAATCTCATCGCGGTGTCAAGATCGGGCGAAGTGGGTCTGGTTGATGATTACGGACGGGAGCGGGAACGTTATAAAATCCCTTACGGTGCTGTGCTTTCAGTTAAGGAAGGCGATAAAGTTAATGCCGGCGATATTATAGTAAATTGGGATCCGCACACGCATCCAGTTATTACCGAAGTTGAAGGTTTTGTCGAAATGTTCCATTTTGTTGATGGCGTGACCGTGCAAAAACAATCTGACGAAGTAACGGGATTGAGTGCAATGGTGGTTACCGATCCCAAGCAAAGAGGTAGTGCGGGTAAGGAATTAAGGCCAATGGTTAAATTGATAGACGCAAGTGGTAACACTATCTATCTGCCTGGCACTGAAATTCCAGCGCAATACTTTTTGCCGACGGGCGCTATCGTAGGGATTAAAGACGGTGGCGAAGTGAAGGTCGGTGACGTTCTCGCTAGGATTCCTCAAGAATCCAGTAAAACCAGGGATATCACCGGTGGTTTGCCACGCGTAGCCGATTTGTTTGAAGCGCGTAAGACCAAGGATCCTGCGATCCTGGCAGAAACCAGCGGAACAATTTCATTTGGTAAAGAAACCAAAGGCAAGCAACGCGTTATCATCACCGATGCTACGGGCGAGCAAGTAGAAACACTGATTTCAAAATGGCGGCATATCACCGTATTTGAAGGCGAATATGTCGAAAAAGGTGAGACGATTGCTGAAGGTGAATTAACGCCGCATGATATTCTCAGATTGCGGGGCGTCGAGGAGCTGGCTAACTATTTAGTCAAAGAAATCCAGGACGTATACCGTCTGCAAGGGGTTAAGATCAACGATAAGCATATTGAAGGGATCATTCGTCAAATGCTGAGAAAAGTCGAGATTACCGCTCCTGGAGACACCTTGTTCATGAAGGGGGATCAAGTCGAGCGTGCTGCCCTACGGGAAGAAAACGACAAGATTGAGCGGGAAGGAAAAATTCCGGCAAGCTATGAGTCGATACTATTAGGTATCACCAAAGCGTCATTGGCTACGGAATCATTTATCTCGGCTGCATCGTTCCAGGAAACCACTCGCGTCTTGACCGATGCAGCAGTGCGCGGGCTGAGTGATAGCTTGCAGGGGCTGAAAGAAAATGTGATCGTGGGTCGCTTGATACCCGCAGGAACAGGTTTGGCTTATCATGAAGCCAGAAAAAATAGACTGGCGCAGAGTCAAATCGTCGACACTGAATCGGCATCAACTGTTGACGCAGATGATGTGGAAGAAGCGCTCAAACAGGCATTAAATATTTAGTGAGATAAACCAATAAATTCAGCTTGACCTCAATATTGTTAACAAGTATCATGCTCTGCTCACATGGGCTTAAGTACTTGAGCTAAGTCGGATACTATTTAGTCGTTAGCATTGTTGGGATTGGCGGTTTATTTAATATTAAGACACCTATACTGAATTCGGAGTAAAGAAAAATATGGCCACGATCAACCAATTGGTTCGTAAGCCGCGTGCTAAAAGAATAGAAAAAAGCAACGTCCCTGCATTGGAGGCTTGTCCGCAGCGCAGAGGTGTGTGTACGCGTGTTTATACAACGACACCAAAGAAGCCTAACTCGGCGCTTCGTAAAGTTGCCAGGGTAAGGCTTACCAACGGCGCAGAAGTCAGTAGCTATATCGGTGGTGAAGGGCATAATCTTCAAGAGCATTCCGTGGTCTTAATCAGGGGCGGTCGGGTAAAAGATTTGCCTGGTGTTCGGTATCACGTAGTACGTGGTAGCTTGGATGCGTCAGGTGTAAACAATAGGAAGTGTGGTCGTTCCAAATACGGAACAAAGCGTCCCAAAGGCAAATAAAATGTTGGTGAAGAATGTCTAGAAGAAGAGTCGCTACTAAAAGAGAAATTATTCCTGATCCACGATACGGAAGTGTCATGTTGACCAAGTTCATGAATATGATCATGGAAAGTGGCAAAAAATCTATTGCAGAAGGGATTATATACGGTGCTTTGGAAGTAATTGAGAAGAAAGGTCATGGCGAACCTCTGGAGGTTCTCTCAAAAGCGCTAGAAAATGTTCAGCCTAGAGTTGAAGTAAAATCTCGTCGTGTCGGTGGTGCAACCTATCAGGTTCCTGTTGAAGTGCGCCCATCCAGGCGTATGGCTTTGGCAATGCGTTGGTTGATAGATGCTTCTCGCAAACGGAATGAACGGACTATGTCATCCAAATTAGCGGGTGAGTTGATGGACGCGTTTGAGAGTAGAGGCTCTGCTGCTAAAAAGCGTGAAGACACGCATAGAATGGCAGAGGCTAATAAAGCGTTCTCGCATTATCGCTGGTAGAAAAACAAGATAAAGCCCAGGCTTTAACGGTGGTTAGAAAAACCCCAATAGAGCATTATCGCAATATCGGGATAATGGCTCATATTGATGCAGGCAAGACCACTACGACGGAAAGAGTGCTGTACTATACCGGTGTCTCCCACAAGATTGGTGAGGTTCATGATGGTGCGGCAACCATGGATTGGATGGAACAGGAGCAGGAAAGAGGAATCACTATTACTTCCGCCGCCACGACATGTTTTTGGAGTGGCATGGAAAAGCAGTTCCCGCAACATCGAATCAATATCATTGATACGCCGGGACACGTTGATTTCACCATAGAAGTAGAGCGTTCATTAAGGGTTCTTGATGGAGCTTGCGCGGTTTTTTGTGCCGTAGGTGGGGTTGAGCCGCAGTCTGAGACGGTGTGGCGACAAGCGAACAAGTATCATGTTCCTAGATTGGCTTTTGTCAATAAGATGGATCGTACTGGCGCTGACTTTTTGCGTGTAATTAAGCAGATTGAGGCGAGACTGGGAAGTAAGGCAGTGCCTATGCAACTACCTATCGGTGCTGAAGAGCATTTTGAAGGGGTGGTTGATCTGCTTAAGATGAAGGCCATTTATTGGAATGAAGCCAATATGGGCATGACTTTTGAGGAAAGGGAAGTTCCAGGTGATATGCTTGCTGACTGCATGAAGTGGCGTGAGCATATGATAGAAGCGGCAGCGGAAGCCAATGAAGAATTAATGGGTAAATACCTTGAAGAAGGTGTTTTAACCAATGAAGAGATAAAGCAAGGTGTTCGACATCTGACTATAGCTAATCAGCTTGTCCCTGCTTATTGCGGGTCAGCGTTTAGAAACAAGGGTGTTCAAGCCATGTTGGATGCGGTAGTTGAGTATTTGCCATCACCGCTAGATATTAAGCCGATTGAAGGTGTGCTTGATGATGAGGTTACTGGGGCGGTTCGTCCGGCATCAGATAATGAGTCATTTTCTGCGTTGGCTTTCAAGATAGCGACTGATCCTTATGTTGGGACACTAACTTTTTTCAGGGTGTATTCTGGGGTATTGAACTTAGGAGATACGGTTTATAATCCTGTAAAAAAGAAGAAGGAACGGATTGGGCGTATTGTGCAGATGCATGCCAATAGTCGAGAAGAAGTAAAAGCTGTGTGTGCTGGCGATATAGCGGCGGCAATAGGGTTGAAGGATGTGACAACTGGGGACACGCTTTGCGACCCGAATCACATCATAGTGCTTGAGCGCATGGAGTTTCCAGAGCCAGTGATTTCGGTTGCGGTCGAGCCGAAAACTAAGGCGGATCAAGATAAAATGGGAATCGCTTTAGGGAAATTAGCTCAGGAAGATCCCTCGTTTAGGGTTCATACGGACGAAGAGTCTGGGCAAATAATAATATCGGGGATGGGCGAACTCCATCTTGAAATTATTGTTGACCGGATGAAAAGGGAATTCAGCGTGGCAGCGAGTGTGGGTGCGCCGCAGGTAGCTTACAGAGAGACTATCTGCGCTACGGTTGAGCAAGAAGGAAAGTTTATCAGGCAATCGGGCGGAAAAGGCCAATATGGTCACGTCTGGTTGCGGTTAGAGCCCAAGGAAAGAGGTGCTGGCTACGAGTTTGTCAATGAAATTGTTGCTGGGGTTGTTCCGAAAGAATATATTCCAGCAGTTGATAAGGGGATTCAAGAGCAGTTAAAAAGTGGTGTCCTGGCAGGGTATCCCGTTTTAGATGTGAAAGTGTCCTTATTCGATGGTTCGTATCACGATGTTGATTCGAGCGAGATAGCTTTTAAGATTGCAGGTTCCATGTGTTTTAGAGAGGGTGCAAGGAAAGCAAATCCTGTTCTACTCGAACCTATTATGAAAGTGGAAGTTGTTACCCCAGAAGATAATATGGGGGATGTAGTTGGCGATATTAATAGGCGTCGAGGAATGATACAAGGCATGGAAGATACCCCCTCGGGGAAAATAATTGGTTGCGAAGTACCGCTAGCGGAAATGTTCGGTTATGCAACTGATTTGCGTTCGGCAACACAGGGGCGAGCTACTTACAGTATGCAGTTTGAAAAATACAATGAAGTGCCTGCAGCTATTGCAG
This sequence comes from Methylomagnum ishizawai, assembly GCA_945861705.1. Taxonomy (GTDB): domain Bacteria; phylum Pseudomonadota; class Gammaproteobacteria; order Methylococcales; family Methylomonadaceae; genus Methyloglobulus. The sequence continues at coordinate 84,154 of CAMAVM010000006.1, read as the reverse complement.
AAGCAATTATTAAAAAATCATCATAATTTGAATGTAACAGAAAGGTATTGAGTCATGGCTAAAGAAAAATTTTCACGTAGTAAGCCCCACGTCAATGTTGGCACCATAGGGCATGTCGATCACGGTAAGACAACACTGACCGCTGCTTTGACAACAGTAATGGCTAAATTGCACGGTGGTGCGGTTAAGGCGTTCGATCAGATTGACAATGCGCCAGAAGAACGAGCGCGTGGTATTACTATTGCCACTTCTCATGTCGAGTATGAATCTACAAACCGTCATTATGCTCACGTAGACTGTCCAGGTCACGCTGACTACGTTAAAAACATGATTACAGGAGCCGCGCAGATGGATGGCGCGATTCTGGTCTGTTCCGCTGCTGATGGTCCAATGCCACAGACCAGAGAACACATTCTGTTGTCAAGACAGGTTGGCGTTCCTTACGTGGTAGTTTTCCTGAATAAAGCTGATATGGTTGACGATGAAGAGTTGATCGAGTTAGTGGAAATGGAGCTTAGAGAATTGCTCGATATGTATGAATTTCCAGGCGACGATACACCTATCATCAGGGGTTCTGCATTGCTTGCATTGCAAGGTGATGAAAGTGATATTGGTGTGCCTTCTGTTATTAGATTGGTAGAAGCGTTGGATAGCTACATTCCATTGCCAGAAAGAGCAATAGATGGTGCGTTCTTGATGCCGATTGAAGATGTATTCTCAATTTCAGGTCGTGGTACTGTAGTGACAGGTCGTATCGAACGCGGCATTGTCAAAGTTGGTCAAGAAGTTGAAATTGTTGGAATCAGACCTACAGTAGTAACTACTTGTACGGGTGTAGAAATGTTCCGTAAACTGCTGGATCAAGGTCAAGCAGGTGATAACGTAGGTCTTCTATTAAGAGGCACAAAGCGTGATGACGTTGAGCGTGGGCAAGTATTGGCGCACAAAGGCACCATCAAACCACATGCTCATTTTAACGCTGAAATTTACATCTTATCGAAAGATGAGGGTGGTCGTCATACACCATTTTTTGATGGTTATCGTCCACAGTTCTATTTTAGAACTACCGATGTCACTGGCGCGGTTGCTTTACCTGAAGGCGTTGAAATGGTAATGCCTGGTGATAATATTTCAGTTAAAGTGAAATTAATATCGCCGATTGCTATGGAAGACGGCTTACGCTTTGCTATTCGTGAAGGTGGTCGTACCGTGGGTGCTGGTGTTGTTGCATCTATTATCGAGTAAGAAAAATGACAAACCAAACTATCAGAATCCGGTTGAAATCGTTTGACCATAAATTGATCGACCAATCGGCTGGTGAGATAGTAGAAACAGCAAGGCGAACAGGTGCTCAAGTTAAAGGTCCTATTCCCTTGCCTACTAAAAAAGAGCGTTATACGATTTTGATTTCACCGCATGTCAATAAAGATGCGAGAGATCAATATGAATTAAGAACATACAAAAGATTGCTGGATATTGTTGAGCCGACTGAGAAAACAGTTGATGCCTTGATGAAATTGGATCTCGCCGCCGGCGTTGATGTTCAGATAAAGTTAAGCTAAAAATTGAGGAATTGGCAGATGTCAATAGGTCTTGTAGGTCGAAAATGTGGTATGACCAGGGTATTTACTGAAGATGGCACTTCTGTACCCGTTACTGTGTTACAGGTTGACTCCAATAGAATTGCCCAGATAAAAAGCGTTGAAGTTGATGGGTATCGTTCGATTCAGGTTGCTGTAGGTGATAAAAAGTCATCCCACGTTAATAAGGCGATGGCGGGTCACTATGCCGCAGCCAATATGACGGCCGGAAGAGGTCTGTGGGAATTTAGGCTAACAGAAGATGAAGGTCAAGACTTTGTTGTAGGCACCCAATTGCCCGTGAGTATTTTCTCAGCTGGTCAGGTTGTGGATGTGCAGGGAAGAACGATTGGTAAGGGTTTTGCTGGCGGGATTAAGCGCCATCATTTTCACATGCAAGATGCAACTCATGGTAACTCGCTCTCACACAGAGTATTGGGTTCCATCGGTATGAACCAAACTCCCGGCAGAGTATTTAAAGGGAAGAAAATGGCGGGGCATCTTGGAGCTGTAAAAAGAACCATCCAAAATCTGACCATACACTCAGTTGATACTGAAAGAAATTTAATTTTAGTTAAAGGTGCAGTGCCTGGCGCTAAAGGCGGTGATGTAATTGTTACACCCGCAATGAAAATGAAAAATAAAGGTTAGGTTATGGGTTTGCAAATACCAGCTTTAAGTGGAAATAATTCCAACAACGTCGATGTGCTTGAGTCTGTTTTTGGGCAAACATATAACGAAACGTTAATACATCAATTAGTAACAAGGTACTTAGCTGGCGCGCGAGCGGGTACGAAAGCGCAGAAGACTCGTTCTGATGTCAGCGGCGGTGGTTCAAAGCCGTGGAAGCAAAAAGGTACAGGTCGGGCGCGCGCTGGTACTACTAGAAGTCCATTATGGCGGACTGGTGGTATTACATTTGCTGCCAGACCCAGAAATTACGATCAGAAGCTGAACAAAAAAATGTTCCGAGTCGGTATCCGGTCGATTTTATCTGAATTGCTCAGGCAAAACAGATTGGTTGTCAGCGACACTATCGTGCCTGCTACCGCAAAGACTAAAGAATTTAGCGCAAAGCTTAAAACCATAGATGCAAGACGAGTGTTAATCATCGTCGATAAAGTTGAAGTTAATTTGATCTTGGCATCCAGAAACATTCCAAATGTTGAAGTTGTGGAAGCGGCAAATTTAAGTCCAGTGTTGCTGGTTGGTGCTGACAAGATTATTGCAACATCTGCTGCGATTAAGAGTTTAGAGGAGCGTTTAGCATGAATTACCAATTAGCTGATGTCCTGGAAGCTCCGATTATTTCAGAGAAAAGCACTATTGCTGCTGAAAAAGATCATCGATTTGTCTTTAAGGTAAAAAAACAGGCAACAAAAAAACAAGTCAAAAATGCCGTTGAAGCCATGTTCAGTGTTGAAGTTGATTCAGTTCATGTTTTGAATGTTAAAGGCAAGGAAAAACGCTTCGGGAAGATATTGGGTCAACGATCTGATTGGAAAAAGGCTTACGTCAAGCTCAAACCCGGACATGACATAAACTTTGCAACGCCATAGTTTATTTAATTAAAGAGACAATAGGGAACGGTAACAAGATATGGCTATTGTAAAGTCAAAACCGACATCACCTGGTTCGCGCTTTGTTGTGCGGATCAAGAGTGAAGGCCTCCATAAAGGTAAGCCTTATACTCCATTACTGAGTAAAAAAAGTAAAAGTGGTGGTCGGAATAACCTAGGTCGGATAACAACTCGACATGTTGGCGGTGGGCATAAGCAGCGCTACCGCATTATCGACTTTAAACGCAATAAATTGGATATACCGGCGGTCGTTGAGCGTCTTGAGTATGATCCAAACAGGACGGCCAATATTGCCCTTATCCTGTTTAAAGATGGCGAACGTCGATACATCATCGCGCCTAAAGGTATTGAGGTTGGTCAAGAGCTTATATCTTCTGAAACCGTTCCTGTAAAACCAGGTAATTGTATGCCGTTGCGTAATGTGCCTATGGGTGCCATCGTTCATTGTGTGGAATTAAAGCCAGGCAAAGGTGCGCAACTAGCACGAAGCGCGGGTACCTCGGTGCAGCTAGTAGCTAGAGATGGTGCTCATGCAACCATAAGATTGCGCTCAGGTGAAATGCGGAAAGTTTTGGCTGATTGCCGTGCGGTAATCGGTGAAGTTTCAAATTCAGAGCATAATTTAACTTCTTTAGGAAAAGCTGGGGCAACTCGGTGGAGAGGAGTTAGGCCGACTGTTCGTGGGGTTGTAATGAATCCTGTTGACCATCCACATGGTGGTGGTGAAGGAAGAACATCAGGCGGTAGGCATCCAGTTTCCCCTTGGGGTATGCCCACTAAAGGCTATAAGACCAGAAAAAACAAACGGACTGATAGCATGATTATCAGACGTAGAAAATAAGCTAAGAGAGGTATCACCGTGCCACGGTCAATAAAAAAAGGTCCATTCATCGATCATCATCTTCAAAAGAAGGTAGAAGATGCTGTTACTGCCAATAGTCGTAAGCCTATTAAAACATGGTCGAGAAGATCAATGATTATTCCTGATATGCTGGGATTAACCATAGCTATCCACAATGGTCGCTTACATATTCCCGTACTCATATCTGAGAATATGGTCGGACACAAGTTAGGTGAATTTGCGCCTACTCGTACCTTTAAAGGCCATGTGGCTGATAAAAAATCAAGATAGGTTGTGTGATGGAAATTTCAGCGAAATTAAGTAATGCGCCTTTATCAGCTCAAAAAGCACGTCTGGTTGGGGATTTGATACGTGGTATGCCTGTAGATCAAGCGCTGAACACACTAAAGTTCAGTTCAAAAAAAGCAGCAGCAATCGTTAAAAAAATTCTTGAATCTGCAATAGCAAATGCAGAACACAACGAAAGCGCGGACATCGACGAGTTGCGAGTCTCAACAGTATTTGTTGATGAAGCGCCAACTACGAAAAGATTTAAGGCAAGAGCTAAGGGACGTGCCAATCATATCCTTAAAAGAACCTGCCATATAACAGTTAAAGTCTCGGAAAACGAGTAGGGGCAGAAAATGGGACAAAAAGTACATCCAATTGGTATTCGTCTTGGAATAGTCAAGGATTGGAATTCAAGATGGTATGCAAATAGTCATGATTACCCCCTGTTTTTAAATCAGGATCTGGCGGTTAGGAAGTTTCTAAAAGCTAAGTTGGCACATGCATCGGTTAGCCATATTCAGATTAACCGTCCTGCAAACAATGCACACATCACTATTCATACTGCTAGACCTGGTATTGTTATCGGCAAAAAAGGCGAAGATATTGATTTGTTGAGGCAGCATATATCAAAAATGATAGGTGTGCCGGTACAGCTCAATGTTGAAGAAATCAGAAAGCCTGAGCTTGATGCCCTGTTAGTAGCAGAGGGCGTGGCGCAACAGCTAGAAAAGCGGATTATGTATCGGAGAGCCATGAAGCGAGCAGTTACCAATACCATGCGTCTCGGAGCTGAAGGCATAAAAATCAATGTTGGTGGTCGGTTAAATGGCGCTGAAATTGCGAGAAGCGAATGGTACAGAGAAGGTCGAGTGCCTTTGCATACCTTAAGGGCTGATATTGACTATGCAACCGCTGAAGCAAATACGACTTACGGAATCATCGGTATAAAAGTATGGATATTCAAGGGCGAAGTATTTGATACGGGTTTGAATAATACAGCCAATAATTCTGATTCTAAGAAATAAGTAAAGGGACAGAGTAATGCTGCAACCAAAAAGAACAAAATTCCGTAAACAGCACAAAGGTAGGAATAACGGAACTGCCGTACGTGGATCGTCTGTCAGCTTTGGCGAATATGGATTAAAGGCAATTAGCCGTGGCAGACTGACTGCTAGGCAAATCGAATCCGCCCGTAGAACAATTACCCGTCACGTCAAACGTGGCGGTAAAATCTGGATTAGAATCTTCCCAGATAAGCCAATTACCAAAAAACCATTAGAAGTTCGTATGGGAAAAGGCAAAGGTAGTGTAGAATACTGGGTTGCGCAAATTAGGCCCGGAACGATGCTATACGAGATACAAGGAGTTTCTGAAGAGTTAGCTCGCGAGGCATTTACCTTGGCGGCGGCTAAGTTACCATTGAAAACTCTATTTACTGCTCGGACGATAATGTAATGAATGCAACAGAATTACGCAAAAAGACTAAGGATGAGTTGGGTACTGTACTCATTGATCTTTCGCGGGAAAAATTTAACCTGAAGATGCAAAAAGGTACGGGTCAACTTGTTAAGCCAGATCAGGTCAAAAAAGTACGACGTGACATAGCTCGTGTCAATACCATCATCAACGAAATGGCGAGAACGTAAAATGACTGAAAATGAAGTCAAGCTGCGGACGATAACCGGTAAGGTTGTTAGTAATAAAATGGATAAAACCGTTACTGTGTTGGTGGAGCGTGTCGTTAAGCATCCGGTCTATGGCAAGTATATTAAGCGGTCAACAAAAATGATGGCGCATGACGAACAGAATGTTTGTCAGGAAGGCGATGTGGTCTCAATAACATCTTGCAGGCCAATGTCCAAAAACAAAACCTTTAAATTGGTTGCGGTTTTGGAAGTTGCTAAGCGATAAATGCTGCAATCAATTACAGTTAATTAGGAAAAAATCATGATTCAGATGCAAACTAACCTTGATGTTGCCGATAATAGCGGCGCAAAAAGAGTCATGTGTATCAAAGTATTGGGTGGTTCGCACAGGCGTTATGCAGGGATTGGTGACATCATCAAGGTCAGCATAAAAGATGCCATTCCTCGTGGACGGGTAAAGAAGGGTGAAGTTTATAATGCACTTGTCGTTAGAACGGCTAAAGGTGTCCGCAGAGCGGATGGCTCAATTATACGTTTCGATGGTAATGCAGCGGTAATCCTTAACAATAATTTACAGCCTTTAGGTACCCGTATTTTTGGGCCGGTAACGCGTGAATTAAGGGGTGAGAGATTCATGAAAATTATCTCCTTGGCTCCCGAAGTATTATAGGAGATTGCTACATGAATAAGATTAGAAAAGGTGATGATGTCGTTATTCGCACCGGTAAAGATAAAGGCAAAAGCGGTAGAGTCACGCAGGTTTTGAAAGATAACAAAGTTTTGGTTGAAGGACTTAATCAAGCTAAAAAAAACCAAAAGCCAAATCCTAACGCAGGGATAACAGGTGGTATTGTTGTAAAAGATATGCCAATTAATATTTCTAATGTTGGTCTCTACAATCCAACGACAAAAAAGGCTGATCGAATAGGTTTCAGATTCTTGGAAGATGGCAAGAAAGTTCGGTATTTTAAGTCAACAAATGAAAACGTTGATGTGTAAGGTATATTAAATCATGGCTAGACTAGAGTCCGTTTACAAAGAAACCATTCTTCCAGAATTGGTAAAGCAGTTTTCCTACAAATCCGTTATGCAAGCGCCACGGATTACTAAAATAACCCTTAATATGGGTGTTGGGGAAGCTGTTGCAGATAAAAAAATATTGCTATCGGCTGTCAGCGATATGGAAAAAATATCTGGACAAAAGCCAGTGATTACATTGGCAAGAAAATCGATAGCTGGTTTTAAGATACGCGATGATATGCCAATAGGTTGCAAAGTCACTCTGCGTAGTCAAAGAATGTACGAATTCCTTGATAGGCTTATCAGTATATCAATTCCCAGAATCCGTGATTTTAGGGGATTAAGTCCTAAAAGTTTTGATGGCTATGGTAATTACTCGATGGGCGTTAAGGAGCAAATCATTTTTCCAGAAATTGATTATGACAAAATCGACGCGATTCGTGGGATGGATATTACGATTACAACTACCGCGCAAACTAATGAAGAAGGCTTGGCGTTGTTAAAGCTCTTTAATTTCCCATTTAAGAATTGAGATTTAGATATGGCCAAGAAGTCTATGATTGCCCGCGAAGATAAGCGTAAGAAGTTGGTTCTTAAATACGATACCAAGCGTAAAGCAATAAGAGAAATCATTAGAGACCCTAATGCGACATTTGAGCAAAAAGAAGTGGCTCATAAGCAGCTACAAAAATTGCCAAGAGATTCAAGTGCTACCAGAATACGTAACCGCTGTGCGATCACAGGTCGTCCTCATGGGTACTATCGCAAATTCGGTCTTAGCAGAAACAAATTAAGAGAAGCGACAATGCGCGGTGATGTACCTGGTGTTGTTAAGGCCAGTTGGTAACTTGAGCAGTAACGGTTTGGAGACAAAACAATGAGTATGACAGACCCAGTAGCAGATATGTTGACACGGATCAGAAATGGTCAATCTGCTGGGAAAAAATTTATAAAACAACCTTCCTCAAAACTGAAGCTGTCTATTGCTCAAGTATTAAAGGACGAAGGTTATATTGCCGATTTTAGTGCGGAATCATCCGGTAGTCATACTGAGATGACCGTTGACTTGAAGTACCACAAAGGTACTCCGGTTATTGAGGCAATTAAAAGAATCAGTAGACCTGGATTGCGTATCTATAAATCAAAGGATGAGTTACCTAAAGTATTGGGTGGCTTAGGTATTGCAATTGTGTCAACATCCAATGGCGTTATGACAGATAGGGCTGCTAGAGCTAAAGGTCATGGCGGTGAAATTATTTGTACTGTTTGTTAATGGCGGTGGTTTATGTCAAGAATTGCTAAAGCGCCAGTTACCATCCCAAAAGGTGTTGATGTCAAATTGACTGGCAATAATATGACCGTTAAAGGCAGTAAAGGTCAGTTGTCATTTGATTTTAATCCCGCAGTTGGAATGACTGTCACTGATAATGTTATTCAGATGCAATGGGACAAGGATAGCAAGGGTGCTATTGCCCAAGCAGGAACTGCAAGGTCTATCGTCAATAGTATGGTCATCGGCGTTTCTGAAGGCTTTGAAAAGAAAATGACCCTCGTTGGTGTAGGTTACAGGGCTCAGACTAAAGGCAATGTCCTTAGTTTAGCACTTGGCTTTTCCCATCCAGTTGAATTTGAAGTTCCAATAGGTATTACCGTTGAAACGCCAACTCAGACGGAAATCGTCATTAGGGGCAGTGATAAGCAACAAGTTGGTCAGGTTGCTGCAAAAATAAGAGCTTATAGGCCACCAGAGCCATATAAGGGCAAAGGTGTCAGGTACGCCGATGAGAATGTAGTTAAAAAAGAAGCTAAGAAGAAATAGGTCAGTTATGGATAAGAAAAAGTCTCGATTAAAACGTGCAATAAAATTGCGCTGCAAGATTAGGCAGTTGAACACCAATCGCTTATCTATTCATAAAACACCTCAGCATATCTATGCACAAGTCATTAGTGGCGATGGAACAAAGACTTTAGCAAGTGCTTCGACAAATCAGGCTGAAATTAAAAGTGGCTTAAAAAACACAGGCAATATCACTGCTGCTGCCGAAGTTGGAAAATTTATCGCCCAGAAAGCCATTGCTGCGGGTATTACAGAGGTTGCATTCGACCGCTCTGGTTTTAAATACCACGGTCGTGTTAAGGCTTTAGCAGATGCTGCTCGTGAAGCCGGATTAAAGTTCTAGGAGAATAAAATGGCTACAGCACCCGCACAAGGCAGTACAGATGGTTTGCAAGAAAAGTTAGTTAACGTTAGACGCGTTGCTAAGGTTGTTAAAGGTGGTCGAGTATTCGGTTTCGCAGCACTCACTGTGGTCGGTGATGGTGAGGGTCGAGTCGGTTACGGGGTAAGCAAAGCACGAGAAGTGCCCATTGCCATACAAAAATCACTCGAACAAGCCCGTAAGAATATGCGTAAAGTCGCCTTGAAAGGAGATACTTTGCAGTACGCGATTATGAACACGACTGGTGCAGCTAAAGTCTATATGCAGCCTGCTTCAGAAGGTACTGGGATCATTGCCGGTGGAGCGATGAGAGCGGTATTTGAAGTCGTTGGTGTCCATAATGTTTTAGCTAAGTGCATAGGAACTAATAACCCGATCAACGTGGTTAGGGCAACTATCAATGGCTTGACCGGAATGCATAACGCAAACCAAATAGCTGCCAAGCGCGGTTTGACAGTCGAACAGATTATTGGATAGTACAATGGCTAGTAGTAAGTTAAGTGTTACGATGACAAAAAGTAAGTTCGGACGGCTACCCGTGCATCGAGCTTGTTTAAAAGGTTTAGGTTTAGGGAAGATCAACCAGACAGTTGAGGTTCTTAACACGCCGGAAAATAGGGGTATGATAAATAAAGTATCCTATATGTTGAGAGTCGAGGAAATATAATGTTTTTGAATACCATTCAAGCAAGTGAAGGATCCAGGAAAAAATCCAGAAGAGTTGGTCGAGGTATAGGCTGTACCATGGGTAAGACATGTGGTAAGGGTCATAAAGGTCAAAAGGCTCGCAGCGGTGGCTTTCATAAAGTTGGTTTCGAGGGTGGTCAAATGCCCTTGCAGCGTCGTTTGCCTAAGATAGGTTTCCGCTCTAGGACGGCTAAGTATTCTGCTGAAGTTAGATTGGGTGAATTAGAAGGTCTGAACTTAGATGCCGTTGATCTTGCTATTTTGATCGAAAATAATATCGTTCCTGCTTTTACAAAAAAAGCGAAAGTTATATTGTCTGGCGAAATAAAAAGAGCAGTCACACTTAAAGGTATTAGCGTAACTGGCGGGGCAAAGCTCGCAATAGAAGCGGCTGGTGGCAAGGTCGAGGTTTAAGTGAGTACGCCAAAATCTGCGTTACCCTCCTACAAGCCAGGTGGTTTTTCCGAGTTAAACTCCAGGTTGCTTTTTGTATTTGGTGCGTTTGTCGTTTATAGAATTGGTGCTCACATTCCTGTGCCAGGAATAGATCCAAAAGCACTCCAGGTTATGTTTGAGCAGCAAAGCGGCTCCATTCTGGATATGTTTAATATGTTCTCCGGTGGTGCATTGATGCGGTTAAGTCTCTTTGCACTCGGTATTATGCCTTATATTTCGGCTTCTATTATCATGCAGTTAATGACGGTTGTCATTCCAGCCATGGAACAGCTTAAAAAAGAAGGCGAATCTGGAAGAAAAAAGATTTCTCAATATACACGGTACGGTACGGTCGTATTAGCAACATTCCAAGCTATCGGTATATCTCTAGCATTACAAAATCAGACGGCTGGCGGTTTGTCGGTAGTTTTGACACCGGGATTAAGTTTTATCGTTATTACGACCATAACCTTGGTGACAGGTACGGTGTTCCTGATGTGGCTAGGTGAGCAAGTAACCGAGCGTGGTATCGGTAATGGTATCTCTTTGATAATTTTTGCAGGTATTGTATCCGGTCTACCAAAAGCGATTGGTGGTACTCTAGAGCTAGCAAGAACAGGTGAAATGAATGGTGGGTTTATAATCCTACTGTTTTTATTGTCAATATTCGTTACTGCGCTGGTAGTTTTTGTTGAAAGAGGTCAAAGACGCATTCTCATTAACTATCCCAAACGGCAGCAAGGTAGGAAAGTCTATGCTGGACAGACCAGTTTTTTGCCGCTTAAGTTGAATATGGCTGGTGTTATTCCCCCTATTTTTGCTTCGAGTATTATCTTATTTCCTGCAACTATTGCTGGTTGGTTCGGTAATACTGAAGGTTTCACTTGGCTTCAAGACATCGCAACCATGTTGTCTCCAGGTCAGCCTGTTTATGTTATGTTTTATGCAACGGCAATCATTTTCTTTTGCTTTTTTTATACCGCTTTGGTGTTTAACTCAAAAGAAACTGCCGAAAACTTGAAAAAGTCCGGCGCATTTTTGCCAGGAATAAGGCCAGGTATTCAAACAAGTGCCTACATAGATAAAGTCATGACGCGGCTGACTTTAATAGGGGCTTTTTATATTACTTTAGTCTGCCTGTTGCCTGAATTTTTAATTGTCTACTGGAATGTTCCTTTTTACTTTGGCGGAACTTCCTTGCTGATTATCGTAGTGGTTGTGATGGATTTTATTTCGCAGATGCAAACGCATTTAATGTCTCAGCAATACGAAGGCTTGATGAAAAAAGCTAATTTGAAGAAATAAGCCATAACGCATGAATTATAGGAGTTGGTAATGAAAGTAAGAGCCTCGGTTAAAAGAATTTGTAGAAACTGCAAGGTTGTGAAAAGAAGCGGTGTTGTCAGGGTTATCTGTGTAGATGGAAGACATAAACAACGTCAAGGATAGAATTAGTTGTTGCTGCAAAATTGCAGCAGTGCTAAAATTTTGAGTTAACTTTAGAATCCTATCAGGGGAGTACTAGATGGCACGTATTGCCGGGATAAACATACCAGAGCATAAACATGCTTGGATTGCATTAACTTCTATTTACGGAGTTGGTCGCCAAACTGCAAGTGATATTTGTGAGAAAGTCGGTATTTTGACATCTGTAAAGATTAAAGACCTAACGGAAGATCAGTTAGAGTCTATTCGTACTGTTGTGTCTAAAATGACCGTTGAGGGCGATTTGCGTCGCGAAGTATCTATGAATATCAAGAGGTTGATGGATCTTGGATGTTATCGTGGTATTAGGCATCGTCGTGGTTTGCCCTTAAGAGGGCAGCGAACTAAAACCAATGCACGTACTCGTAAAGGGCCACGCAAACCGATTAAAAAGTAAGAAATAAATAGGGTCTAAATTAATGGCAAGTCCAGCTCGTACCAGAAAACGCATAAAAAGAGAAGTAGCAGATGGCATTGTTCATGTCCATGCTTCATTCAATAATACCATCATTACGATTACCGATAGAAAAGGTAATGCTTTGTCGTGGGCGACATCAGGAGGCTCAGGCTTTCGTGGCTCAAGAAAAAGCACGCCGTTTGCTGCACAGGTAGCTGCTGAAAAAGCAGGCACCGTTGCTTTAGAGTTTGGTATGAAAAATCTTGATGTGCAGATTAAAGGTCCAGGCCCAGGACGTGAGTCGGCTGTGCGTTCCCTGAATAATTTAGGGTTCAAAATTAATACCATTGTTGATGTGACTCCCATTCCACACAATGGTTGCCGTCCACCTAAAAAACGCCGCGTGTAATTAAGGAGCTGTATAAATGGCAAGATATCTTGGACCCACTTGTAAATTAAGTAGAAGAGAAGGAACTGACCTTTTTCTAAAGAGCAGAGGTAAGTCTTTAGAGGGTAAATGTAAGTTAGACCAAAGACCTGGTCAACACGGTACAAAACGTGCAAGAAGCTCAGATTATGCGCTCCAGTTGAGAGCCAAGCAGCGACTGCGTAGAATTTATGGTATTTTGGAGAAACAATTCAGAAATTACTATAAATCGGCTGATATGAAAAAAGGTGCAACAGGCGAGAATCTGTTGAACCTTCTTGAATCAAGATTAGATAATGTTGTTTATCGTATGGGCTTTGCATCCACTCGTGCTGAAGCAAGGCAGCTAGTTAGTCATAAATCAGTGCAAGTAAATGGTACTTTAATAAATATACCGTCGTACCAGCTTTCAGTTGGCGATACATTGTCAGTTAGAGAAAAAGCAAAAAAGCAACAACGGATTGTTGATGCGCTAGTTGTCGCTGAACAATATGGTTTCCCTGCGTGGCTTGAAGTTAATACAAAAGCTATGACGGGATCATTTAATTCTTTACCGGATCGTGTTGATCTGGGTAGCGACATCAACGAACAGTTGGTCGTAGAATTATACTCAAAATAATTGCGGTTCTGAGGAAGATACATGCAAAATTCTTTTGCTGGATTGTTAAAGCCTCGGTTAGTTGAGGTTGTAAGTAAAACACCTAATCATTCTAGGATTGTCATAGAGCCTTTAGAAAGAGGTTTCGGACATTCACTGGGAAATGCTCTGAGAAGAGTGTTGCTGTCCACCATTCCAGGGTGTGCGGTAACAGATGTCGAGATTGAGGGTGTGCAACATGAGTACACAACTATAGAAGGTGTTCAGGAAGATGTCATCGACATTTTGTTGAACCTAAAAAAATTGGCAGTCGTACTCCACTCTAGGGATGAAGTTGAGCTAACGCTCACTAAAAATGGTGAGGGTAGCGTAACAGCTGCTGATATTACATTGCCCCACGACGTAGAAATTATTAATCCTGACTTAGTCATTGCCAATCTGACTCAAGCAGGTGTGTTAAACATGAAAATACGGATTCGTCGTGGTAGGGGTTATGAGCCGCTTAGTGTTCGTAAGACTCAATCAGATTACGTTCCAGTTGTTGGTGCCTTGCATTTAGATGCATCGTATACGCCAATTGTTAAAGTGGCTTACCATGTTGAAAGCACTCGTGTTGAACAACGAACCAATTTAGATAAATTGATTATTGAGCTGGAAACCAACGGAACTGTTGATCCAGAACAAACAATTAAATTGGCAGCAACTATTCTTCACGATCAATTGTCGGTATTTGTTGATTTTGAGCGGGTAGTTCATCCTCAAATTGAGGATGTTACCGTTGTTGAAGATGATATTGATCCGATTTTGTTGCGTCCGGTTGATGATCTTGAGTTGACGGTTCGTTCGGCGAATTGCTTAAAAGCAGAGAATATATTTTATATTGGCGATTTGATTCAGCGTACTGAGGTCGAATTGTTAAAAACACCCAACCTTGGTAAAAAGTCGTTGACTGAAATAAAAGACATCTTGGCTTTGAAAGGGTTGTCCTTGGGTATGCGTTTAGATAATTGGCCGCCTGACAGTCTTGCTGACCAATCACACGCTATAACACACTAACATAGGTCTGTAGTAATGAGACATCGTAAAAGCGGTAGACAACTTAATATGAATAGCAGCCATAGAAAGGCACTATTCAGTAACATGGCTAATTCATTGTTCAAGCATGAGTTGATCAAAACAACATTGCCCAAAGCGAAAGAATTACGCGGCTTTGCTGAACCTTTGATTACCTTATCAAAAGATGATAGCGTAGCAAAAAGACGGCTTGCTTTCGCAAGGCTACGTGATCGTGACATGGTAACCAAACTGTTTAATGAATTGGGACCACGTTACAAAAATCGTCCAGGAGGCTACCTCCGCATTATGAAATGTGGTTTCAGACCAGGGGACGATGCTCCGATGGCGTATGTTGAGTTGGTTGATAGACCTACTGAATCTTGATTATTGGATTGATGAATAATCAATGAAGCATAAAAAAACCGGCAATGCCGGTTTTTTTATGCTTTAAATTTACCTAAAGATAAAGCTATCTTTCTAATAATTCTAATTTTCCTTCTTTACCATTCCATTCATCAGCTTCTGCTAAAGGTTTGGTTACTTCGGTAATAACCGGCCACAGTTTGGATAATTCGGCATTTAAAGCGATAAAGTTTTCTTGTCCTTCAGGGACTTCATCTTCAGCAAATATGGCATTCGCAGGGCATTCAGGTTCACATAAGGTGCAATCAATACACTCGTCAGGATCAATTACCAAAAAATTTGGACCTTGATGGAAGCAATCGACCGGACATACATCGACACAGTCGGTAAATTTACATTTAATACAGTTTTCGGTGACTACAAAAGCCATACATTTTCTACCAGGATAGTTTAAACAAAGGTTGTTTTTTGACGGGGCATTTTAACAGAATCTGACCACCTATAGAACAGAAGACTGGCTAATAAGTAGTATTTACTGGACAGCTTAAAATACTGACAGATAAATATTTAGCTATTTTAAACTTGCCGAATTGAATAATGAAAAGAATGTATTTTTTACGCCATTGATTTTACGGTTTTTTGTGTTGGCAAGCGCAAGTTTCACTTCATCCTTGAGTTCGCTGTCTGCAAATGACTGTTCTTTTCGGGTAGGTGCTAATAATGCCTTCTCAAAATAGCTTTGTGCTTCTTTGGCTTTGTTGTTGGCTAATAAGAAGTCACCATAAAAATAATTGGCATCAATGCCATTTGGATTGATTTTTAATGCGGCTTGAAACATTTTTTCCGCTTTTTCGGCATCACCAAAAGCTATCGGCCAACTGGGAACCATGTAGTAAAGCGTACCTAACGTGACATAAGCCGAGCCATTTGCCGTTTGTGGGTTGATTTTAATGGCTGCTAGCAGCAAATCCCGTGATTTGTGAATCGCTTTGAGTGCAGTAAAGCCATCTTGCAGTTCCGCATGGGTCGCTATGACCAGTGCTTGCCAGAATAGCGGTTCAGCCGTGTTAGGAAATTGCACTGCAAGCTGTTCTGCCTTGGTAAGTAGCGCGTCATAAGCGGCTTCCTGCTTGGTTTTAGGCAGTTTGTAATATATCGATGCCCACTCGGATTCGATTGCTTGAGCAGAAGATGTTATGTCTTCTGCGAAGCATTGAATGGAAAGTAGTAGTAATGCAACAAAAGTTGTTTTTTTCATACATTCACTATAGAACAATATTCAATATTATTCAATAGGTCTATGAATTATTTGTCTATTAAGTCGAAATATTTATTTAATGAGCCAGTTTTTGTAGGGATTTATAGCCAAATTGTTGTTGTAAAAACGCAAATCCTGAGTGACTTCTGCGCCTAACCAGTCTGGTTTGATAAATTCTTGCCCCACTTCGGCGAGTTCAATCTCCGCAACAATCAGACCTTGGTTGTCACCTTCAAACTCATCAATTTCCCAGATATTGCGGTCATGCGTTATAAAATGGCGGATTTTTTCTATCAGTTTACCGCAGAGCTTATTAATGATTTCCTCAGCATCGGGCAATGGAATTTCGTATTCAAATTCTAGCCGTTGCGTACCAATGGTTGCGCTTTTGATATTCAGCCAGGCTTGATTGTCGGAAATGCGAATCCGTATTGAGCTTGTGGGTTGAGAACTTAAGTAGCCCTGTTTGTACTTTACGGATTTTTGGATAGACCTGCGCCAATCCTCGTTAGCAAGCAAAAACTTATGTTCAATTTCTATAGCCATGATAGTTGCGTTTCATTTTTTGCATTGTTGTTGATCGCAAAAAGGTGGCGTTCGGGTCTCGGAGCAACCGCATAAAGCTATCGTTCCTGTTGTCCCTGAGTAACATTTTACCGATTTCTTAGTTGATTTTTCGCGGTGTGAATGATCGCATAGCGGCATGGTTTGGCTGTAACCGCAGCTACACCAGGAATAGCGTTGCCCCATTTGTACGTCAACGGGCAAGGGGTTATTGGTTTTTGTTGTCATATTATTGAATTAGGCAAGGGATGATGTGGACGATTATAAGATATTTCCGTGATGGGGTGATGTTACCTAGAAAGTAAGCATACAAAAATAAACCCGACAGATAACCAGCTTTATGAGGATAGTAAAAGAGACTATCATGTGACCTCATAGGGAAAGACTATTTAACAGTCTAATAGTGACGTGATATTTTCAGATTGAAAACTAAGGAGTATGCCATGACTACCGTTTTAATTACCGGAGCCAATCGCGGCTTGGGCTTGGAGTTTTGCCGACTATATGCCGATGCGGGCTGGAATGTGATTGCCTGTTGCCGCAATCCGGCGCAGGCCGATGGGCTAAGCGCATTGTGCCAACATTACGCTTCCATACAAATAGAAGCGTTAGATGTAACTTATCTCGATCAAATCGATAAGTTGTCTAAAAAATTATCAGCTGCCAGCATTGATGTATTAATCAATAATGCCGGTGTTTATGACGATAATAGCAGTAACGGTTTTGGGCAACTGGACTATCAGGCTTGGCAGCACTCCATGCTAATCAATACCTTAGCACCGATGAAGATGGCAGAAACTTTTTTACCGCAAATCATACGCGGCGACAAAAAGTTGATTGTCAATGTCAGCAGCTTAATGGGTAGCGTTTCCGATAATGACAGTGGTGGCAGTATCCTTTACCGATCAAGCAAGGCGGCGTTAAATGCAGCGATGAAAAGCCTGTCGATTGAGTTAAGGAATCAAAATATCGGCGTACTTATACTGCATCCAGGTTGGGTACAAACTGATATGGGCGGAGCAAATGCCTTGATTGACAGCAAAACCAGTGTAAGCGGAATGTGTGCCGTGATAAATGGTTTTACCTTGGCGCAATCCGGCGCTTTTTTTAAATATGATGGCAAACCCATGCCTTGGTAGGAAGATATGCCCAATAAGATTGTTTGTTCTATCGTTTTCTTGTTGCAACTTTGTTTCGGTGCTGCTAGGGCAGTTGATGTGGCGATACCGGATGCCATCAAGATACCAGAAGGGAATAGTGCGTATTTGACCGTCCATGCCAAAGGCGACCAGATTTTCCACTGCATGTTAAAAGCTGGCGAATATGCTTGGCAATGGCATTCGCCCGAAGCCAAATTATACGATACGCAAAATCAAGCCTTGGTTGGAACTCACGGTGCAGGACCTAGCTGGACGCACAAAGATGGTAGCAGGGTGAAAGCCAAGGCTATCCAAAAAATCGATGCACCGGATAAGGCTTCTGCGGCTTGGTTATTGCTTGAGGTTACTGAACATCAGCGCGATGGCGTGTTGGCTAAAGCCAATTATATACAGCGCATCAATACCAAAGGTGGTGTTGCGCCATTATCTGGTTGTGATAACAACCATCTCGGCGGAGAGAGTCGGGTGCGGTATAGTGCGGATTACGTTTTCTATAGCAAATGACTGTTTTAATCCTGTTGTTCCAAAATCTGCTTCAAGAAAGGGATAGTCAGCTTACGTTTGGCTGCCAACGATGCCCAGTCCAGCTTGTCCAGCATTACCCATAACGACGATAGGTTCCTGTCGTAATGGGTAAGTAAGAAACGTGCGACTGGCGGCGTAATCTCAAATCCCATTTGTTGTGCCTTATGCGTTAGCGCGGCGATTTTGTCGTCATCCTCCAAAGGCTGGATTTTTAAGGACAGCCCCCAGTTAATTCGGGTTTGCAAATCAGGTAAGCTAAAGGCAATGGCGCAAGGCGCACAGGATGCTGATAGGATCAGCCTGTGGTTTCGGTCACGATGCTGGTTAAATAAATTAAAAAAAGCCAATTCCCAATCTGCTCGTCCTGCAAGAGAGTCTATGTTGTCAAAGCAAACAAGTTCAAAATCTTCAAGTCCGGCAAAGAGCTCGGGCTTGATTGAAGTAGAATTCGATAAATCCAGGTAGAAGGCACTAATATTTCGCTTGAATGCTTCATGGCAGCAAGCCTGCAATAAATGGCTTTTCCCATGACCTTTATCGCCCCAGAGGAAAATAAGTTGTTCGCCTGTTCCTGCGGCAGTCTTTTTTAACTGCTCGATAATTTCCTGGTTGCAGCCCGGATAGAAGTCGTCGAATGTCTGATTTGCCCTAAATTCAAATTTGACGGGTAGCTGTTCTGCCATTCAGGTGCGGGTTCCCGTCAAACGTATATAAAATGATGCGCCAAAAAAAATCATCAGGCTAAGTAGGATTTCTAGCAAGGCGTAGGGTCTTGTGCTGGCATTAACGTAAGCTTCAACGCAGCCGTGTATAAAGTAAATCAGGCTGATATAAGCTAACCACGCACAGCTTTTCAGATTTGTATCCAAAAATCCTCGCATAGGTAATAACAAGGGTGTGACCGTAATTAAAATCATCAATGCAACAGGAAACTTAGATGGCGGCGTAAGAACGGTATTCCACAGCATCAGTAAAGCGAATAATCCGAAAAAGCCCACTACGGCGATCCAATAAAGGAAATGGGGCGCAATTTTCATGCGCTTGGTTTTAGCAACAGTGCGGTTTTCGCTAGGCGTGAACCTAGTGCAATGCACAGCATTTTTTCATGTTCGGTTATAGGCATATCATCAGTTGTTACGCGGCTGGAACCGTAAGGCGTGCCTCCAGATGTTGTTTCACGCAAGGCATTTTCTGAATACGGTAAGCCTAATATCATCATGCCGTGGTGCAGTAGTGGCAACATCATAGACAATAAGGTGGTTTCCTGTCCGCCGTGCATACTGCCTGTGGAGGTAAATACTCCGGCGGGTTTGCCTGAAAGTGCGCCAGAAAACCAGAGTTCTGTCGTGCTATCGAGAAAGTGTTTCAACGGGGAAGCCATATTGCCGAAGCGGGTAGGGCTGCCTAGCGCCAGGCCATCACAGCTTTTCAAATCGTCCAAGGTGGCGTAAATTGCGCCTTCGGCTGGAATGGTGCTGGCAGTTTTTTCGCAGACGGTGGAAACATCAGGGACTGTTCTAAGTACGGCTTCTGCGCCTTTGACCGATTCAACGCCCCGTGCAATTAAGTTAGCCATCTCGGCAGTAGAGCCATCACGTGAGTAATAAAGTATCAGGATTTTTGCCATGATTAATTAGGGTGCGGTTATTAAGTAAGTTCTGAATAAGTCCTTCGACAAGCTCAGGATGAACAGAATCAACCTGTTTTATAGAATACCAAGCACATTTTCCGGTGGACGGCCTATCGCCGCCTTGCCATTGGCAAGCACAATCGGACGTTCGATCAAGATAGGATGGTTTACCATGCCGTTGATTAGCGATTGTTTATCCAATGCACTATTGTCCAGACCATTAGCCTTATATTCGGCTTCTTGCTTACGCATTAAAGCGCGTGGTTCGATGCCTAGTTTATCCAGAATATCAGCCAACTCATCGGCATTGGGCGGTGTTTTCAGGTACTCAATCACTTCCGGTTCAATGCCACGGTCTTTCAGCAGTTGTAAGGTTTGCCGAGATTTAGTGCAGCGTGGGTTGTGGTAAATTTTTACAGCCATGATGATTCGCCTATTTAAAACCAATATCAAACAATCTTGAATCTTAAGCGATTATAATAGCATCCTGATTAAATTCCGATTTATAAATGGCACTATCACTTATCAAACATCGGCTGCTAGATCGAGCCAAACAGTACAGCCTGTTGGCACGATTAGATCGCCCCATCGGTATTCTCATCCTGCTATGGCCTGCATTATGGGCATTGTGGGTGGCAAGTGACGGCAAGCCAGATGCCTTGATATTAACGGTTTTTTGCTTAGGTGTGGTATTTATGCGATCAGCAGGCTGCATCATTAATGATTATGCTGACCGAGATTTTGACCCCCATGTCGAACGCACCAAGCTACGCCCTATCGCGGCGGGTAAGGTCGCTCCCAAAGAGGCTTTGGTCGTGTTTGTGGTGCTATGCTTGTGTGCTTTTGGTCTGGTATTGCTATTGAATATCTACACGATATTATTGTCATTCGTCGCAGCATTTTTAGCCGCGAGTTATCCGTTTACCAAGCGTTACACGCAATTGCCCCAGGCTTATCTGGGTATCGCCTTTGGTTGGGCAGTGCCTATGGCATTTGCTGCCCAGCAAAACCAACTCCCTGCCGTGACCTGGATTCTATATCTGGCGGTGATGCTATGGGCACTGGTATACGACACTATGTACGCAATGGTCGATAAAGATGATGACTTAAAGATTGGCGTTAAATCCACTGCCATCCTGTTTGGCGATTATGACCGCCACATCATGGCAGTTTTGCAATTGATAATTCTCGGCTTATTGGTAACGGTAGGCATTATGCAGCAGCTCGGTTGGGCTTATTACTTGGGCTTGTCGGTTGCTGCCGGATTGTCGATATATCAGCAGAAATTGATTTTTCATCGTGACAAAAAGCAGTGTTTTCAGGCGTTTTTGAACAATAACTGGTTCGGTTTAGCGGTTTTTATGGGAATTTTTTTAGATTTTTGGGTGAGATAATCCTTAGAAAATGCTTAACGTAACGTATTATTTGCTTTCAATACAGGAATTTCCGAATGGTGATTTCAAGTCAGATATTGAAATTGTTCCTATTTAAAAGATCACTTTTAACACAAACAGATTGCGAGGATTGCAGAATGAAAATATTTTTATCATTAAGTTTGATACTTTTGGCGGGGTGTACCCAAGATCAGCAAAACCAGCTATCTAGGAAAGTAGTAGAGATTTTGGACGGAGATTATTTGGTCACCTATGCCAATGGCACAACTACCAAAACCTGGCGAATAGATAACGGTAAAGTCACATCTAGCGATAAAGGCTATTACTACTTTTGGGATGACAAAAAACATTATGTCCAAGTACCAATCATGAATACGTTTGTTGAGGAAATTGATTGACAGAAACAGTCATAGCAAGACCTTTGACAAAAAGCACGCGTGTACAAAAGAGTTCAGAACAGAATTCCCCGCTTGGTAAATTTATTGATTCTGTTCGGGTGAGCTGGTCAAATGCTCTCCTGAGCGATGTCGAAGGGCAAGAACCAAGCAACTTGCTCAAAGATTACCCAGGTAATTCAGCAACGTCAGCCGCTTTAGTTTAAAATTACCCACTTTGTCAGCTCCAATTTCCTGTTTTCTGCCACTGAATGAATGCCCTATCACCTGATGTAAGATCGTCTTTAACCACACTCAGGGATTATATCCGCTGGGGCGCAAGCCGATTTGCTGAAGCTAAACTTGAGTTCGGTCATGGTACAGCAACTGCGTTAGATGAAGCCGCTGCATTGGTCTTGCACACTTTGCATCTACCGTATAACTTAAGTGAATTCTATTTGCAGTCGGCACTTACTGTAGAAGAACGGCAAGCTATTATAGCGATTATCGAAAGGCGCATAAGCGAACGCAAACCCGCCGCCTACCTCACGCACGAAGCTATTTTTGCTGGCTTATCGTTTTACGTTGACGAGCGGGTGTTAGTACCACGGTCTCCGATTGCCGAGCTCATCGAACAACGCTTTGCACCGTGGATAGAAGAAGATCAAGTCGAACGTATTTTAGATTTGTGTACAGGCAGCGGCTGTATTGCTATTGCCTGTGCTTATGCCTTCCCTGATGCCGAAGTTGATGCAGTTGATTTATCAACTGATGCGCTGGCAGTTGCCGAAATTAATGTTATAAAACATCAGCTTACAGATGAAGTCATGCTGTATCAATCGGACTTGTTCGATCAGTTACCTGATGAGTTGTACGATATTATTGTCAGCAATCCGCCGTATGTGGCGATTGCAGAGTGGCAGCAACTCTCGCCAGAATTCCATGCCGAGCCGGAAATCGGATTTGTTGCGGGTGATTCCGGTTTGGATATTGTCATCCGCATACTGGCAGAAGCCAAAGATTACCTAACGCCGCAAGGGATATTGGTCGTCGAAGTTGGCAGCAGTGCCGAGACATTACAACAAGCATTCCCCACAGTACCTTTTTACTGGTTAGCTTTTGAACGCGGCGGTGACGGTGTTTTTTTGCTGACCGCAGAACAGCTTAATGATTATCATGAACAATTTGCAAACGCCATCAATTAACACAACGTATTGAAATGTCTGGAAATACCATAGGAAAACTGTTTGCCGTCACCTCGTTTGGCGAAAGCCACGGCCCTGCGATTGGTTGTATCGTCGATGGCTGTCCTCCTGGAATGGCGTTATCGGAAGCCGACCTGCAAAACGACCTGGATCGACGTAAGCCAGGCACTTCCAGGCATACCACGCAAAGACGGGAAGACGATGCGGTTAAAATCCTGTCCGGCGTATTTGAAGGCAAAACCACGGGAACACCTATCGGTTTGCTTATCGAAAATACCGACCAACGCTCAAAAGATTATTCCAAAATTGCTGAAACCTTCCGTCCCGGTCATGCCGATTACACCTATCAACATAAATATGGTTTTAGGGATTATCGCGGCGGTGGGCGTTCATCGGCACGGGAAACCGCCATGCGCGTGGCGGCAGGAGGCATAGCCAAGAAATATCTGCGTGAAATCGCCGGAATTGAAATTCGCGGTTACTTATCCCAGTTAGGGCCGATCAAAATAGAAACGGTTGACTGGAATATTATCGACAGCAACCCGTTTTTTTGCCCAGATGCCAGCAAAGTGCCGGAAATGGAAAAATACATGGATGCCTTACGTAAAGAAGGCGAATCCATCGGCGCACGGATCGAAGTCGTCGCCACCAACGTACCGCCGGGTTTGGGCGAGCCGATCTTCGACCGTTTGGATGCGGATTTGGCACACGCCCTGATGAGCATCAATGCGGTCAAGGGCGTAGAAATTGGCGGTGGGTTTGACTGCGTTAACACCAAAGGCACCCAGTTTCGGGATGAGATTACGCCCGATGGTTTTTTAAGCAATCATGCGGGCGGTATTTTGGGCGGCATATCCAGCGGCCAGCCTATTACCGCCAGCATCGCTCTAAAACCAACTTCCAGCCTTCGCTTGCCTGGGCGCAGTATCAATACGCGCGGTGAGGCCGTCGAGGTCATTACCGAAGGCCGTCATGATCCTTGTGTCGGCATACGGGCAACCCCGATTGCAGAAGCGATGATGGCGATTATCCTCATGGATCATTTTTTACGACATCGAGCGCAGAATTTTGGGGTGGATTCGGGGTTGCCGGTTTTGAGCTAAGGTTAATAGTCAAGTAGGGTGCATTTCATGCACCAAAATCACGCTAATATTTGCCTTTGATGATAAATTTTGCGCTTACACATAATAACAACGCCTTATGGTGCATAAAATGCACCCTACGATTGATGTCTGAATATCGACGGGCGAATACCAAAGGCGGAACTTATTTTTTTACGGTCGTGACTTATCGCCGACAACCGTTTTTATGTGACGAACGGGTTCGTACCGCATTGCGTGAAGGGATTAAGGCAGCGCAAATAACACACCCATTTGTCATCGATGCCTGGGTTTTATTGCCCGATCATCTTCACGCCATTTGGACATTGCCGCCTGATGATGCCGATTTTGGTATCCGTTGGGCGTTAATCAAACGATTTGTTACCAAACAATGTAACTCGGAATTAAAGCGCGATGAATGGCTGAATCCATCAAAACTTAAAAGAAAGGAATCAACTTTTTGGCAACGGCGGTTTTGGGAGCATCAAATCCGGGACGAAAGTGATTTTCATAAACATGTCGATTACATCCATTACAATCCGGTGAAACATGAGTTGGTTAAAAAGGTATCGGATTGGCCGTATTCGACATTTCATCGTTATGTTGGACAAGGTGTTTATGGCGTGGATTGGGCGGGTGTGTCTGGTGATGAAGAATTAACAGGTTTTGGTGAATAGTAGGGTGCATTCCATGCACCAAAAACCATGTCAATTTGCTATTTGATGATAAAACTTTGCACTTACTTAATGAATAACACTTTTTTATGGTGCATAAAATGCACCCTACATTGTGGTTTCTAAATGGCAGTTCCTTATTGGCGACTCTCCAGCTTCTACCTCTGCTATTTCGCCGCCCTGGGTGCTTTCATTCCCTATTGGAGTCTTTATCTAAAAGAAAACGGCTTTAATCCCGCCGAAATAGGTCAGTTATCCGCGCTTTTAGTTGGCACCAAAATTATTGCGCCTAATCTTTGGGGCTGGATTGCCGACCATAGCCGGAAAAACCTGCGTATCATCCGCTGGACCTCGTTTTTTGCGGCACTCTTGTTTGCCGGATTTTTGGCAGTCCATGATTATATGGAATTCGCTTGGCTGACCATTGCCTTTAGCTTTTTCTGGAATGCGCCATTGCCGCTGTATGAAGCGATAACCTTAGCGCACTTGCAGGAAGACTCGCATGGTTACAGTCGTATCCGCTTATGGGGTTCGGTCGGATTTATACTGACAGTGGCGGCAGTCGGCAAATTGCTCGATAGCCAGCCCATAGTTCTGTTGCCCGTCTTGATTACGGAATTATTGGCTTTGACTTGGTTAACGGCGTTAGTAACCCCCAAAAGCCGTATCATCAGCCATGACCACAGCCCAGCTCGCATAGTCAGCATCATCAAAAAACCGGAAGTTATCGCATTCCTGTTTGTCTACGTGCTGATCCAATTTGCCCATGCACCGTATTATGTGTTTTATTCGATTTACCTGAAACAGCATCTGTATTCGACGACAACAACCGGGCTGCTCTGGTCGTTGGGCGTGATCGCCGAAATTGTCTTGTTCCTGTTTATGAAGGCACTATTGAAGCGCTATTCCTTACGCGGCATTTTGCTTACCAGTTTAATATTTGCCATATTGCGCTGGGTGTTGATTGGCGGTTATGTGGATAATATCTATTTGCTATTATTTGCCCAATTGCTCCATGCCGCCACATTTGGAGGCACACATATTGCTGCTATCCATTTCGTGCATCGCTATTTCGACCAGCATCATCAAGCTAAGGGACAAGCTTTGTATCACAGTTTGAGCTTTGGTTTGGGCGGCATGTTAGGTAGTCTATTTAGCGGTTATTATTGGGAGCCTTTAGGTTCCCATATTATCTATTCAGCCGCCGCATTAAGCTGTGGTGTTGCTATTGTGATCGCTTATATTTGGGTGGGTCGGGAAGATAGTTGCTACACTTGAGGTAAAGAATGCAAGGTCAAAAAAACTTGCACCTTCATCCTTTCACCTTGTACCTTATGTACGGTTCTATTATTCGGGGTTAATGTGTTTGAAATCATAAAAAGTGGCGGTTGGATGATGTTTCCCATCATTTTGAGTTCGATTATTGCGATGGCTATCGTCGGCGAACGCTTTTGGTCGTTACAAAAGAAGAAAATTTTGCCGCCGGACTTACTTCCTCAGGTAAGGAGGCTGTACGTTGAAAATAAAATGGATGAGCCTACGCTGCGCCGTTTAAAAACCAGTTCACCTTTGGGATATGTCTTAGCGGCTGGTCTTGCTAATAGCAGCCACGGCAGAAGAGTGATGAAGGATTGCATGGAAGAAGCCGGTCGCAAAGTTGCACATGATTTGGAACGCTTTCTCAATGCGTTGGGTACGATTGCGGCGGTTGGTCCATTACTGGGTTTATTAGGTACCGTATTCGGCATGATAGAAATATTTTCGTCCATGATGAAGCACGGTTCAGGCGATCCCAGTTCTTTAGCGGGAGGGATTTCGGTGGCATTGATTACGACAGCAGCCGGATTGACGGTCGCCATTCCCAGTTTGATTTTTCATCGTTATTTCGAACGCTTGGTGGATGAATTCGTGGTCAGCATGGAAGAGGAAGCCTTAAAATTGATCGATGTGTTACACGGTGATCGTGAAGAGGTATCCTGATGAGATTTCAACGTAAAAGAAGGGAACGTGTTGATATTACATTGATTTCGATGATTGATGTATTGTTTGTATTGTTACTTTTCTTTATGGTTTCAACCACTTTTAACCGCCATACTGAAGTCAAAATCAAACTGCCAGAAGCAAACGGCGAAGAAGTCGAGAAAAATGCGAAAAGCGTTAATGTAACCATTGATGCAAAAGGCGTGTACTTTTTGTTGGCTGGAAATGAAGGCCAAAGCCGTCGATTACCTGACCAAAATCGGGAAACGCTAACGC
The DNA here is from genome assembly GCA_945861705.1 of Methylomagnum ishizawai. Lineage (GTDB taxonomy): Bacteria > Pseudomonadota > Gammaproteobacteria > Methylococcales > Methylomonadaceae > Methyloglobulus. Next base: position 57,389 of record CAMAVM010000006.1, on the reverse strand, counting down.
GTGAATTATCTCGATTATCGCCTGAAGAAAAAGATTTGCCTTTCATCATCAGTGCCGATGCAAAATCGCCACATCAATTCGTGATGACCGTTCTGGATGTGGCGGGGCAAGTTGGCTTTAATCATATTACGTTTGCGACTCAAGAATCGGAAGGTTCAGAAGATACCGGCGAATGAAAAAAACACTTGCCCGTTGGGCGGTGGATGTTTGGTATAAAGATGCGTTTCTGGGCATTTTGTTGTTGCCGTTTGCGTATATTTTTTCTGACGTTGTCAGGTTTAGGCGATTCTTATACCGCCATGGCATATTAAAAAGCCAAACCTTGCCAGTTCCGGTAATCGTCATCGGCAATATTACCGTGGGTGGTACAGGGAAAACCCCTTTAATCATCTGGTTAGCGGAATTGCTTAAAAATGCAGGTTACAAACCAGGCATTATCAGCCGAGGCTACGGCGGACAATCCGAAACTTGGCCGCAAATTGTTACTGAGAATAGTGATGTCAGCAAAGTAGGCGATGAAGCCTTATTGATAGCCAAACAAACCCAATTGCCCGTGGTTGTTGGCCCATCACGGGTAGCTGCCGCAAAAAAGTTACTGGATAAATTCGATTGCAATGTAGTGTTATCGGACGATGGCTTACAACACTATAAGCTGAATCGAGATATTGAAATTGCGGTTATAGATGGTGAGCGGCGATTCGGCAACGGTTACTGCTTACCCGCCGGACCTTTACGTGAGCCGATAGAACGATTAAATAGCGTTGACTTCATTGTTGTTAATGGCAATAAGTATGAAGACAACGAGTTTTCCATGCAGTTAGTTGGCGATACGGTCATAAATCTGAGTACTGGTGAGCTTAAACCGTTGCAAGCATTTCGAGGGATAGCCTGCCACGCATTAGCAGGTATAGGGAATCCAGAGCGGTTTTTTAAGCTGCTCGAATCTGCTGGCTTGTCGTGTACCACGCATAGTTTTCCCGATCATTATCAGTTTGGACGTGACGATATTGAATTTGGCGACAACAAACCCGTTCTAATGACCGAAAAGGATGCGGTAAAATGCTGCACTAACTTTGCCGGAGAAAATCATTGGTATGTGCCAGTGCAAGCCGTTCCTGAACCTGTTTTTGGGCAACAAATATTAGACTTACTCCTTAAAATCCAAACACAAACAATATGATAGATAAAAAACTGCTCGACATCCTGGCTTGCCCTCTGTGCAAAAGCCGTTTAATTTATAACAAAGCCAATCAAGAGCTTATCTGTAGGGCTGACCGTTTGGCTTTCCCCATCCAAGACGACATTCCCGTCATGTTGGAAGACGAAGCCCGCGAATTGACGACCGAAGAAGCCGATGCCTTATACAAATGACGCTGCGCTTTAAAGTCGTCATTCCTGCCCGTTACGCGTCCACGCGTTTGCCGGGCAAGCCGCTACTTGATATTGCGGGAAAGCCCATGATTGCCCACGTCTGCGAGAAAGCGCAGCTTGCAGGTGCGGAAGAAGTCGTGGTTGCAACAGACGATGAGCGTATTGTGAAAATCGTCACCGATCTGGGCATACGAGCTATCATGACCCGACCAGAGCATCAAAGTGGCACGGAACGTATTGCCGAAGTTGCTGAAATCTGCGCTTGGGCAGACGAAGAAATTATCGTCAATCTTCAAGGCGACGAACCGCTGATACCACCTGAAATCATCCAACAACTTGCTGCTATTTTGGCAGAACAACAACATGCCGGAATTGCCACGCTGGCAGCAAAAATTGTCGATATTGAAGAAATATTCAATCCTAATGCCGTAAAAGTCGTGTTAAACAAGGACGGTTATGCCCTGTATTTCAGCCGTGCGCCGATTCCCTGGGATCGAGATGGTTTCGCGCAGCACAGCAAACAATCGTCAGAAAAGATGCCCTATTACCGACACATCGGCATGTATGCTTACACTGTAGCTTTTCTCAAACGCTATTGTAGATGGGAATCGTCAGTCTTGGAAACCGTTGAATCCTTGGAACAGCTTCGTATTCTTTGGCAAGGTGAAGCTATCAGAGTTAAAGTCGTCGATAAAACGCCAGCCGCTGGGGTTGATACGGCGGAGGATTTGGCAAGGGTTGAGGCGTTAATAAGATTGTAGTTTAGTAGGATGCAGTAGATACGTATTACGTTTTATCGTCGTGTCCTGCGCCAGCTTCCCTAAGTGCAAGAATAATTGAGTTTGCGATGTAAACCGCTATGAACCTGTACTGTATGTAAGAAAGCTGACCCATAGCGTTGATGCAACAACACAGACTCCAAAGATCCGAATGCTGAGATTATGGCTTACCTTGCCCAATAAAGTGATCGCAGCAATGCCAACTGCGAGAATCGGAATACCCAGAATAGTCCCGTACATTGAAAGTGCAATCCACTCCTGGCAGGATTCATTGCATCTCGGTGTCCAAAAATGCCAAAGGAAGACACTCACGCACAATGATAAAAGTACGTAAAACATCGATAGAACGCGAGATTTAGTTATTTTACTTCCCATAACAAGCAGTTTCAGTACAAGAACGCGCCGAGGCACGAGTTGCATCAATTGAGAAAACGCGAACGTAAAGCTAAGGGCGCGGCATTAGTAGTCCGTATCGAGTGTAACGAAATACGGGAAATCGAAGCCACGAAATCCTAGATTCCGCAAGCTCCACCCAGGCTGCTTGCTATTCGTATTGTTGTATATTCTTCATTATTATGCACTAATTAGTGCGTATGATGTACCGAGGAACGAGTCACATCAGTGGAGCTAAGACTGTACAAAAACGGCAAAATCTTAGGCTGCAATTTCCACATTCCATCCAGGAGAAACTAATACTGCCGGATAGCATTTAAGGGCTTTGGCTAAAATTTTCGCACGTTCTATGCCTAATTATTTTCTCCGATAATCGTGTGGTGTGACTTGCTCAACTTGAACATACACTTCATCTGTTTTTATGAGGTAAATAACCTGATACTGCTTATACAAGCGGTATGTTCTGTAGCCATTACCTAGAACCAATCACCCCTAATCATCCTCATCTTCATAAATACCGCTCTCCTTATCCAATTTTCCATCCTCTAACTCAGAATCATTCGACTCAAAAATCTTATCAATAACCAATTCGGTCACGGCAGGATAGTTGATTTTGCCTGTTGCTAACATGGGAATGCTATCTACAACTAGGATTTTCTTGGGCAAGCTGATGGCTGCAACCCCAGGTGATGCTGCGGCAAGAAATTGCGTTGTTGCGTCTTTCTGGGTAGTAAGCAAGACCACCAGTTCACCTTTGCGGGCATCGGGTATGCTGGTTGCAGCGTGCAGTGCGCTAGGCCAGGCTTTGGTGGCGAGTTGTTCTACGGCGGTCAAGGACACCATCTCCCCGCTGACTTTGGCAAAGCGTTTGCTGCGACCCCTAATGTTGATATAGCCTTCTTCATCCACATGGACGATATCGCCGGTGTTATACCAGCCTTTGCCGTAAATGGATTCTGGTGGTACGAGTTTGCCGGGCTTATCGTTCAGTAAATAACCCAACATTATATTGGGGCCTTTCACATGCAGTTGCCCTGCATCTTGAATGCCAGGGATCGGTTCCAGCTCGTATTCCATGCTTGGCATAAAGCGGCCTACCGTGCCAGCTTTGTAGTACATCGGTGTGTTCACGGAAGTTATCGGCGTAGTTTCGGTTGCGCCGTAGCCTTCTAAGATGCGGACTCCAAATTTGTCCATCCAGGTTTCACGGGTGCTTTCTTGCAGCTTTTCCGCACCAGCGACCACATAACGCATATTGAAGAAATCGTACGGATGGGCTTTTTTGGCATACGCCGCCAAGAAAGTATTTGTACCGAACATGATCGTCCCTTTGAGTTCATAAGCCATTTCGGGGATGACGCTGTAATGCAACGGTGTAGGGTAGAAGAATACCCGCATCCCGCTCAAAATTGGCAGCATAGAGCCAACGGTAAAACCAAAAGAATGGAACATGGGCAGGAAATTCAGTACGACATCCTGCGGCGTAAAGCTGATCCGTGCTTCCAGTTGTTTAAGATTAGCCAAGAGATTGGCATGGGACAGCACCACGCCTTTCGGTGTGCCTTCTGAGCCGGAAGTAAACAAAACCACTGCAGGGCTGTCGGGATTGCGTGGAGTTTTAGGATACCAGCAATCAGCGGTTTTGCTTTGCCGCCACGCCTTGAGTTTATCTTGGCTGGTGATGGTTTGGGCGATGTCTTCCAGATAAACCAGTTGCACTTGTTTACTTAAGACTGCGGCTTCATCGGAAAACTTACCTTTTTCGATAAATTGTCGCGACGTTAATACCGTTTTGACTTCGGCGATTCGACAAGCGGAAAGCATTGCCGCCGAACCCGTAGAATAATTTAGCATTGCTGGCACACGCCCTTGTGCTTGCAACGCCAAGATGGTCACTAAGGTTTTCGTGGAATTAGGCAAAAATACGCCGACATTGTCGCCTTCTTCGGTCAGTTTTGCTAACGCATTGCCGAGGGCAATCGTGCGGGTAATCAGGGTGTCATAAGTCAGCGGCTTACGTTCCAAATCTTCGGCAAGCTCATGTTTGCCGCCATGCACCACACGCGCATCTAATAGGCTTTGGAAAATGGTTTGCCGAAATACGCTGGTGGTAAACATCATTTCGGTCATAATGTCAGCCAGCATATGCCCACTAAACTTGCGCCGCGCCTTACCGCGCAGATGTTCGGGCGCAGAAAGCTGCGTAGGCGGCAGGATATGGATGGTTATTTTAGGAAATAAGCGCAAGCGCACGACATTATGCAATCGTGAAAAATGGGTATATTGTCCGCCCGAAATACGAATAGGTAGCATGGTAGCTTGGGATTTATCCGCAACCATACCCGTGCCATCGTAGACTTTCATCAAGCCGCCAGTCAGCGTGATACGGCCTTCGGGGAAAATTACGGTGCGGGTATCGTTACGCAAATGGTGGATTAAATCCTTTAAGGACATGGGATGGGTAGGGTTCATGGGGAAAATCTGCGACAAACCCAAGAACGGTTGCAACCACCAACGCTGCGAAATGTGCGTATTTATCGCAAAGGTGATGTCATCCGGCAGGAAAACCCACAACAACAAGGGGTCGAGAAAAGACGTGTGATTAGCAATAATCAACACCCGCTTACCGGCCTTTGCGTAATTTTCTGTACCCGTGATCTCAATCCGGTAAACCAAGGTCAGGATTGCCCCCACCACTTTGCGTAACACTTTTTTCAGCATAATTTCCTCCTGCCAATATCTTAGCAGACGTTAAAAATCTGGGAACGATAAAAGTTTATTGAAATTAAGGCAATCTCTAAAAATATCTTCTCCTCAATGATGCAACCGCTTACGCATAGGAGTGCTATTTCCGGCGGATGTGGTATGCTCTCAACCAACGGTGTATGCTAGATTCTTTTGCGGCACGGAATAGAACTTTCGCCTTCCCTAATCCTTCATGTTCGCCCAATTCAAGCCTTACTATAATCTATTGAACCTGCTATTATTCAGTAAAATCAACCTAGAACAGTGCTTTTTGGTGTAATCCATCAAATGGTTTTGCATTACGTATTATGACAACACAACTAGATAAAAGTACGAACACCGTTTGGCATCATGCAACGGTTACGAGAAAACGGCGAGAAGAAAAAAACCAACACAAGTCGGTTGTGCTTTGGTTTACGGGCTTGTCTGGGGCGGGGAAATCAACCTTGGCACATGCAGTTGAGGAACAGTTGTTTCAAAATGGTTTCAATACTTTCGTGTTGGATGGCGACAATGTTCGTCACGGGCTGTGCGGCGATTTAGGTTTTAGTGATGATGGTCGCAAGGAAAATATCCGCCGTATCAGCGAGACCGCAAAGCTTATGTTAGAGGCTGGGGTAATCACGCTGACCGCTTTTATCTCGCCCTTTCGTGCTGAACGGGCAATGGCTAGAAACCTTATGCCGCATGGGGATTTTATTGAAATTCATTGTTATTGTCCGTTAAATGTTTGTGAGCAGCGCGATGTTAAAGGGCTTTATAAAAAAGCGCGTGATGGCGAAATAAAAAATTTTACTGGCATTTCTTCGCCCTATGAAGAGCCGGAAAAGCCAGAGTTACGTATTGATACCAGTGCCTTTACCCTAGCGGAAAGTGTGCAGCAAGTTATTGCGTTGTTGCGATTACGAAATATTCTTCCTACAGCTTAAATTAGCAATGCACTATGATGTTTTTAATGGCGATGCCGATGGTATTTGTGCGCTTATCCAGCTTCGTCTTGCCCAACCCATTGAATCTACTCTGATTACAGGCATAAAACGCGATATTCAATTATTAGATAAGGTTACCATCAACCAAGGTGACAGCTTGACGGTATTGGATATTTCCTTTGAAAAGAACGGCCGCCGTGTTGTTGAGTTTTTAGCTGCTGGTGCCGCTATATTTTATGTCGATCACCATCGCACTGGCGAAGTCCCCAATCATCCCAATTTACAAACAATAATCGATACCGACAACGCGGTATGTACCAGTTTGTTGGTTAATCAGTATTTGGAAGGCAAATACCCCCTGTGGGCAGTGACGGCAGCTTTTGGGGACAATCTCGATACCAGTGCGGAAAAACTCGCAGCCACCTTGAGCGTACAAGATTGGGAGTTGGACAAGCTGAAAAAGTTGGGGATGTATATCAATTATAACGGTTACGGCAGCAGTGTAGCTGACCTGCATTTTGCACCGGATGTGTTGTATTGGGAAATGGTGCGTTATGCGTCACCGTTCGATTTCATCTCAGAAAATCATACCGCATTTGATAAGCTGGAAAATGGCTATCAGCAAGACATGACCAGTGCCGAAAGCATCAAACCGGAATACCAAAACGATGCAGTAGCTGTATTTATACTGCCTGATGTAGCTTGGGCGCGGCGAGTAAGTGGTGTTTTCGGCAATCATTTAGCTAATCAAAATCCTGGGAAAGCCCATGCAGTGCTTTCTTATAACAAGGACGGTGGTTTTCTTGTCAGTGTGAGGGCACCTTTAAGCAATATGGTAGGAGCGGATGATTTTTGTTCAGGGTTTGCGACCGGCGGGGGGCGGAAGCCTGCGGCGGGTATTAACCATTTGCCATTAGACCAACTGGGACTGTTTATTGATAAGTTTGATGCTTTTTATTCTGCGAAGATATAGAGGGGAACGGTTTGTTTCGGAAATTAATCCAACGTAAGATCATCGTCAATGTGAAATAATTTTTCTCTCATTTCAGGAATTAGCAGTAATATTGTTTCTCCCACCCATTTAGATGCGCCAGATGATCACATTTCCTTGATGAATAGTGAAAATTAAAAGGCAATCAGTATCCAAATCAAACTGAACTAAAAATTCATTTGTCAATATGTCTGCTTTTATCATGTATTTGTTAAACTTGGAATATCAACCTTCATTTTAGGGAATCCGCTTTTTTGAGGAACGCCCATTGATTAATTGATATGGTAATTCTCTCAATAACTACGTTGCACAGAAAAACTTGCCAAAGCTAACAAAGCTTGTTTGTACTCGCTGTTCGGTAAAACATCTAACGCGGCCATCGCTTTTTGGGCTTCCTCGTTAGCGCGTTGTTCAGTGTACTCAATGGCTTTGCTGCTTTTTACGATGGCGTAGACTTCATTGAATGCGTCACGATTACCATTTTTTATGGCATCAATAATCACATTGGCTTCTGATAGACTGCTGTTTTTGATGGCGTAAATCAAGGGTAAAGTGGGCTTGCCTTCGGCGAGGTCGTCACCAAGGTTTTTGCCTAGCTCTTCTTTGGTGGCTTTGTAGTCTAGGGCATCGTCGATTAATTGGAAGGCAATGCCAAGATGTTGTCCATATTGAGAGAGTTTTTCTTCAACTTCGGCATTAGCATTGGATACCACCGCAGCTAATCTGGTCGCCGCGCTGAACAAGATAGCCGTTTTTCTGGAGATGACTTCCAAATATTTTTCTTCTGTCGTTTCGGGATTGTTGCAGTTAAGTAGTTGTAGTACTTCGCCTTCGGCAATGGCGGTGGTGGTCTTGGAAAGGATTTCCATGACGCGCATAATGTTGGTACGCACCATCATCTCAAATGCGCTCGAATACAGATAGTCACCAACAAGCACACTGGCAGCATTGCCCCAGACCGCATTCGCAGATTGTTGGCCGCGACGCAGGTCTGATTCGTCCACCACGTCGTCGTGTAGCAGCGTAGCTGTGTGGATAAACTCAATTACCGCGGCCAACACCAGATGATTATGATTAATCTGGCCTAAGGCTTTAGCGGCAAGCAGTAATAGCATCGGGCGTAAGCGTTTGCCGCCATTGTTGACGATATAATGCCCCATTTGGTTGATGAGCAGCACATCGGAACTAAGCTGATTGATAATCAGCGAATCGACGGCCTTGGCTTCGTCAGCAGTCAACCGTTTGATGGAATCAAAGTCAATAGTATCTGTTGCGCTGGTATGTAAAATAGATGACATTATTTAGTAAAGTGAGCAAGTCGAAGTTCAACAACTACTGCAAAAAATAAAACACGGCATTATAACTGAATACACGATGAATAACTCAACCTAAATAATTGTAATGTTTAACGATAACGAGGGGAGGTTTTGAAGATTGTTTTATTACCAACAGCTAAATTAACAGAATATTGATTTGACGTGGGACGGTTTTAAAAATACAATTACAGGTTAATCTTAGTAAGTTAATGCTTTATGGAGTTGTGACCGATGTATGCGGTAATTCAAACAGGTGGTAAACAGTACCGTGTTGAGGAAGGCACGTACTTAAAGGTAGAAAAGCTTGAGCTTGGCATCGGTGACAGTATTGAGTTCGATAAGGTGCTAATGTTTCAGTCAGATGATGCTGTCAAAGTCGGCCTACCTTATATAGAGGGCGCTAAAGTTACGGCTACTGTGTTATCTCAAGGGCGACACGACAAAATCAAGATCATTAAATTCAGAAGGCGGAAGCACCATATGAAACAGATGGGGCATCGTCAGTACTATACAGAAATCCAGATTTCTGGCATTTCCGCTTAAAAGCAGGAGTTAAAGATGGCTCATAAGAAAGCTGGAGGTAGTACCCGTAATGGTCGCGACTCCAATGCAAAAAGATTAGGTGTAAAGCGTTTCGGTGGTGAAAGCGTCATAGCGGGTAATATCATCGTCCGTCAACGTGGCACCCGTTTTCATCCGGGTGTAAATATGGGTTGTGGCAAAGACCATACCCTGTTCGCAACCGCTGATGGCAAAGTTGTGTTTGAAGTAAAAGGTTCAAAAAGCCGTCAATTTGTTAGTATTGTGGCTGCATAGGACATCCTCTGTTGCGTTGTTGGCAACAGGCTCTGTTTGCAAAAAGCTCCGCTCATATAAATGACGGGGCTTTTTTTGTTTTAGCGGGTTGAAATACCACACTGTGAATTATGAAGTTTGTTGATGAAGTAGTCGTTCGTGTAGAAGCTGGTGATGGTGGTAATGGTGCCATAGGCTTTCGCCGCGAAAAATATATCCCTATGGGTGGGCCTGATGGCGGCGATGGCGGCGATGGCGGTTGTGTCTATCTGGTCTCAGTTGAGAACGTCAATACTTTAGCGGATTTTCGCTTTCATACCGTGCATAGAGCCGAGCGCGGTCAAAATGGCATGGGTCGCAACTGTACTGGCAAAAAAGGTGAAGACTGTTATGTGCCTGTACCTCTTGGAACGTTGGTATCCGATGCGGATACCGGAGAATTAATCGGCGATTTGACTACAGTTGGGGAAACTTTGCTGGTTGCCAAAGGCGGATTTCATGGTTTAGGGAATACCCGCTTCAAAAGCAGCATCAATCGAGCGCCACAGAAAGCCAGCAAAGGGTCTGAAGGTGAGCATCGTATGCTCAATTTGGAACTTACTGTCATTGCGGACGTAGGTTTGCTGGGTATGCCTAATGCCGGAAAATCCAGCTTGATACGGGCGGTTTCTTCTGCAACACCCAAGGTGGCTGATTATCCTTTCACTACCTTGCATCCCAATTTAGGTGTGGTCAGGATAGACGAACAACGCAGCTTTGTCATCGCCGACATTCCTGGCGTGATCGAGGGTGCAGCGGAAGGCGCAGGCTTAGGGTTACAATTTCTCAAGCACTTGTCGCGTACGGGCTTATTGCTGCATGTGATAGACGTGAAGCCTTATGAGAGCCTAGATACGCCCATCCAATCAGCAAAAAAAATCATTCATGAGCTAGAAAAATGGAGCGACGAATTGGTGGGAAAGCCTCGCTGGATAGTGCTTAATAAAATAGACCAATTGCAAGATGATGAAATTGAATCGGTTTGTAAATCAATTACTAAGGGCTTAAAGTGGAAAGAGCCAGTATTTAAAATTTCAGCCATTAATGGCAATGGTACAAAAGAATTAATGTTCGCCATCATGAATTTTTTGGAGGAACAACGGCGGAAAGACAGTGAGCAGGGCTGAATTTAAAAACGTCAAACGGGTTGTCATCAAAATAGGTAGCTCTTTGCTTACTAAGGGTGGGCAAGGGCTTGATAAAGTAGCAATTGCCGCTTGGGTTAGCCAGATGGTTGGCTTAAAACAGCGAGCCGTTGATGTCGTGTTGGTTTCCTCAGGTTCAGTTGCTGAAGGTATGAGCCGCTTAGGTTTGAAGGTCAGGCCAAAAACCCTGCACGAATTACAAGCCGCCGCCGCTGTGGGTCAAATGGGGCTGGTGCGGGTGTTTGATGATAATTTCCAACAGCACGGTCATCATGCTGCTCAAGTCTTGCTGACCCATGACGACCTGACCGATAGGCAGCGTTATCTCAATGCCCGTAGCACCTTATTGACCTTGCTGAAATTTGGCGTGGTGCCGGTGATTAACGAAAATGATACGGTTGCTACAGAGGAAATTCGTTTTGGTGATAATGACACCTTGGCAGCGTTGGTGGCAAACCTGATTGAAGCAGATTTGCTCATTATCTTGACAGACCAAAAAGGCTTATATACTGGTGACCCTGGCGTATATCCTGATGCCGAATTGATTCCACAAATTAGTGTGAATGACAGCCGTCTTGAAAAGATGGCGGGCGAGAGCCGTAGCGGCCTGGGTCGTGGCGGCATGTACACCAAAGTAAAGGCGGCGCGACTGGCTTCAAGATCAGGTGCTGCAACCGTGATTGCCCACGGAGTGCTTGATAATGTGATTACCCAAGTGATCTCAGGAGAACAAATCGGCACACATTTCCTGCCCGATATAGAACCTTTGGTCGCCAGAAAACGTTGGTTAGCAGGGCAATTACAGGTAAAAGGTCAGCTAATACTGGATGCTGGCGCAGTTAAGGTTTTGAAAAGTAATGGTAAAAGCTTGTTAGCCGTGGGTGTCAAATCCGTATCAGGAAAGTTTGAGCGGGGTGAATTGGTATCTTGTGTCGATGAAAATGGTCTGGAGATAGCCAGAGGACTTATCAATTACGGCAAGACCGATGCTGATCTAATCGCAGGTAAAAGCAGTGCAGATTTTGAGAAAATTCTGGGTTATGCCGACGACTCAGAGCTGATCCACAGAGACAATATGGTATTGATGTAATTCACTTTTAGGTTAAACTTAGCGTATGTGGTTAAGGTCAATCTAGTCATAGGGTTTCAATTCTGGTTTTACCTCCATCAAACGCTTTTCAAGCTTAACTCGCGCTATTAAACGGGGCTTGCAACATGAGAACGCTTTTCATTATGCTGTTTTTATTGTTGGTCGGTTGTAAACCGCAAGCGCATCCGCTTGGTATCAAAACGAACAATCCGCAATTACACGAGCAACACTTCCTCACCGATGATGGTTTGCAGCTTCCGCTACACCGTTGGTTGCCAAAAACGGGTATAACACGAGCAGTGATTGTCGGTGTACATGGCTTTAATGATTATGGCTATTTTCTGCGACAACCAGCAGAATATTTCAGCACCCAAGGCATCGCCTGTTTTACTTACGACCAGCGCGGATTCGGTGCTGCCCCGCAGCGTGGCTTTTGGGCTGGGCGTGAAGCCTATACCACCGATTTGCAAAATTTTGTCAGACAGATAAGGCAACATTACCCTGGCATTCCGGTCTATTTGCTCGGTGAAAGCATGGGTGGTGCTGTCGTAATGGCGGCTATTCGGGATGCGCGTATGCCGTCCGTAGATGGCATTATTCTGGCTGCGCCTGCAGTTTGGCCTAGGGAGATTATGCCTTGGTATCAAACAGCCTTGCTCTGGGCGCTGTCTCACACGATGCCTTGGATGACCTTGAGTGGCGAGGGCGTGGAAGCCAAGTTGTCGGATAATCGTGAGATGATGCGGGAGTTGGATAGTGATCCGCTGGTACTCAGAAAAACCCGTGTAGAGTCCTTGTATGGGTTAACAAATTTAATGGATTCGGCATTTGAAAATGCAGATTTATTGAACGGGAATATCTTAGTATTGTACGGTGATCGGGACGACATCATTCCCAAGGAGGCAATTTTTGCCTTTTTAAAGCGGTTTTACTTAAGAGGAACGAAAGGGAAGACCGTTGGTTTTTATCAACAAGGCTATCACTTGCTGTTACGCGATCTGCAAGCCAACATAATATGGCACGATATTGCTGCTTGGATTAATGCACACGGTGCTGGGAAATTACCTTCCGGTGCAGACGAAAAGGCCAAAAAACAGTTGCTAATGCCACTACTGGCTTGGCAGCGTGAGGGTGGCAAGTAAGGATGTTGATCTGGATAAGGCTAAAATCTTGACGGATTAAAATCGTATCAAAACAAACCGGATTATTTATTCCGATCAATAAAAAAGGCCGCTACCCAAATGGGTAGCGGCCTTTTTTATTGAATTAGATGCAACTAAGCTACAGCTTTAACTTTCGCGCTCAAACGGCTCTTGCCACGAGCTGCCTTGTTTTTATGGATAATGCCTTTGTTGACGGCGGAATCGATAATCGGTTGGGCAATATTGAAAGCGGCTTGGGCTTTCTCTTTGTCGCCTGCTTTAACGGCGGCAAGTACTTTCTTAATAAAAGTACGCAGATTGCTGCGTTGTCCTGCGTTGCGAACACGGCTCTTTTCGGCTTGTTTCGCGCGTTTTTTAGCTTGTGCTGTATTAGCCATAGTGCGTCGTTTCTACAAAGTGAGTTATCAGACTGCGCATTATCATTATAAATGCTATCATTGTCAACATTTACGTGCTACGCAAACAGGATTAAGTAGTGGGCAAGCGGCTTTTTAAAGCGACCGTTGTCGTCAGCAGCATGACATTGACTTCCCGGCTGTTGGGATTTGTTCGGGATATGTTGATTGCCCGACTTTTTGGAGTGGATGTGGCGACCGACGCTTTTTTTGTGGCGTTCAAAATTCCGAACCTTTTGCGTAGGTTGTTCACCGAAGGGGCATTTGCCCATGCCCTTGTGCCAGTCATGGCTAACCACCAAGGTGACAAGCTCACCTTAAGGCAATTCATTGGCAAGACGGCAGGGACGCTAGCGGCATGGGCTATGTTGGTTACGCTGGTGGCAATGGTTCTAGCTCCCTTGCTCGTCCTGGTATTGGCACCGGGTTTCGCTTGGCAATGGACACAGTATGAGCTAGCGGTGACTTTATTGCGGATCACCTTACCATTCGGCTTATGTATTGTGTTGGTGGCGTTTGCGGGTGCAGTACTGAATGCACATGAACACTATGCCATTCCAGCGTTAACACCAATTTTTCTTAACATCTGTATGATTGCCGCAGCGTTATGGCTTGCACCGCTGATGGATGTGCCGATTACGGCGTTGGCATGGGGCGTGTTTGTGGCCGGGATTTTGCAGCTACTGTTTCAAGTCCCCAGCCTTGTGCAATTGGGTTTGCTGCCCAGGTTAACGGTTAAGTTTAAAGATCCCGATGTCAGTCTTGTGATAAAACGGCTGCTGCCAGCGATATTCAGTGCGTCGGTCACGCAGATCAATTTGCTTTTGGATGCCTTGGTCGCTTCGTTTCTAGTCAGCGGCAGCGTGTCCTGGCTGTATTATTCAGACCGTTTGGTGGAATTTCCATTAGGGATTTTGGGGCTAGGGTTGGCAACGGTAATCCTGCCTAATCTTAGCAATAATCATGCTGCAAACGATCCAATAGCTTTTTCGGCGACGCTGGATTGGGGATTGCGTTTGGTGTTTCTGGTGGGGATGCCTGCCACTATAGGCTTGTTCGTGCTAGCAGAACCGATGCTGTCAACCTTGTTCCAATATAACGAATTCACCATCAATGATGTGCATAAAGCAGGGCAGAGTTTAAAGGCCTATTCTGTCGGTTTGCTGGGTTACCTTTTTATCAAGATTCTGATGCCGGGTTTTACTTCACGTCATGACTTGAATACGCCCGTTCGCTATGGCATGGTTGCGATGATAACCAGTCTGGCTTTGAATGTATTGGTTATTCCGCTGGCACATGCTGGACTAGCACTGGCAACATCACTGGGCGCATTGCTTAATGCAGCATTGCTGTTGAACAAATTATTGCAAGAAAATGCCTACCAACCTGGACTCGGTTGGTTACTGTTTTTGGGTCGCGTTACGTTGGCAAGCACGGTCATGGCGGTTTGCTTGTGTTACTTTGTTGAGAATGGTTGGTGGAGTCAGTGGGGTACTACAGACAGAATAATCAATTTGTTTAAGTGGATTAGCATTGGTTGTTTCTTGTATGTGCTGACATTAACACTTTCTGGCCTGAGACTAAGGCATTTGACGGGCACAAGTGATAAAATCGCCAGCTTTTGATTCTATCAGCCCATTCATGCGCTTAATTAGAGGAATACCGCGTACGCAAGCTTTCAAAAATGGCTGCGTTCTAACCATAGGGAATTTTGACGGCGTTCATTTAGGTCACAAAGCGGTGATAGATAAGTTGGCTGAACGTGGTAAATCACTAAACTTACCCGTCGTCATCCTGATTTTTGAGCCACAACCCCTGGAATACTTTTTAGGGGATAAAGCTCCGCCAAGATTGACGCGCTTACGGGAGAAAGTCGCGCAGTTTGCGAAACTGCCCGTTGATGATTTAGTCATAGTGCGATTTAATAAACGACTGGCTAACTATGATGCCGGACAGTTTATTGATGAGGTGTTGGTTAAACGCCTGAATGTCAAACATCTGGTGATTGGTGATGATTTTCGTTTTGGTAAAGCTAGGCAAGGCGATTTTGCCATGCTTAAAGCGAAAAGTGATGTACACGGTTTTAGGGTGCAAGATACCGGCTCCTTACAAGTTGATGGCCTGCGGGTCAGCAGCACCTTGATTAGAAATGCTCTAGCTATAGGCGATTTGGAAAAGGCTGAATCCATGCTGGGTTATTGCTATTCAATTTGTGGGCGAGTTATCCACGGTGATAAGCGCGGCAGGACGATAGGTTACCCAACTGCCAATATCAGGATAGCTAGAAATAATCTTCCTTTCAGCGGAGTCTTTGCCGTCACCATGACGGGTATAGATGATTTGAGAATCGAAGGTGTAGCCAATATCGGAGTTCGTCCAACCGTTGACGGCAGCAATAAGGTCGTATTGGAAACTCACTTGTTCGACTTTAATGGGGACATCTACGGCTATAAGGTGACAGTGCATTTTAAACAAAAAATTAGGGCAGAGCGGCGGTTTCAGACCGTGGACGAACTCAAAGAACAGATAGTAGATGATGTGGCCGAGGCCAAAAAGATTTTTGCCGCACAAACAATAGAAGACGATGGATTATGACTTTGGATTATAAAAGCACTCTCAATTTACCCAATACCGCGTTCCCCATGAAGGGCAATCTGGCACAGCGTGAGCCGGAGCGGTTAAAACATTGGCAGGAAGGCGAATTATATCAAGCCATTAGGGCAGCAACCCAAGGCCGTCCCAAATTTATCCTGCATGATGGTCCGCCTTATGCCAATGGCGAAATCCATATCGGTCATGCAGTCAATAAGGTACTGAAAGATTTCATCGTCAAATCCAAAACCTTAAGCGGTTTCGATGCGCCTTATGTGCCGGGCTGGGATTGCCACGGCTTGCCTATCGAATTACAAGTGGAAAAGAAAATCGGCAAAGCGGGTGCAAAAGTTGCGCCCGACGTGTTCCGTAAAGCTTGTCGTGAATATGCTGGAAAACAAGTTGCCATCCAAAAGGAAGCCTTCATCCGGCTGGGCATCTTGGGCGATTGGGACAAACCTTATCTCACCATGGACTTTGCCTTTGAAGCTGACATCGTCCGCACCCTGGGCAGCATCGCCCAGAAAGGCCATATTACCAAAGGCGCAAAGCCAGTGCATTGGTGCACCGATTGCGGTTCTGCCCTAGCTGAAGCCGAAGTTGAATACGAAGACAAACATTCGCCCGCCATTGATGTGCGCTTCCCGGTGGTTGATGAAGCCAGCTTCATGACGGCCTGCCATCATGTGCCGGAACACGAAGGCGTAGGCGCGTTATCAGTTGTCATCTGGACGACCACGTCGTGGACATTACCCGCCAACCAAGCGGTTGCCCTGAATGCCGACCTTGAATACGCTGTGGTGCAGTGTGAAAGAGACGGTCATAAGGAGCGCTTGGTGTTAGCTGAGGCTTTGCTTAAAGATGCCATGTCGCGCTATGAGATCACAGATTATCGCGTTATCGCTTATTGCAAGGGCGCGGCATTGGAACACCAGTTGCTGCAACACCCCTTTTACGATAGGCAAGTGCCGGTCATTCTCGGTGACCATGTGACGACCGAGGCAGGTACGGGTGCGGTGCATACGGCACCCGGTCACGGTCAGGATGATTATAGTGTTGGCCTGAAATATAACCTGCCCGTTGAAAACCCCGTGGGCGGCGATGGCGTGTTCTTGCCTAGCACCGAGTTGTTTGCTGGCGAACATGTGTTCAGTGCCAATAAGCATGTATTGGAGGTTTTGGAATCCAAAGGCAACTTGCTCCATAACCATGCCATCCTGCACAGTTATCCGCATTGCTGGCGGCATAAAACCCCGATTATCTTTAGGGCCACGCCGCAATGGTTTATCTCGATGGAACAAAACGGCCTGCGCGATCAGGCGTTGAGCGAAATCAAGCGTGTCGAATGGATCCCGGATTGGGGGCAAGCGCGGATTGAAAGTATGCTGGAAGGCCGCCCAGATTGGTGCATTTCCAGGCAACGCACCTGGGGCGTACCCATTGCGTTTTTTGTCGATAAGGAAACGGGCGAATTGCATCCGCGAACAGGGGAGTTAATCGAACAAGTCGCCAAACGCATCGAGCAAAAGGGCATAGATGCCTGGTTTGAACTGGATGCTGCTGACTTACTAGGGACAGAAGCCGAGCAATACCAGAAAATGACCGATACCCTGGATGTTTGGTTTGATTCCGGTGTCACTCACGCCTGCGTCCTCGATAAGCACGACCAACTGGTTTTTCCTGCGGATTTGTATTTGGAAGGCTCAGACCAACATCGTGGTTGGTTTCAATCTTCATTATTAACATCAGTAGCCAAAAATGGCGTTGCGCCGTATAAGGCGGTGTTGACGCATGGCTTTACCGTCGATGCCGAAGGCAAAAAAATGTCCAAATCCAAAGGCAATGTGGTTGCGCCGCAATCGGTTATGAAGGATTTGGGTGCGGATGTGTTGCGCTTATGGGTAGCTTCCACGGATTATCGTGGCGAGATGTCGGTATCTAATGAAATCCTTAGCCGAACTTCCGACGGTTATCGCCGTTTGCGTAATACGGCGCGGTTTTTATTATCTAACTTGAATGATTTTGATCCCACTCAAGATTTGGTGGCTACTAAAGACTTATTGGCGTTGGATCGCTGGATCATGGACAGGGCTTATCTGTTACAGGAAGAAGTCATCGCCCATTACGGAGCCTACCAGTTCCAGCAAATTTACCAGAAAGTACACAATTTTTGCGCCATCGACTTGAGCAGTTTCTACCTTGATGTCACCAAAGACCGACAATACACTGCAAAAACTAGCGGTTTGGCGCGGCGTTCCACGCAAACAGCATTGTTCCATGTCTTGGAAGCCTTGGTGCGTTGGTTGGCACCGATTATCAGCTACACCGCCGATGAAATCTGGTCGTATATGCCGGGCAAACGGGGTGAATCGGTGTTCCTGGAAACGTGGTATCAAGGCTTGGTTGAATTGGATGCCCAGCCGGCGATGAGCCGTGAGTTTTGGCAAAAAATAATGGAGATAAGGTCGGTGGTCAGCAAGGAACTCGAAAAAAGTCGAGCAAAAGGCGACATCGGATCATCATTAAACGCAGAAGTTGAACTGTACTGTAGTGATGGCTATTTTAAGTTGTTAAATAAACTGGAAAACGAGCTACATTTCGTTTTTATCACCTCTAACGCTTCCGTCATTGCTGAACAATTCAGTCCTGCTGATGCCATCCAAACCGAACTCGAAGGAGTTAAGCTAAAAGTGCTGGTTTCAGAACATCCCAAATGTGTCCGCTGCTGGCATCAGCATTATGATGTCGGCGAACATAAGGAGCATACCGAATTATGCGGCAGGTGCATAGAAAATGTTGACGGTGCGGGCGAACACCGCCGCTATGCGTGAGGTGGGCATGTTGAAATGGCTATGGCTTTCCTTACTGGCAATCGTCCTAGACCAAGCCGGCAAGCTGCTGGTTGATAACTCAATGCAGCTTTACGAATCCATCCCGCTGATGCCGTATTTTAACCTCACTTACGTGCATAATACCGGTGCTGCATTCAGTTTCCTGAGCGAAGCGGGCGGCTGGCAACGCTGGTTTTTTGCCGCCTTAGCTCTGATTATCAGTATCGTATTATCGATATGGTTAACACGCCTGCAAAAGCATGAAACCTTGCTCGCCGTGGCTCTGTCCTTAGTATTAGGCGGGGCAGTCGGCAACCTCATCGACCGCTTGGCCTACGGTTACGTCATCGACTTCCTCGATGTTTACTACAACGATTGGCACTGGCCCGCCTTCAACATTGCGGATTCGGCGATTACTTTGGGCGTGATGCTGATGTTGGCGGAGTCTTTTGGGATGGGCAACAGTAAGCTTGATTGTAGGTAGTTTTTAGAAAAAACTTATTTTGCTTCAAAAATTGTTTGAATTATTGCTGAATTACCTCTTTGCAAGCTGCCTTGTTCAAAGCTAATTAAGTCAAGCTAAAGGCTCTTTTGGGGGCTAATAAAACTGTTCTTTGTGGTGCTAGCTAGCGCAATTATGAAAAGTTCATGTGAACTAATTTCAAGGTTAAAATAATCCTTGCTATTAAAAATGCAAGGATTGCTTTAGCTCCTCCACCAAGATTAAACCCCGTCTACGCCATCTATACCAATTATTGACCAGTTATCAAAATCAGCAGAGCCAGATGTGTCATCGCTGTTATCGTAGGTGATTCGACAGGCGTATTTTTTGGTGGCTGTATTAGTCGCATTGGTCATATTGAATTCAGCGTTCACTACATACTGGTGGTTGCCAAGACTCCATACATTAGTAGGCTTTTCTGAGAAAGTTATGGAGACATCTGATCCAAGTTCTGATTTTATATAGTTGTTACAGTGCATGAATGCAAGATCAGTCATAGAATTGGAGATGGGGAATTGACTGCCTTGATCTTTGCTATCTACAAGAAATGCGTCAGATTTGATGACATCGTTGACTAAAGGGAGTATCACTTTCTGGGTAAGTAAAACTAGAACGGCAATGCCGATAATCAAGTATAGGATGGAGAACTTCTTCATAATAATAGCGTTTATTGGGTTATGTTGATTAATTTAATACACCTCGCAGTGTATCAGAAATATAAGTTTTTCAAAGTTTTTAGCTAGGGCGTTTGCGGCTGTGGAATGTTGACTTTAAAAACTAACCTAATTCGCGATAATTTAGACTTGACACGTTTAGTCGAACTGGTAGACTTACAGCTCACTGAATGGATTTGGTGACACTGTTAGCGTGAGAGTGTTTCAAGTTAGCGGCGGTTAAAGGGAGGATTAAATTGACTCCCAGTTCTTTATGATCTGGGGATTTGATAATTTTTAGGAGGTAGAAATGGCAGCTACAACTGAATCAGTAAAAGCTGATGCTGCGGAAGCACCGTTATTAAACAAAAGAAACTTGTTTCTCGGTGTTGCGTTGTATTGCGTGTTTTATGCATGGGTTCGTTGGTATGAAGGTGTCTATGGCTGGTCAGCCGGTATGGACTCATTCGCACCTGAATTCGAAACATATTGGATGAACTTTCTTTACATCGAGTTCGTATTAGAAGTAAGTACTGCAGGTATCCTGTGGGGTTATCTCTGGAAAACTCGTGACCGTAAAGTTATGTCAATCACACCAAGAGAAGAGTTGAGAAGACACTTCACACATTGGACATGGTTGGTATGCTACGGTACAGCGATCTATTTCGGTGCTAGCTACTTCACAGAACAAGATGGTACATGGCATCAAACAATCGTTCGCGATACTGACTTTACACCAAGTCACGTAATCGAGTTCTATTTGAGCTATCCAGTATACATCATCACTGGTGGTGCTGCTTTCTTGTATGCTAAAACCAGACTTCCAACTTACCAACAAGGTAACTCTATTCAATATATGGTTGCTACAGTTGGTCCATTCATGATCTTGCCAAACGTTGGCTTGAACGAATGGGGTCATACTTTCTGGTTTATGGAAGAACTGTTTGTTGCTCCTTTACACTACGGCTTCGTATTCTTCGGATGGTCAGCTTTGGGTGTATTAGGTGTATTGAACATCGAAATTGCAGCACTTGCTAAGTTGCTGAAAAAAGAC
Source organism: Methylomagnum ishizawai (assembly GCA_945861705.1). GTDB lineage: Bacteria > Pseudomonadota > Gammaproteobacteria > Methylococcales > Methylomonadaceae > Methyloglobulus. Next base: position 36,606 of record CAMAVM010000006.1, on the reverse strand, counting down.
TTGGCATAAGCTAAATCTTTGGTTGTAATTACTATCTCCCCTGGTTGCTTTGTTCTTTTAGGGCAAAGCAACCGAGAATAGATAGTAGTTAAATAAAAATAATTTAAATCCTTTAGGAGGTAAGCTAATGAGCGCATCTCAATCAGCTGTACGTTCACGCGCAGAGGCCGTAAAAGTTTCTCGTACGTTCGATTGGCTAATTATGTTCACATTGTTTTTTGTTATTTTAGGCGGTTATCACGTTCACTTTATGCTTGTAGCAGGTGACTGGGATTTCTGGTCTGATTGGAAAGATAGACGTCTTTGGGTAACTGTTTTACCTATCATGGGTATCACTTTCCCAGCGGCAGTTCAAGCAATTCTTTGGTGGCGTTATCGTATACCGTTCGGTGCAACTCTTTCTGTACTGGGCTTGTTATTCGGTGAATGGGTAAACAGATACTTCAATTTCTGGGGCTGGACATACTTCCCTATTAATTTCGTATTCCCATCACAACTCGTACCAGGCGCTATCGTATTAGACGTTGTACTGTTGGTTTCTGGCAGTATGCAGTTGACAGCGGTAATCGGCGGTTTGGGTTTTGGTCTGTTATTCTACCCAGGCAACTGGCCAGTTATGGCTCCATTGCATTTACCTGTTGAATACAACGGTATGATGATGACTTTGGCTGACTTATCAGGTTACCACTATGTTAGAACCGGTATGCCAGAATACATCCGTATGGTTGAAAAAGGTACACTGAGAACTTTCGGTAAAGACGTTGCTCCAGTATCAGCGTTCTTCTCTGGTTTCGTGAGTATCATCGTTTATTTCTTGTGGCATTTCTTCGGTAGATGGTTTGGAAGCACTGCTTTCACAAAAGGTTCTTAAGAAGAATTGTTTTAGAATAAATAATAAAAAAAAGCTTGTTACAACAATAATATAATTTGTTGTAGCTAGATACTCAAAAACTATAGATTCTCTATTATAGAGGAGGATATATGAAATTAATAAAAGACGGGATAGCTAAATTATCCTTTGTCGCACTGCTGGTTACTGTAACAGCGGCGATGTTTTATGCTCCAACTGCTTCTGCACATGGTGAGAAGTCTCAGGCTGCGTTCATGCGTATGCGTACAATTCACTGGTATGACCTTAACTGGTCAAAAGATATTGTGCCTGTAAACGACACAATGACTGTAACCGGTAAATTCCACGTTTTCGCTGGCTGGCCAGAAACTGTTGCCAAACCAGAAATTTCGTTCTTAAACATCGGTATTCCTGGTCCAGTATTTATTCGTGCTGGTTCTTGGATTGGCGGTCAATTGGTACCACGTTCTGTAACACTGGAATTGGGCGAAACATACGAATTTAAAGTATTGTTGAAAGCTCGTCGTCCTGGTGACTGGCACGTCCATTCCATGATGAACGTAAAAGACGGTGGTCCAATCATCGGCCCAGGTAAATGGGTAACCATTACTGGTTCTATGAGCCAATTCACCAACCCAATCACCACTTTGACAGGTCAAACTATCGATCTTGAAAATTGGAATCTGGGCAATATCTACTTCTGGCATGCCTTCTGGTACGCTTTTGGTATTGCTTACATTGCTTATTGGGCACGTAAACCAGTGTTTGTTCCACGTTTGATTGCTTGTGAAGCAGGTAAACATGACACACTGATCTCTGCAATGGACAAAAAAGTTGGTATCGGATTTATGGTTGCTACTTTGGCAATTGTTGCTGTCACTATGGAAAGCACAAACGCTCAGTATCCAATCACAACTCCTCTGCAAGCTGGTTTGTTGCGTGGTATGAAACCTATTGAAATGCCAGCAAGAACAGTTGCTGTTAAAGTAGATAGCGCAACATATCGTGTACCAGGTCGTGCTATGCAAATGACACTGACTGTTACTAACAACGGTGATTCATCAGTTCGTTTAGGCGAATTTATGACAGCTTCTGTTCGTTTCTTGGATCCAGCAGTACATGAAGATGATACAGGTTACCCAGATGACTTGTTGGCTGAAGAAGGTTTGACTGTTAGCGATAACAGCCCACTTGCTCCAGGTCAAACAAGAACTATGGAAGTAACTGCTTCTGATGCAGCATGGGAAGTATACCGTTTAGCTGACTTAATCTATGATCCAGATAGCCGTTTTGCTGGCTTACTGTTCTTCACTGATGAAGCTGGCAACCGTCAAATGGTTACTATCGACGCTCCATTAATCCCATCATTTATCTAATAAATAATATGTAGCAGGGTTAAACCTGTTATATATCGGGGTTAAATTAAAGCCCTCATCATCGCAAGGTGATGAGGGTTTTTTAATATCTGATGTTTTAGTAACTGATAAAATCCATCTACAAACTAAGTATCAAGGCACTGTAGATATTGAGTTTTCACAATATTTGATGAAATTAAAGCTGGTAAAGGTGATACTGAAACAACCAGCTATTAATGGATAATAAAAAAATCTTTGTTTTGCAGAGTAAAAGACGATGAAAAGCTGATTGTTAAACGTTATCCTAGTTAAGAATTCAAGCCTTTGTTTTTAATAGCTAAAGCAGCCTCACGGAGGGCTTCAGCAGAGCTGGGGTGTGAATGAATAGTTCTTGCGAGATCTTCACTACTCGCTGAAAATTCCATAGCAAGCACTGCTTGAGCAATCAATTCAGACGCGTGACACCCGATAATATGTACACCAAGTATTTTGTCCGTATTAGCGCAAGCAATTACTTTAATCATCCCATTTGATTTGACCGCAGATTTAGGTTGGTGGTTAATACTTAACGGAAAAGTTCCAATGTTAATTGGATCGCCTATTGCTTTAAGTGCCTGTTCAGTTTGACCAATCCAAGCAATCTCAGGTTCAGTGTAAATAACATTTGGAATAATGTTATAGTTTACTGATGAGCCAATAACACCAGCAATTTGTTCAGCAACAAAAACTCCTTCTGCCATGCCTTTATGAGATAACATTGGTCCATGTAGGGTCAAATCACCAATGGCGTAGACTCCCGGTAAATTAGTCCGGCAATTTTCATTGACGTGGACATAGCCGTTTTCATCAAGCAATAAATTTGCTTCGGGTGCAGAAAGCCTTTCTGAGTTTGGCTTGCGACCAGAAGCGACTATAAGCTTATCAACGCGAAGTGCATGTGTTCCATCAGCATCCTGATACTCAATAAATACTTTTTTATTAAGAATTTTTGTTGAAATCACACGCGCTCCCAGGCGTAGCTCTAAGCCTTGTTCGGTAAAAATTTGATAAGCCTGACGTGATATTTGATTATCTGATAAGCCTAAAAATGTCTCCTGTGCTTCTAACAATGTTGTTTCTGCACCAAGCCTGTTCCAGATTGCAGCTAATTCAAGCCCAATCACGCCCGCTCCAAGTATGGCAAGTCTTTTAGGTAATTTATTAAGGCTTAAAGCAGCCGTAGAATCAAGAATGAATTCATTGTCTATAGGCGTGCAAGGTATGGATATTGGTATAGATTCCGTTGCTAATATAATAAATTTTGCATGAATTTGTTGGCTTGGGGAATGAAGCGAAGACAATTCTATTATTTTAGGTGCAATTAACTTTGCATTTGAATTAATGAAATCTATTTTGTGTTCTGTAAATGTTTTTGTAATCTGTTGGCTGATTCCATCGAGTATTTTGTCTTTGTGAAGTATCATTTTAGGCAAATTAAGCGACACGTTTTCAGCAAAAACTCCGTGTGAATCGATGTCGCTTAACAATGTATCATAAAGTTTTGCAGATTCTAATAAAGTTATCATACCCACATTTCCAGCATTGCAAAATGCACCGCTGGTAGAGTTAATGTCTGTGTTATCAACACAAAGGACTTTTAAACCAAGTTGGGCGCATCTAATGGCACAGGTATAAGCAGAAGGGCCTGATCCTATAACGATGACATCGTATTTGGCTTTAACTTTAGACATACGTTATATATTTAAGAGCAAATGGGCTGGTGCTTCAAGACACTCTTTTATGGTGACCAAAAATTGCACGGCTTCGCGACCATCAACAAGGCGGTGATCATAAGATAAAGCTAAGTACATGATTGGCCTAATGATAATTTGGCCGTTTTCTACAACTGCTCGATCTTTAATGGCATGCATACCTAAAATTGCACACTGAGGTGGATTAAGTATTGGAGTTGAAAGCATAGAGCCAAAAACCCCGCCGTTAGTGATTGTGAAAGTTCCTCCTTTCAAGTCATCAAAACTTAACGCACCCGAGCGGGCTTTTTCGCCAAAATCAACAATGCCTTTTTCAATGCCTGCGAAATCAAGTTGGTCTGCATCACGTAATACAGGAACAATCAAACCACGAGGTGTACTGATTGCAATGCCAATATCGTAGTAACCGTGATAAATAATGTCAGTGTTATCAATCGAAGCATTGATAGCAGGGAAGCGTTTTAAAGCTTCGATTGAAGCTTTGACAAAAAATGACATAAAGCCTAATTTGGCATTATGTTTTTGTTCAAATCTCAATTTATATTGGTTGCGGAGATCAATAATATTTTGCATATTGACTTCATTGAATGTCGTCAACATCGCTGCATTTTGTTGCGCCTGAAGTAGACGTTCGGCAATTTTTGCCCTTAAGCGGGTCATTGCAACGCGTTGTTCAGGGCGATGCCCTGCAGAAATTGTAATTATTGGTTCAATGACTTCTATAGGCTTTTGTTTGACTTCGGGCGTTATTACATCAGCTGCTTTTGTTTCTGAGGGTTGTTGTTTGTTGAGATGATCTAAAACATCCCCTTTAGTGAGGCGACCATCTTTTCCACTGCCTTTGATTAAAGTCGGATCGAGTGTGTTTTCATGAACTATCCGGCGTACGGAAGGGCTTAACGGGATTGCCGCGTTTTGAGCAGTGGGTATTGTCTTCTCAGCAGTAATAGCCTGGCTTACTTGCGGTTCTATTGTAGCTAAGAGTTCGCCGCCGTTAACAATTGCACCACTTTCCTTGAGAATGGCTGATAGGACACCAGATTCAGGTGCAGGCACTTCCAGGACAACTTTATCCGTTTCCAAATCGACAAGGTTTTCATTTTTCTGGACGCTATCTCCAGGCTGTTTATGCCACACAACCACAGTTGCGTCGGAAACAGACTCCGGTAAGTTAGGGGTTATGACTGAAATGCTCATGTTATTTTCCTGAATGTTTTCCGTATAAGGCAGTTTGTACGACAGTTTTTTGTTGTTCTATGTGGACATGAAAATGCCCGACAGCGGGTGATGCTGATGCTTCCCGTCCCACATAAGTTACACTGATATGGGCTTCCAGATTATCAGTAAAATGATGCTTTGATTGATACCAAGCACCTTGATTTTGTGGCTCCTCCTGACACCAGACAAAATCTTTTAAGTTTGCATACCTTGCAATTTCTGCCTTAAAAAGCTCTGCCGGAAAAGGGTACAGTTGCTCGATACGCGCAATAGCGACGTTTTTCAGGTTATCTAGCCGACGTGCTTCGAGTAAATCGTAGTAAACCTTGCCAGCACAAAATACTAAGCGCGTGACCTGTTTGGGATCAATAGCGTCCTGCTCACCGATAATAGGGAGAAATTCTCCGGTAGTCAGATCCTCAAGCGTTGAGATGGCAAGCTTATGCCTTAATAAGCTTTTCGGACTCATCACAATAAGCGGCTTTCTGTATACGCGAATGAGTTGACGGCGCAATAAGTGAAAAATTTGCGCGGGCGTTGTCGGACTACACACCTGGATGTTATGTTCAGCGCAGAGCTGCAAATAACGTTCCAGCCGAGCCGAAGAATGTTCTGGGCCTTGGCCTTCAAAGCCGTGGGGCAGTAGCATCACAAGTCCGCATAAACGTCCCCATTTGGTTTCACCAGAGCTAATAAACTGATCGATAACGACCTGAGCACCATTGGCAAAATCACCGAATTGAGCTTCCCAGACCACCAAGGTGTTAGGCATGGTTGTGCTGTAACCGTATTCAAAACCCAAGACACCTGCTTCAGACAGCAAAGAGTCATAAATTTGTGCGCGACCCTGATCTTTATCAAGATGTTTAAGTGGCTTATAGGTTCTATTATTTATTTGGTTGTGCAGTACAGCATGACGGTGAACAAAAGTTCCTCGTCCAACATCCTGTCCGGTCAGCCGAATATGAAATTTGTCCATAAGCAAGGTAGCATACGCCATATTTTCAGCAAAACCCCAGTCTAATGGCATTCCACCCGCCGCCATCTTGCGGCGATTATCCATCACCTTGGCAACCCTTGGGTGCAATTCAAAGCCCGTCGGTAAGCGCAGCATCCGGTCATTACAAAAACGTAAATGGTCAATAGAAACCGCCGTACGTGCTGGTGCATCCCAGTCTTGATTCAGGAAGTTATTCCATTGGGCGCTATAGGAATAGATATTACTATCCAGAACCGGTCTCGAAACAATAACTCCAGCCTCAAGCTGTTGTTGATATGCCATTTCCATAGATGTTGATTGTTTATCCGTAATCGTATTTTCCTTGACTAGCTTTTCAGCATAAATCCTACGCGTGGTTTTATGGTTGCGGATTTTTTTGTACATTAACGGCTGGGTAGTAGCTGGTTCGTCAGCCTCATTATGGCCTAAGCGGCGATAGCAAATAAGATCTATAACCACATCCTTGTTAAAAGTCATCCTGAAATCAAGTGCCAGTTTGGTCACAAACATGACCGCTTCTGGATCATCGCCGTTGACATGGAAAACTGGTGCTTGGATCATACTGGCTACGTCGGTGCAATAAAGGGTCGAGCGTGCGTCCAGTGGATTGCTAGTGGTAAAACCGATCTGGTTATTGATGACAATATGGACAGTGCCGCCCGTGTTAAACGCACGGGTTTGCGACATATTCAAGGTTTCCATGATGATGCCTTGCCCAGAAAATGCAGCATCGCCATGAATTAGCACGGGGATCACCGTGTTTTTGCCGTCGCTTCCAGCGCGATCCTGGCGGGCTTTTACCGAACCTTCTACAACCGGATTGATAATTTCCAAGTGTGATGGATTAAATGCCAAGGTTAAATGAACAGCGCCCCCTGGCGTATCTATATCAGATGAAAAGCCCATGTGGTATTTCACATCACCTGAACTGACACCGGGTGAGGGTGAAGTTGTTCCGGCGAATTCGTTGAACAAGCTGGAAGGGCTTTTGCCTAAGATATTGGTCAAAACGTTAAGCCGTCCGCGATGCGCCATACCAATGACGATTTCCTTTACCCCTTTCGCACCGGAATTTTGGATTAATTCGTCTAAGATTGGAATCAGCGATTCTGCTCCCTCAAGGGAGAAACGTTTTTGGCCCACAAATTTATTCTGTAGATAATGTTCGATACCTTCCGCAGCGGTCAGTAATTGTAAAAGCCACAGTTTTTTTTCGGATTCTATATTTAAATCAGCCGTGTAGCTTTCGATGCGAGTAATCACCCAACGTCTGATATGCGTATCGACAATGTGCATATACTCAGAGCCAATACTGCCGCAATAGATTTCCTGGAGACGGCTGATAATTTCCCGTAGCGGCAGTCGGTCAGCTCCGTAGAGAGCGCCAGTGTCAAACAAAGTGTCCATATCCAGTTCGGACAAGCCGTAGTAAGCAGGATCCATGTCAGTAGGATAGGGAATATCAGCACCAAGTGGATTATTGCTAGCGATCTGATGTCCACGAACACGGTAATGATTAATCAACCGTGCCACAGCAGATTGTTTTTTAACACTTTCTTCAGTAAAGCCTTGCAGTTGTGCAATTCGACTTTGTGGTTTTAATGCCAGTTGCCCAAAACGTTCTACGATGGGGCTATGTGCGATCTCATAAGTGGCTCCGTTATGGATTTCACGGAATTGTGTACGCCAGCCTGGTTCAACCGATTCGGGGTCTTCCAGAAATCGCTCATAGAGGTTTTCAATAAAAGTGGCGTTACCGCCGTTGAGAGAGGAAGAATCTTGAAAAAATTTAAGTAGTGACATTTAGAGAGATATCCACAAAATCCTGCGAAAGCTACTTATAAAAAGAACTTCAAAAAACCAAAAAAGTTCTTTTTAATGCTTGTAACATAAGGAAAGACACAGCTAACAGTCCACATTGTTCTAAATAGACCTAAATCCTTCCTTACGATTAAGAGAATAGCAGAAAAAGTCTTGTTAACTAAGCAGATAAAGGTTATTTCTAATGAACTTTCTTTAGCTAAAATCTATGTAGGTATATTAACAAGGTATAACATTTTATTCGACAAAAACTATGCTATAGTTTGATTTTAAAGCATTATCGTTTTGGTTCACCTGACAGGGTTGGTACATTTATGCCAGAAAATAAAAATATCGTCATCAAAGTTAAATACTCTACACCTGGGAAAACCTCAGGAAAGCCCGTTTCGGCTTCAGGCATGACAACGGAATGGAATCTTAAGCGAATAGGATTGGCGTTAGGTAGTGCTTTGTTGATACTTATGACCTTATTTTATTTTACTGACAGCAACGAGAAAAAAGTTGATACCAGCACACAGTTAGCTTTGCCAAAGCAAGCGGCTGAAATTAAAAGCCAGCCCGATGCAGTTATTAACACAGTAGCAAAACCCAAAATAGATAATAGTAACCTAGTCGTTAGGGCACAATTAACCCGTGAAATCAAAAAAAGCGAACCGGTTGATACGATAGCCTTACCACTAAAAATAGGTAAAAAAGAAACCTTATGGATTCATTATTTTGTTGAATTAAAAGGTATGAAAGGTAAGGCTGTTTTCCATGAGTGGTGGTTAAATGGCGAACTTGTATCTCGAAAAAAGGTGAATATATCTGCCGATCCTTGGCGTACCGCAAGCAAACAAGTGATTACCTATACAACAAATAATGATTGGATAGTCAGGTTGGTGGATGAATCAAGAGATAAATTAGCCGAGCAAAGTTTCAATTTGGAGTTAAAATAAGTTTTAGTTAAATAACTAATTAATGTAATCTATTAGGCTGGTAAATAATTATTACCTTATAAACTGAAATTTTAATATAAACTCTAAGTATATCTCTAGGAATAGGCGCAATGTCAGATTATCAAAATCTTTCGGAAAAAGAACTGAAGGCAGTTATCGAAAAGGCAGAAAATGCCTTAAAAAACAAGCAATTTAGTAAGCGAAAAGAAGTTATTGCCAAGATTAAAGAACTGGCGGCATCCATAGATTCTACTGTAGAAATACATGAAAATGGGAAAAAATCTCCTCGCACTGTTTCTAAAGTCTCTATCAAATACCGTCACCCCCAAGATGCTGAAAAGACCTGGACAGGACGGGGAATGACACCTAAATGGATGCAAGCCTTACTCGATAAAGGGCATGATCGCTCTGAGTTTAAGGTGTAGTTTTCCACTATTATTGGCTAATATGGTTGGGTTATATTAATCAATATATCGTTTGATTAAATTCCCATACTCATCGATTCTCCGATCACGAAGAAAAGGCCATATTTGTCTAACCCTTTCAGTTCTGGTTTTGTCGATAGTATAGATTAACAATTTTGGGTCGGTAGCATTGGCGCTTACTAATATGTCGCCTTGTGGTCCAGCAATAAAACTATTACCCCAAAAATTAATACCAGCATCTGAATCAGGCGCTTTTTCAAAACCGATGCGATTACAAGCGACAACTGGAATACCATTCGCAACCGCATGAGACCGCTGAATAGTAATCCAGGCATTTAACTGACGTTGTTGCTCATCGGTTGTATCGCCTGAATCCCAACCAATAGCCGTAGGGTATATCAGTATTTCAGCACCTGCCAACGCCATTAACCGCGCCGCCTCAGGAAACCATTGATCCCAGCAGATTAATACACCAAGTTTGCCAATGGAGGTTTCAATCGGTTTAAAACCGAGGTCACCTGGCGTGAAATAATATTTCTCGTAAAATCCAGGATCATCTGGAATGTGCATTTTCCGGTATTTTCCTGCGATACTGCCGTCCTTTTCAAAGACCACCGCTGTATTGTGGTAAAGCCCTGCTGCGCGTTTCTCGAACAGGGTCGAGACAATTACAATACCCAGTTTTTTTGCTAATGTGGATAGAATCTCGGTACTCGGACCAGGTATAGACTGGGCGAGATCAAAATGTCCGTAATCTTCATTCTGACAAAAGTAAGGATCAAGATGCAGTTCAGACAACACTACCAGGTCAGCTTTGTTGGCGGCGGCTTCATGAATTTTAGCGACAGACAAATCAAAATTGGTCTGTCTATCTTGATTACAAGGCTGTTGTACGGCGCATACGGTGATTGTCGTTTTCATATTAGGTCTGTCAGGAACGATAACGCAGTCATTTTAGCGAATTGAAAACATTCATGACAGGTAATTTAATAACTTGGCATAAAACCAGGCTTACCCACTATGTTTAGTTTGTTTAGCTGAATGGTTTTAGGGATAATGGAGTTGTGTTGACTACTTATATAGAAAGAGCGATAACATGACAGAGCAGATCAACAGTGGTATTGAACTTATGTTTGCGGGCATGGGCATCGTTTTCGTGTTCCTTATCATGCTGGTCGGTGCTATCAACCTTATGTCTTCGTTAGTACAGCGCTATTTTCCTGCGGCAACGCCAAAATTCCGAAGTGAATCCAGTGGCTTAGATAAGAGTACGGTTGCCGCTATTTCAGCAGCAGTTCATCATTATCGAAGCAAGCACCATTGATCGTTTTATGGTACTAATGACCGCATTAAAACACGAGCAGCAGCTTAAGAAATAACAACAAGGCAATGGTAACGAAAAGCAAAAAAAAGCCTCTGGCTATCACTGAAGTCGTATTGCGCGACGCACATCAATCAATTCTCGCAACCCGCTTGCGGATTGAGGATATGCTGCCAATTTGCGGCAAGCTCGATGAAATCGGCTACTGGTCGATGGAATCCTGGGGTGGCGCGACCTTTGATGCGTGTATCCGCTATCTGGGTGAAGATCCGTGGGAACGCTTGCGCTTGCTCAAGAAAGCCATGCCCAAAACCCGCCAACAGATGCTGTTACGCGGCCAAAACCTGTTGGGTTATCGCCACTATGCCGATGATGTGGTCGATAAATTTGTCGAACGATGTGCCGTTAACGGCATTGACGTGTTCCGCATATTTGATGCCATGAACGATATGCGTAACATTGAACGCGCCGTCAAAGCGGTGTTGAATACCGATGCCCACGCCCAAGGCACTATTTCCTATACCACTAGCCCAGTGCATACCATGGATGTGTGGGTGGCTCTGGGTAAGCAGATTGAAGATATGGGCGCACATTCCATCTGCATTAAGGATATGGCTGGATTGCTTAAACCTTATGATGCGTTTGAGCTGGTCAGCCGTCTGAAAAAAAGCACCAACATCCCTATCCATATGCAATGCCATGCGACCACGGGCTTGAGCGTTCCTAGCATCATCAAAGCCGCAGAAGCGGGCATTGATAATGTCGATACAGCCATTTCCTCGTTGAGCATGACTTACGGACATAGCCCTACCGAGACCATAGTCGCCAGTTTTGAAGGCACTGACCGCGATACTGGGCTGAATTTGGTCAAGCTTGAAGAAATTGCGACTTACTTTCGTGAAGTCCGCAAGAAATACGCCCAGTTTGAAGGCAGCTTGAAAGGGGTTGATAGCCGAATCTTGATTGCACAAGTACCAGGCGGCATGTTGACCAATATGGAAAGCCAGTTGAAAGAGCAGGGCGCGGCGGACAAATTTGATGAAGTCATCAAGGAAATCCCGCGTGTGCGCGAAGATTTAGGTTTTATTCCATTGGTCACGCCGACCTCACAAATCGTCGGCACCCAAGCTGTCATCAATGTGATGAGTGGTGAGCGTTATAAAACCATTACAAAGGAAACCGCTGGCGTACTGAAAGGCGAATACGGTGCGACACCTGCGCCCGTCAACAAGGAATTGCAAAAACGCGTGCTGAATGGGGCAACGGCTATTACCTGTCGTCCAGCCGATTTGCTCGAATCGGAAATGAACAAGCTCGTTGCCGATGTGCTGGAAAAGGCCGAGAAAGAAGGCATAAGGCTGGCAGAATGTGTTGAGGAAGATGCCTTAATCAATGGCATGTTCAGCCAGGTAGGTTGGAAATTCCTGCTTAATCGCGGCAATCCGAAGGCATTTGAAGCCGCACCCGATTCCAAGGCTTATGCAGCTTCCCTAGCAACAGCGCAGACCAACAAATCGGATTCGGTGGTTGAAACCTATTCTGTTAATGTTGATGGAAGAAACTTTAAGGTCGCTGTAGGATCAAGTGGCTCAGACTTAACTATCAAACCAGAAGTCAGCGCAGCTTATGCAACTCCCGCATCCAGCAGTGGTGAGGTAGTTGTCGCACCGATGGCGGGAACAATTTTGAAAATACTGGTTGAAGTGGGTGCCAGCGTTGCTAAGGGCGAAGTGGTCGTCATCATGGAAGCCATGAAAATGGAAACTGAAATCCGTACCAAAGTTGCCGGGATAGTCAGCGCTGTCAACGTAAAAGAAGGTGGTACGGTTGCCAGTGGTGATGTATTGGTTTCTTTGTAAGAACTCCCTCTCCTGCTGGAGAGGGCTGGGGTGAGGAGAATAAATTAAGGAATCCTATTAAGTCCTTCGACAGGCTCAGGACGAACGGAATCACAAGTTCATAGACCCTTAACTGATTATATTCCCCATCCCAGCCTTCCCCCTCAAGGGAGAAAGGGTGGTCATTTGAAACCATAACGGATTAAACTTTAAAAGACACAAATGGAAAACCTACTTTCACTGTGGCATAGCACTGGACTTTATAACTTCACTGGCGGTCAGGCGTTTATGATGCTGGTCGGTTTTGTGTTGCTGTACCTCGCCATCAGCAAAGGCTTTGAGCCGCTATTGTTATTGCCGATTGGATTTGGCGCAATCCTCAGCAATATCCCAGTCGCCGGTATCGCCGAAGAAGGCGGGCTTTTGTATTACCTGTATTTCGGCATAAAAATGGGGATTTTTCCCTTGTTGATTTTTATGGGTGTGGGCGCAATGACTGATTTCGGCCCCATGATAGCCAACCCTAAGACCTTACTTTTAGGTGCAGCCGCACAGTTTGGTATTTTCGCATCCTTGTTAGGTGCGTTAGCGCTCAACATCATCCCAGGTTTGGAGTTCAGCTTAAAAGATGCCGCAGCTATCGGCATTATCGGTGGTGCAGATGGGCCAACGGCGATTTATGTCGCATCAAAACTGGCCCCTGATTTATTGGGTGCGATTGCGGTGGCGGCTTATTCTTATATGGCTTTGGTGCCGCTAATCCAGCCACCGATCATGCGAGCTTTGACGACCGAAGACGAACGCAAGATTGAAATGCAGCAACTGCGTGATGTCAGTAAAGCCGAGAAAATCGTGTTTCCGTTAATGTTATTATTCTTATCCATCTTGTTATTACCATCTGCGACACCGTTAATCGGTATGTTTGCCTTGGGCAATTTAATGCGTGAAAGCGGCGTGGTGGAACGCCTAAGCAATACCGCACAAAATGAGCTTATCAACATCGTTACCATCTTTTTAGGCTTGTCGGTCGGCTCAAAACTCAGTGCCGAGGCGTTTTTACAAGTCAAAACTTTAGGAATCTTGGGGCTAGGCGCATGTGCCTTCGCCATCGGCACAGCAGCCGGTGTCATCATGGCGAAAATCATGAACCGATTCAGCAGCACCTTGATTAATCCATTAATCGGCGCGGCGGGTGTTTCCGCTGTACCGATGGCAGCACGGGTTGCCAACAAACTTGGTTTAGAAAGCAATCCCCATAACTTCCTATTAATGCACGCTATGGGGCCTAATGTTGCCGGGGTAATTGGATCTGCGGTGGCGGCGGGTGTTTTGTTAAGCCTTGTCAAATAATTGGGCAGGATGCTTAATATGTTGGTGCGTAAGACGAACATAGAAAACAACCTAAGCTATTGAATTTAATGTATATGAACCTCACGCGACTTTACCGTATCGCCACGGCGTAAAATATAGTCATCTTGATCGCCAGCCAGCTCTGAGCCATCCGCGTTAAGCTGGATAAGAGTACCTTCATCAACAATGCGGTACTGCCCAGACGCTGGCTTGTCTTTGGGCGTTAACACGACGGTACGCGTGTCGTCATTCCAGGTAAATTTGCCTTTTTCAAAAAACTCCCGTGACGATGGTTTTGCGGGCTGGGTCACCAACAGGTAATTATTATTGCGCTTTAAGGACAAAGTGATTTTGATGCCGCTGCAATCTTCTTCCTTGCAGGGAAAATACCCGTAATAAATACCCCGAAAATCAGGCCCCTTATCCGCCATATTGGCATGACCTGCATGTTCTCCCTGTTGCAAGGCCTCGCGTTGCCTAAGCAGCTTGTCTTGCATTTGCTTATCTGACTCCGCCACAGCAGGGTTAACAGCAGAAAGTATTATGTTAACCAAGATTAAAGTCAGATAAGGTGTTATTTGGTGTTTTAGTGGTTTCATATAAACACTTCTATTATTGGGTTGGTTAGTAATCGGTTAAGTGAGTTCATTGTATTCTCGAAAGGTTAATATTGGTAGGGTGCGTTTTACGCACCAAAATTAATATGATTGTTTGGTGCATGGAATGCATCCTGGACGACTTATAAAAACCCGTTCGTCCTGAGCTTGTCGAAGGATGAACACAATAATGTGTCGCTAGCGCGACGGATTGTTTAAATGCCAGTTCCCGCACTGGCGGGCGGGATACTTTCTTTTGCTTCGCCAAAAGAAAGTATCCAAAGAAAAGGCGACCCGATGCCGCTTGCTTCCTGCGCTCTGACGGTTTTATCGGGGTTTGCTGGAAGGGACTTCCTGTCCCTCCAGCAAAGCACGGCATCGGCAATTGCTCCTGCATTGCCCTACCTCCTGCATCCATGCAGTCGTCCCTGCCGTGCCCCTACGGGCTATTCCCGATAAAACCGCCAGTGCTCGGCGCGGCATACGGGAATGGGTGATTTCCTTAGCATTGTAGGGTGGATTAGACGCGCAAAATCCCGTAGCTTTCAGATAAGCAAAGACTTTCCGCGCGTCGTAATCCACCATGTCGAAGTCCACCACACTCGGCGGGTTACGCCGCGCATAAACGAAAGCGGTTGTTTAAACATAGTGCATTTGCGCGGCTAACCGCGCCCTACAACTAACCCGCCGTACGAGGTACAATCAACCCACCGTACGAGGTGCCGCACCCCTAAACGGGCTATTCCCGCCAAAACTTCCGGTACTCGGCGCGGCATAACGGGATAATGGGAGGAAGCCGTAGGTTGCGGGTTAACTTGTGAAACCTTTATGCCCTGTGGGTGCAACAAATATAAATATCGGTGCCATGTTGGGGTTCGTTCTTCACCCCACCAGGCTACCAGGCTTTTACGGTGAAGAATATCAATTGAAGCCTTTAAAAAATTCATAGTCGATCTCGAATACAATTACAGGTTTTAGTCCTAAATGATGCTTTTCAAATAATTCAACCAATCTATCACCATCTATTAATTCAATCGGGGTAACGCCGTCGCGACTCGCTTCATTTTTGGCTTCTTTTGTAAATCTCCCCGTTGTAATTATTAGACCTTTTTCTCCTCTCCCTTGCATAGCGCCTCGAAAATCTCGAACATGATGGGGTGAAACAGTTTCTTTATATCTTTTGCATTGAAATACAATATTCAGACTAACAACATCATTTAATTTGACTATGCCTTTTCCGTCAATGCCTTGATCGCCTGAACCTCCAGTAATGGTTATATCATTTATGCCTATTTCTGTTAAAAGCCTTTTACATAATTTTTCAAATCCAACCGCAGGTAGACCCTGAATTAAGTTTAATAAACTAATTGTATGCACTTCATCTTCAGTTGATGTATCTTCAAACTTCAAGTCTGATTTTTTTGGTGAAACTGTGGGGGATTTTTTTACACTTTCTTGTACACCTTTAAATAAAGAGTAAATGTCATCATCAGTAAGTTTTTTTTCTAATGCATCATTAGTCAACCTCCAAATCCCTCTTTCAGAATTATCGATTAAGCCAGCTTTAAACAAATAAAACCTTGCCCAATTGATTTGGTTTCTGACCCTGGATTGTCCGTTGGAAGTAGATTCCTCTAATTCGTCATCAGAAATTCCGAGTGATTCTACGACCTGCTCTATTACATTTGATGAATTGCCTGCACCACCATTTGCTTGAAGAGTTGTCAAAACTGGATTTATGTATTTTAAAAATTCTGGCCCTTTCATGATGTCGTTTTTTTTGTCGCGTAGGGTGCGTAAACGCACCCTACATTTAAAAATCCCCCGACTCCCGTAATGCCGCGCGCCGAGCATCAGGGCCGTAGGTACGATTAGCGATAGCTTAATCGTACGCATGAGTTTTGTTTATTACATTCCTCCGATTACGCTATCGCTAATCGGAGCTACGTGGGTTATGGCAATATCCCTATCCCGTATGCCGCGCCGAGCATCGGAGCATTTATCGGGACTAGCCCGTTAGGGGTGCGGCAAGGATGCCGCACTTTGCCAGAAGGACATGGATGTCCTTTCTGGCAAACCCCGATAAAACCGTCAGAACGCAGGAAGCAAGCAGCATCGGGGTCGCCTTTTCTTTGGATACTTTCTTTTGGCGAAGTAGAGACGCAAAGCATTGCGTCTCTACAAGTCCGTGGGTACGAGAACCCACATTAAAATAACCGTCGCGGTAGCGCGACACCTTATTAACCCCTCACCCTAACCCTCTCCCTCAAGGGGAGAGGGAACAAAAATGACTGTTAACTCAATATAGTCCGCTCCAACAGCCAATACCCCCCCGCCAAACAAGTCAATACAGAACCCACCGGCACCAAATACTTGCTTATCTTTTCCTTACCATGCAACCACCAAATCAACGGTAAAACAACCGATGCGACGGTAATCTGCCCCAGTTCCACGCCCAGGTTGAAGGAAAACAACGGCACTAAAATGCCCGTTTCGATGGACGAAATACCCATTTCCCGGAGAACGCCCGCAAAGCCGAAGCCGTGGATTAGACCGAAGAAAAAGGTGAGGATGCAGCGTTGCTTGGTGGTTACTTTGTCTTTCCTGACGATGTTTTCCAGGCCGACATAGACGATAGTGGCGGCAATCAGCGGCTCGACGATGGTGCTGGGAATATTGACGATATTCATCCCCGCCAAGGCCAGGGTAATGGAATGGGCGATGGTGAAGAAGGTGATGATTTTAATTGCCGGCCAAAAACTGCGGGTGACGACGAGCAAGGAAAACAAGAACAACAGGTGATCGTAGCCGGTGAGGATATGCTCCACGCCCAGCTTGAGAAAATCAATAAAAGTTGAGGTGGGATGGTTTTCTGTTGGTGATGCGGCGTTATTTTTTAAATTTATGTCAAGGGTGTTGGATTTTTGGGTTAGCAACTTTTTGCCTAATTCGCGACCCGCTGCGTCTCTGATTGTGACGTATTGCTTGTGGTCTGTCGGGAGTTTGCTCAGT
The DNA here is from genome assembly GCA_945861705.1 of Methylomagnum ishizawai. GTDB lineage: Bacteria > Pseudomonadota > Gammaproteobacteria > Methylococcales > Methylomonadaceae > Methyloglobulus. The sequence goes on along the minus strand of CAMAVM010000006.1, from coordinate 19,131 downwards.
AATTTAGACTGAATGCCAATTGATGTTAACGGTTTGCCCAGATATTGTAATTCGACTGTAGTATTGTTTTGGTTATCGAAATTTACTTTGCTCGCTAACGTAGCTTGGGTTTCTTTGCCATCAATCAGTATTGTTAGTTCACTGTTGACAAATCTAACAATACGGTGAGTTGCCTTACCTAGTTCGTCATCTGTTACTTCGGCATCGCCATCGCTGTCCATTGGCACAAAGGCTTCGATGTCTTGAACGGCAAAGGTTATTTTAGCGTCCAGGCCATTGGGTTTGATAGTCAAATCCGCCGAGCTAAGGCCGGGCGGATGTGCAAAGCTGATTTGCAATTGGATGAGCAGAAAAATAATACTGATTATTCTAATAACCATGCCACCTCCTATTTTTAGTGTTCATCTATTGTCGCTTTTGCAAAATTAGGGGTTGTTGCGTCTACGCATAAAGCGAAATGCCACGAAACTAATCAATGCTAAACCGAGTATGCTAGCAATGCCAATGGTCATATAAGTGCCTATCGGTTTTGCATCAGGATCAACACCAACATGCAGCGGAATTCTGAGCTTGTCTTCATCTGATATGGCTTCTTCGCCACCTACCATCAGGTAAATCGCGTAATAGCCTTTTTTGTCCAGTTGTGCTTGGGCTTCTACTGCGCCGCGCGGATAGAGTTTGGCGGGAATTTCGGCAATCGTGCGGATATCTTTGAAGTTTTCAGCCTTACTTTCATAGCCACCTAAAAATTCTTGTTCCACAACCCGAATGCCAATTGGTGTTTGTCTTAACTCTTCACCAACCACATCGGCGGTAAAATAACCCATACCGGTGGTCGGTATGTCTTTGCAGAATGACCGGAACAGGGCTTTTTTGTCATTTGCGGACATTTTTACGTCATCAACAGGTGGTTTGACGTAGGCACTAAAATAGACGGCGTAGAAGTCAGTTGCAACTAGGCAACCGACTGTTGCTTTGGTCATCACTTGAGAAGGATTGTCGTTGTAGCCAGGACTTTCGCAGGCTGTTAATAGCAGGGTGCTGATAAGCAATAAGCTGGGTAAAAGTGATTTCATGTCGTGGTGAGCCTCATTAGTAGACGGTCTGTTGCTGTTGACAATATATCAGGGCGTTTTTATAGTGAATTTGAATTTGCCCGTGACGATATGGGTGTCTAAAGAGACAACTCGGTAACGCACGTTGTACGTACCTGGCGGTAGTTGCGGAATGGTGACGTACAGATGCGATTGATCGAAGGTCTCCTGTGCAGCATCTTTGTTATCGACGCGTTTGCCAGTATTATCAATAACAGCGAGTGCTTTATATTCGCTACCTACCTTATCGTTAAACCACACATCCACTTGTTTGGGGGACTCGGCAATCGTGCTATCTACGACAGGTTGCGATTTCACCATAATGGCGTGGGCAAACACGGGTATGGGTAAGATCAAGCTTGCCAACAGCACCAGACCTAACAATGGTTTATCCGTAAAAATGATGTCGCGTAGTGTCATTAGTCTGTACCAGAAAAAGTGTGTGATTGAGTAATAGAACAACGCACATTATATAACTGATAGCGGGGATGGGCAGTAAAACTTGGTATTTCCGTGCTATGTAGCGGAAATCACTTGCGATTGACCAGGCAGTCTGACGGGTGTTATTGGGGTAGGCGCAATGCCTACCACTTAGGAGGACAGCTTCTGTTTTTTAGATGTTGCTCAATTGCCTTGTACTGGCACATCTCTGCGTGTTTGCCCCGTATACAACTGCCTAGGCCGTCCGATTTTTTGGTCGGGATCGGCAATCATCTCATCCCAGTGCGCTACCCAGCCTACGGTACGTCCCATCGCAAAAATGGCGGTGAACATTTTGCTGGGGATGCCGAGGGCATGGAGGACGATGCCGGAATAATAATCGACGTTAGGGTAGAGTTTTTTGGCGATAAAGTAGTCGTCTTCCAGGGCAATCCGCTCCAATTCCAACGCCAGTTTGAACAGTTTATCATCGTGCAAGCCCAGTTCAGTCAGGACTTCATGGCAGGTTTCGCGCATTAATTTGGCGCGAGGATCGTGGTTTTTATAAACGCGATGCCCAAAACCCATCAAGCGGAACGGGTCATTTTTGTCTTTTGCTTTGTCGATATATTGCCCAATCCGCGATACATTATCAATTTCAATCAACATATTCAGTACGGCTTCATTCGCACCGCCGTGCGCTGCACCCCATAAACAGGCGATTCCAGCAGTGATGCAAGCAAATGGATTGGCTCCACTGGATCCTGCCAAGCGTACGGTGGAAGTCGAAGCATTCTGCTCGTGGTCGGCATGGAGTATCAAGATCCTGTCCAATGCCTTAACCAGCACGGGGTTTGGTACGAATTCATCACACGGCGTAGCCAACATCATTCGCATGAAGTTTTCGACATAATTCAGCTTGTTTTTTGGATAGATGAAGGGCGATCCCGTGCTGTATTTGTGGCACATGGCAACAATCGTCGGCACTTTGGCAATCAGGCGAATAGCGCATATATTACGGTCTACCTTGGAGCGAATGTCCATCGCATCGTGATAAAACGCAGATAACGCACCGACCACACCCACCATAATCGCCATTGGATGGGCATCACGGCGAAAGCCTCTAAAAAACAGGTTTACTTGGTCATGCACCATCGTATGCATGGTAACTTGATGTTCAAACTCAGTTAATTCGGTTTTATCGGGCAATTCTCCGCGTAACAACAGGTAGCAGACTTCCAAAAAAGTGCAGCGTTCCGCAAGCTGTTCGATAGGATAGCCACGATACAGCAGCACACCAGCTTCACCATCGATAAAAGTGATAGCCGAGCGGCAACTGGCGGTGGAGGTAAAGCCAGGGTCAAAAGTAAACATACCTGTTTGTTTATACAGGCTTTGCACATCCAATACATCAGGCCCAGTGCTGCCAGATAATACCGGTAATTCGCACAAGGGTTTATTGTCGTCAGTCAATGTAAGGCTGCGGGGATCGGTCATGGAGTCACTCTCAGTCTGGGATTAGTTTTAGATTACCATAATGCCCGTAAAATGCTAAACCCGAATGACATCTGAGATGGCTTTTTGTGCCAGTTCGGTCACTTTAGCCCAATTTTTTTCATTGACGACAGCTTGCGGTGCTAACCAAGAACCACCGACGCAAGCCACATTCGGTAATTGCAGATAGTCATTATAGTTTCCAGGAGAAATACCACCCGTGGGACAGAATGTAATCTGCGGGAAAGGTCCTGAAATGGCTTTTAACAGAGGGATTCCACCTGCCGCTTCGGCTGGGAAGAATTTGAAATGGTCAAGCCCGTATTCCATACCCAGCATCAGTTCAGATAAGGTCGCAATGCCCGGTATTAGTGCAATATTGCCTTTGTTTGCAGCACTTAATAAGGTAGCTGTTATACCTGGGCTGATAGCAAATACTGCCCCTGCATCTTCTGCGGCTTGTAATTGCTGAGGGTTAGCGATAGTGCCGACACCCACGATGGCATCGTTAACCTCTTGGCTAATTAGCCTTATTGCTTCCAATGCGATTGGCGTACGTAAGGTGATCTCCAAGACTTTAATGCCCCCCGCCACCAATGCCCTGGCTAAAGGTACGGCATCGTCGAGATTTTGGATAACCATTACAGGCATCACAGGGCAAGCATTTAGTACGTCTTTGGGTTGGATTTTCCAGTTGTTTTTGTTCATAAGCTCAAGGTTATAAGTAGGAGGCTAAAGGCACAAGGCGAAAGGCTCAAAACAGCATCTGCTTGGTTTTGTTTCGCCTTTCGACTTGTACCTGTGTATTTTAATCAACGAGAAATAGGTTAGAAGCCCCCGTCTCGGCAGACGAAGCTCCCAGCCGGAAACCGCCAAACATCTCCCGCCCCATGCCATAGTGGTGGTTTTTGGCTGAATTGGGCCAAGGAATACGAGCGTTAAACTCAGCTTCGTCTACCAACGCGTTGATATCGCCCGTTTGCAAATTCATAGTTATGATATCGCCATTACGCACTTTGGCTAATGACCCACCGACTTCACATTCAGGACAAAGATGGATGACAGAAGGCACTTTCCCTGATGCGCCGGACATACGTCCGTCTGTGACTAGCGCCACCTTAAAACCCCTGTCCTGTAAAACTCCTAAAGGCGGTGTTAGTTTGTGCAGTTCTGGCATCCCGTTAGATCGAGGGCCCTGAAACCGGAGTACGGCAACAAAATCTTTTTCCAGCTCGCCACGTTTAAAAGCTGCCAGAAAATCTTCCTGGTCATCGAACACCACAGCGGGTGCTTCGACGATTTGGTGGTCTTCGGAAACCGCCGACAGTTTGGAGATACCGCGCCCTAAATTACCGTGCATCACATGCAAGCCACCACCAGTAGCAAACGGTTGTTGAACCGTGCTTAACACTTCCTTATCTAAGGAAGCGGAAGGCACAGGTTGCCAAACCAGCTTATCGTCAATTATTTTGGGTTCTTGTGTATAACTGTTTAAACCACGTTTATCTGCGACGGTGATGGTATCTTCATGTAACAAGCCGTTTTTCAATAACTCAGCAATCAATACGCCCATACCGCCAGCCGCGTGGAAGTGGTTAACATCGGCAGGGCCGTTGGGGTAGATTTTGGCAATCAATGGAACGGCCTTGGATAGCCTGTCAAAATCGTCCCAATTGAGGACGATACCCGATGCACGGGCAATTGCGATCAAGTGCATGGTGTGATTGGTTGAGCCACCCGTCGCCAACAAGCCGATGACGGCATTGATAATGGCTTTTTCGCTTACCATGTGTGCGATAGGACGGTAATCGTTACCTAAGGCAGTAAATTTCAAAACTTGTTTAGCCGCCGCTTTGGTCAACTCATCCCGCAACGGCGTGTAAGGATTGACGAAAGAACTACCGGGCAAATGCAAGCCCATGATTTCCATCATCATTTGGTTACTGTTGGCTGTGCCGTAAAATGTGCAGGTGCCGGGGCTGTGGTAAGAAGCGGATTCGGCTGCCAGCAGTTGTTCCCGACCAATTTTACCAACAGCGTAATCTTGCCGTGCACGGGCTTTTTCTTTGTTGGTGATGCCGCTGGGCATGGGGCCGGCAGGTACGAACACGGCGGGTAAATGACCGAAACTCAACGCACCAATCAGCAAACCCGGTACGATCTTGTCGCATACGCCCAGATACAAAGCACCATCGAACATATTGTGACTCATGCCGATTGCTGTGGTCATGGCGATCAAATCCCGGCTGAACAGCGACAATTCCATGCCCGGTTGGCCTTGGGTAATCCCGTCGCACATCGCAGGTACACCTCCTGCGACCTGTGCAACACCACCTGCTTCCTTGATCGCCGCCTTAATTAAATCGGGCGCATCCTTGTAAGGTTGGTGTGCCGACAACATATCGTTGTAGGAGGTGATAATGGCGATATTCGCTTTTTGACTACCCCTTAAGTCGGTTTTTTCGCCGGGGCTACACGCCGCAAAGCCGTGGGCTAAATTGCCACAGCCCATACCAGACCGGATCGGGCCGTTTTTGGCGATGCCATCTATGTACTTAAGATAAGCAGAGCGAGTTGGATGGCTGCGTTCAATGACTTCTTGGGTGACTTTTTCTATGATCGGGTGCATGGCTTCGTTCTCTATTTTGATAATCAATATCTACGGCACGTGTTAGGCAAAATACTCACTCATACTGCGTCCACAATCTTAGCACTTTCACGATTTTTTCATCTTCTAACACTTGGTACACTAATTTATGTTGAATGTTAATTCGCCGAGAATACGCGCCAGCTAAATCGCCTATTAGCTTTTCATAAGGCGGTGGATTTTGAAATGGATATTCTGCGACGATTCCTAACAACTGCAAAGCCTTATCTTTAAGCCCAACCGCGTTTAAATTTTTGGCATCTTTTTGCGCTGCTTTGGTGTAAAGCAGTTGGTATTGCGGCATTGCCTTACCAATCTAACTGACTTGAAAGCTCGCTTGCAGACGTATTCATGCCTTCACGAATCGATTCACGCATATTAGGAATCGACACCAAAAACAACGTTTCTTGAATGGCAGACCAATCTTCTTGCGAAATTAACACCGCATTGCCGCGCTTGCCAGTAATTACCACAGGCTGATGCGAACTGCTAGCCTCGTCTATTAAGCGATAAAGATTAGTGCGGGCGGCACTGGCAGATAATGTTTGCATGATTTTTACCTAAGGTTTAGCAATATAGTTAGGCTAAAGTACGTTATATCGTACGTTTAATCAAGTTTATTTTGTGCGGAATGTTATATGTTATTTCCGTAGGCTAGGTTGAGGTACGAAACCCAGCACAGTCAATGATAGCTGGGTTTACCAACCCACGGGCTGACCGCATTCCAGCTTTCATAGCTATGTAGCACAAGGGATCTATCCAGAAAGTTGGGGCAATGAAATCGAATTGCCGGACATTACGGCAAGGGAATGACGCGAACGATGGGTTCGTACCTCACCGCATCCACCGGAAAACAACCAATGTGACGGCTTTGACACCTTTGTGGACGCTCACCAAGTTAGGTTAATTGCACTATCCAATATTTTATAGCTTGGGGCATTAAGACTAATTTCAAGCATTATGCGGTTATAATCAGCAGTCCAAAATCAAGGGAGTGTCAGTTTGAAAATTGAAAAAAACGCGCTTTTACCGCATTGGATTGTTGTCGGTATGATGTTGCTGACGTTGATGATTTACCTGTTCATCTGTTACCAATTTGGTCATGAGTTGCAAGAACCTTTGCCAGAAGAACGGCGAGTAGTATTCAGGACAAGCTTTTATATCATTGCCATTGTCGCTTTTCCGATAACCAATTTAATCCGCCATATCCAACTTCGCTTAAACCAAACCATGCCAGGCAATAAATCGGCAAAAAGCCGGTATTTGCTGACCGTTATTGTCTCGATGCTGTTAGTTGAAAGCGTTGGGTTGCTGGGTTTCGTGATGTTTATGTTGGGCGATGATTTTAATACCCTATACATATTTTTGGGGCTTTCGGCTTTAGGCCTATACCTTTACAGACCTAAGCAGGATGAATATGAACGGATTGTTAATGCGTTAGCGGATTGGAAGGCGTAATTTAACCAGATCATCCCATTTACAATTGTCAACATTGAAACCTTTACGGTGCTGAATCCGCCACTTTAATTTTTTGGCGGCGGTAATTATGCCCGTAAAAAATTTCGGTTACTTCTCTGTGCAACTTTTTTTCGATTTCGACCTTTTGTTCTTCCGATAAATTGCTTTCTTTTTCGAATAAATAATTCTCAAGTTCGGTCTCTTTGAGCATCATTTTGGTGTGAAAAATGTTTTCCTGGTACACATTGACATCAATCATCTGATAATCTTCTTGTGTGTCTTTGGCAATATAGTTTTGTATTGAGGTAATATTGTGATCTATAAAGTGTTTTTTTCCGGTTATATCGCGGGTAAAACCACGTACTCGGTAATCCATAATCACAACATCAGACTCAAAACGGTGGATCAGGTAATTCAGGGCTTTTAATGGCGAAATCCGACCACAGGTAGACACGTCAATATCTGCACGAAAGGTGCTGATACCGCTGTCGGGATGGCTTTCAGGATAAGTGTGGACGGTGATATGGCTCTTATCCAGATGCGCGAGGACGGTTTCAGGCAATGGCCCTGGGGTCTGGCTGTTCATATTGGCCGGTGGTGCAACATCGCCTTCGGAAATCAGCATGGTGACGCTAGCACCCTGCGGATCATAATCTTGAAGAGCAATATTCAGGATTTGTGCGCCAATAATATCGGCAACATCCTTGAGAATTTGTGTCAATCTATCGGCGTTATAAGCCTCATCAATGTATTCGATATAGGCTTGCTGTTGCTCCGCAGGGGCGTAGCAAATATCATAAATATTGAAACTTAATGACTTGGTCAGGTTATTAAAGCCGTGCAACTGCAATTTATTCAACGCATTAAACCTCGATTACTTCAAAATCATGGGTGATGTCCACTGCCTTACCCAGCATGATTGAGGCAGAGCAATACTTTTCCGCAGACAATTTAACCGCTCGCTCGACCGCAGCCGCTTTTAAATCCTTGCCACTAACAATAAAATGCAGGTGTATCTTGCTGAACACACTGGGAATGGCATCGACTCGTTCTGCGGTAACTTCGGTCACGCAGTCAGTTACATTGTTCCTACCTTTCTGCAAAATCTGCACAACATCAATTGATGAACACGAACCTACGCCGAGTAACAGCAATTCCAGAGGACGGATACCCATATTTCGACCACCGTGGTCGGGTGGGCCATCCATGACGATGGCGTGGCCACTACCGGTCTCGCCAACAAACATCATGCCATCCACCCACTTTATTGTTGCCTGCATGGTCTAGCCTGTATGAAAAAATGACGCATAGGGTAGCATAGAATTACTGCATGATAGAGCATCGATGTGGTTTTTTTTGCTAGACTGTATACGGTTATGCAAATTTATAACCTTACTTATTTTGGATGGTAATCATTATGACCGTTACGCCGCACGAAGAACCTTATAAGAAAGTGATGGAACTGTTGCTGCATTATTGCCACGTAAAGACTTATCCCCCGAAAACCATCGTATTCAGGCCAGGCGATTTGGGTGACCGATTGCACTATATTGTCGATGGCTCTGTCAGTATTAGCGTGGAAAATGAAGATGCGGATAATGACCAGGAACTGGTGCTGGCCTATCTCAATAAGCATGATTTTATTGGCACGATTGGCGTTTTCAAAGGTTCCGAAACCCGTAATGTGACGATAATGACCCGTACCCAATGCCAATTGGCGGAAATAAGTTACTTGCGTTTCCAACAGGTACTCAGGAAAGAACTGTTGGAGTACGCCCCCGATATACTCCTTATGATGGGAGAACAACTGGCTGGACGACTGTTAAAAACCAGCAGGAAATTCAGTGATTTGGCTTTTATGGATGTCGAAGGACGCATTGCCCGTGCCTTGTTGGACTTATGCCAAGAACCCGATGCCATGACCCATCCCAAGGGTATGCAACTGTACATCACCCGTCAGGAAATTGGCCGTATTGTGGGTTGCTCAAGGGAAATGGCCGGACGGGTTATGAAAGAAATGGAAGATAAGGGCCTAATTTCCGCACATGGCAAGACGATTGTGGTGTTCGGTACGCGTTGAGGTCTTTGATTGTATTCATTTTTTCCTGGATTGCTGGACGGTTTCATAAGCCTTGGTGATTTTTTGGGTTTTTTCCTTGGCAAGTTTCATCATTTCCTCCGGCAAACCTTTTGCCACCAGCTTGTCAGGATGGTTTTGGCTCATTAAGCGGCGATAGGCTTTTTTGACTTCCTCATCACTGGCTGATGAGGTCAAGCCCAGCACTTCGTAAGCATCTTGCAAGCTGGATTGTTCTCGGCGGTAGGGTTGTTGGTGTTGACGTTGCCGTTGGTATTGACCCTGATCTTGGTATTGATAATCACGATTTTGAAAGCGTTGCTGGGCAAGCACCCGCATTTTCAAGCGTTCGTAGTCAAAATGGGAGACTCGAAGTTGACTGCATATATGTAGCAACAGCTTTTCTTCTTTGCTATCCATAGCCCCATCTGCCAAGGCTTCCTGGATTTGAATTTCCAGAAACATGCGAATAAGGTCGGTACGACGATGACATTCCTGGTAAAACTGGGCTAACACGTCATCCAAGGGAAAGTTCGCATTTTTCCCTTGTTCAAAAAGGTTAATTGCCGTGGTTCGCATTTCACCAGAAATGGACATTTGATCCATAATCCGATTCGCCAACGATATTTCTTCCGGTGAAATCCGCCCATCTGCTTTAGCAATATGCCCCATCACCGAAAAGGTGGCGGTAAAAAACGCCATTTGCACACGGTGCTGGTCGCCTGGTCTAAGCGATTCGATATTTTCCATGCGTATCATGCCAATATCGAATTGATGGCCCAAGGATGCACCCAAAATTGCGCCTAATGGCCCACCCAGCATAAAACCAAACGCACCGCCTATAAATTTGCCCAACCAACTCATCAACACCTGTCCTGCTTACGCCGTAAATAATGCTAAAATCACACCTAAGGTATCTGCCCTAATCATTCTATCTTGCTTAAAGTTCACAACACTACTAATTAATTGAGGTTTCATGAACGCTCCAGAAGCGCTGTTTCAATCAAACTTACCATCATTAACACTGCGTGCGCGGGGTAAAGTACGGGATATTTACCATGTTGACGACCACCACATGCTGATCGTAGCAACAGACAGGCTGTCCGCGTTTGACGTTATCTTGCCAGACCCAATCCCTGGTAAAGGGCTGATGTTAACCCGTATTTCTAACTTCTGGTTTGACAAGCTAAGCCATATCATACCTAATCATTTGGCTACGATTCCCTTATCCGACATTGTGCCTGATGCCGCCGAACGCGCACAAATTGAAGGTCGTGCCACCGTAGTGAAATTGCTGAAACCCTTGCCCGTTGAGGCCATAGTACGCGGTTATCTTATCGGTTCTGGCTGGAAAGATTACCTTAACTCCGGTGCTGTGTGCGGTATTGCCTTGGCTAAAGGCTTGCAGCAAGCACAGCAATTGCCGGAAGCTATCTACACGCCCTCCACCAAAGCTGCGGCAGACCAGCATGATGAAAATGTTTCTTTTGAACAAACAGTCGTATTATTGGGGCAAAATCTGGCAGAACAAGTGCGCGACACCAGTTTAAAGCTCTACAAAGAAGCCGCTGAATACGCCAGAGAACGCGGCATTATCATTGCTGATACCAAATTTGAGTTCGGTGTCGATGAGGAAGGCGTGCTACATGTGATCGATGAAGTATTAACGCCGGATTCATCGCGGTTCTGGCCGGCAGACCAGTACCAGGTTGGCATCAGCCCACCCAGCTTCGACAAACAGTATGTCCGCGATTACCTGGAAACCCTGGATTGGGACAAAACCGCGCCTGGGCCGCATTTGCCGCCGGAAGTGCTGGCGCATTGTGCCGCTAAATATCGAGAAGCAGAAGCTGTTTTGACGGGAAGCTGAGTCAATCAAAGCAATCAAATCAAACCATGCTCGGCAAACGAATACGGTTCTCCATCACCAATAATGAAATGATCCAATACCCTAATATCAAACAACGCCAAGCCTTGTCTGAGTTTATCGGTGATGTACTTGTCGGCTGGGCTGGGTTCAGCAATGCCGGAAGGGTGGTTATGGGCAAAAATGACGGCAGCGGCATTGTGGTGCAACGCCAGTTTGGCAACTTCCCTGGGATAAACGCTAGCAGCGTCTATTGTGCCACGGAATAGTTCGTTCAATTCGATGACGCGGTTTTGGTTGTCGAGAAACAAACAAGCAAACACTTCATAATTATAGCCGCGCAATTGAGCACTGAGGTAAGCGCGGGTAATGTCTGGGCTGCTTAAGACATCGCCGCGTTGCAATGACTCTTTAAAATGGCGTTTTGCCATTTCCAATACGGCCTGTAACTGGGTATATTTGGCTTCTCCTAGGCCGTGACCTAGGCAAAACTGGTGTTGATCAGCACTGAGCAAGGCTTTCAACGAGCCGAAATGATCGAGTAACTCACGAGCCAAATCGACCGCCGACTTCCCCGTTGTGCCGGTTCGTAAAAATATGGCGAGCAGTTCAGCATCCGTCAACGCACTGGGTCCACGCCTTAACAGTTTTTCCCGTGGCCTGTCATCCGCAGGCCAATCTTTGATAGCCATCACAATTCCAGCAAATAAAACTTAAGCATAGAAGAATTTGTCTATACTTGCCATTACGTTGTGACCGTAAAAAATTTGGAAACTCCCATTAAAAAACACGTTTTATTGGCTATTTGCGGCGGAATCGCTGCCTATAAGTCTGCTGAATTAGTCAGATTATTACGCAAACAAGGCTGTGACGTGCGGGTAGTGATGACCCATTCCGCACGGGAATTTGTCAGTCCTTTGACTTTCCAAGCCTTATCGGGTAATCCGGTGCATACGGAATTGCTTGATATTGATGAAGAAAATGCGATGGGGCATATCAATCTGGCGCGTTGGGCAGATGTTGTAATTATTGCTCCCGCTACCGCAAACACGATTGCGAAATGCGCACACGGTTTGGCGGATGATTTAGTATCTACCTTATTCCTGGCTGCCACTTGCCCTATTTTTATGACTCCTGCCATGAATCAAGCGATGTGGAATAAGACGATAACCCAAGACAATATCCGAAAACTGGAAAGTTATGGAATCAGCTTTATTGGCCCGAATGCTGGCGATCAAGCTTGTGGCGAGACGGGTTATGGGCGCATGGCAGAACCTGCTGAAATATGTCGACACTTATTGGCGGAGTCAAAAACGGGCGTTCTACAGGGTGTTAAGGTGTTAATCAGCGCAGGTCCAACGCGGGAATACATTGATCCCGTGCGTTACATCACCAATCGAAGTTCTGGAAAAATGGGCTACGCACTTGCCCGTGCCGCATTGCAGGCTGGGGCAAATGTAACTTTGGTAAGTGGGTCAGTTAATTTAGCTGCACCGACTAATCTTGAACTTGTGCAGATAGAAACTGCCGCGCAAATGTATACTGCGGTGCTTTCCCATGCGGGTAACAACGATATTTACATAGGCGCAGCCGCTGTTGCCGATTACAGTCCAGTCGCGATGGAAACAGCCAAAATCAAGAAACATACCGAGCAAACCAGCCTAATTTTGCATCAAACGAAAGATATATTAGCCGAGGTCGCGCGATTACCTAATGCACCGTTTACCGTCGGTTTTGCGGCGGAAACCAATGATCTTCATGCTTATGCACAAGAAAAACTGCGTAAAAAGAATGTCGATATGATCGCCGCCAACTGGGTAGGTCAGGAACAAGGCGGTTTCGATAGCGAACAAAATGCCTTGGAAGTATTCTGGGATAACGGCCACGCATCCTTTGCGATGATGGATAAAAACCCATTGGCTAAACTGCTTATCAACCTAATTGCAACAAGATTTAATGAAAAAAATAGAATTTAAAATTCTGGACAGCCGCATCGGTAACGAAATTCCCTTACCGGAATATGCCACATCCGGTTCCGCCGGATTGGATTTGAGGGCTTGCTTGACGGAAGCAACGGAATTGAAACCAGGAGAAACTCTGCTAATTCCGACGGGTCTTGCTATCCATATAGGCGATCCTCATGTTGCCGCCATCATCTTGCCAAGATCAGGTTTAGGTCATAAACACGGCATCGTCCTAGGTAATTTGGTGGGTTTGATCGACTCCGATTACCAAGGTCAGCTTTTTGTGTCCTGCTGGAATCGCGGTAATACCGCGTTCACCATCAACATCGGCGAGCGGATTGCCCAAATGGTGTTTGTGCCAGTCGTGCAAGTCGAGCTGGAGCAAGTGAAAGATTTTGATGAAAGCACCCGTGCAGAGGGTGGTTTCGGTCATACGGGTCGGCTTTAAATGATTTTTTTGGTAGAGGGTTATTAATGGAACGGTTAGTTGCCACATTAGCATTGATTTGTGTCTTAATGGTTATATTTGCGGGTTCTGGGGCTTTTATCTTATCCAATATATTTATCTCGCAATCAAAAGTGGACGCGGTTTCTGCGACCACCAAGGGCGTAGCTATTACGCTGTCTGAACAGGTAAGTCTGCTTGACAGCATTTTAGATAAAATGGCGCAAGATCCTGAAATTATCAATGCAGTTGCCCAAAATAATCCTAAATTGTTGGCAAATGCTGAAAAAAGACTCAGCGAACATTTCCCAGGCATCTTGTCCATAAAATTCGTATTGCCAGAAGCTAGAGACCCCAGCAAATCGACCACCACAGGGATGAGTTTTGCCGATCTTGATATTGTCAGAAAAACCTTTGAAAAAAACCAACCAACTGCCGTTCAGGGCGATATGGGTGCAGATAGACATCTGGCTATTGCCCGCAAAATCATGCAAAATAACGCGGTCGTAGGCGTGGTTTTGGCAGGTGTGAGTTTTGATTTTATTGGTAGAATACTGTCCGCAACTCCAATAGAAAAAGGCTATATCGAGTTAAGGCAAGATAAGCTGGTGTTGGCATCCACAGGTGAAAAAGTCGATGCAGAAGACCTTGATAATGATCCAGTTAAAGTGCCAAATACCGAATGGGAACTTTATTACGACAACAGCAGTTCATCTGGCGTAATTGAATTTTCACTGATGTTTGCTGTGGTTTTAATACCGGCTTTGGTGGTGACATTAGGTTTTGTCATGGGCTACCGGAAGCTGTCTGATTTATTTGTGCAAGACATGTCCTGGCTTACTAAGGCATTTAAAGATATTTTGACAGAAAAGCCATTAGGCGATTATCCGGTTAAACTAGGTGAAACGCGTAGCCTTATCTCAACATTGGCACAATTTAAACGGGTCGTAAACGACAAGTGGTTTGAAATGTGAAAACCACAGAGAGACCTTGGAACATGATAAGCTGTTGTTTCTAAGGACACAGTATTATATTTGAGCAGTCCAAAGGCTTTGAAAATCTGCCTGAGCGGCTAAAACAAGCAAGTCCTCACTAGCCAGACACTTTGATAGAGGTAAAAATGGAACGACTGTTCTCGATATTGACATTTATTGCCATCCTTATGATTTTGATAGCGGGAACTGGCGTTTATCTGTCATCTAAAATGGTAGTGACGCAAGCAAAAGAAGACGCAGCACTTGCTGCTGCTAAAGGGGTCGTGCAATCACTTAGTGACCAAATAAAACTGCTCGACGGCGCATTAGACAAAATGGCACAAGATCCCGATGTCATCGCGGCAGCTACCAGTAGCAACCCTGGCTCTTTAAGCGCGATGGCAGCACAGATTGAAAAATATTTTCCCGCTGCCAGGAAAATCAGATTATTACCCGTTGGCGTAATCGAATTAGACGAAGTCAACGTGCCCCGCATGGGTTACGGTGATCTCGATATGGTTAAAGCAACATTTCAGGATAATCCGCTACCTGCTATTCAGGGCGATGTTGGTCCAGATAGGCATCTCGCCATAACCCGACGAATTATGCAGGGCGACCAAACCGTGGGCGTTATTTTGGCGAGCTTAAGCTTTGATTTTATTAATCAAACTTTACAGGATGCGGCGATTAAAAATGGCTATATGGAGCTTCGGCAAGATAAGCTGTCATTATATAGTATTGGCGAAAAGAGCCAATCTGACGACGAAAACCTCAATAAAATCAATGTTGCAGGGACTAGTTGGGATCTGCATTATAGAGATCCCCATAGTGGCAGTTTTGGGCAATCTATCGTCACTTTCGGGTTTATCATCATTCCAGCTTTGTTCGCGTTGGCGGCTTTTTTTATTGCTAATCGACAATTTTCTGTACGCTTGGCGCAAGATCTGGATTGGATTGTAAAAGCATTCAAAGATATATTGGGGGACAAACCGCAAGGTAGTTATCCAGTCAGTTTGACGGGTGTGGATGTTGTTATTTCATCAATGGCCAGGCTTAAAAAAGAAGTTGAACATCAGGGGCTTAGTGCTATTTCTGGGGTTGATGATGATTTTGAATTGGAAGGTTATTTTCATGAACTTGGTCATCCTGAGCCAACAGCACAAAAAAATCTGGGTCATGCACCTTCGACACAAACTATAACAAGCTCAGGCATCGAAGTTATAGAACAAGAGGCTATTCCCGAAATTCCGGTAGTATCTACACCAGAGATCATCGAAAACAAACCAGAGTCCTCCAAAAAGTCCGACCAGAATTCGGTAATTTTCAGGGCTTACGACATTCGCGGCATCGTTGGCAAAACCCTAACTAAAGAAATCGTCTACGACATAGGTAGAGCTTTGGGGTCGGAATCCAAAGAATTAGGTTGTAAAACCGTGGTTGTTGGTCGAGATGGCAGAATATCAAGTCCTGAATTCGCAAATGCGTTGTCTCAAGGCATTATCGCAACGGGCTGCAATGTCCTGGATGTAGGTATGGTACCTACACCGGTATTGTATTTTGTAGCGCATCACACTGATGGTCGTACAGGCGTTATGATTACCGGCAGTCATAATCCAGCTGATTATAACGGCTTAAAGATGATGATCAAGGGCGAGACCTTGGCTGGAGAAAGAATACAGCAACTTAAGCAACGCATTGATAATAAAGCGTTTGCATCAGGTGAAGGCTCGATAGAACACAACGGCATGTTTGTGAATGAGTATATAGGCACTGTCTGCGAGGATATTCAGGTCACACGCGCCCTGAAAATCGTCCTGGATTGCGGTAATGGTGTCGCTGGTGAGCTCGGACCTTTACTCATGAGAGCATTGGGGTGTGAGGTCATTGAACTGTTCTGCGATATAGATGGCACATTCCCCAACCACCATCCAGATCCCAGCAAGCCTGAAAACTTGGCTGAATTAATCGCCGCAGTCACCCACTATAAAGCCGACTTGGGATTAGCATTCGATGGCGATGGCGACAGATTAGGTGTAGTCGATTCAAAAGGCAAAATTATCTGGCCGGATCGACAAATGATGTTGTTTGCCAAAGATGTGCTGGCTGGCAAACCAGGATCGGAAATTATTTATGATGTAAAGTGCAGCCGACATTTGCCGGATCAGATTGTCAAATACGGCGGCAAGCCCCTGATGTGGAAAACCGGGCATTCTTTTATGAAAGCCAAACTTAAAGAAACTGGCGCAAAATTAGCGGGTGAAATGAGCGGACATATTTTCTTTAACGACCGCTGGTATGGTTTTGATGATGCTTTATATTCGGCGGCACGACTGTTGCAAATACTGTCTGAAGATCACCGAACGAGCTCGGATGTGTTTGCCGAATTCCCCGATAGCATCAATACACCGGAGCTAAACGTTGAGTTAGCTGAAGGTGAAAATGTCAAGTTCATCGAAAGCCTGTTCGCTACCGCGAAATTCACGGGTGGAAAAATTACCGATATTGACGGTATGCGGATTGATTTTGAAAATGGGTGGGGATTGGTGCGAGCATCTAACACAACACCCTCGCTGGTTATCCGCTTTGAAGCTGATACTAAAGTCGATTTGGAAAATATTCAAGCGCAATTTCGAGATCTCATGCGTGAGGTAAAACCGGGCATCAAATTACCTTTTTAGCATTCTCAAGACCACACCAATTAGCACAATGGAACAAAGAACACCGCAACTGACTGCTGAAGTATTAATTGAAGCATTACCCTACATCCAACGCTTTAAGGGCAAGACAGTAGTCGTCAAATTCGGCGGCAATGCTATGGTTGACGAAGCCCTTAAAAACAGCTTTGCAAGGGATATTGTGTTGATGAAGTCGGTTGGATTGAATCCGATTGTTGTTCATGGTGGTGGACCTCAAATCGGTCAATTGCTAACAAAACTCGGTAAAACCTCAGATTTTGTCGATGGTATGAGAGTGACCGACAGCGAGACAATGGATGTGGTAGAAATGGTGTTAGGTGGTCTGGTTAATAAAGAAATCGTCAGCCTTATCAACAAAAATGGCGGTAAGGCGGTCGGTCTGACTGGCAAAGACGGCGATTTTATCCGCGCCAAAAAACTTCTTATTGAATCACGAAATACGCCGGATATTGAACAACCGGAAATCATTGACTTAGGGCATGTTGGAGAAGTCGCCAGCATCGACCCTGCGGTTGTCAATATGCTGGGTGGTAGCGACTTTATTCCCGTTATTGCACCGATAGGTGTAGGTGAAGACGGGCAATCTTACAATATCAATGCCGATCTGGTCGCGGGAAAAGTCGCCGAAATATTGAAGGCCGAGAAGCTGATTCTGTTGACTAACACCCCCGGTATTCTTGATAAGCAAGGCGAGTTATTGACTGGGTTAACCCTGAAAGATGTCGATAATTTGATTGCTGATGGCACTATTTCAGGTGGTATGATCCCCAAAACCCGCTGTGCTACTGATGCCATCAAGGGCGGTGTAAGTCGAGTACATATTATTGATGGCAGGGTGGAACACGCGGTATTGCTGGAGTTGTTCACCAACCAGGGTGTTGGTACGTTGTTGCTGAGTCGATAGTCTTGAACAGTTTGTAAGCCAACTAATCAGCTAAACTGGTTTCCAAATAGCGTTTGAAAGCAACTCTTATATCCTGAACTTTCTTGCTCGCGCATAATTCAACGCCAATAGATGAGTCACGGCAGCGGATGTCCAGGAAAAGCTTCTGTTTCCTATCACCCAGATCAATTTTGGAAATGGCCAAACTCAAATCATTATCCGTGTCGGGTGTTCGCCCCATAATCAACTTGGAAGAATCAATTTCAGGCTGGGTGCTATTGGACGATGTGGAATGTTTGCTAATAAAGTCACCCGCAATTTTCCAGGCTTTTTCACAATCTGCATCATTCTCACACACGTAAACGCCTAACTCATTGGCTGCTCGGATTTCTTCCTTCTGTTTCGCCATTCTTTGCTGTTCAGCCGACTGGGTTAATTGCTTATAACGGGCAATATCGGAATTGAATTGTTCGACCACCTTATTCTTTTTTTCGATGTGTTGGCTGATTTTAACGTAAGTGAGCTGGCTTTCTTTTTCAGTTACCTTAATTTCGTTCAGCAACTGTTGCGGAATTTTTTCACCATTTCTCTCATGGGTAGCCGCTTGCCGATGTTGGGTTTCCAACTGGTTATCCAAGCGTTTTAAATTGCTGATGGTTAGCTTTTGTTCCGTTTCCAGCTCTTGCAGCTTGGCATTGTAGCTGTTTTGCAAGTCCTCTAGTTTGTTGTAAGTCACTCGTAGCGCTTTATCATGGTACATCTGTTGGTTAATGACCTTTTCCTGCGCCTGTTTCAGAGCTGCCAGCAAATGATCAAGAGCTTCTTCAGACCTGGTTTTCGCCTTATCAGTGATTTCAACTACCCGTCCCTGCTTGCTTAGAGTTTCTCGACGAAGTTGTGAATGTTTTGGCGGTACTTGGTCAGAAAAATAGGTGTTACCTTTTTCATCCACCCATTTATACATCTTAGATTCAACTCATAAGTGCAATTCATTTTAACGTGATTGAAAGAGGTTAGCTGATATAGTTCAAGGCTTTTTCAATCCGACCAAAGATGAGGAAGCTTATGAAAGGTTATAAACAGCTAACCCAGATACAAAGATACCAGATTGA